>NZ_ATDN01000013.1 GCF_004014805.1 Mycolicibacterium elephantis DSM 44368
CGGGCGCCGGCGTGCCGGGCGGGGGCGGTGCGGGCGCCGGCGTGCCGGGTGCCGGTGGCGGCGACGTGCGCGGGCTCTCCGGCGCGGGTGTCCGCTCGGCGGTTGTGCGCGGAACATTGGGCAGCCCAGGTGAATTCGTCGCTCCCGGCGAGTGCGGCGACGTCGTGGTGGTGGGCCGTGGCGGAGCCGGTGGCGGGCAGACGGGCAGCAGCGAATCGCGGGCCAGTTGGCTGATCTGGTTGATGGCCTCGTCTTCAGAACCGGTGGGCAGGCCGGCTTCGACCTGGTACCGCTCGGAGGGTTTCAGGTCTTCGACGCGGAACAGTTGACAGTTCTCGGGCGCCTGCCCGGGGCTGACGAGATTGAGCCCGTTGTGCGGGGTCAGGCAGCCCTGCCGGTACACCTCCTGCAGGGAATAGCCGAGAAACGACCCCGGCACCCCGCGCATGATCGACACCACCCCGTCGTGACTGCTGACGTAGAAGTTGCTGCGCACGACCTCGCGGCCGATGGCGAGCCCGGCCAGCACCACCAACACCACCAGCGCCGCGGCGATGAAGATACGGCGCCCCGACCCCGGCGGAGCGGCCGGCTCTTCGGCTTGCGGCAGAGCACGTTGGACTTCGTTGCGGCGCGGGTTGAACGCCGAAGCCCGGCCGGCCGAGGTGTCGGGCGGGGCGACCTGGTCGTCGTTGCCGGACACCGCGCCCGCCAGGATCGGTTGGGTCTGGCCGTAGTCGTAGTCGACGACGTCGGCCACCACCACCGTGACGTTGTCGGGTCCGCCCCCGCGCAACGCCAATTCGATGAGGCGGTCGGCGCTTTCGGCCACGTCGGGAATCTGCAGGGCCTCCAGGATGGTCTCCTGGCTGACCGGGTCGGACAGCCCGTCGGAACACAGCAGGTAGCGGTCGCCGGCGCGGGCCTCGCGCATGATGAGCGTGGGTTCGACCTCATGGCCGGTCAGAGCGCGCATGATCAGCGACCGCTGCGGATGGCTGTGCGCCTCCTCGGCGGTGATGCGGCCCTCGTCGACCAGCGTCTGAACGAACGTGTCGTCCTTGGTGATCTGGGTGAGTTCGCCGTCGCGCAGTAGATAGCCCCGGGAGTCGCCGATGTGGACGAGACCAAGTCGGTTGCCCGCGAACAGGATTGCGGTGAGCGTGGTGCCCATGCCCTCGAGCTCGGGATCGGCCTCGACGTGAGCGGCGATGGCCGCGTTGCCTTCCCGAACCGCCTCGGCCAGCTGGGCCAGCAGGTCACCACCGGGCTCGTCGTCGTCGAGATGGGCCAGCGCGGCGATCACCAGCTGAGAGGCCACCTCGCCGGCCGCGTGCCCACCCATACCGTCGGCCAGCGCCAGCAGCCGCGCGCCTGCGTATACCGAGTCTTCGTTGTTCGCTCGGACCAGGCCGCGGTCGCTGCGCGCGGCGTATCGAAGCACCAGTGTCACGGGCGCAGCTCGATTACCGTCTTGCCGATCCGAATCGGTGTGCCCATCGGAACCCGTACCGCCGTCGTCACCTTCGCCCTGTCAAGGTATGTGCCGTTGGTCGATCCTAGGTCTTCGACGTACCACTCCGAGCCTCGAGGCGACAGCCGGGCATGCCGGGTCGAGGCGTAGTCGTCGGTGAGCACCAGCGTGGAGTCGTCGGCGCGGCCGATGAGTACCGGTTGGCTGCCCAGCGTGATGCGGGTGCCGGCCAGCGCGCCCTCGGTGACCACCAGCTGCCGGGGCACGTTGCGCCCGCGTGTGGGCAGCAGGGACCTCCGCAACGGCAGGCCGCGACGCACCATGACCGCACCCGTCGGTGCGTAGAGATCGGTGCGCAGGATGCGCAGCACCGACCAGATGAACAACCACAGCAGCAGAAGAAAACCGACGCGCGTCAGTTGCAGAACCAACCCCTGCATCTGACGTCCTCTCCGTCTCCATCCGTGCTGGCCGTCCCGGCGCAACGTCACGATACTTGGACGGCCATCCACGTGAGGGTGAAGCGACCAGCTTCGCCCCCAGTGACGGCCGTTCCGTCAGTGCATGCGGACGATGATCTCGGAGTGGCCCAAGCGAATCACGTCGCCGTCGGCCAACTGCCACTCCTGCACCGGCGCGTTGTTCACGGTGGTGCCGTTGGTGGAGTTGAGGTCCGACAGCAGCGCCACCTGACCGTCCCAACGGATCTCCAGGTGACGGCGCGACACCCCGGTGTCCGGCAGCCGGAACTGCGCGTCCTGGCCGCGGCCGATGACGTTGGAGCCTTCACGCAGCTGATACGTGCGGCCGCTGCCGTCGTCGAGCTGGAGGGTGACCGAGGTGCCCGCGGCGGGGTAGTCGGCCTGGCCGTAGCCGGCGCCGTATCCGGCGGGCTGACCGTAGTCGTACCCGCCGCCCGCGGGCTCGCCGTAGCCGGGCTCGGCGTATCCACCGGCGGGCTCGCCGTAGCGGCCGTAGTCGGGCGGGGCGCCAGCCGGGGCGCCAGCCGGGGCGCCATAGCCCTGATCCTGGCGGCCGTAGCCGCCGCCGTAGCCGCCCTGATCGGGGTGGCCGCCGCCCTGGTCGGGGTAAGCGGGCCGCGGTTCGTGCCTGCCGTAGCCGCCCTCGTCAGGCCGGGGGCCGGGCTGACGGCCGTAGTCGTAGTCCGCGGCGGGCGCGCCGTAGCCGGGCTGGCCCCCCGGAGGCGGGCCGTAACCCGCGGGAGCCTGGCGGTAGCCCTGGTCGGGGTAGCCGCCACCGGGCGGCGGACCATAGCCGGCGGGCGGACGCTGCTCATACGACGACGGCGGGTAGCCGCCCTGGTCGGGGTAGCCGGCCTGGTCGGGATAGCCGCCCTGCTCCCCGTAGCCCTGATCGGGGTAGCCGCCGTGGTCGGGGTAGCCGCCGTGGTCGGGGTAGCCGCCGTGGTCGGGGTAGCCGCCCTGGCGCGGGGGATAGCCTTGGTCGCCTTGCGGCGGAGGCGGCGGCGGGTAGCCGGCCTGCTCCTGTGGCGGGTACGGACCGCGCGGGTCCTGCGGCCGGTCGTACCGGTCGTCGTAGGGCTCGTCGGTGGGGCGCCCCGGACCCTGACCGCCGCGGTAGCTTGGGTTGTCGCTCATCGGTGGTACTCCTGATTCTGCGTTAGAAGAGAGTTCTCGAGGTGGTGGGGCGGGCTCGCCAGTGGTCGTGTCAGGATTGACCGCGCCACGCGCGCGAAACTGTCCGGTGTGCAGGTTGGATGATTGTTCGAACCTGACGACGACATCAGCATATGTTTGCCATCCCTGCTCATGGATGTAGCCCTCCAAGTGCTTGGCGAAAGTCGCTGATGTCAGGTCGGGGTCGGCGCTCACCTTCTGATAGTCAGGCACACTGAGCGTAATGACGTAGTCGTTCGGAGCCAAAACCCGGCCGCCGAGCACCTCACGCGCGCCGGCGTCGGCTTCTCGGCGCAGCATCGCCTCGACCTCCTGCGGGACTATCGCACCGCCGAAGACCCGCGCGAATGCGTCACCGACGGTCGACTCGAGCTTGCGCTCGATACGGTCGACCAGACCCATGTCACCGCCTGCCTCACTCGTAGGTATCTGTCGATTCTGCTCACGACTTTGCTCACCAGCGTGTCGCTGGCCACATCGCTCAATTGCATGGTATCGGCCCAGCACACGCCAGTGGGACCAACAAAATCGTGAGAGTTGCATTCAAGCAGCTCAGAGGCTCGGCAACGGTCGGCGTCGGCGCAGGTGGCGGGCCGTGGGGGAGCATCGGTACGGTTGAAGAGTCGGGGCGCCTGCGTGATAGGCTCCCCCGGTTGTTGGGGCGAGTGGCGGAATGGCAGACGCGCTGGCTTCAGGTGCCAGTGTCCTTCGGGACGTGGGGGTTCAAGTCCCCCTTCGCCCACAATCGCAGAGGTCGCGGACTCGGTGTCCGCGACCTCTTTGTGTAGCGAGTGCAGCAGAGGCCGTTTGCACTACTGCCGCGGCTTAGCGCGGCGCAGTCGCGCCGCGTCGGGTCTTTGGGGGTGTCGTAGCGACGTGGCCAGCTGACAATTTCAGGCCCGGCTTGGCTACGCGTCCGTCCACGGTTCTGGAATCGGTGTAGCCTCGTCCGCACCGCTTGGCGAGCCGCCGTGGGACCATCGCGGCCCACACCTGGTGCCGCCATACAAAGGCAACCGGTGGCCCCCGCCAGACCGCTGACCCCGGTCGGATCGAGGGTTCCCAGGAGGCTGCCAGTGCCGACGACGCGCCACGCTTCACCGCGGCCGCCGTGGTGGGTAACGCTCGCGGCCACCCTGGCGCGCGGGCTCAGCGCGCTTCCGTGAGGCTGGCCGGAGCACGAAGACGATAGCTGCTCCGCATACTGGCGAATGCCCACGGCAACTGATCAAAGTTGAGAAGACCGGTGTGACAACAGCATCGACGCCTTCTCAACTGTCGCAGCGACGCTGTGGGTTGGTTGCGCTTTCAACGAGTAGTCAACTACGCATGCCATCTGGTTTGCAGCGAAATACGTTCCGCTCGACTGCAAAACAAGGAGATCGCATGGTTGAAAACCCTTATCTCGGTCATCCGAGCCCCAGCCTGGCTGACGCGTGGGCGATGGGTTTTGTCTCGGGTTACGCCGACGTGTCAATCCCGCTCGACCCGCCTGACGAAATGGACGCCAACGACGGTACGGCGTATTCCGAGGGTGTTCAGGCGGGCCGGCAGGGCGCTATCGATGGCCTGGACATCGGCCGGTGCATTTCCGCCGGCGAGCCGTCGCCGGGTGAAGGGTTCGCCCACCTGATCACCGGAGCCGAAATCCTACACGGAGTCTACGAGCTGGTCGCACTCGCGAAAATCGCTGCAGGAGTGGCCGGTTTGGTTGTCGCACTGATCGAGATCGGTGCTTCAGCGCGGGCCGTTCTGCCGTTGAATCAGACCGCATTACCGGAGGCAGCCGATCCGCTGCTCGAAGCCATGGACGCCTACGGCGTCGGGTCACTCGAAGTCTTTGCCGGTATTGGGCGCGACCCGCTCAGCCATGACTGCGAAATCCAGCTGACCGGCCTCTACCCGTCGCTCGACGATGCGAGAAGCGCGGCCTTGGCCATGGAACGGGCTGACTGGCTCATAGTGAGCTGGCGAACCGATCAATGTGGAAGCTTCCGTGTCGTCGAAGCGGCACCGCAACAGTAATCAAACCACTCGAGTCAACGAAAAGGACACGCAGCCATGCCTATTGACAATGAACCCCGTGCGCTGGCAGCAAGCATGCTCAGCGAGATCATCACCGATATCCGCGCATCGAGGCCTACCCGCAGCGACGGCTCCACGACCACCGGCTATGTGTACTGCCAAATGGTGCCGGGTCTGATGGTCAGTCCACGTGACTTCGCCAAACCGTGGAGCCCGATCGGCGGGGTGGCAGAGCTGAGATCCGGTCAGCGCCCGGCAGATGGGGCGACTGATCCACCGGAGTCGGTAAGCCCTATCATCCGCCGCGCCTATGATGCGGCATTCAAGACGTTCAACTTCTTCGACAAGATGCTGATGGTCACCGATGACGGTACGACACAATACTATTCGGGTGGCGGACGTCATGTGGCCTTCCAGTACCAGAACATTCTCAGTTCGATGACCGCGAAGCCCACTCCCCCCCGCTCAGCCGAGGAGCAGGCCCGTCTCGACGCTGCGACGGCGGTGCTTGAAGACGCCGACGGCAATGACACGCCAAAGTATGCGCGCTACAAGAAGAATCGCAATGCCTACGCGAAGGCGATTGGGGATCTGGCGGCCCAGGAGATCACCTTGCTCAACGATCCCGAACGGGGTCCAGCGGCCGGAGCCCTGCTGTTGCCGTTCTCGGCGGCCGTCGATGACGCCAGGGAAAAGTGGATGTCGCAGGGCGCCGCCGAGGTAGAAGCCGCGTTGGCGACCCGCGCATCCGTCGGCGTGCCGCTGAGCGAAGGCGCCATTCTGCGCGCCAAGAACCTCTTCGGTGCGTGGCAGGCGGCGATTCCGGGTATCCCCGGCGGTCTGGACGGGCGGATTCCCTACACCTATATCTTCCCAAGCGAGTGGAGTCAGATCGAGACGCAAGACATCGGGTGGACGACCTTGAAGCACGACTCTCGGACGTACCGAACGCATTTCGAGAAGCACGGGCACTCTCTGAACGCCGGACAATGGTCCGGCAGCTCGGAGTCGAGCAGCGGAACCGCCGGAGTCGGTATCTTCGGATTCGGCTTCGCAGGCAATTACTCGGAGTGGGAATCCCAGTCGAATTCCAGCTACTCGAACTCGGCTCACGACGGCACCACGTTCAGCGAGAACGCGACCAACCTGAGCATCGAGCTGGAATACGGCATCTGCGAGATCTCGCGGCCGTGGCTGGTCACCGACGTTTTCCACCTCGGCGGCTGGTATCTGCCCGGTCAGCGCAGGGGCGCCATCAGCACCGGGAGCATCGCCGATCAGGTCGGCGACCACGACAAGTTGCTGCCTATGTTGCCCACCGCGATCGTAGTGGTCCGCAACGTGCGGATCACTGCCGAGGACTGGGGATCTGACAAGGCAACTCTGGAGAGTTACTGGAGCAACGGACACCGCTCGGACAGCAGCGGAGGGGAATCGATCGGCGGAAACGTCAGCGTCCCAGTGTTCAGCTTCCTTTCCCTTACCGGTGGTTATCGACACGACGAATCGGAATACAAGGGCGATTTCCGCGACGAGGCCGGCAACGACGTCCGCAACGACTTCGGTGCCTACTTCGAGGGCAACACCCTGGTCATCAACGGTGCGCAAGTGGTGGGTTGGCTGGGCGAGATTCTTCCGCTGTGCCCGCCCGAAGACGACCCGAACCTGCCCGAATAGGCTTAGGAGAACTGCATCATGCCGACCACACTGGACGATCTGGCCACGGGGTTGCAGAGCTTTTTCGCCGATCGCTTTCCGCTGGGCGGAGACGGTGGACCCGGCAGCGTCTTGCTGGTGTTCGACCCTCTCGGACATCCACTGTCAGTACGGGAGTTCGGCAGCGCGGTTGGCGGCGGAGTGGGTGGATTGCTCGCCCATCAGCGCGCAGCGGCGCTCGCCGACCAGATCCCGGCGGCGAATGCGCTCGGCAACGGTTCTTATGTGCCACGGGGAGGATCGGCGCTGTCCCGCTGGTACCGCGATCTCGTGCGCGGCAGCAACGGCCCGCCGGCCAGTAATCCCGACGCCCGGGCCGCGTTCGAAACGGCCAAGACCGAGGCCATCAATGCACTGGCCAACTGCGAGCTGGTGCTGGCGGCAAGTCCCGACGGCTCGCCGTTGCCCGCCGGCGTCAATGTCCGGTATTACGCGACCTCGATGGTTCCAGTGGACTGGTTTGAGCCTGGTTCAGATTCTTGGCAGACCTATAGCGTCGGCGCTGCCGAGAACCCACCGCCGGACCACCAGGCACCGTGGTACGTGCCGGTGCCGCCGCGCGAATACCGGCGTATCCCCCCGGTCGGTCCAGAAGAGGACCCCTTCATCTGGCCCGAGGAGATACCACCCCACCTACGCCAGCTACGAGCGGTGATCAACCCGGCCGTCACCGATTTCGTCCGGGCCGCGACTCTCACCGAAGGCGGCGTCGACGATGCCGACGACGAGGTCGGGATCGGCCTGGACGTGACACCGATCGCCACACCGATCGCCACAGCCGCCGGAGCCGCGCGGGGGCGGTTACTCAACGCCGTGGTCAACCCCGAACTGGCCGCGGCGGCCGGTCGTGTTGTCCTACCCGTCGATGAGACCGTCGTGCATTCCCCAACCTTCCGGTGGAATCCGGCAGCCATTGACGTCCTCGCTGAGGTGTCCGTGATCGACTCGGTCCTTGCCGGGACGACGTCTGAGAAGTCGACGTCGAGCAACTTCTCGGTCCGGTTCGATTACTGCTTGGTCCGCTTCGATCGGCCGTGGTGGGACGACGCCTTTCTCGCCAGGAACGACTGGCAAGTGCCCGGTTACGAGGCACACCAGCTCAGCAGCGGACGTGGCGCCGAACCCCATGATCCGTTGACCCTCATCACGGTCGGCATGCTCGTGGTGCGAAACCTGAGGGTGACTGCTGAATGGAGCGAGAGCGACATCGACGCATTACCGCGCAGCACCAGCCTTGGGCCATTTTGTATAGCTGCAGCTGAGTTCGACTCGGCGACCGGCACACTCAGCCGTGACGGACACCAGGCGATCGCGTGGCTGTGTCAGGTACCTCCGCCGCTGCCGCCACTGTGAGGGAGCGCGCGGCTGACACCGCGGCGCAGCTCAGGACCGCAATATCCGCGGACGAAACGCATCCGGCACTCCTGACGTCCATCTTGGAGCTGACCGGGTAGGTTGCCATTGATGCGCCACCCAGTTCTCGTCCTTCTCTTTGTCATCGCGCTGACGTCCGCGGCGTGCAGCTCGACCGTCGCCGGAAACCCGGTGAAGGCGACGGGCGCGCAGGGGGCACTCGATTTCGACCAGCTCGACGTGGGTCCGTTCCCGACCAAGCCCAGTAAGCCGCTCGGCGTCGCAGGGGATCCGCTGCGCGGCATGGTGATCGAGGCACAGCGGATGGCCAACCACGTCATCGGCCCATGGGAGGTCGATCCCGCGCTGAAAGACTGGTTCGGCTTCGGCGCCATGGTGCTGCCGAAGGCCCAGGCCCTCGGGCTGATCGGTCCCGGCGAGCTCGGCATGGTGGTGAGTCGGCACAACTTCATCAACGGCTTCGCCACCGCGCGCACCGAAGAGAACAAGAAGCTGTTGTTGAACGCGGTCCTGCGGTTCCCCGACGACGACGCCGCCGAAGCGGCGGCCACCGCGCTGGGCGAGGCGGCGATGCAGCAGCAGGGCGCCGACGGTCCCGCGCAGACGACGGGCATTCCCCGCCATCCCGACGCCAAGGCCAACACCTACACCACGGTCGATCGGCAGGCGGGCAAGCGGCATGCGGTGCGCTCGTTCGCTGCCCACGGCCCGTATGTGCTGATGCAGCTCGCGCAGGCCCCCGACAGCGCGGAGCAGGCGGCTGAGCTGGTCGCCAAGACCCTGGATCTGCAGGGCCCCGAGATCGACCGCTTCCGCGCCACCGCACCGTCGGAGTTCGCCGACATCAGCATCGATCCGACCGGCTTGTTGGCCCGAGTGATTCCGGTCGAGGCGCCCGACCCGATGCTGACGAAGAACACCACCTATGAGCGCCGCGGCGCGCTGCACTTCCAGAGCGATCCCACCCGCTCGGCCAAGCTGTTCGCCGACACCGGGACCGACCTGGTGGCCATGGCCAAGGCCAGCGTCTATGAGGCCGAAGACCCGGCGGGCGCCAAGGCCGTCGTCGACGAGTTCTACGCCGAGGTGTCGCCGACGTCGAGACCGGCGAACCCGGTGCGCAACATGCCGGAAAGCCGCTGCATGCAGTTGAAGGACAACAGTTTCTACTGCCTGGTGACCGCCGACGAGTACGCGATCGAGGCCGCCGGGCCCACGCTGCTCACCGCTCAGCAGTTGGCGGCGGCGCAGTACATCATGCTGTTGAGCTGAGCAGGCCGTTCAGCAGCAGGTCGCTGAGTTCGGCGGCCGCGGCATCGACGTCTTTGATCCGGCGCACGCAGACCGCGTACCAGGCGCCGCCGGCGATCGCGTCCATGACGGTGTCGGCGCTGATGCCGTCGCGCGCCGTCCCGTCGATGACCGCCGCGCTCAGCCGGTGGGCCAGTTGGCTGCGCGCGGTGGCCTCCAACCGGTCGCTGAGCAGGCGGCGCATTCGGCGGTCCGACCGTAAGTCGTTGAGCAGACCGGGAATTGCTTCCCGCACGGCGGGATCGGTGTACATGTCCAGCGCGCCGCGGCACAGCCGGACGATCTCGGCGGCGAAGTCGTCGGCGGGGCGGTCGGGGCCGAGGTCGGGAAACAGCGTCTCGTGCACCAGATGCGCCTTGGAGCGCCACCGGCGATAGACGGCGGGCCGGCTCACCCCCGCGGTGCTGGCGATGAGGTCGATCGTGGTGGCCGCGTAGCCGCGCTCGATCAGCAGCCGACGCGTCGCCGCCAGCACCGCCGCGTCGATCGCCGGGTCCCGGCGTGACCCCTGGCGTCGATGCCGCGACGTCACGGTGTCGACCAATTCCGTCCCTCCACCCCGGTTTGTCGTTACAGTCTGTCACAACAAATTGCCCCTGCCGCGAAATAGCATTCCGGGCTGTTCAGAAACCGAAATCGCGACCCGGAATGCTATTTCGCGCCACCGAGCGAGGAGGCCGCCGTGACCGTCGAACTCAGCAGGCCCATAGCAGGTGTCGGCGAAGACGGGCGCCATCTGTACACCTGCCCGCTGTGCGAAGCCATGTGCGGGCTGGAGATCCAGGTCGAGGGCGGGCGGGTCGCCGGCATCCGCGGCAACCGCGAAGACACCTGGAGCCGCGGCCACATCTGCCCCAAAGGCGCCACCCTCGGCGCCGTGCACGAGGACCCCGACCGGATCCGCCGCCCGATGATCAGGGTCGACGGGCAGTGGCAAGAGGTCAGCTGGGACACCGCGTTTCGGCGCTGCACCGAACTGCTCGCCCCGATCATCGAGAAACACGGCATCGGTGCGGTGACCTGCTACACCGGCAACCCGCTGGCGCACTCGTTCTCGTTGGGCCGTTACACCGGTGTGCTGCTTGGCATGTCGGGCATTTCGCTGTCCTACTCGCCGGGCACCGTCGACCAGTGGCCGAAAAACCTGTCGTCGCACCTGATGTACGGCGGCTGGTGGACCTTCCCGGTCCCCGACATCGAGCGCACCGACCTGCTGGTGGTGATGGGGGCCAACCCGGCCGCGTCGCAGGGCTCGCTGCTGGCCGCACCCGACGTGATGGGCATCATCGACGGAATCCGAAAGCGCGGCAAGGTGATTGTCATCGACCCGGTGCGCACCGCCACCGCTGACCGCGCAGACGAATGGCTGCCGATCACCCCGGGCACCGACGCCGCGCTGCTGTTGGCCGTCGCTCACACGCTGTTCGCCGAGAACCTGGTCAACCTGGGCGCGGTGGGGCCCTACGTCGACGGCGTTGAGCGGATGCGGGAGGTGGCCGCCGGCTGGTCACCGGAGCGGGTGGCGGCGACGACGGGGGTGAGCGCAGACCGCATCCGGGCGTTGGCCCGTGAGCTGGCCGGCACCGAGCGCGCGGTGGTGTACGGCCGAATCGGCCTGTGCAACCAGGAGTTCGGCAGTCTAGCGAGCTGGCTCGTCGACGTCATCAACATCCTCACCGGCCACTTCGATACCCCCGGCGGTTCGATGTTCCCCCGTGCGGCGGCGTGGTCGGTGACGGTGCAGCCGATCCCCGGCCTGGAAGACGGCGCGCCGGACTTCGGCCGGTTCCGCACCCGGGTCCGCGGCGCCAAGGAAGTGCTCGGCCAGGTGCCGGTGTCGTGTCTGGCCGAGGAGATCACGACGCCGGGGGAGGGCCAGATCAAGGCGCTGATCACCGTCGCGGGCAACCCGGTGCTGTCCACGCCCGCCGGCCACAAACTCGACGAGGCGCTGCCGATGCTGGACGCGATGATCGCCGTCGACATGTGGATCAACGAAACCACCCGGCACGCCGACGTCCTGCTGCCCGCGCCGTCGCCGCTGGAACAACCACACCACGACGACCTGATCCTGCACTTCGCCATCAACAGCATCGCCAACTACTCGGCGCCGGTGTTCGCGCCCGAGGACCCCGACCGGCCCGAGGAGTGGGAGATCCTGATCCGGCTGACCGGCCTGTGCACGGGAACCCCCGCCGAGGACGTCGACGTCGCCGCCATCGACGACGGCTTCTTCGACTACATGGCGTTCACCCAGGGCTTCGACGGCGCGCAGCTGCGCAAGCACTACGATCACGGCGGCCCCGAACGCATCCTCGACCTCACCCTGCGCACCGGCCCGTTCGGCGACCGCTACGGCGAGAACCCCGACGGGCTGACGCTGGAGAAGCTCAAGGCCCACCCCAACGGCATCAACTTCGGCCCGATGGTGCCGCGGGTGCCCGAGGCGCTCGGCACCGCCGACCAGAAGATCCGGCTGGCGCCGCGGTATCTGCTCGACGATCTGCCGCGGCTGGCCGCGCGGCTCGAGCGCGCCCCCGAGGAACTCGTTCTGGTCAGCCGCCGACACCTGCGGTCCAACAACTCCTGGCTGCACAACGTCGCGCCGCTGATGAGGGGCAGGGACCGCTGCACCCTGCTGATGCACACCGACGATGCGGCCAAACGCGCGGTGACCTCCGGCGACCTGGTCACGGTGACCTCCGAGACCGGCAGCATCGAGGTGCCCGTCGAGGTGACCGACGCGATCATGCCGGGCGTGGTGTCGATGCCGCACGGCTGGGGCCACGGCAAGCCCGGCACCCGCATGGCGGTCGCCAATGCGTCACCCGGCGTCAACACCAACGTGCTGTCGCCACCCACGTTCCTCGACGAACCGTCGGGCAACGGCGCGCTCAACGGCATCCCGGTGACCGTCAGCGCCGCGGCGACCTGAAAGTATCTGGGGCGTGGGCAAGAACGAACGCGCGAAGATCGTCATGACCGACGACGAGATCGCCGAATACATCGAACGCAGTAGAACCGCCACCCTCGCCACGCTGTTACCCGACGGCCGACCGCACCTGGTCGCGATGTGGTACGGCGTGCTCGACGGGGAGATCTGGTTCGAGACCAAGGCCAAGTCGCAGAAGGCCGTCAACCTGCGGCGCAACCCGACGGTGACCGTGCTGATCGAGGACGGCCACACCTACGACACCCTGCGCGGCGTGTCGATCGAGGGCCGCGGTGAGATCGTCGACGACCCGGAAACCGCTCTGCGCGTGGGCATCAGCGTGTGGGAGCGCTACACCGGGCCGTACTCCGAGGAGATGCGCCCGTTCGTCGACCAGATGATGCGCAACCGCATCTGCGTGCGGGTGGTGCCCAGCCGCACCCGCAGCTGGGACCATCGCAAGCTCGGCATGCCCGAGATGCCGCTCGGCGGCAGCACCGCCCAGTACCTAGGTTGAGCGCATGGACCCGACGAAGAAGCCGAAACAGCTCAACTCGCCGATCGTCTCGACGGTGATGAAGTACGCGGGCAAGGCGCACGTGTGGGTGTATCGCCGCACCGGCGGACGGGTCGGCGCCAACTGGCGAGTGGGCGCGGGGTTCAAGAAGCCGGTGCCGACACTGCTGCTCGAGCACATCGGGCGCAAGTCCGGCAGGCGGTTGGTGTCACCGCTGGTGTTCATCTGCGACGGCGACGACGTGATCGTGGTGGCCTCCCAGGGCGGGCGCGACACCGATCCGCAGTGGTACCGCAACCTGGTCGCCAACCCGGATGCATACATCGAGATCGGCTCGGAGCGCCGTCCGGTGCGCGCGGTGACTGCCACACCCGAGCAGCGGGCGCGGTTGTGGCCGAAACTGGTCGAGGCGTACGCCGACTTCGACACCTATCAGGCCTGGGCCGATCGCGAGATTCCGGTGGTCATCCTGCAGCCACGCTGACGCGACTGCGATTTATCTCACACCGCCCCGTGTTCGGCTTCCCCGGCGACCGGGTAGCCAACGAGCAAGGTGCACCCCAGCGCCGACCCATTTCGTCAACGCCTAAGGGGCCAAATTTCATGACTACCGCTACAGGAACCACCTTGCTCAGGCAACTGCGCACGATGCTCGACCTGACCCACACCGAGATCCAGGTCGCCGAGACCCGGATCACGCAGGCCAGGACCGACGCCGTCCGCCGTGAGCTCAGCGAGAACGCCGAGAACGGCCGCATCCGCGCCGAGGCGATCGAGAAGGCGATCCGCGACCTCGGCGGATTCCCTGACACCGTCGGCCCGTTCTTCGGCCGCGCCGCCGCGGCGGTGAAGGCGCTGACCGAGCAGGCGCAGCCGTTCGACGAGGCGCTGCTCGGCGACCTGGCGCTGGAGAACCAGCTGCTGGATCGCGCTCGCTACATCAAGGCGCTCGCCGTTTCGGCCAAGCAGCCTGAGATCCAGGACCTCGCCGACCGGTTGATCACCGCGCATTCGGCGACCGTGCACTGGCTGACCACGGTGTTGGCCGAGGACGCGCTTGGCGGGCCGGCCGCGCTGCAACGCACCCCGATGCAGGCCGCCGCCGGCACCGCGGTAAAGCTGGTCAACCTGCCGGGGCAGTGGTCGGCTCAAGGGGTCGAGCGGGTCGCCGAACTGGTGCGCTCCGCCGGGCCGGCCGTCGAGGACCTGCGTGAGCGGGCGCGACGTGCCAGCGAGATCACGCTCAAGGCGCTTGGCGCCTCGCGGGACGGCGCGCTGAAGCGGGCCGAGGACGTGGTGCGCCGTGAGGGCGCCGGCGACGCGGCCGATGCGCTGCACAAGGCCCGCGCGGCAGGCGGTTTCGTCGACGCCGACGAGCTGCCGATCGAGGACTACGACGAGCTGAACCAGAACGACGCGGTCGCCGCGGTGAAGGAACTCGACGATCCGAGCGACATCCGCACGATCATCGCCTACGAGGAGATGAACAAGAACCGTCAGCGGCTGGTGTCGGCGGCGCAGACGCGCCTGGCCGCCATCGCCCAGGAGGTCGTCGGCCTCAGCTGACCCGAGAGCATGGAAGCACCCCGCGGACATTCCGTGGGGTGTTTTCTGTTTGCGCCTCTGCGCCCGGGGCCTTTTGCGCCGAGTTCTGCGCCAGGGCTGTGGAGCGGCGAAAACCACGACCCTGCGGCAGAATTCGCGCGGCGTGACGGTCGGCCCGCAGCGGGTTTACAGGCGCGGCGGGGAGAAGCCGGGGTTGGACAGCGCGTTGGCCACGCCGCTGCCGATCGGGCCGTGCTCGTCGACGATCGTCGCGCTGCCGGTGGCCACCCCCGCGTCGCTGTAGTGCGTCAGCGCCGCCAGCCCCAGGTACGGCCCCTTCGGCAGGCGGGCCAGCGTCAGCGTGTAGTCGGCGTTGATCCACTGCAATCCGCTGGGCCCGAAGTGCGTCAACGAGCTGACCATGTCCCCGGCCATCGCCGCGCGGGTGAACGGCGTGAGCTCTTCGCCTGCGATCAGGGGGCGGAAGTCGTGCACCCAGATGTGTTTGGGACCGGAGTGCTGCCAGTTCTCCAGGCCTTCGCCGGGACCGGGTTCGCGGTTGTCCTTGCCGTAGGTCCACACCAGGGTGGACAACCCGCGCGGGATCGGATTCGGTATCGCGGGAGGCGCGGGCATGGTCACCGGCGACGTCCAGATCTCGTCGGGCGGTTGCTCCCCACGGCGCAGGAACAGGGCGGTGGCCCGCGCGACGATGGTGTCGTTCTGCCGCATCAGCGCGTCGACCAGCTTCAGGCGACGACCCGCGCGGACGACCGCGGTCTCGACGCGAACCGGAGCCAGCGCCGCGGGCCGGAACAGGTCGACGGTCAGTCGGCTGGGTTGGAAGTCGGGTTCGCCGGCGTCGCGCTCGAGTACGTGGCCGAGCAGGCCGCCGACATAGTTTCCGCTGATCGTCTGCCCCCAGGGGCCCCGCGCGAGCGGGCCGGGGACATACGCGTCGCCGTCCGGGGTGAAAAGCGCCGTCGTCACCGCGAAGACGATAGCTGGCCGCTACCTGTCGGCCAGCCAGCGCTCCACGTCGGGGGACACCGGATCGACGGCGTCGGCGTACTCCTGATGCTTGTCGACATAGGCGGCCACCATCTCGCACACCGGCACGGTCCGCAGCCCGGCGTCGCGGGTCTGCTGCAGCGCTTCGCCGATGAGGATCGTGGCCAGGCCGCGGCCTTGATAGGCGTCGTCGACCTCGGTGTGGGGAAAGACGCGCTGGCCGTCACGGTCGGCGATCTCGGTGAACCCGGCGGTCTGCCCCTGCACCTTGATGCTGAAGCGGTCGGATTCCTTGACGACCTCGGTGGGTGCGCCGGTCTTGTCGGTGGTCATGGCCTATCTATACCCCGGGATTGCGGCGCGGACGCAGGGTGGCGTTGGGCAGTGCCGGGGCGGGCAGCCGCGGGATCGCACCCCGGTAGCCCTGTACTTCGCCGAAGCGGTCGTGGTGGTCCTGCCACTGCGCGCGGTACATCGCGATGTCGTCGTGGCTGCGGCCGACGAAGTTCCACCACATCATGAGCTCTTCGGGGAATGGCGGGCCACCGAGGACGATGACGCGTGCGGGGCGCGCAGCGCCGTTCGTCACGGTCAGCTCGGGATTGCCGGTCGCTTGGAAGGCCAGGTCGGCCACCTCCAACGCAGTGTCGCCGACGGCGACGCCGCCCTGGTCGAGCAGCACCCCGTGCTCGAATGTCGGGTCGACCTCCAGCGTCAGCTCCGCGCCGGGCTCCAGGTCGAGCTGTGCGCCGAGCAGCGGCGTGAACGTGTGCACGGGGGAGCGCTGGCCCGCGAGCTCACCGAGGAAGACCCGCAGCGTCGCCCCGCCGACCGCACGGGGAGTCGGCACGTAATGCGCGAAGTCGCGGCCGGTGTCGCGGTCGGCGTCCGGCAGCGCCACCCACAGCTGAACACCGTGCAGCACCGTGGTGGCCGCGGTGGACACCTCCGAGTGGCAGATGCCCGCGCCGGCGGTCATCAGGTTCAGCTCGCCGGGCCGCACCATCGCGTGCACGCCTGCGCTGTCGCGGTGCTCCACCTCGCCGCTGAACAACCAGCTGACGGTCTGCAGCCCGGTGTGCGGGTGCGGCGGCACGTCCATGCCCGGGCCGCTGCGCACGTCCTGCGGACCGTAGTGGTCGGCGAAACACCACGCCCCGATCAGCGAGCGTTCCCGCTGCGGCAGGGTGCGCCGCACCCGGATCGCCCGCGGCCCGCCCAGCGGCACCTCCCGCGGATGCAGCACACCCGCGAACGGCGATGCGACACAGGCGACTTCGGCAGGCGCGGGTTCGGTGTTGCTCACCAATCCACAGTAGGCCTACTTCGTACTCGTCATCGCCGAACGGATCACCTCCAGATCGCCGTCACCGATCTTGAAGACGCCGAACCGGAACTTGTATCCCCATCGGGACTTGTCCTCGACGAACTCGAGCTGTTCCAGCAGCGGACGGATGGGCGTTTCCGCGCAGTCGAGAAAATCGACATTGCGTCGCCACGGCCCATCGGGCGAAGCCTCGTCCTGATAGGGCTCGTCGTCGACGACCTGACCGATCGCGGTGAAGGCCTGCAGCGGCGGGCCGTCGGGATAGACGGTGCGCGGCGAATAGAACACGATCCAGTCGCCACGCGCCATCCGGCGCAACATGTGAGGCTTGCCGTGGGTGGCTTGGGTGAAGCGGCCACGCACCCCACGTTCGACGTGGTCACGGCTGACGGTGTTGATCCAGTTACTCATGTCCGCACGCTAAGCCGAAGCGCCGACAGAAACGCGCACGCCGACAGCCGCCTGTGGATAACTTCCCGGGCATTAGCATCAGCGCGATGACCGAGTCGGAGGGGCCGATCCGCGACGATCACGCCGAACTGCTGCGCCGGCGGGCGCTGACCGAGGACGCCGCCCGCCCCGAGGCCGTCGAGCGCAGGCACGCCGCGAACGGGCGCACCGCGCGCGAGAATCTCGACGACCTCGTCGACGCGGGCTCGTTCATCGAGTACGGACGCTTCGCGATCGCCGCGCAACGCCACCGCCGTGACCTCGAGGACCTGATCGCCCGCACCCCCGCCGACGGGCTGATCGCCGGAACCGCGCGCATCAACGGCGACCTGTTCGGCGAGCAGCGCAGCGCGTGCGCGGTGCTGTCCTACGACTACACCGTGCTCGCCGGTACCCAGGGCGCGCTGGGGCACCGCAAGAAGGATCGGCTGTTCGAGTTGATCGAGCGGATGCGCCTGCCGACCGTGTTCTTCGCCGAAGGTGGCGGGGGACGGCCCGGCGACACCGACTATCCCGTGGTGTCCGCGCTCGACGCGCGCGCGTTCAAGCTGTGGGCGGCGCTGTCGGGAGTGGTGCCGCGCATCGCGATCGTCAAAGGCCGCTGCTTCGCGGGCAACGCGGTGATCGCCGGGTGCGCGGACCTGATCGTCGCCACCGAAGACGCCTCGATCGGCATGGGCGGACCCGCGATGATCGCCGGAGGCGGGCTGGGCGACGTGGCGCCCGACGACGTGGGCCCGATCGAGGTGCAGGCCCCCAACGGGGTGGTCGACGTCGTGGTGGCCGACGAAGCCGAGGCCGTCGCGGTGACGAGACGTCTGCTCGGCTACTTCCAGGGCGTAACGGCGCCCGGCCCGGTGAGCGATCAAACCCGTTTGCGCACAATCGTTCCCGAACGCGCCCGCCGCGCCTATCAGGTGGCGCCGATCATCGAGACGCTGGCCGACGAGGGATCGGTGACGTTCCTGCGGCCCAAGTTCGCCCCGGAGATGGTGACCGCGCTGGCCCGTATCGACGGCCGACCCGTCGGCGTCCTGGCGAACAACACCATGGTGATGGCCGGGGCGATCACCGCGGCCGCCGCCGACAAGGCCGCCCGGTTCCTGCAACTGTGTGACGCGTTCGGGCTGCCGGTGGTCTCACTGATCGACTGTCCCGGTTACATGGTGGGCCCGGCCGCGGAGGCCGAGGCGTTGGTGCGCCGCGGCTCGCGGATGCTGGTCGCCGTTGCGGCGCTCGAGGTTCCGCTGATCGCGGTGATCCTGCGGCGGGGCTATGGGCTTGGCGCACAGGCGATGACCGGCGGCAGCCTGCATGAGCCGCTGCTCACCGTCGCGTGGCCGGGGGCGCACCTGGGCCCGATGGGCCTGGAGGGCGCGGTGCGGCTTGGGTTGCGCAAGGAACTGGAGGCGATTGCCGACGACGACGAGCGTGAGGAGCGGGTCCGCCAGGCCACGGCCGCCGCGCAGGAAAACGCCAAGGCGCTCAACGCCGCTCAGCTCTTTGAGATCGACGACGTGATCGACCCGGCGGAAACGCGCAAGCTCATCATCGACACCCTGACCGCTGCCACCGCGCACGCGCCGGGTCGTGTCGGCCGCCGGTTCGTCGACACCTGGTGAACGCGAACGTTCCTTACCACTCGAAAAATTGCCGAGATGTCGAGCGGTAAGGAACGTTCGGCGGCGCTGGACGCCAGCCCCCGCCGCCCGCCGCCGACCCCCCGAAACCGGCGGCGGACGTTCGATCAAGCGGGCTCGGCGTACAGGCGGCGGTCGCGAACCGGATAACCATTGCGCTCCGCCAGCGAGCGCAGCTGCCTCAGAGCAAACGTGCGGCCACGGCCACCCTCGGGCACCACGATGCCTGCCCACAACCCTTCCGCGCGGGGTAGCTCGCAGGCTTCCCGGGCGCACAACCATCGACGTGGGCATGCCCGGCAGATCGCCTTGGCCGCCTCGTCGGCCGACGTCGTCCATCGCTCGGGGTCTCGAGTGCAGGCGCCGACGGGCATCTCGTCCCAGTCCATTGCGTTCATTGCTGTCGCTCCTCTGCCGGTCTGCGGCAGGTGCGCCGCGATGACGACAAAGTAGCGAACTAAACCGTAGCGATGCAACAGTTACAACAATGGAATTTGGGGCGCTGGCCCCGCGAGTAGTGTGAATCGACGCCAACTCCCGGAGCAGAAGCGTTATGAACTGCGATGACATCGCAGCCAGCTACGCCTGTCGAAGATGTAGCAGCGCTTCAGTCCAGCCTCCATGAGAAGTCGTAGCTTCGCCACAGAAAGACACCGCCAACACCGCGCCAAGATGTAGCAGTTGACCGCAACACGGATAGGATTGCGGAGCCGTTCACCATGCGTAATCCGAGGGACCGCCAGTCATGAGCCAGCCCGATTCGACCGACGAGCCGGCCGAGATGCTGGACCCCGGCATGGTGCGTGCGGGGGCGGCGGCGGCCGCACGCCGACGCGAGCTGAACATCTCGCAGCGTCGACTTGCCGCCGAGGGCATCATCAACGCCGGCGCGCTGATCGCGTTCGAAAAGGGACGCAGCTGGCCCCGTGAGCGCACTCGGGCAAAGCTCGAGGAGGTGCTGCGATGGCCGGCGGGCACGATCGCCCGGCTTCGCGGCGGCGAGCCCGCGCCGACCCGTGCTGAGCCGCCCGCGGCGCCCGACGGCGACGAGATCCCGCTGATCGCCCAAGCGGTCGTCACCGCGGTGGGCACGTTTCGGTCGGCGATCGAGGCGCTACCGTCCCCGGACGCCCCCGAGTTCACACCTCGGGTGACCAAGATTCTTGCCGACCTGCGCCAGCTCGAGTCGGTCGCGGCGCGGGCCGCGCAGATCAGCCGCGTCACCCCGGCACTGATCAAGGCGTTGAGCGCGGTGCGGGGCCGCTACGACGAGCTCATGTTGCGGGCCGCGCGGTCCCCGCAGGCCACGCTCGGACAGCGGCTGTACGCCGCACGCCGCAGCGCCAACCTGACCATCGGCGAAACCGCCCAAGCCGCAGGGGTTTCCGAAGATGACATCGTCCGCGCTGAAGCCGAGGAACCGGTGTCGGCCACCGCCGCCCGTGCAATCGAGGAGTTGGTCGAACAACTCGACTGGCGGTGATCAACCGTTCAGTACCGCTCCCGAGCACGATCGTCGTGGCTGGGGAAGTGCTCGGCGAGCGCGGCGGCGATCTCCAGGAATCGCCGTCGGGTCGCCGGCGACATCTCTTCGGTGCGGTCGATCACACCGCCGGGCCGCAGATGTCCGTCGAACGGCACCTCGATGACGACCTGCCCCTGCCCCGAAAACTGTTGCCGCAGAATGGAACGCGTGCGCTTGTCGGCGTGCCCGTCGGAATCGTTGAGCACGATGACCGTGCGCTGCAAGAGCGACGTCAGCCCACGGGCGGCCAACCAGTCCAGCGTCTGGCCCGCGGCGGCGGCGCCGTCAACCCACGGCGAGGACACCACGATCAGCGCGTCCAGATCCCGTAGCACCTCCTGGGTGACGGGGGAGTCCATCGTGGAGCTGCAGTCGATGATCGAGATCGTGAAATGCCGGTCCAGCCGTGATGTGGCTTCGCGATAGATCGCGGGATCGAGCACCCGGCGGCGGGCCGGGGTCGCCTCACCGGCCAGCACGAACAACCCCGCGGCGTTGCTGCCCACCCGGCTGCGCACGTCGGCGAACGTCTCCAGGTGCTGGTCGGATGCCAGCTCCCAGTACGAACCCTGCGCGCGAGGGTCGATGCGGCTGCCCAACTTGCCGAAGGCGGTGTCCGCGTCGATCGCGACCACGCGGTCGTCCTGGCGCAGCTCGGCCAGCACCGAGCCGATGCTGGCCGAGACGGTCGTCTTTCCGACGCCGCCCTTGCCCATCACACCGATCTTGAAGTGGCCCCGCAGCGGCGCCTTGACCTTGGCCTCGAGTTGGGCCTGCCGCACCTCCTCGGGTCCGGGACCGAGGTTGACCAGCCCGAAGGTGGCTTTGTAAAGGGCCAGCCGCCAGCCGCGAGTCGGTGCCACCCGGCGCGCCGGCACCAGCTCATCGGCGCGGATCCGTTCGGCGTAGGAGCCGCTCGGCGGCCCCTGCGCGGCCGGTGGATATCCGGCGCCTGGCCACTGCGACGCCGGTGGTACCGGCGGCGCCGACGCCCGCGGCGGGCGGGGGCCTCTGGTGGGCGGGCCGTGCCACGGTCCAGCGTCGGGGCGCGGGCCGCCGGTCAGCGGTCCGGATCCGGGCGGCGGACCGTATCGCGGCGGCGGATAGTCGACCGGCGGGCGCGGCGGTGCCGGTGCAGCCTGCGCAGGTGTCGGCTCGGGTTCGGCGGCGGGTGGCTCGACGTCGGCCTCTTCGGCGCCCGCCCAGCCGGGTTCTCTCCGCAATGCGTCATCGCGGTCGGTCACTACACGTCTCCTCACCGAACTCGGGTGCGATGCAGGTCGGTCCCTTCCCAAGTATCAACTACCCCGGGTTAGCAAACATTTATGCACCCAGCCGGGGAGGGATCGGTGCTGAGGTGAGGCGGTTCTGCCGTGGGCATCTCTTGCCGAGTTCGGGACGGGGTTGCGCCGGGCTGCCACTGTCAGCGAAAAAGCTAGACCATCGACATACCTGTGTTGCTGTAGTTCCGATAGTCGCAGGACAACGTGTCTGACCAGCGAGAAATAAGGTTGCTACCAGCAACCGCCCTCTGTGAACCCCTGCTCACCGGTGTGCCGAAAAAATCATGGTCTACGCACCTCCGCGCCGCTGGTACCCTGTCTTGCGTCGAAGGTTCGCAAACCAGGGTCGAGGGGTGCGCCCCGCTCAGCGCGGCAAAGTGTCGTCGGCGATCTGGATCGCGGTCTGACCGGAATTGCACAGCACCGGGGTTGTTACCGCGGGACGACGAAACAGGAAGACGAGGACTTTCATGCCCGGCGGCGAGCTGCGCGGAACGCGACACCAATAGATGAGCGTTCCGCAATCCGCGTACCACGACGCCGCACACATCGACGATGTCGTTGGCGTCGAGGTCACCATCGACGGCATGTTGGTCATCGCCGACCGACTGGGGTTGATGGAGTTCCCGACAGCTCTGGGCATCCGCCTCAACATCCCGCAACCGGACCTGCGTGAAATCGTCTGGGACCAGGTCAGGCGCGATCTGACGGCACAAGGTGTTCTGGATGTTTTCGGCGAGCCGCACCCCGAGGTAGCCGCGATGGTCGACACGCTCAGCCGGTCCGACCGGACCTTGGAGGCTCGCTGGTGGCGGCGCGACGCGGGCGGCAAGATGGTCCGCTTCGTGGTAAGCCGAAAGGGCGATCGGCACGTCATCGCCGCGCGTGACGGCGACATGCTGGTGTTGCAGCGGGTCGCCCCGCAGGTCGGCCTCGCGGGCATGGTGACGACGGTGCTGGGCTCAGCGACGGCCGCCGACGTGGAACCGCTGACCGGGGTGGCCGCCAAGCTGGCCGAGTGTACGAGCGCAAACCAGATCGCGGCCTACGGTGTCGCACCCGCGTCGGCACGTGTGTACGCCGAGATCATCGCCGAGCCCGCCGGCTGGGTGGAGCTCACCGCGGTAGCGCGCCATTCCGGCGGCACCTTTACCCGAACCGATGTTGCCGCAGGGGTTTTGGATTCACCGCAGGGCCGGATCGTGTCGATACCGCGCAGGGTGAGCGGCGACCTGTACGGCAGCTTCCTGCCCGGCAGCCCCGAAAACCTGCAGCGTGCACTCGACGGGCTGATCGAGTTCCTGCCCTCGAAGTCGTGGTTCGACAACGCCGCATCCAACTCAGTCGATGCCGAGGGGGATTGAGCTGCCGTGACAGACAATCGCCCGCACGACGCCGACGACCTGGCCGCCGCACTCGACTTCTCGATCCCCGAGGAAATCTCGACGACGTCGGACCTCGACGCGCTGGACGTCGTGGCTCCGAGGAGCGCCCACGACGACCAGCAGGAGCCGGTGTTCACTGTCGCCAACCCTGACGGCTCCGTCACGGTGACGGCGTTCCCGAACGGCGGTGTGAAGCAGATCGAGCTGTCACCGAAGGTAACCGCCATGAGCGAAGCGATTCTGGCCGAAGAGATCTCGGTACTCGCCGACCTGGCGGCCCAGGACGCGAAGGCCGCGCAATACGCCTACATCTTCGACGAAATGCGCAGGCGTGGACATGACGACGCGGCCACCCGGGACTTTCTCACCCGCGATCTCGAATTGCCGACGCCGCAGCAAGCCCGGGCCGAACGGGCGCGTGTCTTCGCGGCCAGGTACGGGGGTCGCCATGGCTGAGCACCTGGCCGGCTTGTTCGGAAGTGCGGTGGGCATGCTGCCGAGCGCCCCGGCCCGCTCGTTCGAAATCTTCAGTGAGATCACCATGGCGGACGACGCCGCGTGTGACGCCTGGGTGGGTCGTATCCGGTGTGGCGACACCGACCGGGTCACCTTGTTCCGGGCGTGGTACTCGCGGGCCAACTTCGGTCAGCTCGCGGGCGCGGCCGAGATGTCCATGAACAGCCTCGGCGCCCGGGTGCCGATCGGTGGACAGTTCGGCGACATCACCTACCCGGTCAACTCGCCTCTGGCGATCACCATGGGCTTTGCCGTGCACGAAGCCTCCGTCGGCAATTACGCCGATGCGATGGATGCCCTCGATGAGATACCCGGTACGGGTGCGGAGCATTTGATCGCCTGGGCGAAGGCGGTCATCTACGGCGCTGCCGGACGCTGGACCGACGTCATCGACGAAGTCCGAGGTGCCGGCGGATGGCCAGACAAGTTCCTGGCCGCGGCGGCCGGCGTCGCGCACGGCGTCGCGGCGGCCAACCTGGGTCTGTTCACCGAGGCCGAACGACGGCTGACGGAATCGAATTCGTCACCGGCGGGAGAGGCCTGCGCACCGGCCATTGCCTGGTTCCTGGCGATGACGCGACGAGCCCAGGGCCATGAGGAAGCCGCGGCGGCGCTGCTGGAATGGCTGCAGGCCACCCACCCCGAACCCAAGGTCACTGCGGCTCTCAACGATCCGGCCTACCGGCTGACCACCACCACCGCCGAGGAGATCGCATCTCGCACGGACCCATGGGATCCGGCCAGCGTCGAGGAGGACAACTCGCGACGGGAGACGCTGCTGGCCGAGGCCGAGGCCGAACTGAACCGCCAGATCGGGCTGACCCGGGTCAAAGAACAGGTCGAGGCCTACCGGGCGGCGACCCAGATGGCCAAGATCCGCGCGGCCCGCGGCATGAAAGTCACCCAGGCCTCCAAGCACATGATCTTCGCGGGGCCGCCCGGTACCGGAAAGACGACGATCGCCCGTGTGGTGGCCAACATCCTTACGGGCCTCGGCGTGATCAGCGAGCCGAAACTCGTTGAGACGTCCCGAAAGGACTTCGTCGCCGAGTACGAGGGACAATCGGCGGTGAAGACCAGCCGGACAATCGACCGCGCGATCGGCGGAGTGCTGTTCATCGACGAGGCCTACACCTTGGTGCAGGAGCGCGACGGTCGCGCCGATCCATTCGGCACCGAGGCGCTGGATGCCCTGCTCGCCCGGATGGAGAACGACCGGGACCGGCTCGTCGTCATCATCGCCGGGTACAGCGCAGACATCGACCGTCTGCTGGAGTCCAACGACGGCCTGCGTTCACGCTTCGCCACCCGCATCGAGTTCGACTCCTACTCACCTGAGGAGATCGTCGAGATCGCGAAAGTCATTGCAAGGTCGACGGATTCGGCTCTCGACGAAGACGCCGCCAAACAAGTGCTCGAAGCCGCGACGCTGCTGAGCGAGCGTGAGCTGAACGGTAAGCCGGCACTGGACATCGCGGGCAACGGACGTTACGCGCGGCAACTGGTGGAGGCAGGTGAACAGAACCGGGACATGAGGTTGGCGCGTTCACTCGACTTCGACAGCCTCGATGTCGAGCAGCTCAGCGAGATCAACGGCGTCGACATGGCTGCCGCCATCAGCGCCGTGCATGCCCGATTGAGCGTAAACGAGTAGGTCATGGCGAGTTTCCGGCTTACCACCAAGGTTCAGGTCAGCGGATGGCGGTTTCTGCTGCGCCGTGTCGAGCATGCGATCGTGCGTCGCGATACGCGCATGTTCGACGATCCGCTGCAGTTCTACAGCCGCGCGGTGTCCACCGGGGTCATCGTGGCGGTGTTGATCTGCCTCGGCGCCGGACTGCTGGCCTACTTCAAGCCCCTCGGAAAGCGAGGCAGCGACACGCTTTTGGTGGACCGCACCACCAACCAGCTGTATGTGGTGGTCCCGGGCGGCGGACAGCTGCGTCCGGTCTACAACCTGACGTCGGCGCGTCTGGTACTGGGCAACGCGGGTACCCCCGTGGCGGTGAAGTCCGACGAGCTGAACCGGATGCCAAAGGGACAACCGATCGGAATCCCGGGCGCGCCATACGCCACCCCGATCGGTGGCGCCGACTCGACATGGACTTTGTGCGATACCGTCACCAAGCCGGAGAGCGTCGCCCCCAGCGTGGCCACCTCGGTGATCGTGCGGCCGCTGCTGACCGACTCCTCGGTCGGACCCGTGCGCGCCGACCAGGGCGTGCTGGTGTCCTTTGAGAACGACAACTGGCTGATCACCAAGGACGGCCGCCACGACATCGACCTCGCAGACCGTGCCGTCACGTCGGCTGTGGGTATACCGGTGACCGCCAGGGCGACACCGATCTCGGAGGGCCTGTTCAACGCGCTGCCGAATGCCGGGCCATGGCGACTTCCCCAGATACCGCGCGCGGGTGAGCCCAACACCGTTGGGCTGCCGCCGAATCTGGTGATCGGCGCTGTCTTCACGGCGCTGACCGAAGACGGTGAGCAGCATTTCGTGGTGCTTCCCGACGGCCTGGCGCGGGTCAACGACACGACCGCGGCGGCGTTGCGTGCCACCAACTCCTATGGCTTGGTCGCCCCACCGTCGGTGGAGGCGAGCGTCGTCGCCAAGATTCCGGAGCACGTCTTCGCCTCACCCCTGGCCGACCAACCGCTGGACATCCTGTCGCGCGAGGACTCGCCGACGCTGTGCTGGGCTTGGCAGCGTGAGCCCGGCGACCAGGCCCCGAAGACCACGGTGATCGCCGGGCGGCACCTGCCGATCCCGTCGTCGGCGATGAACAGCGGAATCAGCCAGATTGGCGGTGATGCAACAATTTACATCGACGGCGGTAAGTACATCCGCCTGCAGTCACCGGATCCGCGGTACGGCGAAAGCCTGTACTACATCGACCCTCAGGGCGTGCGCTACGGTCTGCCCGACGAGGAGGTCGGCAACGCCCTTGGGTTGTCAGGCCCGACGAACGCGCCCTGGCAGGTGGTGGGCATGCTGGTCGACGGGCCCGTGCTGACGAAACAGGCTGCGCTGCTCGAACACGACACGTTGCCGCCAGATCCCAACCCACGCAGTGCCGATGGCGGCACGCCCCGCGGCGCGCAACCGGCGTCGAACACCGGAGGCGGCGGATGACCACCAAGAAGTTCGCCCCGATCATCAAGCGCGGCCCGCGGTTGACGCCCGGCGAAATCAACGTCGCGCCACCGGACGACCTCGGCGTCGACATTCCGCCGTCGGGCATCCAGAAGGCGCTGCCCTGGGTGATGGGCGGCGGCATGCTCGGGATGATCGCCATCATGATCTTCACCGGCATCCGCCAGCTGTCGCCGTACATGCTGATGATGCCGCTGATGATGGTGATGGCCACGGTCGGCTTCATGGCTGGCGGTGGGCCCGGCGGCAAGCGGGTGCCCGAGATCAACGCCGACCGCAAGGAGTACCTCCGCTACCTGGCGGGCCTGCGCACCCGGGTGACCTCATCGGCGGCCGCGCAGGTCACATTCTTCAACTACCACGCGCCTCATCCCGAGGATCTGCTGTCGATAGTGGGCACGCACCGGCAATGGTCGCGCACCGTCAGTGCGGACTTCTACGCCGCGACCCGGATCGGTGTCGGCTCCGAGCCCGCCGTCGACCGGCTGTTGAAGCCCGCGGTCGGCGGTGAACTCGCCGGTCCGCAGGGCGCCCCGCAGCCGCACCTCGAGCCGGTAAGCCACATGTGGGTGACGAAATTCCTGCGCACGCACGGGCTCATTCACGAATGCCCAAAGCTGTTGCAGTTGCGTACTTTCCCGACTATCGCCGTCGGCGGCGATCCGGAAGGCGCTGCCCGATTGCTGTCCGCGATGATCTGCCATCTCGCCGTGTTCCATCCGCCGGACCTGCTCCAGATCCGGGTGCTCACCGATAACACCGAAGACCCGAACTGGGCATGGCTCAAGTGGTTACCGCATGTTCAGCATCAAAGCGACACCGACGCCGCAGGGCCGACCAGAATGGTGTTCACCCGGCCCGACGGGCTGAGTGACCTGACCGCACGAGGGCCGCACACTGCCGATGCGACACCGAGCGGCCCCTATGTCGTCGTCGTCGACCTCACCGGGGGCAGAGCCGGCTTCCCGGTCGACGGACGGGCCGGCGTCACGGTCATCACGCTCGGCAACCACCGCGGCTCGGGCTACCGCATCCGGGTGGCCGACGACGGCACCGCCGACGACCGGTTGCCGAACCAGACGTTCCGGCTGGTGACCTCGGCGTCCGACGGGATGACGCCGGAGCAGGCCACTCGCGTGGCACGCAAGCTGGCTGGCTGGTCCATCACCGGCACCATCATCGACAAGAGCGTGCGCGTGCAGAAAAAGGTGGCCACCGAGTGGCACCAACTCGTCGGTGCGCAGACGGTGGAGGAGGTGACGCCCAGTCGGTGGCGCATGTTCAGCGATGCCGACCGCGACCGGCTGCGTATTCCGTTCGGTCACGAGCTCAAGACCGGCGACATCATGCACCTCGACATCAAGGAGGGTGCAGAGTTCGGCGCCGGCCCACACGGGATGCTCATCGGCACAACAGGTTCGGGCAAGTCCGAGTTTCTCCGCACTCTGATCCTGTCGTTGGCGGCGACTCACCATCCCGACCAGGTGAACTTGCTGCTGACCGACTTCAAGGGCGGCTCGACGTTCCTCGGAATGGAGAAGCTGCCGCACACCGCCGCGGTGGTGACCAACATGGAGGAGGAAGCCGAGCTGGTCAGTCGCATGGGGGAGGTGCTCAGCGGTGAACTCGACCGGCGCCAATCGATCCTGCGCCAGGCGGGCATGCAGGTCGGCGCGGCCGGCGCGTTGTCCGGCGTTGCCGAGTACGAGAGGCATCGTGAGCGGGGCGCGGACCTTCCGCCGCTACCAACACTTTTCGTCGTGGTCGACGAGTTCGCCGAACTGTTGCAGAACCACCCGGACTTCATCGGCCTCTTTGACCGGATCTGCCGGGTGGGCCGGTCACTGCGGGTGCACCTGCTGCTGGCCACCCAGTCGTTGAACACAGGCGGAGTCCGTATCGACAAACTCGAGCCGAACCTCACCTATCGGATCGCGCTGCGTACCACCAGCTCGGCTGAATCCAAGGCGGTGATCGGGACTCCGGAGGCGCAGTACATCACCAACAAGGAAAGCGGCGTCGGGTTCCTGCGCGTCGGCATGGAGGATCCGGTCAAGTTCCACAGCGTCTATACCGGCGTGCCTTATGTGCCGTCGGCACCGGAACAGGACGACGGCGCCGCCAAGCCGCGCGTTCACACCCCGACCCAGCCCCGAATTCACCGGTTCACCACCGCACCGATCTTCGACACGGCGGGCACATCATGACCGTCCAGCCCGATCACCGAGTGCTGCGCGAGGTAGTCCTCGACCAGTTGGCCACGGGTGAGATCCGCGCATACCGAATGTGGTTGCCGCCGTTGGCCGATCCGGCGCCGGTCAACGAACTCATCGAACGCGACCACCAACGCCGGCCACTGCGCTTCGGGCTGGGCGTCATGGACGAACCCCGGCGTCACCGCCAGGAAGTCTGGGGCGTCGACGTGTCGGCCGCGGGCGGCAACATCGCCGTCGGAGGAGCGCCGCAGACCGGCAAGTCCACCTTTCTGCAAACGCTGATTCTGTCGGCCGCTGCATCGCACACCCCGCGGCAGGTGCAGTTCTACTGCGTGGACCTCGGCGGTGGCGGCCTGATGTATCTGGAGGACCTGCCGCACGTTGGCGGGGTCGCGACGCGTTCTGAACCGGACCGAGTGAACCGTGTGGTCGCAGAGATGAAAGCCATACTGCGACAACGGGAGACAATGTTCAAGCAGTACCGTGTCGGCTCCATGGCCGCGTACCGGGAGATGCGCGACGATCCCGCCCATCCCGCCGCCGCCGACCCGTTCGGCGATGTGTTCCTGGTCATCGACGGTTGGCCGGCGTTCGTCGCGGAGTTCAGCGACCTCGAACCGATCGTCCAGGACCTCGCCGGGCAGGGCTTGGCGTTCGGCGTGCACACCGTGATCTCCACGCCACGCTGGACCGAGTTGAAGGCCCGTGTCCGTGACTATCTGGGCACCAAGGTGGAGTTCCGGCTCGGCGACGTCAACGAAACGCAGATCGACCGGATCACCCGCGAGATCCCGACCGACCGGCCCGGCCGGGCGGTGTCGATGGAAAAGCACCACCTGATGCTGGGGGTACCCCGTCTCGACGGCGTGCACAGCGCCGACAACCTGGTGGCTGCCATGTCCGAGGCCGTACGGCACATCAAAGCGCAGACGACCGAGCAGGCTCCGCGGGTGCGGGTCCTGCCCGAACGGATCTACCTGCATGAGCTCGACCCGGATCCGCCCGGACCCGATGCCGACTACCGCATCCGGTGGACGGTGCCGCTAGGTGTTCGGGAAGCGGATCTGTCGGTGGCCTACAACAACATGAACATGACGCCCCACCTGCTGATCTTCGGGGCGCCGAAGTCTGGAAAGACGCGCATCGCGCACGCCGTGGCCCAGGCGATCTGCGCACGCAACAGCCCGCAGCAGGTGCGGTTCATGCTGGCTGACTATCGTTCGGGTCTGCTCGACGCGGTGCCCGACAGCCATCTTCTCGACGCCGGAGCGGTCAACCGCAACAACGCGACGCTCGAGGAGGCGATCAAGGCACTGGCCATCAACCTCAAGAAGAGGTTGCCTCCACCGGACCTGACGACGGCCCAGCTGCGGGCGCGATCGTGGTGGAGCGGTCCCGACGTGGTGTTGCTGGTCGACGACTGGCACATGATCGTGGCCGCCAGCGGTGTGGTGCCGCCGATGGCGCCGTTGTTTCCGCTGCTGCCTGCGGCCGCCGATATCGGCCTGCACATCATCGTGACCTGTCAGATGAGCCAGGCGCACCGGGCCACCATGGACAAGTTCGTCGGGGCCGCCTACGGCGCAGGTACGCCCACGATGTTTCTCTCCGGCGAGAAGCAGGAGTTCCCGTCAAGTGAGATCAGGCTCAAGAAGCGACCTCCTGGGCAGGCTTTTCTTGTCAGCCCCGATAACAAGGAGGTGATTCAGGCGGCCTATGTGGATCCGCCGGAAGAAGAAGTGTCATGAGCACCCTTTGGACGTGGTTAAGATGTAGCCATACGTTCTCCAGCAAACTTCATTCTTTGGTGCTGGCAAAGGGGTCGGGGACGGCTTCCCGGATGCTGTGGCCACCATCGCTCGCGGCCGCACAAGACAATATCCTGCGCATTCCATCCAGGTGAGGAGACATCGCAAATGCAACCAATGACGCACAATCCGGGGGCCGTCGGAATCGGCGCGCAGGTAGTCGCCAACGGCGCGCGCGGCCTTGCCGCCGGCACGACGGCGTCGGCAGAGGTCACCGCGATGGTGCCCGCGGGAGCCGACGAGGTGTCCGCGCAGGCGGCACTCGCGTTCGCCGCCGAAGGCGTCGAAACCCTCGCGATGAATACATTTGCGCAGGAAGAGATGGCTCGTGCCGGTGCGGCCTACATGGAGATCGCGGGCATCTACACGGCCGTCGACGGCGCCAACGCCGCCGACTTCTGACGACTGACGCCACTCGATGAGGACGCACTAGACGATGTTCTGGCACGGAATGCCGCCAGAGCTGAACACTGCGCGGCTGATGGCCGGCGCCGGCCCGGCGCCGATGCTGCAGGCCGCCGCAGGGTGGGAAGCGCTGGCGGTGTTCCTGGAAACGCAGGCCGACGAACTGGCCGCGAGCCTTGCTGCGTTGGCGTCCGCGTGGAGTGGTTCGGCGAGCGAACGTGCCGTTGCCGCAACCATGCCGATGGTCATCTGGCTAAGAACTGTTTCGGCCCAGGCGCAGAAGCGGGCGCTCCAGGCGACGGCGCAGGCGAACTCCTACAACCTCGCGATGGCGACCACTCCGCCGCTGCCGGAGATCGAGCAGAACCACATCACTCACGCCGTGCTGGAGGCCACCAACTTCCTTGGCGTCAACACGGTTCCGATCGCGGTGAATGAGTTCGACTATTTCGTCCGGATGTGGAACCAGGCGGCTGGCACCATGGACGTCTACCAGGCCGAGACGGCGCTGAACATCTTGTTCGAGCCGATCATGCCGATGAAGCCGATCGTCATCCCCGGCGTCGGCGAAGGCGCCGCCTCTGCTGCGCTCGGCCAGGCCGCCACCATGGCGCCAGGGGCCGCCGTTCGCAACGCCGCGATCGCGCAAGTCGGCGCCCAGGCCAGCGTCGAGTCCGCTGGCCTCCAGACCGGTCGCGCTGTGTCGCAGGCAAATCAGGCTGCGGTACACGCCGAAGGTCAGGCACAGCGGACGCAGAACGCCCATCAACTCGGGCCGCAGGACGCGATGCAGCAAGGCATGCAGACGGGCATGCAGATGGGGGCTCATCTGGGCTCGACGCTGGCTCAGCTGCCGCAGCAGGCCGGCCAGATGGTCATGCAGCCGATGCAGCAACTCACCCAACCGCTGCAGCAGGTGACCTCGATGTTCGGCCAGTTCGGCAGCTTGGGCGGCAGTGACAAGGCGCAGATGGGGTTGATCGGCGCGGCCCCGCTGTCCAACCACCCGTTGGCGGGCGGCTCCGGGGCGGGCGCAGGAGCGGGTCTGGTTCGGGCCGCGTCGCTACCCGGAGCCGGCGGCACTGGGACACGAACGCCCTTGCTGGCCAACTTGATCGGAGAAACCAAACCGGTCGCGGTGTCACCCGGCGCAACGGCCGGGGCGGGTGTCGCGGGGGTGGCACCCGTCGGCGCGGGGGGCGGAATCGGGCCGTTGGGCGCGATGGGCCAACGCGGCACCAGCGGCGGCTCCAAGCAGGGTTTGAAGGCGCCGTCGGTGCTGCCGCAAGACCTCGGTGAAGAAGAAGACGACGACTGGTAGTCGTCCACATGAACTTCCCGGCTGTCCGGCCGGAAAGACTCGCCATCTGTTGGTGAGGACACGCAGAAAAAGAAAGAGTATCCAGCATGGCACAGATGAATACCGATGCCGCTGTCCTCGCCAAGGAGGCAGCCAATTTCGAGCGGATCTCCGGTGAGCTCAAGGCCGTCATCTCGCATGTCGAGTCCACCGCCGGTGCGCTGGCCGCGCAGATGGTGGGCCAGGCAGGCACTGCCGCGCAGGCGGCGCTGGCGCGCTACAACGAGGCGGCTGCGCGCCAAATCCAAGAGCTCAACGACATTTCGGCCAACATTCACACGTCCGGCATGCAATACACCGCGACCGACGAAGACCAGGCCGGCATCGTCGCGGGCGCAATGGGCATCTGACCACCAACGAGAAACGGAGCACAGACATGACAGAACAGGTGTGGAACTTCGCCGGTATCGAAGGCGGGGCAAGCGAGATTCAGGGGGCCGTGGGCCAGACCGCCGGCCTGCTGGACGAAGGCAAGGGATCGCTCGCCGCGCTGGCCGCGGTCTGGGGCGGTTCGGGTTCGGAGGCCTATCAGGCCGTCCAGATGCGTTGGGACGGCACATCTGCCGAGCTCAATGCGGCGCTGCAGAATCTGGCGCAGACGATCAGTGAGGCCGGTGCGACCATGGCCCAGACCGAAGCCGGCGTTACCGGGATGTTCGCCTAACACGACGGTGCGCGCAGGTGGGCAGGCCCGTCCTTACGGCTCTCGCCCACCGCGCGTGTCCGACGTATCGAAACGTTAAGAGGTATCCATGTCGGCCGATTATGACCGGCTTTTCCGCTCTCAGAGCGATGCTGTGCAGACAGCGGACCAAGCAGCTGATCGTGACGCTGCTCCCGCGGACGCGACGTTTATCAGTGGCCCTGGCCGCAGTGAGGTGACGCCGCCCGCGATGCCCATCTCGAGCCTGACACAGACGGCGCCGCCGCCGCCGGCGCGCGAAACCGAGATCACCGCCCAAATGCCGCCCACCAGGACGACGCCCCCGCAGGGTCAGGCCCACGGGATGATGCGGACACCGAATGCCGAGGCGCACACCGGCGCCCGCCACGAACAACCGCGGACCGCCCCTACACCACCGCCGCGGCCCGCACCGGTGCCCGCACCGACGCAGCATTTTGCCGAAACCCATTCGGACACCGCCGGCGGAGGCCGGTTGGGCCAGCCGACGCCCACCTCCGCGGCGAGCATTGGCAACCATCGCGCCATTGACGCGCTGTTGCACGTCGGGGTGAAGTCGGCGGTCAAGATGCCACCGCAACGAGGCTGGCGGCATCTGCTGTACGTGTTGACCCGGATCAATCTGGGTCTGTCGCCCGATGAGCTCTACGAGATGGAGCTACACCACCGAATCCGGCGAAACGCCAGGGACTCCTATCAGATCGGCGTCTTCGGCCTCAAGGGCGGGGTCGGCAAGACCGCCGTCACCGTCGCGCTCGGCTCGGCGCTGAGCAGGGTGCGCGGCGACCGGATTCTGGCGATCGATGCAGATCCAGACGCCGGGAATCTGGCCGACCGTGCCGGACGCCAGTCGGCCGCGACTGTCGCCGACCTGCTGGCGGACAAAGAGTTGGCACGCTACAACGACATTCGCGCGTACACGAGCATGAACGCGGCAAATCTGGAGGTGCTGTCATCGGAGGATTACAGCGGCGCGCGCCGCGAGTTCAACGACGACGACTGGAAAGGCGTGACCGACATTGTGTCGCGCTACTACAACCTCGTGCTGGCCGACTGCGGGGCCGGGCTCTTCCCGCCCGCTGCTCGCGGTGTGCTGTCGACGGTGTCGGGCCTGATCATCGTTGCGAGCGCGTCGATCGACGGTGCCCGGCAGGCCGCGGTGACGATGGATTGGTTGCGGCAGAACGGATATCAGGATCTGCTCGGCCGCTCGTGCGTGGTGATCAACCATGTGGTGCCGGGTAAGCCCAACATCGACGTCGACGATCTGGTGGCACAGTTCGAGCGGCATGTCTCGCCGGGCCGCGTCATCGTGTTGCCATGGGACAGGCACATCGCGGCGGGCACCGAGATCCAGCTCGAACTGCTCGGCAAGACGTTTCAGCGCCGCATCGTCGAGTTGGCGGCGGCACTGTCCGATGACTTCGACAGGCTCGAACGTCGGTGACCTCCACCGCCGCCGCAACATCCACCTCCGGCGTCGCACCGGGCCGGCCGTCGACGACGCGCGTGACGATCCTGACCGGCCGACGGATGACCGACCTCGTGTTGCCCGCGACGGCGCCGATCGAGAGCTACATCGACGAGACGGTTTCGGTCTTGGCGGAGCTCCTCGAGGACACTTCCAAGGACGTGCTGGCAGGGTTCGACTTCACGGCGCAGGGGGTGTGGGCCTTCGCCCGGCCGGGCGCTCCGCCACTGAAGTTCGATGAATCGCTCGACGACGCCGGAGTGGTCGACGGCTCGCTGCTCACGCTGGTCTTGGTCAGTCGCACCGAGCGTTACCGCCCGCTCGTCGAGGACGTCATCGATGCGATCGCCGTGCTCGACGAGTCGCCGGAGTTCGACCGAGGCGCGTTGAATCGTTTTGTCGGCGTGACGATTCCACTGGCAACGCTGATGGTGACCGTGATGACGCTGGTGACATGGCGTCAGACCGGAAACGGCTGGTGGTGGGCGGCGGCGCTCGGCGTGCTGGGCCTGGGTCTGCTGGGTGGCAGTGCGATCGCGACCAACCGGTATCGGAACCTCGACGCGGCGGAGAGCCTGTTGGCGGCCGCATTGCCCGCGTTGGCGGGCGCGGCGGCGCTGGCGGTGCCGTTGCCCCGTGGCTTCGATTCGTGGGGTGCGCCGCAGGCGGCGGGCGCGGCGGCCGTCGTGTTGTTGGTGACGCTGGCTTCCCGCGGCGGACCGCGCCGACGAGCCGAGCTGGCGGCGTTTCTGGCGGTCACGTCGCTGGCGTCGGCCGCGGCGGCCATCGCGTTCGGATACGGCTGGGCGTACTGGGCCGCGGCCGGCGCCATCGCGTTCGGGCTGATCGTCGTGACCAACGCGGCGAAGCTGACGGTGGCGGTGGCACGGATCGCGTTGCCGCCGATCCCCGCGCCCGGGGAAACGGTGACCAACGACGAGTTGCTCGACCCGGTGGCCACCTCCGACCTGACCGGCGAGGAGTCACCGACCTGGCAGGCGATCATCGCCTCGGTTCCCGATTCCGCGGCCCGCCTGCACGAGCGCAGCGAGTTGGCGAAGCGCCTGTTGGTGGGGTTCGTGACCGCCGGTGCCCTGGTGCTGTCTGCCGGTGCGATCGGCGTTGTGGTGCAAGGGCACTTCTTCGTGCACAGCATGATCGTCGCCGGGTTGGTCACCACGATCTGCGCGTTTCGCTCGCGGCTGTACGCCGAGCGCTGGTGCGCGTGGGCGCTGCTGGCCGCGGCGGTGCTCATTCCGACCGGTGTGATGGTCAGGCTGGTTCTGTGGTACCCCGACAAGGCCTGGCTGGTGCTGAGCCTCTACACGGCCGCAGGGATCGTCGCGCTGATCGCCATCGGCGCGACGGCGGGGGTGCGGCGGGTGTCTCCGGTGACCAAGCGGATCCTCGAACTGCTGGACGGAGCGGCGATCGCGGCGGTGATACCGCTGCTGTTGTGGATCGCGAGCGTGTACGACGTGCTGCGTAACCTGCGGTTCTAGCGCGGCACAGCGATGTCTGCAGAGGGTCGTTAGCCCACGCGGCGGATTCACAACCCTGCTGCAGAGGTCGGCGAAACGACGCAGCCGGTCACTTACGCGGCGGGCGCAGCACGTTCATCGCGAGCCGCATGACCGGCGCGGGCACCCGGTCCTTGGCGGCCAGCGCGGCGTCGGCGGCGCGACCGCGCAGCGGGGTGCCGCGCCCGAACATCTTGTTGAACGGACCGCCGGTCGGCTCGAGGTCGAAGTGCAGCGGCGGCTTGCCGTCGGCGGCGCCGAGCGCGTTGGAGATCACGATCCGCTGAATCTCGCTGGTGCCCTCGAAGATGGTGTACAGCTTGGCGTCCCGGTACCACTTCTCGACCGGATGGTCCTTGATGTAGCCCCAGCCGCCCATCGTCTGGATCGCGCGTTCGGTGGCGCGGACGGCGACCTCGCTGGCGGCCATCTTGCACATCGAGCCCTCGCCGCGCTCGAATGCCACCCCGCTGGCCGCCATCCATGAGGCGCGCCAGGTGAGTAGCCGGGCCCCGTCGATCGCGGCGGCCAGCTCCGCCAGCGGGAACGCGATGCCCTGGTTGTCGATGATCGGCGAGCCGAACGCCTCGCGCCGGTTGGCGTACTCGGTGGCGTATTCCAAAGCGGCCCTGGCGATCCCGAGCGCCTGCGCGGCGACCATCGGGCGGGTCTGCTCGAAGGTGCCCAGCGTCGCCGAGCCGGAGTGCTTGGCGCCCTCGACGGCTTCGCGGGCCTTGGCCAGCTTGTAGTCGAGCTTCTCCTGCCCGCCGAGCAGGTTATCGGCGGGGACACGCACGCCGTCGAACCTCAACTCCGCGGTGTGCGACGCGCGGCAGCCGAGCTTGTCGAGCTTGCGCACCATCTCCAGGCCCGGGGTGCCGCCGGGGACGATGAACAGCGCCTGCCCCTTGTGCCCGAGTTCCTCGTCGACGACGGCGTTGACGACGTGCACGTTGGCGATGCCGCCGTTGCCGATCCACATCTTGTGCCCGTCGATGATCCAGTCGTCGCCGTCGCGGTGGGCGCGGGTGCGCAGGTTGCGCACGTCGCTGCCGCCCTCGGGTTCGGAGATCGCCAGCGCGGCCAGCTTGAGATCGCCAGGGGTGCCGAAACATTCGGGCGCCCACTGCAGCATCTGCTCGGGGGACGCGGCCTGACCGATGGCTGAGAGCGCCAGCGCGGGCATCACCACGGCCAGCCCGATCCCGGCGCAGCCCCAGAACAGCTCCTCCATGAACATCGGCAGCGACAGCCCGGTCGGATCGCCGATCAGGTCGCGGTAGAACAGCGGGCTGTAGAACCCGCGGGTCGCCGCCTCCTCCAGGACCGGCCAGGGGAACTCCTGGCGCGCGTCGTAGTCGGCGGCCACCGGGCGAACGACCTCGGCGGCGAACTCGTGCGTTCGTCGCGCCAGGTCGTGCTGCGCCTCGGTCGGGGCGATGTCGAAGCCCATCGAGGGCTGGATTAGCCATCCGGAACCGCCGCGAAACCCACCGGGCGCAATGTCCGCAATGACAAAGCCCCCGGATGCTAGGGGGAGACATCCCGGGGCTTGTCGTGGGAGGTGGTCACTTCACATCGACGTACACCGTCTTGTTGAGTACGCGGGTGTTGAGGTCATGGCCCACACCTTGGCTGTTGGTCTGGGTGTAGGTCTGACCGGTCCGCACCGCGAGCACGTTGGCCTGGTCGAGCGGGGCGTTGCCGATCCGGTTGACGATCACGTTGTAGCCCTCCGACTCGAGCTGGCTGATCGTCTCCTGGGCGTTTCCGGTACCCGACGGCGCGGCCTGAGCCGGGGCGGACAATCCGATGAGTGCGGCCGTCAGTGCGCTGGCGGCGACGGTGGCGGCGGTGGTGACAGTGCCGAACTTCTTCATGATTTCCAGCCTTCTTTTCTTCTCACCCTTCGTTTCCGAGCCGTGGCAGATGTCGCGGTTCGAGCTGCAGCTGCACTGTTCAACCTCAAGATCAAGGGTTTAATCCCGATGGCAGAAATTGATTGCCAGTTGGCAGCAATTGTGCTGCGGCACAGGCGATGGCCCACGTTTCGACCGCCGGATTGGACCAACTCGGCAGACTGGAGCCGATGAAGCTCGCCGGCATGCGGCTGCGCCAGCGCGACGGGGTGACATGCGGCCCGACCGTCGCGGTGGTGGCGGGCGCGCTGATCGACCCCGAGCGCCGCGCGGCATTGACCCGGCCGCTTTCGGGCGCCGAGTGGTTCTCGGCCGAGCAGGCTCGGGTGCACGCCGAGATCAACCGGATCTGGCCGCGCCGGCTGGGCACCACCCCGTCGGGCATGGCCCGCGCGCTCACCACGCCCAGAGCCCGGTACCGCTGGCGGATCTTCCCGCGGGCGCGGCGATCCGCTGACCGATGTGCTGCGGGCGGTGGCCGACGGGTGGCCGGTCGCGATGCTCATCGGACGGTTCATCCCGCGCCACTGGGTGCTGATCGTCGAGGTCGAGGGGTCGCAGCTGCAGTGCTATGAGCCATCGTCTGGGGAGGTGAGCACGGTCCCCGTCGCCGACGTACGTCGCGGCCGGCTCACCAGGCTCGGCTACCCGCGACCGTTCGTGTTCACCTTCCCGAATTCGAACGTATGATCGAACAGTGGGCGAGCTGCAGTCGATCGGCTACAACGGGCAGCCAGTGCAACAGGCTTTCCGCCGGGTCGATCCGCCCGTCACGGTGCTCGTCGACCTGACCGTCGTCTTTCCGCGCGAACCACACCGCAGCGGCGGTTACAACCCGGCCGGACTGCAGATGCACTCGATCGTCGAGGGCCGGCTGACCTGCTGGGGCATGTGCGAGCAGGGCTACTGGTGGGGCCTGGTCACTTACGAGATCGCCTACGGCGCACGCCGCAAAGCTGTCACACACTGGATTCCCGCGTGGACGTTGAAACGCAAGGCCGACTAGGGCCCTGGCCCCCGCGCTGGCTACGGTCCTTCATCGTCTTCGGGCAGCAGGTACTTCTCGGGGTGGTGGTAGTTGTTGACGCGGGACTGACCCGTGTCGAGGTCGGGCGGCGGCAGCCACTCGATACGCCCATCGGCGCGCCGGCGGGTGGTCCAGCCGACTCGTCTGTCGATCAGCCGGTTGTGCGGCGGGCAGGCGAGCGTGAGGTCGTCGATGTTGGTCAGCCCGCCGTCGACCCAGTCGGCCACGGCGTGGTGCACCTCGCACCGATAGCCCGGCGCGGTGCATCCCGGCTTGGTGCAGCCACGATCACGCGAGTGCAGCACGATCCGCTGTCCCGGGGTGGCGAAGCGCTTGGCCCGCCCGACATACAGCGGCAGCTCGGTGTGGCCTTCATAGACGACCAGATAGTGGTGGGCTTGCGAGGCCATCCGGATCACGTCGCTCATCGGCAGCATGCTGCCTCCGCCGGTGACCGCCATGCCCGTCGCCGACTCCAAGTCCTTCAGCGTGGTCGACACGATGATCGAGGCCGGCAACCCCTTGTGCTGCCCGAGTTGCCCGGACGCAAGCACCGCGCGGCCCATCGCCTTGAGGGCGTCGTGGTTGCGCTGACCGGTGCTGCGCATATCGCTGTACCGCTGGTCGAATGTGGGTTCACCGTCGACACAAGGGCTTTCGTCGTTCGGGTTGCACATGCCCGGCGCCGCCATCTTGGCCCACACCGCATCCAGCGTGGCGCGGGTCTCGGGGTCCAGCCAGCCGCTGATCCTGCTCATCCCGTCACGGCACTGCTTGCCGATGTGCACCGAGCGCTTGCGTGCGCGTTCCCTGTCATCGGGCTCCGGCCCGTCCTGATCCAGCAGCACCGCCAGCCGCTCGGCGGCCTTACGCAATTCCTCCGGCCGCAGCCCGGTCGCGATGCGTGCCAGGGTGACCTCGGCCTCCTCGCGGGACTGATAGTCCACGTACACGGGCAGCTTCTTGAAGAACTTCTCGATGATGCCCACCTGCTCCGCGCCCAGCGCGCCTTCGGCCTGGGCGGCCGCGGTGGTGGGCAGCAGCGGCGCCAACCGTTCGCCGGTCATCGCGGTGCGTGGACCGAGCGCCTCCGCGGACTTGATCCGCCGACTGGCCTCCTCGTTGGAGATCAGCAACGCCGTACACATCACCTCGGCCAGCGACGACGCCCCCAGCGTCTTGGGATCCTCGAGCGCCAGCCGTGAGATCAGCGCGTGGTCGAGGACCGCGTCGCGGCGGCGCACCCGTTCCAGCCGGTTCTGCACGGCCACCAACTCACGACCCGTCAAGGTCTCCAGCGACAGCCGAAGCAGTTTCTGGTGGGCGGCCTCCACCTCCTCGACGGCGGCGAAGACCGCCTCAGAAGAGATGACGCCGCCCAGCGTCATGGCTGACCGACCGCCTCGCGGATGCGCCGTTGCGCTTCTCCGGGGGAGATGCGCAGCCGCCTGGCCAAGTCTTTCGCCGAGCACGCTCCGGCGGGCCGGGATGCGCCGCCTTCGGCGACCAGCCGGCCGATGAGCTTGCGGTTCAGCGTGACGCGCTGCTGCTCCAGCCTGTCCAGCCCGGCCACCAAGGCATAGAGATCGGTACGCGACAGCCGGTCCAGGGGCAGCGCCGCCAACTCCTTGTAGGCGCTGTCGATCGACGTGAGCACGTCGACCGCGGACACTGTATTCGAACGCATGTGCGAAAGTCTACCGGCGTCCGCCGACAAGCATCCGAAGTCATCCACAGGCAAGGAATATTTGGACCGCAGTCCGGTTAATCCGGGTATGCCTGCCATCACCGCTGACACCCTGCCCCTTCCCAGGATCACGGCGCCGTCGGCGTCGGACACCGAACGACCCGTCCGCTCCATCACCACCGGCCCCCGCGGCTACGAGGGCGAGGGCTTCCCGGTCGTCCGGGCGTTCGCCGGCGTCAGCGCCGCCGACCTCGACCCGTTCGTGCACATGGACCAGATGGGCGAGGTCGACTACGAGCCCGGCGAGCCCAGGGGCACCGACTGGCATCCGCACCGCGGGTTCGAAACCGTCACGTACATGATCGACGGCCGCTTCGCCCACCAGGACTCACACGGCGGCGGCGGGCTGATCACCGACGGCGCCACCCAGTGGATGACGGCCGGATCCGGGATCCTGCACATCGAGACCCCGCCCGCCGAACTCGTCGAGAGCGGCGGCCTGTTCCACGGCATCCAACTGTGGGTCAACCTGCCCCGCCGCGACAAGTTCGCGCCGCCGCGCTACCAGGCCATCGAGGGCAACGAGGTCAAGCTGCTGGCCTCCGACGACGGCGGCGCGTTGGTGCGCGTCATCGCGGGCGAGATCGACGGACAGCACGGCCCCGGCGTCACCCACACACCGATCACATTGGCGCACACCACGATCCAACCCGGTGCCCGCCTGGCCCTCCCCTGGCATCCTGAGTTCAACGCGCTGGTCTACGTGCTGTCCGGCCGCGGTGCCGTGGGCCCGGCGCGACATCCGATCCGGCAGGGCCAACTCGCGGTGCTCGGAGCCGGTGACCGGATCAGCGTGGCCGCCGACACCACGCAAGACTCACACCGCCCCGCACTCGAGGTGCTACTACTCGGCGGCAAGCCAATCCGCGAACCGGTGGTCCACTACGGCCCATTCGTGATGAACAGCAAGGCAGAGCTGATCCAGGCGCTCGAGGACTACCAGGCCGGTAAATTCGGCACCATTCCGCCCAATGCGCTGATGCCACACCGTATCTGACGGCCGACTCCTCAGGAACGCTTGGGGTACAACAACTCCAGCCCGCCCAGGTGCGCGGCGACGGTCACCAACGGCAGCGCAGCCGCGACCGCCAGGTCACCGTTGCCTGGGTGGTCGGCCTTGGACTGCAACGCCACGACCTCGGCCGCCTCGGCGCGCAGCGTCATCACGAAGTCGTCGCTGATCGGCGGCGGCGACTCCTGGCTGCTGCCCGTGATCCGTTCAGTGACCGCCTTCGCATGGGTTTCCAGCACCGCCTTGGTCTGGTCGTAGACGCCAAGCGGCGGCGGGACGACGTCGGCGATCAGTTCCGCGGCGGCCCGCAGTCGGACCGCCCGGTTGGCCGCGCGCACCGTGGGTGCCCGGATGTCGGTGACGCCGCCGTTCTCCGAAAGGAACTGGCGCACTGCGTCATCGGCGGTGCGCGTCGCGACCAGCGCGTCGTGGCTCAGCGTGTGCACCCGGTTGCTGGCCTCTTCGGAGGCGCCGCGGGTGACGCGCTGCACCGCGGCCTTGAGGAACTTCGCGCTGACGGCGAACGCCTGGTCGATCGCGGTGTTCACCCGCGCCGCGGCGCCCCTCGGCCACAGCATCACCGACACCATGACGCCCACCAGCGCGCCGACCACCACGTCCTCGACGCGTGCCAACCCGACGCTCCAGCCCGTCGGCGCGATCAGGTTGAACGTGATGAGCACCATCATGGTGAACGCCGCCTGTCCGGCGATGAACGACGCGACCTCGGGCACGAACGCCGACCCGAACGCCGCGAACGGCAGCAGCGTCCACATGACGATCGGGTCGACGCCGACGAGTTCGATGACGATCACACCCAACACGAAGCCGATCCCGGTGCCGAGGACCGCGCGCACGACGCGCGTCCCGGTGGTCAGCGCGCTGCTGCGCAGCACCGACATCGCGCCGAGCACCACCCAGAAGCCGTGCTCCACCGGCAGCAGGTGCGTGACGGCGACCGCAAGCGCGAGGCCGAGGCCGGTGCGCACGGCGTTGCGGAACGCCACCGCCCTGGTGGCCAGAAGGCCCCGGGTGATCTGTGCGACGGCGGTGGTCTCGGGCATCACCCAGTCGGCCGTGCCGGTCGGCGGCAGGCCGCGGCCCAGCACGCGGTCCCACACGGGGCGGCCGTCGGCGGCGGCCGCGTTGCGGATGACACGTCCGGTCACCCCGACCGTCGCCGAAAAAGTGCGTCGTTCCAACAGATTCCGGCCAACCACCACCGCCGCGTCGTCCTCGGGGGAGTCGAGGATCTCGATGATGTCCTCGCGGTAGTTGCCCGCTGCGATCGCGCGCAGCTCGCTCAGCGCGATGTTCAGGTCGGCGCCGCGGGCGCTTCGGGCCGCGCGGTCGGAGACCTGCAGCACGTCGGCGCAGTCGCGCAGGACCCGCACCAGCGGCTGCTTCATCTGCCCGAGCCGGCGCCCGGTGTCCTCGGTGAGGCGGTCCGACAGGTAGCCGAGGTCGTCGACGACGCGCACCAGGGCGCGGCTGCCCGCGCTCAGCGCGACGGGCCGGAAGTCGGCGTACAGGAACGTCTCCCACAACGCGTTCATCGCCCGCGTCACCTCTTTGACCGTCGCGGCGCCCTCCAGCGCGTCGGCGAGCTTGGTGCACACCGCGGCGGCGTCGGCGCGCAGTTCGTCGTGATGGCGTGGGGGAAGCAGGAACAACGCCGCGGGCACGCACACCGCCAACGCGATGAGCCAGCCGAGCAGCCGGTCGGGAATCGGCCCGACCGGCGTGCACACCGGCAGCACGAAGGTCAGCAGCGTCGCGCGCTGGCCCGCCGCGATGATCTCGCTGAGCACCCCGGAGAACGTCACCACGACGCCGAGCACGAACATCACCGCGACCGCCAGCCACGGATGTGGCGCGACCAGCGTGCCGAGCGTGATGAGCACGACGCCGTTGACGCCGAGCCCGCCGTACGCCAGCGCACGGGCCGGGCGGTTGCCGGGGAAGTCCACCACGATCAGCAGCGCCACCGACCCGAAGATCGCGAACAACGGCGTCTGCGAGCCGCCGCCCACCAGAAAGCCGATCGCCGCGGCGATCGGCAGCACCACGGCGGCCCGCGTCGCACGGCGCAGCGCGTCGTACTCGGGGTCGCGCTGCCGGATCCGGTCGTACACGCGACGCCACAACCGCCTCATGACAGGCGGGCAACCGGGTGCGTTTCGGTGTCGCGCGCGCTAGTCACCGTCGGAGACCGATGCGAACCGGCCGGAATCGAGGAAGGTGATCATCTGCGCCGCGATCCACTCCAGGGTGGCGGCATCGCGCGGCAAGGTGGCCTGTTCGTAGCCGACCAGCAAATACACCGCCCATGCCGCGAACACGTGTGCCTGGCGCTCGTGTTGCAGGATCTCCAGTGCCGACTCGTACATGATCTCGTAGCGTTGCTGGTCCACCGCGGTTTGAACCGTGTGGACCTCGGGGTCGATCGTGCTCCACACCCGGATCGCCGCCTCCGCCCCGTGGGGCAGGCCAAGGCCGATCTGCACCAGCGTGTCGATGCGACGGCGCGGGTCGGGTTCGGCCCGCACGGCGTCGATGACGCGCACGGTGCGGTCCTGCCGCCAGTGCGCGACGAGCTCCTTGGTGTATTCGGCCCAGTTCGGAAAGTAGTGGTAGAAGGATCCGGTGGTGACGCCGAGGCGGTTGCACACCTCGGCCAGTTTCAGCCCGCCGTAACCGAGGTCGGACAGAACGTCGAGACCGGTGTCGAAGTAGTCCTCGCGCGATACGACGCTCGCCATGAGACGGGACACTAGTTCGTCGGCACCGCTTCCCTCTACGCGGATTCGCCTCTGGAAGACCGGGATATTTGCTGGTCTTACGCGCGGCGGCGCCCCGAGTCGGCCTGTGTCGGTTATCGCACGTGGGGTGTGGCACAATTTGACCGTGCCGCATACCGCGAGTAGAGGCCCAGGCCGCCCTCCCGCAGCGAAGGCCGCCGAGACGCGGGAGCGCATCATAAAGGCGGCTCGCGAAGTCTTCAGCGAACTCGGGTACGACGCAGCCACGTTCCAGGCGATCGCGATTCGCGCCGATCTCACCCGGCCCGCGATCAACCACTATTTCGCCAGCAAGCAGGTGCTGTGGCGGGAAGTCGTCGAGCAAACCAACGCGATGATCGCCCGCGAGGGCAGGGCCAAGGCCGAGAACGAGACGAACCTGCTCAATCGGCTCAGCGCCTATTTCACCGCGGCGATGCAGGCCGACTCCGAGGACCGCTCCGCGGCGGCGTTCCTGGTCACCTCGGTGCTGGAGTCCCAGCGCCACCCCGAGCTCGCCGGCGACGACCACGATGCGCTGAAGAACTCCCGCGAGTTCATCGCGTGGGCGGTCAACGACGCGATCGAGCGCGGTGAGCTCAGCACCGACACCGACGTCAAGCACCTGGTCGAGATGCTGGTCGCGGTGATGTGGGGCATGGGCTTCTACGCCGGGTTCGTCGGCACGCACCAGGAACTGACCGCGGTGATGCACAAGTTCGAGCTGTTGATGGCCAACAAGCTGTGGCAGCTGAACCAGTAACACCGATCACAGCTCGATAGCCCGACTAAGTTCTTCGATTACCATGGCGCACGATGAGTTCTCTGCGCACAGACGATGACACCTGGGACATCGCGACCAGCGTCGGCTCCACCGCGGTGATGGTGGCCGCCGCCCGGGCCGCCGAGACCGCGTGCGACGAACCGCTGATCCGCGACCCGTTCGCCAAGGTGCTCGTGCAGGGCGCGGGGACCGGTGTCTGGGAGCTCATCCTCGACGACGAGTTCGACGCCAAGGTCGCCGAGCTCGATCCCGAGGTCGCCGCGATCTTCGAGCACATGGGCAATTACCAGGCGGTGCGCACCCACTTCTTCGACGAGTTCTTCACCGGCGCCACCGCCGCGGGCATCCGGCAGGTCGTCATCCTGGCCTCCGGTCTGGACTCGCGGGCCTACCGGCTGCCGTGGCCGACGGGCACCGTGGTGTTCGAGATCGACCAGCCGAAAGTGCTCGAGTACAAGGCCGCCCGGCTGGCCGAGCACGGCACGTTGCCGTCGGTGCGGCGGCACGCCGTCCCCGTCGACCTGCGTGCGGACTGGCCCGAGGCGCTGCGCGAGGCCGGCTTCGACCCCGACGCGCCCACCGCCTGGCTGGCCGAGGGACTGCTGATGTATCTGCCCGCCGACGCGCAGGATCGGCTGTTCGAGCAGATCACCGCGCTCAGCGCGCCGGGAAGCCGGACGGCGGTCGAGACCGTCGGCACGCAGGCGGACGACCGGCGCGCGGAGATGCGGGCGCGGTTCGAACGGATCGCGGCGCAGTTCGGCATGGAGCAGACGCTCGACGTCGGCGAGCTGATGTACGACGACCCCCACCGCGCCGATGTGCAGCAGTGGCTCGACGAGCACGGCTGGCGGGCCGCCGCCGTGAGCGCCCGAGAGGAGATGCGGCGTTTGGGCCGGTGGGTGCTGCCCACCGAAGAGTACGGCGACGACGCGTTCTCCTCGTTCGTCACCGCCGAGAGGGTGGGCTGACCGCCCGAACGGGCGACATGAGGGGCACGAAGTTGCCCCTGACGGGGCCCCAACCGGTTGGTTAGGATCGGGTATTCCTAGGGTCAGGAAGGACACCCACCATGACCACTGAATTCGCCGCGCCCGCGCAAGCCACCACCGACATCCCGGCGGTCGTCCGTCGGCTCCGTGAAACGTTCAACACCGGGCGCACCAAAGATCTGGCCTGGCGTAAACAGCAGCTCGAAGCGATGGAGCGGCTGGTCACCGAGAACGAGGACGCCATCGCCGAGGCACTGCACCAGGATCTTGGCCGCAACCGCTTCGAGGCGTGGCTGGCCGACATCGCCAGCACCGCGGGGGAGGCCAAGGACGCCGCGAAGAACGTCCGCAAGTGGGCCCGCCGCCGCTACCGGCTGCTGGAGCTCTCGCAGCTGCCCGGACGCGGCTGGGTCGAGTACGAGCCCTACGGCACGGTGCTGATCATCGGTGCCTGGAACTTCCCGTTCGTGTTGACGCTCGGGCCGGCCATCGGGGCGATCGCGGCGGGCAACACCGTCGTGCTCAAACCGTCCGAGGTGTGCCCGGCGTCGTCGGCGCTGATGGCCGAGTTGGTGCCCAAGTACCTCGACAACGACGCGATCGCGGTGGTCGAGGGCGACGGCGCGGTCAGCCAGGAGCTCATCGCGCAGGGCTTCGATCACATCTGCTTCACCGGCGGCACCGAGATCGGCCGCAAGGTCTACGAGGCCGCCGCACCGCACCTGACCCCGGTCACCCTGGAACTGGGCGGCAAGAGCCCGGTGATCGTGTCCGCCGATGCCGATCTCGACGTGGCGGCCAAGCGGATCGCGTGGACCAAGCTGATCAACTCCGGGCAGATCTGCATCGCGCCGGACTACGTGCTGGCCGACGCGAAGATCCGCGATCAGCTCGTCGACAAGATCAGGGACGCGGTGACGAAGTTCGAGTCCGAGAACCCCGACGGCAAGCGCATCGTCAACGAGCGCCACTTCAACCGGCTCACCTCCGCGCTGGCCGCGACCAAGGGCGACGTCGTCGTCGGCGGCGGATCCGACCCGGCGAAGCTCAGCATCCAGCCCACCGTCGTCGTCGACCCCGACCCGGCCGAACCGCTGATGACCGACGAGATCTTCGGACCGATCCTGCCGGTCGTGACGGTCAAATCCCTCGATGACGCAATCGGTTTCGTGAACTCGCGCCCGAAGCCGCTGGCGGCCTACCTGTTCACCAAGACTAAGAGCATACGCGAGCGGGTCATCAAGGAGGTGTCGGCGGGCGGCATGGTGATCAACCACCTGCTGTTCCACTTCGCCACCAACAAGCTGCCGTTCGGCGGGGTCGGCCCGTCGGGGATGGGCGCCTATCACGGCAAGTACGGGTTCGAGCAGTTCAGCCACAAGAAGACCGTGATGACCAAGCCGACCCGACCCGATGTCGGGGCCTTCATCTATCCCCCGTATACAGAGAAGGCGCTTAAGCTCGCCAAACGTCTGTTTTAGCGATTTCGGTGCGGTAAGTAGCGCTCAGCGCAACTTGGCGCACCGAAATCACAGGTTCTAGAAAGGAATCTCATGCCAGGAGTGCAGGACCGCGTCATCGTCGTCACCGGGGCCGGGGGCGGTCTCGGACGCGAATACGCGTTGACGCTCGCCAAGGAGGGCGCCAGCGTCGTCGTCAACGACCTCGGCGGGGCCCGCGACGGCACCGGCGCCGGGTCGGCGATGGCCGACCAGGTGGTCGCCGAGATCAAGGAGGCCGGCGGCCGCGCGGTGGCCAACTACGACTCCGTGGCCGAGCCCGAGGGCGCCGAGAACATCATCAAGACCGCGCTCGACGAGTTCGGCAAGATCGACGGCGTCGTCTCCAACGCGGGCATCCTGCGCGACGGCACCTTCCACAAGATGTCCTTCGAGAACTGGGACGCGGTGCTCAAGGTGCACCTCTACGGCGGGTACAACGTGATCCGCGCGGCGTGGCCGCACTTCCGGGAGAACAGCTTCGGACGCGTCGTGGTCGCCACCTCGACCAGCGGGCTGTTCGGCAACTTCGGGCAGGCCAACTACGGCGCCGCGAAGCTGGGCCTGGTCGGGTTGATCAACACGCTGGCCCAGGAGGGCGCGAAGTACAACATCAAGACCAACGCGGTCGCGCCCATCGCGGCGACCCGGATGACGCAGGACATCCTGCCGCCGGAGGTCTTCGAGAAGCTGACGCCGGAGTACGTGGCGCCGGTGGTGTCCTACCTGATGACGGAGGAAGTCCCCGACACCGCTTCGGTGTTCATCGTCGGCGGCGGCAAGGTGCAGCGCACCGCGCTGTTCCAGAACGAGGGCGTGACGTTCACCGAGGTGCCGTCGGTCGACGACATCGCCGCCAAGTGGGGCGAGATCACCGACCTGTCGGCCGCTCAGCGCGCGACGTTCAGCCTCGGCTGAGCGTCACCGCATGAAAGCGCTTGTCGCGCGGGAGCTTTCCGGTCCGGCAGGCCTGGACTACACCGACGTCGACGACCCCGTCGGGGGCGACGACATGGTGGTCATCGACGTCCGGGCCGCCGGGGTCAGCTTTCCCGACCTGCTGTTGCTGCGCGGTGAATACCAGCTGAGGCTGGAGCCGCCGTTCATCCCCGGCATGGAGGTCGCCGGCGTGGTGCGGTCGGCGCCGTACGAGTCGGAGTTCACGCCGGGCCAACGTGTCACGGCGATGGCGATGCTCGGCGGGTGGGCTGACCAGGTGGCGGTGCCGACCGCCAACGTCGCACCCACTTACGACGATCTCGACGACGCCGAATCCGTTGCGCTGATGGGTAATTACCAGACGATGTACTTCGCGCTCGCCAAACGCGGGGCGCTGCGTCCGGGCGAGACCGTGTTGGTGCTGGGATCGGCGGGCGGCATCGGGGTGGCCGCCATCCAGATCGCGAAGGCGCTGGGCGCCAAGGTGATCGCGATGGTGCACCGTCCGCACGCCGTCGATTTCGTGAAATCGCTTGGCGCCGACGTTGTCCTACCGCTCACCGACGGTTGGTTGCAATCGGTCAAGGACGCGACGGACGGCGAGGGTGTCGACCTGGTCGTCGACCCGATCGGCGGCGAGGCGTTCGACGACGCGGTGCGGGCGCTGGCGACCGAGGGCAGGCTGCTGGTGATCGGTTTCGCCTCCGGCGGCGGCATCCCGACGGTCAAGGTGAACCGGCTGCTGCTGCGCAACGTCGCGGTGATCGGCGTCGGCTACGGCGAATACGTCAACCGCAAGCCGGGTTCGCAGTCGGTGTTCGCGTTCGGTGTCGGCGAATTGGTCAAGGCGGGGCTGCGTCCGCCGCCGCCGGTGCGCTTCGGTCTCGCCGAGGGTGCCGCCGCGCTGCAGGCCCTCGCCGACGGCGGGGTGCTGGGCAAGGTCGTGCTGGAGCCCTCGGGATGAGCGCGAAGAGCATCGGGTGATGGCTCCGCGGGTCCTTGCCTTCGACGTGTTCGGCACCGTCGTCGACTGGCGATCGAGCATCATCGCCGAGCTCAAGGAGTTCGGCCGCCGCCACGACGCGCACCGCGACTGGGCGGCCGTCGCGGACAGCTGGCGCGCCGGCTACGTGCCGGCGATGGACCGGGTCCGTCGCGGCGAGCTGCCGTGGATGACGATCGACGACCTGCACCGGATGATTCTCGTCGAGCTGCTCGAGGCGGTGGGGCTGGAATCGGTCGGCGCCGACGAGGTCGACCACCTCAACCGCGCATGGCACCGCCTCAACCCCTGGCCCGACTCGGTGGCCGGGCTGGAAAGGCTCAAGCGGCAGCACGTCATCACCACCTTGTCCAACGGCAACGTCTCGCTGCTGACGAACATGGCCAAACGCGCCGGGCTGCCGTGGGACTGCGTGATCTCGGCGGAGCTGTTCCGGCGCTACAAGCCCGACCCCGAGGCGTATCTGGGCTGCGCGGAGCTGCTCGACGTGGCGCCGGGAGAGTTGATGCTGGTCGCCGCCCATCCGGCCGACCTGCGGGCGGCGCGCAGCGCGGGCCTGTCGACCGCGTATGTGTCCCGGCCGCTCGAGCGTGGGCCGCGGCGCCCGCAGCGGCGGGTCGAGCACGGCGAGTTCGACGTCACCGCAACCGATTTCCTGGACCTCGCCGACAAGCTGGGGGCATGACGTGCAGGCGTAGCGTGGATCTGTGACCACCGCGCTGCCGCCCGCGCTGAGCCGGGCGATCGAACTGTTCACCGAACCACCGTCGAACCCCGATGCCGGCAAGGGCTACCTCGACCTGCTGAGCGGCCAGTCGAGCGCCGCACCGCCGCGGAACACCGGTTTCATCCAGGCCGTGTGGGCGTCGGGCATCGGATCGCTGCTGTACGACAACGCGCAGGCCTTCGCCCGCCGGTTCATCGGCGCGTGGCGAACGCCGATCGACTGGCTCGACATCCCGAAGGGCGGCATCGCGCTCGACGTCGGAAGCGGTCCCGGCAATGTGACCGCGGCGCTCGCGCGTGCCGCGGGACCGGACGGGCTGGCGATCGGCGTCGACATCTCCGAACCCATGCTGGCTCGGGCGGTCCGCGCCCACGCCGGCCCCAACGTGGCCTTCCTGCGCGCCGACGCGCAGCGGCTGCCGTTTCGCGACGACACCGTGGACGCGGTGACGTCACTGGCCGTATTGCAGCTGATCCCCGAGCCGGCGGCCGCGGTCACGGAGATGTTCCGGGTGTTGCGGCCGGGCCGGCGCATCGCGGTCATGGTGCCGACGGTCGGCTCGGTGCCGCCTCCGCTGCGGCTGTTGGCCAGCAGCGGCGCGCACTTCTTCGGCGAGGACGAACTCGGCGACCTGTTCGAACAGGTGGGGTTCGGGCGCGTTCGAACCAAGACATTCGGCAGCATCCAGTGGGTGCGAGCCGAGCGCCCCTGACCCGTACATTCGACGTATGAGTACCGGCGGCATCGTGCTGGCCGCGTTGGTCATTGCGGTGGGCCTGGTGGGCATCGTGGTGCCGCTGCTACCCGGCACGGTGCTGGTGTTCGGCGCGATCCTGGTGTGGGCCGTGATCGAGGGCCGGGAGCACGCCGTCACCGCGTGGGTGACCTTCGGCGTGGCGAGCGCGCTGTTGGCGGCCGCCATGGCGATCAAGTACCTGTGGCCCGTCAAACGGATGCGCGCCGCCGAGGTGCGGACCCGGATCCTGGTCGTCGGCGCGGTGTTCGGCATCGTCGGGTTCTTCGTCATCCCGGTGCTCGGTCTGGTGCTCGGCTTCGTGCTCGGGGTGTATCTGGCCGAGCTCGCGGATCGCCGCGATCGACGGCTGGCGTGGACGTCGACCATGCACGCGGTCAAGGGCGTCGCGCTGTCGGTCGGGGTGGAACTGGCCGGCGCGGCGCTGGCCACCGCCGTTTGGGTCATCGGGGTGTGCCTGACGACGTAGCTTGAGGAATGGCCAAGCTCCGTTTCGGGTACTTCATCGCACCGTTTCACCGCCCGGGCACCAATCCCACCCTGGCGTTGCAGCGCGACCTCGAGTTCATCGAACACCTCGACGCGCTCGGCTACGACGAGGCCTGGATCGGCGAACATCATTCGGCGGGAAGCGAGATCATCAGCGCGCCGGAGGTGTTCATCGCCGCGGCGGTCCAGCGGGCCAAAGCGGATACGGTTCGGCACCGGCGTCATCTCGCTGGCCTACCACAACCCGCTGTGGGTGGCGGACCGGCTGATGCTGCTCGACCACCTCACCCACGGCCGCATCATCGGCGGCATGGGACCGGGCTCGTTGCCCACCGACGCCGCGATGATCGGGCTGACCCCCATTGACACCCGCGAGCTGCTGGAGACCAACCTCGACATCGTCGTCCGGCTACTCAAGGGGGAGACCGTCTCCGCCAAGACCGCCACCCACGAACTGCAGACGCCCGACTGCAACTGGCGCCCTACGCCGAGGACGGCATCCCGTTGGCGGTCGCCGCCGTGGCGTCGCAGCGCAACAGGACGCACACAAGTCGCTAGTCCAGCAGCGCGGCGCGCACCTTGGTGACGTCCTCGTCGGTCGCCCCGGCGGCCTCGAGATATCCACGTAGCGAGCCGAATTCGCGCTCGATCGTCTGCCACGCGGAACCCAGGTAGTCCTCCCGCACGCCGAGCACTTCGTCGGTGAGCCGGGCCTCGGCGAACGTGACGACCTCGGGGGTCTCCGAACGCTCGCGCACCGACTCCAGGATGCGTTCCCGTAGCAGCGGCACGGCTTCGTTGCTGCGCAGAAAGTCGGCGAGCACCGCGTCACGCTCGACACCGACGGCCTCCAACACCGTGGCGACGGTGAACCCCGTGCGATCCTTGCCCGCGAAACAGTGCGTGATCACCGGGCGGCCGTCGGCGAGCAACGAAATCACCTGCCGCACAGCGCGTCGCGCGCCGCCGAGGGTCGGAAACCGGAGGTACTCCTCGGTCATGAACCGCTTGGCGGCCACCGCGACGTCCTCGTCGTCGGGCTTCTCGCTCATCATCTTCTGGAAGGTGGCCTCGTGCGGCGCCTCCCCGTCGACCGCCGAGACATCCGGAAACGGCAGTAGGTGAACCGCGACCCCCGGCGGCACCGCTCCCGGGCCGCGGCGCTCGACCTCCCGGGGCGAGCGCAGATCCGCCACATCGGAGATGCCGAGCTCCTTCAGCCGGCGTCGGCCTTCCTCGGAGAGCCTGCTCAGCTCGCTGGACCGGAACAGACGGCCGGGCCGTACGCCGGTCGTCGTCGCGACGTCACGAAAGTTCCACGCCCCGGAGAGTTCTCGGATCTCGACAGCCACTACGACGTCACCGTGCTGCTCGGTTGGGCGCACGCTGCCGAGGCGAAAGTGCTCTGCTCCCCGCCGATTTCGGCTCGCGCGATGGTGCGCATGTGCACCTCGTCGGGGCCGTCGAACAGCCGCATCGCCCGGTGCCAGCCGTACATCCGGGCGAGCGGGACATCGTCGCTGACCCCGGCGCCGCCGTGCACCTGAATCGCGCGGTCGATCACATCGCACGCCACCTGCGGGGCGACCGCCTTGATCTGGGCCACCTGCACCTGCGCGTCCTTGCTCTTGTTTCCGAGCTGGTCGATGGTCCACGCCGCTTTGTGGCACAGCAGACGGGCCTGATCGATTTCGTTGCGCGACTTGGCGATCGCCTCGCGCACCACCCCTTGCTCGGCGAGCGGCTTACCGAAGGCCACCCGATTCCTGGCCCGGTCGACCATCAGCGCCAACGCCCGCTCGGCCGCGCCGAGGGCCCGCATGCAGTGGTGGATGCGGCCGGGGCCGAGGCGGGCCTGCGCGATCGCGAAGCCGCTGCCCTCTTCGTGCAACAGGTTCGCGGCGGGCACCCGCACGTTGTCGAAGAGGATCTCGCAGTGCCCGTGCTGGTCCTGCCAACCGAACACCGGCAGCGAACGGCGGATGTCGACGCCCGGGGTGTCGGTGGGCACCAGGATCATCGACTGCTGTTGATGGCTGGCCGCGTCGGGGTTGGTGCGGCCCATCACGATCATGATCTTGCAGCGGGGGTCGGCGGCCCCGGTGATCCACCACTTACGGCCGTTGATGACGTAGTCGTCCCCGTCGCGCAGCATGGTGGTCTCGATGTTGCGGGCGTCCGAGGACGCCACGGCCGGTTCGGTCATCGCGAAGGCGCTGCGGATCTCACCGGCCAGCAGCGGCTCGAGCCACTGCTTGCGCTGCTGCTCGTTGGCGAACAGGTGCAGGGTCTCCATGTTGCCGGTGTCGGGGGCGGCGCAGTTGGTGACCTCCGGGGCGATCTCCATGCTCCACCCCGTCAGCTCGGCGAGCGGCGCGTACTCGAGGTTGGTGAGTCCCGAGACGGGAGGCAGAAACAGGTTCCACAACCCCTGCTCCTTGGCCAGTGCCTTGAGTTCCTCGACGACGGGAGGAACGGTGTGGTCGTCGGGACCGGCTTCTTCGCGGTACCCGTGATAGTCCGCCTCCGCGGGGAACACGAATTCGGTCATGAAGTCGGTCAACCGCTTGTGGTAATCGGCCGCCTTGGCCGACATCGCGAAGTCCATGCCCTCCACGATATGACACCTGCTAATCGGGCTTGTGCTGCGTGGGGCTCTGTTCGGACTCCCATTTCGCCTGCAGCGAACGGGTGACCCGGGCGCCGGCGGGATACTCGAGTCGAACGTCGTCGATGGGGTCGTTCTCTGAGGCGTTGGCCATCCTTTCGACGGCAGCACAGCGGGGCGCCGCGCCGTCGCCGCCAAATACGCCGAAACCGGCTGAAACCGAACTAATTTCACGTGTGAGTGTGGCCACAATCACGTTCGTAACCCTTGTCTTTGGTCGGAGAAACCAACAGAATCGACTATGTAATCTGGACTGACTCCAAACTAGACCAAGGATGGTGTGCAACCCATGGCATTGCTGACGATCGGTGACCAGTTCCCTCGTTACGACATGGCGGCGGTTATCGGTGGGGATCTCTCTGAGGTCGATGCCAAGCAGCCCGACGACTACTTCACCCGCGTGACCAGCGATGATCACGAAGGCAAGTGGCGGATCATCTTCTTCTGGCCCAAGGACTTCACCTTCGTGTGCCCGACGGAGATCGCGGCGTTCGGCAAGCTCAACGACGAGTTCGAGGACCGCGACGCCAAGGTGATCGGCGTCTCGGTGGACAACGAGTTCGTGCACTTCCAGTGGCGCGCCCAGCACGAGGACCTCAAGAAGCTGCCGTTCCCGATGGCCTCGGACCTCAACCGCGAGCTGAGCCTGGCCACCGGTGTGCTCAACGCCGACGGCGTCGCTGACCGGGCCACGTTCATCGTCGACCCCAACAACGAGATCCAGTTCGTGTCGGTGACCGCCGGCTCCGTGGGCCGAAACGTCGACGAGGTGCTGCGTGTGCTCGACGCGCTGCAGTCCGACGAGCTGTGCGCCTGCAACTGGAAGAAGGGCGACCCGACCATCAAGCCGGCCGAGTTGCTGGCCGAGGCGGTGTAATCCGTGAGCATCGAGAACATCCGGGAAGCACTTCCCGAGTACGCCAAGGACCTCAAGCTCAACCTCGGCAGCATCGTGCGGACCACCGAGTTGTCCGAACAGCAGCTGTGGGGCGCGCTGGTGGCGACCGCCGCGGCGACCAAGTCCGAGCGGCTGATGCGTGAGGTCGCCGAGGACGCGCTGGACATCCTCAGCGAGGAGGCCTACAACGCCGCCCTCGGCGCCGCGGCCATCATGGGGATGAACAACGTGTTCTACCGCACCAAGGGCCAGCTCGACGGCGCCTATGACGACCTTCGCGCCGGTCTGCGGATGAACATCATCGGCAACCCCGGGGTCGCCAAGGAGGATTTCGAGCTGTGGTCGCTGGCGGTGTCGGCGATCAACGGCTGTGGGCACTGCCTGGCCGCGCATGAGAAGACGCTGCGGGACGCGGATGTCTCGCGCACCGCGGTCTTCGAGGCGATCCGGCTGGCGGCGATCGTCTCCGGCGTCGCACAGGCACTGCAGACGGCCGACGTGCTGACCGCCGTCTAGATCCACAAGACGACACGAAGGCGGGGCACCCCCCTCAGTGTGCCCCGCTTTGGTCTTCCCGGATCAGGGGTGATAGCCGGGCTGCAGGTTCATGATGTGCTCGGCGCGGTTGTGGTGATGCGAGCCCGGGAGGGCCCCCGGGGCGGGATGCGCGGTGTGCGACGGCGTCGCGACGATGCCGGGGCGCGGGGTGTGATGCTGCGAGTAGGTCCCGGCGCTGGCGGCCCCGGCGAAACCGAGCGCCCCGGCGATGATCCCTGCCGAGATCGCCGGCAGTGCGAAGTAGCGGGCGAAGCGGCGGGTGGTGTCTGCGTTCATTTCGAAATCTCCTGTGTTCGTTTCTTTTTCGGTTTGTCCGCCGGTGTCTCTCGGCGATGACTCAAGAGTGCTGCACGGCGCCGACGTGTCGCCGCGGCGGATGCATCGGATGAACCGGTTGTCCCCCAATAGGGGGAATCGACGGTGGCCGGTGTGCCAAGCGTTCGTCCGTGGCATCAGGGGGCACCGGCGAGAGGGTGCAGGTGGTCGTGGGGGACGACCATCCGATGTTTCGCGAGGGTGTGGTCCGCGCGCTGGTGTCGAGCGGGTCGATAGACGTGGTCGCGGAGGCCGACGACGGCGTCAGCGCGCTCGAGGCCATCCGTGCCCACCAGCCGCGAGTCGCCCTGCTGGACCGCATGCCGGGCATGGACGGTGCCGAGGTCGCCGCGGCGGTCCTGCGCGACCGGTTGCCGACCCGGGTGCTGTTGGTGTCGGCGCACGACGAGTCGGCGATCGTCTACCAGGCGCTGCAGAACGGCGCGGCCGGTTTCCTGCCCAAGGAGTCGACCCGCGCAGAACTCGTGCAGGCCGTCCTCGAGTGCGCCAAGGGCCGCGACGTGGTGGCGCCCAGCTTGGCCGCCGGGTTGGCCGGCGAGATCCGCAGGCGGGCCGACAACGAGGGCCCGGTGCTGAGCCCGCGCGAACGCGACGTGCTCAGGCTCATCGCGGCAGGCAGCAGCATTCCCGCGATGGCCAAGGAGTTGTTTCTGGCGCCTCCGACGGTCAAGACCCACGTGCAGCGCCTCTACGAGAAGCTCGGTGTGAACGACCGAGCGGCCGCCGTCGCCGAGGCGATGCGGCGCAAGTTGCTGGACTGACGTGCGACGACTGCTGGACCGCGGCGCGGACTTCTTCACGGCGGAACCGGTGCGTGTCACCGCAGTGCTGCGCCTGCCCCTGATCGGGTTGATCGCGCTGCTGGTGTGGCTCTGGGAAGTCGATCACTGGCTGCCCGGCGTCTACGTGGCGGTGCTCGGGGCGTACGCGGCTGCCGCGTTGGTGTGGCTGGTCGTGGTACTGCGGGGTCCGGTACCGCGCTGGGCGGGCTGGTGGTCGACGGCGGTGGACGTTCTGGTGGTCGTGGTGCTGTGCCTGGTGTCCGGCGGTGCGACGGCGGCGTTGTTGCCGGTGTTCTTCGTGTTGCCGATCGCCGTGGCGTTCCAGGACCGCCCCCTGCTGACCGCGATCCTGGGCACCAGCGCCGCGCTCGGTTATCTGGCGGTGTGGATCGTCTACTCCAAGCGCGACGACAACGTCGGCCTGCCCGACATCGTCTACACCCATGTCGGGTTCCTGTTCTGGGCCGCGGTCGCCGCTGCCGGGCTCTGCCTGGTGCTGGTGCGCAGGCAGGCACGGATCAACAAGCTGCAGGAGACGCGCCGCCAACTGATCTCGGGAGCGATGCAGGCCGACGAGCGGAACAACCGCGAGGTCGCCGAGCACCTGCACGACGGGCCGCTACAGACGCTGCTGGCGGCGCGGCTGGATCTCGACGAGGCCAGGGAGCGTCTCGACGACCCGGCGCTCGAGTCGGTGCACGCCGCGCTGCAGCAGACGGCGACGGCGTTGCGCTCCACGGTGACCCAGTTGCACCCGCAGGTGCTTGCCCAGCTGGGTTTGACACCGGCGGTGCGAGAGTTGGTGCGCCAGTTCGAGACTCGCGGGAACTACAGCGTGCAGGCCGATCTCGAGGACGTCGGCAAGCCGGAGTCCCAGCAGCTGATGCACCGGTCCGCCCGCGAACTGCTGGCCAACGTGCACAAGCACGCGGGAGCGAGGCTGGTGCGGGTCGGGCTGGCACGGCAGGGCGATCGGATCGTGCTGACCGTCGACGACGACGGAAAGGGCTTCGATCCGGACGTCGCGCAATCCGTCGCCGACGGGCACATCGGCCTCGGTTCGCTGCTGGCCCGGTTCGACGCGATGGGCGGGTCGATGCGGATCACCTCGTCACCGGGCAGCGGAACGCGGGTGACCGCCACCTCACCGCCGGAGCCCGTCCCTTCTTCCGGCGAGCAGACGTGAACCCCCCTTTTCGAGCCGGTTTTGGGGGGTGTTCGCGTCTGCTCGCGTGCTAAGAGGTCAAGCCGCGCGCGATGACCAGACGCTGAATCTGGTTGGTGCCCTCGAAGATCTGGGTGATCTTGGCCTCGCGCATGTAGCGCTCCACGCGGAAGTCGCGGGTGTAGCCGACGCCGCCGAGCACCTGCACCGCGTCGGTGGTCACCTTCATCGCGGCGTCGGTGGCAACCAGCTTCGCGACGCTGGCCTGCTGGGAGTAGGGCTGGTTGAGATCGCGACGCCGCGCGGCATCCAGGTAGGTGGCGCGCGCGCCGGCCACCGCGGCGGCCATGTCGGCAATCAGGAAGCCCAGGCCCTGATGGTCGATGATCTTGCGGCCGAACGTCGTTCGTTCGTTGGCGTACTTCACGGCTTCGTCGAGCGCGGCCTGCGCCAACCCCGTCGCGACCGCGGCGATGCCCAGCCGCCCGGAATCCAGTGCGGAGAACGCGATCTGCAGACCCTGGCCTTCGTCACCGATGAGGCGGTCGTCGTCGATGCGGGCGTTGTCGTAGAACGCCGACGTCGTCGGAACCGCGTGCAGACCCATCTTCTCCTCGGGCTTGCCGAAGCTCAGCCCAGCCTGATCACCGGGCACCAGAAAGCATGAGATCCCGCGCGAGCCTTCGCCGGTGCGGGCGAACAGCGTGTAGAAGTCGGCCCGGCCGCCGTGGGTGATCCACGATTTCGCGCCGTTGAGGACGTATCCGCCATCGGTCTTGGTGGCCGCGCACCGCAGCGCCGCGGCGTCCGACCCGGCCTGCGGCTCCGAGAGGCTGTAGGCGCCGATCTGCGTGCCCGACAACATCTGCGGCAGCCACCGCTGCTTCTGCTCCTCGGTACCGAACGCCAACAACGGATGCGACGACAGGCTGTGCACGCTGACCGCGACCGCCACCGCCGCCCACCGCGCCGCGATCTCCTCGAGCACCTGCAGGTAGACCTCGTAGGGTTGGCCGCCCCCGCCCCACTCCTCAGGCTGCGGCAGGCTCAGCAGCCCGGCCTCGCCCAGTTGGGCGAACACCCCTTCGGGGTAGGTCTCCGACTTCTCGTGCTCGTCGACGATCGGGTCGAGCACCTTGTCGGCGATGTCGCGGGTCAGCGCGATCAGGTCGTGGGCTTCTTCGGTGGGTAACAGTCTGTCGACCGGCATGGCTACCGACCCTAGTGACCGGCGTGGACCGCTTCGGAGAGCGCGGCGTTGATGGCGTCGACCCGGTCCTTGGCGTCGCCGAACAACATCTGGGTGTTCTCCCGGAAGAACAGCGGGTTCTGGACGCCGGCGTAGCCCGACGCCATGGACCGCTTGAACACGATCACGTTGTCGGCCTGCCACACCTTCAGCACCGGCATGCCTGCGATCGGGCTGCCCGGATCCTCGGACGCGGCCGGGTTGACGGTGTCGTTGGCCCCGATCACCAAAACCACTGACGTGCCGTCGAAGTCGTCGTTGATCTCGTCCATCTCGAGCACGATGTCGTACGGCACCTTCGCTTCGGCCAGCAGCACGTTCATGTGGCCGGGCAGGCGACCGGCGACCGGGTGGATGCCGAACCGGACGTCGATGCCGCGTTCACGCAGCCGGCGGGTCAGGTCGGCCACGCCGTACTGGGCCTGCGCGACGGCCATGCCGTAGCCGGGCGTGATGATCACCGAACCGGCCGAGGCCAGCAGCTCGGCGGCGCCCTCGGCGGTGATTTCGCGGTGCTCGCCGTAGTCCGTGTCGTCGGCGGGCCCGGCCTCGATCCCGAAGCCGCCGGCGATGACGGAGATGAACGACCGGTTCATCGCCTTGCACATGATGTAGGACAGGTAGGCACCCGAGGAGCCGACCAGCGCGCCGGTGACGATCAGCAGGTCGTTGCCGAGCAGGAAGCCGGCCGCGGCCGCGGCCCACCCCGAATAGCTGTTGAGCATCGACACCACCACCGGCATGTCGCCACCGCCGATCGAGGCGACCAGGTGCCAGCCCAGCAGCAGGGCCAGCACGGTGACCACCGCGAGCACCCACAGCTGCGGGTCGATGACGAACCAGACGGTGAGCGCGACGAACACCACGAGCGCGCCGACGTTGAGCACGTTCTTACCGGGCAGCATCAGCGGCGCGGACTTCATCCGGGCCGACAGTTTGAGGTTCGCCACGATCGATCCGGTGAACGTCACGGCACCGATGAAGACTCCGATGACGACCTCGGCGGAGTGAATGCCGAGCATTCCCTCCTGCCCCAGCTGGGCGGCTTCGGCGCCGGTTGGGTCACCCTCGACGTGCAGGTAGCCGTTCCACCCGACCAACACGGCGGCCAGGCCGACGAACGAGTGCAGCAACGCGATCAACTCGGGCATGCCGGTCATCTCGACGATGCGCGCGCGCCACAATCCGATCACCGCGCCGATGGCCATGGCCACGACCAGCAGGCCCAGTCCGAGCGGTTCGATCTGATGGTTGACGGCCAGCGCGATGGTCGCGATGAGCGCGATCGCCATGCCGACGATGCCGAAACTGATGCCGGCGCGGGAAGTCTCGTGCTTGGACAGGCCGGCCAGGGAGAGCACGAAGAGCAGCGCCGCGACGACGTAGGCCGCGGTGGCGGTGGTCTCGAGATCGAACATGGGCTAGCTCCTCGTGAACATGGACAGCATGCGGCGGGTCACCGCGAAACCGCCGAAGATGTTGATGCTGGCGATCAGGATCGCCACGAATGCCAGCGTGGTGATGACGACGTCACCGTGGCCGATCTGCAGCAGCGCGCCGACGACGATGATGCCCGAGATGGCGTTGGTCACCGACATCAACGGGGTGTGCAGCGCGTGGTGCACGTTGCCGATCACGTAGTAGCCGATCACGATCGCCAACGCGAACACCGTCAGGTGTACCTGCAGCGCGGCCGGGGACAGGGCGATCAGCGCGAAGACCGCCGCGGCCGCCGCGAACGTCAGGCCGAGCCGGCGAGCGTTCGACATCGGCTCCTTGGCCGGTTGGGCCTCGACCGCGGCCGCGGGTGCCGCCGCAGGCGCCGCCGAGACCTGCACTGGTGGCGGCGGCCAGGTGATCTCGCCGTCGCGCACCACGGTCATCGAGCGCTGGACGACGTCGTCGAAGTCCAGGGTGAGCTGCCCGTCCTTCTCCGGGGTGAGCAGCTTGAGCAGGTTGACCAGGTTGGTGCCGTACAGCTGGGAGGCCGTGGCGGGCAGTCGGCCGGCCAGGTCGGTGTAGCCGATGATCGTCACGTTGTTGTCGGTGACGACGACCTGGTCTTTGACCGTGCCCTCGACGTTGCCGCCGTTGGCCGCGGCCATGTCGACGATCACGCTGCCCGGCTTCATCGCGGCCACCATGTCGGCGGTGATGATGCGCGGTGCGGGCTTACCGGGGATCAGCGCGGTGGTGATGATGATGTCGACGTCGGGAACCAGCTCGGCGTAGAGGGCGGCCTCACGCGCCTTGTAGTCCTCGCCCATCTCCTTGGCGTAACCGGTCGCCGAGATTTCGGCCTCCGCCGATTCGATCGACACGTACTCCCCGCCGAGGGAGCGGACCTGATCGGCGACCTCGGGCCGCGGGTCGGTGGCCTTGACGACCGCACCGAGGCTGCCTGCCGCGCCGATGGCGGCCAGCCCGGCCACCCCCGCGCCGACGACGAGCACCTTGGCCGGCGGCACCTTGCCGGCCGCGGTGACCTGTCCGGTGAAGAACCGTCCGAAGCTGTGCGCCGCCTCCACGACCGCGCGGTAGCCGGCGATGTTCGCCATCGACGACAACACGTCCAGCGACTGCGCCCGTGAAATGCGAGGGACGGCGTCCATCGCCAGCACCGTGATGCGGCGTGCGGACAGCTTCTCCAGCAGTTCCGGGTGCAGCGCCGGAGAGATCAGGCTGACCAGCGTCGCGCCGTCTTTGACGCCCGCGATCTCGGCGTCGGTGGGCGCGTTGACCTTGAGGATGACGTCGGCGCCCAGGACCTGTTCAGTGCCGCCGATCTCAGCGCCGGCGTCGACGTAGGCGGCGTCGGCGAAGCTGGAGGCAGCACCGGCGCCGGACTCGACGACGACGGAGTAGCCCAGCTTGAGGAGTTGTCCGACGGTCTGCGGCGTGGCGGCGACGCGCGTCTCACCGTCGTGCGATTCCCGCGGTATCCCGATAAGCATCCGGAAAGTCTGCCATCTGTCCTCTTGCGACCGGCTTGGCCCTCCCGCGCTGTTGGTCAGCGCCGGCGGCGTGCGCGGTCACTCGTGCGCCGAGATCGACGTTCAGGCGCGATCTACTCGCACTTTCCCGCCCGTTTGTCCCTTCGGGCGTAGTTAGACCGGAGGGTAGGCCGGTGGGGGGTAGACGCCGCGCAGAATCCAGGCGAACCAGTTGACTCCGTACTCCAACTCGTCGCTCGCGTCATAGTCCGGGTTCGGATCCACGTCATCACCTCTCGAGTGCGGCCCGCTCTGGCGCAAGTCTAGACCCGCCGATTGCGTCGGCGATAGCCCTGGCCCCATAAACTAGCCAACCAGTTGATTGACGCCCGAACAGGCTTCGGGCCTGCATATAGTGAGTCGCCATGTCCGTTTCGTCCGCCGAAAGCAGCAACGGGAAGTCCCGTCGCGAAGAGCTGTTGGCCGTCGCCACCAAGCTGTTCGCAGCGCGCGGATATCACGGCACCCGGATGGATGACGTGGCCGACGCGGTCGGGCTGAACAAGGCGACGGTGTATCACTACTACGCCAGCAAGTCGCTGATCCTCTACGACATCTACAAGGGCGCCGCCGACTTCACCGTCGACGCCGTGCACGACGACCCGACCGCGTCCGCACGCGAGACGATCTACCACTTCACCCACAGGTTGCTCGTCGGCATCGCCAGCGACATCGAGCGCGCCGCGGTGTACTTCCAGGAGGGGCCGTACATCACGGAGTGGTTCACCGAGGACCAGGTGGCCTACATCCGGCAGGCCGAGGCGCAGGTGTACGAGCACATCCGCGACGTGATCGACCGCGGCATCGAGAGCGGCGAGTTCTACGACTGCGACTCGCACGTGCTCGCCCTCGGCTACATCGGAATGACGCTGGGCGCATACCGCTGGCTGCGGCCGCAGGGCAGGCGCACCGCCCAGGAGATCGCCGTCGAGTTCAGCACGGCCCTGCTGCGCGGCCTGATCCGCGACGAGACCGTGCGCGTGGAGTCCCCGCTGGGGATCGACCTACCCACCACCGAGAGCACTGCGCAGGCCCAGCCATGAAATCGAATCTGCTGTCCCGACGTGACATCGACTTCCTGCTGTTCGAATGGCTCCGGGTCGACGAGCTGACGAAGCGCCCGCGGTTCGCCGAGCACTCCCGGGAGACGCTGGAAGGGGCGCTGGAGCTGTGTGAGCAGCTGGCCACCCGCTACTTCGCGAACCACAACAAGAAGAGCGACGCCAACGAGCCCAGCTTCGACGGCGAGAAGGTCACCGTCATCGAGGAGGTCAAACAGGCCTGGGACGCGTTCGCCGACGCCGACCTGCTCGGCATGTCGATGGACAACGAGCGCGGCGGCGCCCAGTTGCCGTTCGCCGTGGCCGAAGCCGGCTTCGCCTGGTTCGCCGCCGGCAACATCGCCACCGCCGGCTACCTCATGCTCACCATCGCCAACGCCAACCTGCTGAGCCGGTTCGGCACCGACGAGCAGATCGAGCGCTTCTTCGAACCGATGCTGGCAGGGCAGTTCTCGGGCACGATGGCGCTCTCGGAGCCCCAGGCGGGCTCCTCGCTGGCCGACATCGTCACCCGGGCGGAGCCGCAGGAGGACGGCACCTACCGGCTGTTCGGAAACAAGATGTGGATCTCCGGCGGGGACCACGAGTTGACCGACAACATCGTCCACCTGGTGCTGGCCAAGATCCCCGGCGGCCCGCCCGGCACCAAGGGCATCTCGTTGTTCATCGTGCCCAAGTTCCTGGTCGGCGCCGACGGGTCCGTCGGCGAGCGCAACGACGTGGTGCTCGCAGGGCTGAACCACAAGATGGGCCAGCGGGGTATCACCAACGCGTTGCTCAACTTCGGGGAGGGCAAGTTCAGCCCCGGCGGAAAGCCCGGTGCGGTCGGTTATCTGGTGGGTGAAGAGCACCGCGGCATCGTCTACATGTTCACGATGATGAACGAGGCACGGCTGCTCGTCGGGATGGCCGCGGTGGCCCTCGGCTACACCGGATATCTCAAGTCGGTGCAGTACGCGCGCGAGCGCCCGCAGGGTCGCCCGCTGACGGCCAACGATCCGGCAGCCCCGCAGATCCCCATCGTCGAGCATGCTGACGTCAAACGAATGTTGTTGGCGCAGAAGGCTTATGTCGAGGGTGGGATGGCGCTGCAGCTGTACTGCGCCAAGCTCATCGACCAGACCAACAGCGCCGAGTCCGACGAGGAGCGCGAGACCAGCGCCCTGTTGCTCGACCTGCTGACCCCGGTCGGCAAGAGCTGGCCCTCGCAATGGTGCGTGGAAGCCAACAACCTGGCGATCCAGGTGCACGGCGGCTACGGCTACACCCGCGAGTACGACGTCGAGCAGCACTACCGGGACAACCGGCTCAACCCGATCCACGAGGGCACGCACGGCATTCAGAGCCTGGACCTGCTGGGCCGCAAGATCCCGGCCCGCGGCGGTGCCGCGCTGACGGCATTGGGCACCGTCGTCGGCCGCTCGATGGCCACCGCCACCGAGCTCGGCGGCGAACTCGCCGAACACGCCGCCGCTCTCGACGCCACCTGGCAACGGCTGGTCGCCGTCACGACCGCGATGTTCGGTTCCGGTGACATCGAGGCCGCGATGGCCAACAGCGTGGTCTACCTCGAGGCGTTCGGTCACATTGTGGTCGCGTGGATCTGGTTGGAGCAGCTGATCGCCGCGCACGGCCGCGACGGCGACTTCTACGACGGCAAGCGCGCGGCGGGCCGCTACTTCTTCCGCTACGAGTTGCCCAAGACCGGGCCGCAACTCGACCTGCTGGAAAGCCTGGACCGCACCACGCTCGACATGCGCGACAGCTGGTTCTAGCCGAACGCGATGATCTGCCGGACGGCCCTGCCTTCGGCCAGTTCGTCCATCCCGGCGTTGACGTCGGCCAGCGAGATGGTCGAAGACACCAGCGATCCCACCGGCAGCCGCCCGTCGCGCCACATGCCCACGAAGCGTGGAATCTCGCGCTGCGGCACCGCCGAGCCGAGGTAGCTGCCGATCAGCGTGCGTCCTTCGGCGACGAAACCCAACGGCGACAGCGACATCCGTGCGTCGGGGGAGGGCAGGCCGACCGTGACGGTGCGCCCGCCCGGCGCCGTCAACGCGACCGCGGTCTCCACCGCCGCGGCGTGCCCGACGGCTTCGATCACCACCGCAGCCCTGACGCCGTCGTCGAGGGCCTCCTGCGGGCTGTACGCGGCGTGCACGCCGAGCGACCTGGCCCGCGCGAGCTTGTCGGGCAGCCGGTCCACACCGACGACGCGCACGTCGTCGTGCGCCAGCGCGGTGAGCACCGCCGCCATCCCGACCCCGCCGAGACCCACCACCGCCACGGTCTCACCGGGGCGCGGGCGGCCTGCGTTGACCACCGCACCCCCGCCGGTCAGAACCGCGCACCCGAGCAGCGAGGCGACGACGGGCGGCACATCGGAGGCGACGGGCACCACCGAGCGGCGGTCCACGACCGCGTGCGTGGCGAACCCCGACACCCCCAGGTGGTGGTGAACCGGTCGACCGTCGCGGCTCAACCGTCGTGCCCCGGTCATCAGCGTGCCCGCGTTGTTGACCGCGCTGCCGGGCTCACACGGCGTCAACCCGTCGGTGGCGCAGGCCGCGCACTGCCCGCACCGCGGCAGGAAGGTCATCACCACGCGGTCACCCGCGTCGACGTCGGCCACCCCGGCGCCGACCTCCTCGACGGTCCCGGCCGCTTCGTGACCGAGCAGCATCGGCACCGGTCGCACCCGGCTGCCGTCGACCACCGACAGATCCGAATGGCACAGCCCCGCGGCCTCGATGCGCACGAGCAGTTCGCCGCTGCCCGGCGGCGCCAGGTCCAGCTCGGCGATCGAAAGCGGCCGCGATTCGGCGTACGGCCGGGGCCGACCGATCTCTTCGAGCACCGCGCCGCGGATTCTCATGGCTACCAGCATGGCGGCGCTGACACACTGCTGCCATGAGTAGCGCTGAGGCGCGGCCGAACGCCGAGGACTTCCGGGTGCACTGGCCGGTGTCGACGCGGTGGATGGACAACGACATGTTCGGCCACCTCAACAACGCGGTGTACTACGGGCTGTTCGACACGGCGATCAACGGCTGGATCAACACCACCTGCGGGATCGACCCGACGACGGCGCCCTGGCTCGGCGTGGTCGCCGAGTCGGGCTGCAGGTACTTCTCGGAGCTGAGGTTTCCCGACCCCTTGACGGTCGGTCTGGCGGTGACGCGGCTCGGCAACAGCAGCGTCACCTACCGGCTGGGGCTGTGGAAACCGGACGGTCCGGTGGCCGCGGTCGGGCACTGGGTGCACGTCTATGTCGACCGTGTCACCCGCAGGCCGGTGTCGATCCCCGAAACCGTTCGCGCGCTGGTGGAAACGGCCCGCTGCGAGTAGTCGATATGCTCGACGGATGCCGCTCGTGAGCAAGACCGTCGAGGTCGAGGCGTCCGCCGAGGCGATCATGGGGATCGTCGCCGACTTCGAGGCGTATCCGGAGTGGAACGCCGAGATCAAGGGCTGCTGGGTGCTGGCGCGATACAACGACGGCCGGCCCAGCCAGCTGCGGCTCGACGTGGTCGTGCAGGGCCAGTCGGGCACGTTCATCACCGCCGTGTACTACCCGGGGGAGAACCAGATCTACACGATGCTGCAGCAGGGCGACCACTTCACCAAGCAGGAGCAGAGGTTCTCGGTGGTGCCGATCGGGGCGACATCGTTGCTGACCGTCGACCTCGAGGTCGAGACCAAGCTGGCCATCCCCAACACGATGGTCAAGAAGGCGATCGGGGACACCCTGGACTACCTGGCCGACAACCTCAAGACGCGCGCCGAGCAGCTGGCCGCCAAGTAGCCGGAAACATGACGGATTTCGCCGATTCTCGTCACCATCCCGACGTTCGGCGGGCTTAACGGGTTGATTGCAGCCATCAGGTGCATGCGATCAACCCGTTAGTGCCACCGCAGCTGGCCGCCAAGTAGCCCGGGGTCAGCTCCACAACCCGGTCTCCTCCAAACGGGCGATCAGCCGCTTCGCGCCGTCGGCGAACTCACCACCGGTCAGCCGGATGACCGCGTCGGCGTCCCGCCGGCGCAGCGCCGCGATCAGCTTGCGGTGACGGGTCAACGCCGCAGCCCCCCAGTGCGCATCGTCCGTGTAGATCCGGCCCGGCAGATACCGCGCGACGTGCAGCAGGAACCAGGCCAACTTGATCCGGCCGGTGGACAGGTTGAACGCCCGGTGAAAGGCGAACTCGGCCGACGCGATCTCCCTCGCGTTGCCCTGCTCGATCGCCGCGGCCAGCGCGTCGTTGAGCTCCTCGAGCTCGTCGATCTCGGCGTCGGTGATCCGCTCGGCCGCGGTGGCCGCCAACTCCTTGGCGATCGTGCCCTGCAGCCAGAAGATGTCCTCGACATCGGCGCGGGTCAGCGGGACGACCACGTGGCCCCGGTGCGGTTCGAGCTGCACCATGCCCTCGCCGCGCAGCGTGCGCAGCGCCTCACGCACCGGGGTGATGCTGACCCCCAGCGCGGCGGCGGTCTCGTCCAGCCGGATGTACGTGCCGGGCCGCAGCGTCCGGGTCATGATGTCGGCGCGCAACCGGTTGGCCACCTTGTCCGACAGCTGCTCACGCCGTACCCCGCGAGGGGGCCCCGGAAAGGGGGTGGCCGGTGCGTTCACTGTCTTCTCCGGTCATCTGGCGAGGGCTTGTCCCCGAACCGCCGAGGCCATAGTGTGACCGGGGCAACAACAATGTTTGATCAAATATCAACACTGTGCAACCCGGAGATGGAGTACACCTCTGTTGACCGAGCCCGACCCCACCCAACAGCCGTATCTCGCCCGAAGGCAGAACTGGACCAACCAGCTCGCTCGCCACGCCCTGATGCAGCCCGACGGGGTGGCCCTGCGCTTCTTGGGAAAGACCACCACCTGGCGTGAGCTCGATGAGCGCGTCGCGAGGCTCGCCGGGGCGCTGAGCCGGCGCGGGGTGCAGTTCGGCGACCGGGTGCTGATCCTGATGCTCAACCGCACCGAGTACATCGAGGCGTTCCTCGCGGCCAACAAGCTCGGCGCGATCGCCGTCCCGGTCAACTTCCGCATGACCCCTCCGGAGATCGCCTTCCTGGTCAGCGACTGCCAGGCCAAGGTGGTCATCACCGAGGCGGTGCTGGCGAACGTGGCCGCCGCGGTCCGCGACCTCGACCCGACACTGACCACCGTGATCGTCGCCGGCGGTGCGACCGATCAGAACTTGATCGGCTACGACGACCTGATCGACGAGGAGGGTGAACCGGCCCCGACGGTCGACATCCCCAACGACTCGCCGGCACTGATCATGTACACGTCAGGCACCACCGGCAGGCCCAAGGGCGCGGTGCTCACCCACACCAACCTCGCCGGGCAGGCGCTGACATTCCTGTTCACCAACGGCGCCGACATCAACAACGACGTCGGCTTCGTCGGTGTGCCGCTGTTCCACATCGCGGGCATCGGCAACATGATCCCCGGCCTGCTGCTGGGCCGGCCGACGGTGATCTATCCGCTGGGCGCCTTCGATCCCGGCGCGCTGCTGGACGTGCTCGAGGCGGAGAAGGTCACCGGCATCTTCCTGGTGCCCGCGCAGTGGCAGGCGGTGTGCGCCGAGCAGAGCGCCCGCCCCCGCCGGCTACAGCTGCGGGTGCTGTCGTGGGGCGCGGCGCCCGCCTCGGACACGTTGCTGCGCACCATGTCCGACACGTTCCCTGGCACGCAGATCCTGGCCGCGTTCGGCCAGACCGAGATGTCGCCGGTGACGTGCATGTTGTTGGGCGACGACGCGATCCGCAAGCTGGGCTCGGTCGGCAAGGTCATCCCGACGGTCGCCGCGCGCATCGTCGATGACGACATGAACGACGTACCGATCGGCGAGGTGGGCGAGATCGTCTACCGGGCGCCGACCCTGATGGCCGGCTACTGGAACAACCCGCAGGCCACCGCCGAGGCGTTCGCGGGCGGGTGGTTCCACTCCGGCGACCTCGTTCGCCAGGACGAGGAGGGCTACATCTGGGTCGTCGACCGCAAGAAGGACATGATCATCTCCGGTGGCGAGAACATCTACTGCGCGGAGGTCGAGAACGCCCTGGCCGCCCATCCAGCAATCGCCGAGGTGGCGGTGATCGGCCGCCGGGACGAGAAGTGGGGCGAGGTCCCCGTCGCGGTGGTGGCTCTCGGCCAGGACGCCGACGGTGATCTTGACCTGCGCGATCTCGACGAGTTCCTGTCCCAGCGGCTCGCCAGGTACAAGCATCCGAAGGTCCTCGAGGTGGTCGACGCGCTGCCGCGAAACCCCGCCGGCAAGGTGCTCAAGACCGAATTGCGGGAGCGGTTTGCCGTCGGCAAAACCGGTGACGCCGGCGAAAGTGCCACTCCGCCAACAGTTTCTGCCGGAGCCCAGGAGGAGTAGCAGATGGATTCGCGGTTACCGCTGGTTGCGGCGCGAATACTGCAGATGCGATACACCTCGGCGATCGGATCGGGTACAGTCCGGTGGTCTGCCTTACTACTGGCGAGTAAGGAGACGTTGGTCACAGACACCAGGCTCGAAGAACTCGAACAAGGAGGGCGCGTGCGACAGGCGCAGTTGTTGCGCCACGACACTCGCGATTTCGTCGTGGGAGTGCACTGGTGACGGCGACGACCGGTATGACCGGGTACGTGCGTGACCAGGTCAGACCGGGACTGGAGGCTGTCGGCGGGTTCGTCCGCATGTGCGTGCTCACCGGAAAGGCGCTGTTCAAGCCGCCGTTCCAGTGGCGCGAGTTCATCCTGCAGAGCTGGTTCCTGATGCGGGTGGCGTTCCTGCCCACGCTGGCCGTGTCGATCCCGCTGACCGTGCTCCTGATCTTCACGCTGAACATCCTGCTCGCGGAGTTCGGCGCCGCCGATGTCTCCGGCGCGGGCGCCGCGATCGGCGCCGTCACCCAGCTGGGTCCGCTGGTTACCGTGCTCGTCGTTGCCGGGGCCGGCTCGACGGCCATTTGCGCCGACCTCGGCGCCCGCACCATCCGCGAGGAGATCGACGCGCTGGAGGTGCTCGGCATCGACCCGATCCACCGCCTTGTGGTGCCCCGCGTGGTGGCCTCGACGTTCGTCGCGGTGCTGCTCAACGGCGCGGTGATCACCGTCGGCCTGGTCGGTGGCTTCATCTTCGGCGTGTACCTGCAGAACGTCTCGGCGGGCGCGTACGTCTCGACGCTGACGCTGATCACCGGCCTGCCCGAGGTGGTCATCTCGATCGTCAAGGCCGCGACCTTCGGGCTGATCGCGGGCCTGGTCGGCTGCTACCGCGGCCTGACCGTTTCCGGCGGCGCCAAGGGCGTCGGCACCGCGGTCAACGAGACGCTGGTGCTGTGCGTCATCGCCCTGTTCGCCGTCAACGTGGTGCTGACCACGATCGGTGTCCGGTTCGGAACAGGGAGCTGACGTGTCGACGACAACGGTCCTGCGTTCACGGTTTCCGCGGGGGTACTCCCGCGCACAGAGTGTGGCCAGTTCTCCCGCCCGCTTCCTGGACAGCGTCGGGCATGTCGCGGTGTTCGTCCTCACGGCGGTCGGCTCGATCGGGTACGCGCTGCGCTACTACCGCAGGGAGACGCTGCGGCTGATCGCCGAGATCGGCATGGGCACCGGCGCTATGGCGGTCATCGGCGGCACGGTGGCGATCGTCGGCTTCGTCACGCTGTCCGGGTCGTCCCTGGTCGCGATCCAGGGCTTCGCCTCCCTCGGCAACATCGGTGTCGAGGCGTTCACCGGCTTCTTCGCCGCGCTGATCAACGTCCGCATCGCCGCCCCGGTGGTCGCGGGCCAGGCGCTGGCGGCCACCGTCGGCGCCGGCGCCACCGCCGAGCTCGGTGCGATGCGGATCAGCGAGGAGATCGACGCCCTCGAGGTGATGGGCATCAAGTCGATCTCGTATCTGGTGTCCACCCGGATCATGGCCGGCTTCATCGTGATCATCCCGCTGTACGCGATGGCGATCATCATGAGCTTCCTGTCCGCACAGGTGACCACGACGTTCTTCTACGGGCAGTCGATCGGCACCTACGAGCACTACTTCCGCACGTTCCTGCGTCCCGACGACGTGTTCTGGTCGTTCATCCAGGCGGTGATCATCTCGGTCATCGTGATGCTCAACCACTGCTACTACGGCTACTACGCCAGCGGCGGTCCGGTCGGCGTCGGCGAGGCCGTCGGCCGGTCGATGCGCGCCTCGCTGGTCGCGATCGTGTGTGTGGTCCTGTTCGCCTCGTTGGCGCTCTACGGCGTCGACCCGAACTTCAACCTGACGGTGTAGCGCTATGACGGCACCCTTGAACGCTCCTCGCACACCGCCGTACAAGCTGGCGGGGCTGGTACTGACGCTGTTGACGGTCATCGCGCTGGTGCTGGTCTACATGCAGTTCCGCGGCGACTTCCTGCCGCGCACGCAGCTGACCGTGCTCTCCGCGCGCGCGGGTCTGTCGATGGATCCCGGCGCCAAGGTCACCTACAACGGTGTGGAGATCGGCCGGGTGGCCGCCGTCGAGGGCGTCACGGTGGGCGACGAGCCGAAGGCCAAGATCATCCTCGACGTCGATCCCAAGTACCTCGACCTGATCCCGCGCAACGTCGACGCCAGCATCGACGCCACCACCGTGTTCGGCAACAAGTACGTGAACTTCACCGCGCCCGAACACCCCGACGCGGCACGGATCACCTCCTCGGACGTGATCGACGTGACGTCGGTGACCACCGAGTTCAACACGCTGTTCGAGACCGTGGTGTCGATCTCGCAGCAGGTGGATCCGATCAAGCTGAACCAGACGCTGTCCGCGACCGCCGAAGCCCTCGACGGGCTCGGCGACCGGTTCGGGCAGTCGATCATCCACGGCAATGAGATCCTGGCCGACATCAACCCGAAGATGCCGCAGATCGCCGAGGACAACAGGCTGCTCGCCGACCTCGGCGAGGTGTATGCCGACGCGGCGCCCGACCTGTTCGACGGGCTGGAGAACGCGGTGACCACCGCGCAGACGCTCAACGAGCAGCAGGGCAACATCGACCAGGCGTTGATGGCCGCGATCGGCTTCGGCAACACCGGTGGCGACATCTTCGAGCGCGGCGGTCCGTACCTGGTGCGCGGGGCCGAAGACCTTGTCGTGCCCTCGAAGATCCTCGACGAGTACAGCCCGGCGCTGTACTGCACGATCCGCAACTATCACGACGTGGAGCCCAAGGTGGCCGCGTCGCTGGGCGGTAACGGGTACTCGCTGCGGACGCTGTCGGAGCTCATGGGTGCCGCCAACCCCTACGTGTATCCGGACAACCTGCCGCGCGTGAACGCACGCGGCGGTCCGGAGGGCCGGCCCGGCTGCTGGCAGCCGATCACGCGTGACCTCTGGCCGGCGCCGTACCTCGTCATGGACACCGGTGCGTCGATCGCGCCGTACAACCACTTCGAGTTGGGCCAGCCGCTCCTGATCGAGTACGTCTGGGGCCGCCAAGTCGGGGAGAACACGATCAACCCATGAAAATCACCGGAACCGCCATCAAACTCGGCGCCTTCTCGCTGGTGCTGCTGTTGTTCACCGCAGTCATCGTCGTGGTGTTCGGCCAGATGCGGTTCGACCGCACCACCGGATACTCGGCGATCTTCTCCAACGCGAGCGGGTTGCGTGCCGGACAGTTCGTTCGCGCATCGGGTGTCGAGGTCGGCAAGGTCGACAAGGTCGAGCTGATCAACGGCGGCTCGATGGTGCGGGTCGACTTCAACGTCGACCGCTCGCTGCCGCTGTTCGAGGGCACCACCGCGTCGATCCGCTACCTGAACCTGATCGGCGATCGGTTCATGGAGCTCACGCGCGGCGACAGCGACGAGCGGATGCCCGCGGGCAGCACCATCCCCGTCGAGCGCACCGAGCCGGCGCTGGACCTCGACGCGCTGATCGGCGGGTTCCGCCCGGTGTTCCGGGCCCTGGATCCGGACAAGGTCAACAACATCGCCCAGTCGATCATCACGGTCTTCCAGGGTCAGGGCGGCACCATCAACGACATCCTCGACCAGACCGCGTCGCTGACGTCGGCGCTGGCCGACCGCGACCAGGTGATCGGTGAGGTGATCCGCAACCTCAACACGGTGCTCGACACCACGGTGCGCCACCAGCAGCAGTTCGACGAGACCGTGCAGGACTTCGAGAAGCTGATCACCGGCCTGAAGAACCGGGCCGACCCGATCGCCACGTCGGTCGCCGACATCAGCGACGCGGCCGGCACGGTCGCCGACCTGCTCGCCGACAACCGCCCGCTGCTGCAGAGCACGGTCGGTCACCTCGAAGCCGTGCAGCAACCGCTGGTCGACCAGCGCGACGAACTGAACGACATCCTGGTCAGGCTGCCCACCGCGTTCAAGATCATCGGGCGTGCGGGCGGTATCTACGGCGACTTCTTCAACTTCTACGCCTGCGACATCTCGATTCGGATGAACGGGCTGCAGCCCGGTGGGCCGGTGCGGACCATCAAACTCTTCAGCCAGCCGTCGGGTAGGTGCACGCCACAATGAGAACTCTGGAGGGATCGAACCGGGCCCGCATCGGGGTGATGGGCATCATCATCCTGGTCCTCGTGATCGGGGTGGGGCAGAGCTTCGCCAGCGTGCCGATGCTGTTCGCCTCGCCGACCTACTACGCCTACTTCTCCGACACCGGCGGTCTCGTCGAGGGCGACAAGGTCCGCATAGCCGGCGTCGACGTCGGGGAGGTGCGCTCCCTGGAGATCGAGGGCGACAAGGTCAAGATCGGCTACTCGCTCGGCGGTACGCAGATCGGCACGGACAGCCGCGCGGCCATCCGCACCGACACCATCCTGGGCCGGCGCAATATCGAGATCGAGCCGCGCGGGTCGGATCCGTTGCGCGCCAACGGCGCTTTGCCGCTGGGCCAGACCACCACGCCCTACCAGATCTACGACGCGTTCTTCGACGTGACGAAGGCGGCCTCGGAGTGGGACACCGAAACCGTCAAGCGCTCGCTGAACGTGTTGTCGGAGACTATCGACCAGACCTATCCGCATCTGAGCGCCGCGCTCGACGGGGTGGCGCGGTTCTCCGAGACGATCGGCAAGCGCGACGACGACGTCAAGAAGCTGTTGGCCAACGCCAACAAGATCGCCGGCGTGCTCGGCAGCCGCAGCGAGCAGATCAACCAGCTGCTGGTCAACGCCCAGACGCTGCTGGGCGCGATCAACGAGCGCAGCTACGCCGTGGCCGCCCTGCTCGAGCGGGTCGGGTCCTTCTCCGAACAGGTGAAGGGCTTCATCGACGACAACCCGAACCTCAACCGGGTGCTCGAGCAGCTGCGCGTGGTCAGCGACGTGCTGCGCGAACGCCAATACGACCTGATGGACACCCTGACCACGGTCGCCAGCTTCGTGGCGTCCCTGGGTGAAGCCGTGGCGTCGGGTCCGTACTTCAAGGTGATGCTGGTGAACCTGTTGCCGGGCCAGATCCTGCAGCCGTTCATCGACGCCGCGTTCAAGAAGCGCGGCATCGACCCGCAGAAGTTCTGGGGCGACGCGGGCCTGCCCGCGTGGCGGTTCCCGGATCCGAACGCGCAGGGCTTCGACAACGGCGCCCCGCCGCCGGGACCCGCGGTGCTGGAGGGCACGCCGGAGCATCCGGGACCCGGTGTGCTCAAGGGACATCCGTGCTCGTACACGCCTGGGCCCGGCGGCCTGCCACGGCCGGACAACCCACTGCCGTGTGCCGGGCTGTCCGTCGGTCCGTTCGGCGGCCCGGCCTACGGTCCGATCGACGTGGTCACGTCCGATCCGAACGCGCACGGTCCGCAGCCGTCACCGGGTGTGCCCGCCGCGGCCATCCCCGGCCAACTGCCGCCCAACATGCCGAGTCCACACGGTCAGGTGTCGGCCGACACCCCGCCGGGTGCGCGCACCGTGCCGGTGGGCCCCATGCCTCCGCAGCCGCCTGACTTCACACCTGGCATCGCGCCGTTGCCGCCGGCCCTGCCCGCCCCGCCGGCACCGGGACCGGGGCAGCAGTTGGCGCCGGCCGGGCAGCCGCCGCTACCGGGCAATCCGCCGTTCCTCCCGCCGGGATCGCAGGGATAGGGGGATAACTGATGTCGACCATCTTCAACATCCGAAGCCTGCGGCTACCACAGGTTTCTCGGGCCACGCTGATCATCGGCACCCTGGTCGTGGTGCTGGCCGTGGTGGCGGCCTTCGTCGGCTACAACCTCTACAAGAGGCTGACCACGAACACCGTCGTCGCGTACTTCACCGACACGCTGGCACTGTACCCGGGCGACAAGGTGCAGATCATGGGCGTCAAGGTCGGCTCGATCGACAAGATCGAACCGGCGGGCGACAAGATGAAGGTGACCTTCCACTACGACAACAAGTTCAAGGTGCCCGCCAACGCCACCGCGTCGATCCTGAACCCGAGCCTGGTGGCGTCGCGCACCATCCAGCTGGCCCCGCCCTACACCGGCGGGCCGGTGATGGAGGACAACGCCGTCATCCCGCTGGAACGCACCCAGGTGCCGGTCGAGTACGACGAGCTGCGTGACTCGATCAACCGGATCCTCACCGATCTCGGCCCGACACCCGAGCAGCCGTCGGGACCGTTCGGCGAGATCATCGAGTCGGCCGCCGACGGCTTCGCGGGCAAGGGCGAGCAGCTCAACCGGACGCTTAACGGGCTGTCCGAAGCGCTGTTCGCGCTCAACGAAGGCCGCGACGACTTCTTCGGCGTGGTCAAGAGCCTGGCGCTGTTCGTCAATGCGCTGCACCAGAGCGATCAGCAGTTCGTCGCGCTGAACGACGACCTGGCGCAGTTCACCAACGCGTTCACCAACACCGACCGCGAGGTGTCCAAGGCGCTGCGCGACCTCAACGAGCTGCTGACCACCACGCGCGGCTTCCTCGACGAGAACGCCGAGGTGCTGACCCACGACATCAACAACCTGTCGTCGGCCACCACGGCGATCCTGCAGCCGGACTCGCGCGACGGGTTGGAGACCGCGCTGCACGTGTTCCCGAACCTGGGCGCCAACCTGATGAACATCATCTCGCCGGTGACCGGCGGCGTGATGGGCATCCCGGTGATCAACAACTTCGCGAACCCGCTGCAGTTCGTGTGCAGTTCGATCCAGGCGGCCAGCCGGCTGGGTTATCAGGAGTCGGCCGAGTTATGCGCGCAGTACCTGGCGCCGGTCCTGGACGCGATCAAGTTCAACTTCCCGCCGTTCGGCGTCAACCAGTTCAGTTCGGCGCTGACGTTGCCCAAGCAGGTTGCGTACTCCGAGCCGAGGCTGCAGCCGCCGCCGGGGTACAAGGACACCACCGTGCCGGGCATCTGGTCGCGGGACACGTTGTTCTCGCACGGCAACCACGAGCAGGGCTGGGTGGCCGCACCGGGCATGCAGGGCGTCGAGGTGCAGCCGTTCACCGCGAACATGATGACCCCGGCGTGCCTCTCCGAGCTGATGGGCGGACCCGACTGCGAGATCCCGCCTGCGCCACCGACCTTCGGTGGACCGCACCAGGCGGGCCCGCCGAACGCCTACACGGAGAACACGCCGCTGCCGCCGCCGTGGTATCCGCAGCCCGGCCCGCCGCCGGCTCCGGCGCCGGGAGTGATCCCCGGTGACCCGGGTGGGGCTGCGCTGGCCGGACCCATGCCGGCCCAGGGCGGCCCGCCGCCGGGTCCGGCGCCGGCAGGACCCGCGCTGCCAGCAGAGGTGGGTGGCTGATGGGTGCTCGCGCGAGGATCGAAGGGCTCAGGATGAGGGCTCGCACTAGGAACAGAGGACCGGTCATGGGTGCTCGCAGGCTGAGCACGATCGCACGGCGCACCGTGGCGTTGGGTGCGATCGCGCTCGTGGTGAGCTCGTGTGGATCTTGGAGGGGCATCGCGAACGTGCCGCTGCCCGGCGGGCCCGGCACCGGATCGGACGCCTACACGGTTTACGTGCAGATGCCGGATACGTTGGCGCTCAATGTCAACAGCCGGGTCCGGGTCGCCGACGTGTACGTCGGCCGGGTGCGCGCGATCGAGCTGAAGAACTGGGTCGCCACGTTGACGTTGGACCTGGAGCCCAGCGTGAAGCTGCCGAAGAACGCGCTGGCGAGCATCGGGCAGACCAGCCTCCTCGGTTCGCAGCACGTGGAGCTGGAGCCGCCGCCGGACCCGTCGCCGGAGCCGTTGCGCAACGGTGACACGATCCCGCTGCAGAACGCGTCGGCGTATCCCACCACAGAACGGGTGCTGGCCAGCATCGCCACCATCCTGCGCGGCGGTGGCGTGCAGAACCTCGAGGTCATCCAGACCGAGATCAACAACCTGCTCACCGGGCGGGCCGACCAGATCAGGGAGTTCCTGAACCGGTTGGACACCTTCACCGGCGAGCTCAACCAGCAGCGCCAGGACATCACCCGGGCGATCGAGTCCACCGACCGGTTGTTGTCGATCGTCGCCCAGCGCAACAACACGCTGGACCGGGTGCTCACCGAGTTCCCGCCGCTGATCAAGCATTTCGCCGAGACCCGCGATCTGTTCGCCGACGCGGTGCAGGCCGTCGGGCGCATCAGCGGGGCGGCCGACGCCGCGCTGGGGCCGGCCAGCGACGACCTGAACACCAACCTGGCCAACCTGCAGCGGCCGCTGCGAGAGTTGGGTAAGGCGTCGCCGTACCTGGTCGGTGCGCTCAAGCTGCTGCTCACCGCGCCGTTCTCGATCGAGAACATTCCGAAAGTGGTGCGCGGTGACTACCTCAACGTGTCGCTGATGATCGACCTCACGCTGTCCGCGCTCGACAACGGCGTGCTGACCGGGACCGGTGTCTCCGGCATGCTGCGCGCGCTCGAGCAGGCGTGGGGCCGTGACCCGGCCACCATGATCCCGGACGTGCGGTACACCCCGAACCCGCACAACGTGCCCGGCGGGCCGCTGGTCGAAAGGGCTGAGTGAGCGATGCTGAGCAGGTTCATCAAGATCCAGCTGGTGCTGTTCACGATCCTGACGGTCATCGCGTTGGTCGTGCTGGGCTGGTACTACCTGCGGATTCCTGCGCTGGTCGGGATCGGCCAGTACACGCTGCACGCCGACCTGCCGCGGTCGGGCGGCCTGTACGCGACGGCCAACGTCACCTACCGCGGCACCCAGATCGGCAAGGTGACCGAGGTGGAGCCCACCGAGACCGGGGCGCGGGCCACGATGAGCATCGACAACCGCTTCAAGATCCCTGCCGATGCGACCGCGAACGTGCATTCCGTGTCGGCGATCGGCGAGCAGTACCTGGACCTGGTGTCGACCGGTGATCCGGGCCAGTATCTGCAGCCGGGCGCGACGATCACCGAGAGCACGGTGCCCAGCGAGGTCGGCCCGGCGCTGGACGCGGCCAACGAGGGTCTGGCCGCGCTGCCCAAGGAGAAGATCGACGCGCTGCTCACCGAGACGTCGCAGGCGGTCGGCGGGTTGGGTCCGGCGCTGCAGCGCCTGGTCGATTCGACGTCCAGCCTCGCGGCGGGCTTCCAGGAACACCTGCCCCAGGTCAACGACATCATCCTCAACGCCACCCCGATCCTGGACAGCCAGGTGACCTCGGGCGACAACATCGAGCAGTGGTCGCGCAACCTCAACGTGATCGCGGCGCAGGCGGCCCAGGAGGATGCGGCGTTGCGCAGCGGCCTTCAGCAGGCCCCGCCGACGCTGGATCAGGTCACCGCGGTGTTCGGCGATGTGCAGGAATCGCTGCCGCAGACGCTGGCCAACCTGTCGGTCGTCATCGACATGCTCAAGCGCTACCACAAGGGGCTCGAGCAGACGCTGGTGATCTGGCCCCAAGGCGGCGCGGCCAGCCAGGCGGGCACGCTGTTCGAGGATCTGGGCCAGCTGCCGCTGGCGCTGTCGATCAACCAGCCGCCGCCGTGCCTGACCGGCTTCCTGCCCGCGTCGGAATGGCGCTCACCCGCCGACACCAGCATGGCGCCGCTGCCCAAGGGCACCTACTGCAAGATCCCGAAGGACTACCAGGCCAACGTCGTTCGCGGGGCACGTAACTATCCGTGCGTCGACGTGCCCGGCAAGCGCGCGGCGACGCCGATGGAGTGCCGCAGCGACGAGCCGTATCAGCCACTGGGCACCAACCCGTGGTACGGCGACCCGAATCAGGTCCTGTCGTGCCCAGCTCCGGGCGCGCGTTGCGATCAGGGCGTCAACCCGGGCTTCGTCGTTCCCGCGCCGTCGGTGAACAGCGGTGTCAACCCGATGCCCGCCAGCGAGCTGCCGCCGGCGTTGTCGACGTCGCCGGTCAGCGACCCGCTGAGCCCGCCAGGACAGGGGTCCGTCACCTGTAGTGGACAGCAGCCCAACCCCTGCATCTACACTCCGGCACCAGGGCCACCCGGCTCGACGGCGGTGTACAGCCCGACCAGCGGACAGGTGGTCGGACCCGATGGCGTCAGGTACAACGTCAGCAACTCGAGTAACCCAGGAGACGACGGATGGAAGGAGATGCTGGCACCCGCCAGCTGAACCCCACCGATGCTGATGAAACGCCCGACGAAGCCCACCCAGAGCCCGACGAGTCGTTAGCAGTATCCACAGAAGAAGAGCCGACAGAACAGACCAGAAAGACAGCTGACCGACGCCGCCCGCCCCGGCTGGGCCGCGGCTGGGCGATCGGGATCTGCACGGCGCTGCTGCTGCTCGCGCTCGCCGGCGGAGTCGGCGGATACCTCGCGCTGAGGGCGCACCAGGACAACGACGCAACCGCGCGTGCGGAGGCGGCCGCGCTGCAGGCCGCGAAGGATTGCGTGACCGCCACGCACGCGCCGGACACCGCTGCGATGACCGCGGCGCAGGCCAAGATCATCGAATGTTCGACCGGTGACTTCGCCGTGCAGGCCTCGCTGTACAGCGGCGTACTGGTCGACGCGTACCAGGCCGCGAACGTTCAGGTGCAGGTGTCGGATATGCGCGCGGCGGTGGAAAAGCACAACGCCGACGGATCGTTCGATGTTCTGGTCGCCGTGCGGGTCAAGGTGACCAACTCCGAAACCGCCGACCAGGAGCAGGGTTACCGGCTGCGCGTCCAGATGGCGCCCGACGAGGGCACCTACAAAGTCGCCCGATTGGACCAGGTCACATCGTGACCTCATCGACCATGACGCTCGACGACTCCGACCTGCACACTCCGCCCGCCGACGAGGTGGCCGCGCCACCTTTGGCATCCTGGCCTGCGCGCGCCGGCGCCTTCGCCATCGACGTGCTGCTCGGGCTGGCGGTGGTGGTGACGCTGGCGCTGGTGGCCTGGACGGCCCCGCTGCGGGGGTGGCTGTGGTGGGTGTTCACCGTGGCGGCCGCCCTGGTGGTGCTCGTGATGGCGGTGAATCGTCTGGTGTTGCCCGCGGTCAAGGGATTCAGCCTGGGGCGCGCGCTGTTCGGCATCGCCGTGGTGCACCGGTCCGGCACCCGGGCGGGCGTGTGGCGGTTGTTGGCGCGCGATCTGGCGCATCTGCTGGACACCGCGGCGCTGTTCCTCGGCTGGCTGTGGCCGCTGTGGGACCGGCGTCGGCGGACGTTCGCCGACCTGTTGTTGCGCACCGAGGTGCACAAGAGCCCGTCCGAGGCCCGCGACGTGCGCCGGCTGACCGCGGGGGTGCTGATCGCGGCCGCGCTGCTGTGCGTGGTGGCGGTCGCGCTGAGCGTCGTGGTGGTGTACCGCCAGGACCGCGCCATCGAGAACGCTCGCGCGCAGATCACCGAGCAGGGACCGCGGATCGTCGAACAGATGCTGACCTACAAGAAGGACACGCTGCAGCAGGATTTCGCGCATGCACAGTCGCTGACCACCGATGCGTACCGCGACCAGTTGATCGCTCAGCAGCAGGCGGTTCAGAACGCCGGCGTGACGTCCAACGAGTACTGGGCGGTCAGCAGCGCGGTGGTGCCGAACCCGCCGGTCACGCCATCCAGCGCGTCGATGCTGTTGGCGCTGCAGGGTCAGCGCGGCGATGACCCCAACAGCCTGAAGTTCATCACCGCGACCGTGCGGGTCAAGTTCGAGAAATCGGACGGGCAGTGGCGCGTTGCTGATCTGACGGTGCTCAAGAAGCCGCTGACGAGTCCGGAGGGCCAGTGAGCCCGCGGCGCCGGATCGAGGCCGACGAGCCAGACTTCTTCGAGGTGACGCCCCGGCGGCCCCGCCGGTGGGGGCTGCCGGTCGTCGCCACGGTGGCGTCGCTGGTGCTGATCGCGATGCTCACGTTGAGCACGCTGTTGTTGGTCAACCATGAGATCGACCGGCGCGCGGCGGTCAAGGACGCGTTGGCGCTCGGCTATGTCCGCCAGTTCATGACCGAGTACACCTCGCTGGATCCGTTCCACGCCAACGACTATGTGGAGCGGATCCTGGCCGAGGGCACCGGCGAGTTCGCGGAGATGTTCAACGAGAGGAAGAACGAGATCCTGGTCCAGGTGGCGCGCGCCGAGCCCACCGCCGGCACCGTGGTGGAGGCCGGGGTGCAGCGCTGGAACGACGACGGCAGCGCCGATGTGCTGGTCGCGACGACGGTGACCTCCCAGTCGCCCGACGGCAAGCAGACGTATGAGAGCGGAAGCCGTTGGGTCGCAACGGCTATTGAGGAAGGACAGCAGTGGAAGATCAGCCAGCTGATTCAGGTGATCTGACCACCGACGCGGACGCGGCGGCCGATCCGGCGACGCCTGCCCGTCGTCGCCGCTGGTTCATCCTGCGTCGTCGCACCAAAACCGTTGCGCCCGACGAGGTTTCGGCCAAGCCACAGGGCACCGAGCCGGGACAGGCCAAGCCGGTGCCGCGGGGCAAGGCCGCGCGGGCAGCCAAGATGGAGCCTGTGGAAGCCGAAACGCCTGCGGAGGCCGAGGCTCCCGAGGCTGCGGAGGCGGAGGCCATCGAGACCGAGGCCGAAGCCGCCGAGGATGAGAGCGCCGAGCCCGCCGAGGCTGAGGCTCCCGAGCAGGAGCCGGCGGCGGAGCAGGTGCTCGTGCCCCATCGGCCGGCAGGCAAGCGGTTGGCGATCGCGGCGATCGTCGCGGGCGTGTTGTTCGTCGGGGCGGCGGGGTTCGCGGGCGCGATGCTGCAGCCGTATCTGACCGACCGCGCCACCGTTCAGATCAAGCTCGACGTGGCCCGCACGGCGACCGAAGCGATCACCACGCTCTGGACGTACACGCCGGAGGACATGGAGAGCCTTCCGGACCGCTCGGCGGGCTATCTGGGCGGCGATTTCGAGCACGAGTACCGCAAGTACATCGACGCGATCGTCGCGCCCAACAAGCAGGCCCAGGTCTCCAACACCACCCAGGTGATGGGTGCGGCGGTCGAGACGCTCACCCCGACCGAGGCGACCGCGATCGTCTACACCAACTCGGTGGCCACCAGCCCGGTGACCAAGAACATCCCGTCGCTGCGCTATCTGTCGTATCGGCTCACGATGAAGCGCGACGATGCGGACTGGTTGATCACCCGCATGTCCACGGTCACCTCGCTGGACCTGACACCACAGCTGTAGGCCGGAAGCCTCGACCGTGGCTGTCGAATCGCCTGTCTCGCAACGGTTTACGGTCTTGGCACTGTTCATGCTCACGTTCGCGACCGGCCTGGTCGACGCGGTCAGCGTGCTGGTCCTCGGGCACGTGTTCGTCGCCAACATGACCGGCAACGTCATCTTCCTCGGGTTCTGGTTCGTGCCGCACTCGGGTGTGGACGTGACGGCCGCGCTCGTGGCGTTCGTCGCCTTTGTGGCGGGCGCCGTGATCGGCGGCCGGTTGTGCCGCCACCTCGGCTCGGAGGTCCGGCGCTGGCTGGGGATCACCCTCGGCCTCGAAGTGGTGGCGTTGTCGGTGCTGGCGCTCCTGGCGGGCGCCGGCGTGCTCGATTACCAGGACGACACCAAGCTGATTCTGATCGCGGGGCTGGCCGTTGTGTTCGGCAACCAGAACGTCACCGGGCGTCAGTTCGGCGTGCAGGAACTGTCGACGACGGTGCTGACGTCGACGATCTCGGGTCTCGGCTTCGACAGCAGGCTCGCCGGTGGTAGCGGGGAACGGGAAAAGCTGCGCTACGGCGTGGTTTTGACGATGTGCGGCGGCGCGGTGGTGGGTGCGACGTTGACGCGGGTCACGGTCGCCCCTGTGATCGGGCTGGCCGCGGCGGTGATCGCCGTCGGCGCCGCCATCTTCTGGTTCGGTCCCCGACGCGCGACGACCTCGTCGGCGGGCGCACACACGCCGTAGTCTGACAACTGCTTCTGCCAGCCGACCGAGGAGAAGAGATGCCCTCTGTACTGGTCACCGGCGCCTCCCGGGGCATCGGCAAGGCGATCACCGAACATCTGGCCGCCCGTGGGTGGGACGTGATCGCGGGCGTCCGATCCCAGCCCGATGCCGAGGCGGTCACCGCGGCCAACCCGCAACGCATATCGGCCGTCATCCTCGACGTCACCGACCCCGAACACATCGATGCGCTGGCGACCTCGTTACCGGCCGACCTCGACGCGGTGGTCAACAACGCGGGAATCGCCGTCGCGGGCGCGGTGGAGGCGGTGTCTGTCGAGAATTGGCGAAAGCAGTTGGAGGTCAACGTCGTCGGTCAGATCGCGGTGACCCAGGAAGTGCTACCCCGGTTGCGGAAGTCACGCGGCCGCATCGTGTTCATTTCGAGCGTCAATGGCCGGCTCTCGATGCCGCTGATGGGTGCGTACTCGGCGAGCAAGTTCGCATTGGAGGCCGCCGCCGACGCATTGCGGGTGGAGTTGAGCCCGTGGCGCATTCCGGTGATCGTCGTCGAACCCGCGCAGACCGACACCGACATGTGGCGCACCGCCGACGACATGGTGGCCGAGGTCGAGGCCGGTCTGACGCCGGAGCACCGTGATCTCTACGCGAAACACATTGCGGGGATGAAGAAGTTCATCCCCATCGCGCAGCGCAGCGCGGTGTCCCCGACGAAGGTGTCCGCCGTCGTCGAGCAGGCGCTGACCGCCGGGCGGCCCCGGGCGCGCTACGTGGTCGGCCTCGGCCCCAAAGTCCAGGTCGGGTTGATGACAAAGCTGCCGTCCAGGGTCCGTGACCACGCGGTACGCCGCGTGTTCGGCCTCCCGTAGGCATGCGGCCGTTCAGCAAGCGTCGTGCAGGGGCGCCCCCTGGACTATTTGCTTTCGAAGCCGCTGGGCTGCAATGGCTTTCAGCTGCACGCGGAGGCGTGCCGTGCGCCAGGGTGTTCGACCACACCGACGACAGCATCACCCTCGAACACCTGCAGACCACCGCACCGACCCATACTGCCGCGTACGAGTTCGGTCAGCGGCTGGCATGCACGCACGACGCGGGAGCAGACGGGTTCGGTGCGCCACCGGACGGCTGGCACGGACCCGGTTACTTCGGTCCGCTGCACCACCCGCTGCCCATGTCCTTGACGCCCCACTCCGCCTGGGGCGTGTTCTATGCCCGAGAACGGCTGCGCCCCATGGCGAACCGGGCAGACGCGGCACTGGGGGCGACCACGCGCGCAGCCGTCGACGCGGTGATCGCCCGCTGTGAGGCCGGTGATTTCGACGACGACGATCCCCCGGCGCGGCTGCACGGTGACCTGTGGAGGGGCAACGTGATGTGGACGCGCCGCGGCGCGGTGCTGATCGACCCGGCGGCCGCCGGCGGGCACCGGGAAACCGACCTGGCGATGCTGGACCTGTTCGGCTGTCCATTCCTCGGTGCGGTGCTCGACGGCTACCAGTCGCAGCGCCAGCTACGCGACGGGTGGCGCCACCGGCTCGCGCTACACCAGCTCTATCCGTTGCTGGCGCACGTCGTCATCTTCCGCGGCGGCTACGAGCGCCAGCTCGCACGTGCTGCGGCTGACGCGCTGGCCCTCTGACCACGACGGACAGTCGACGAGTTAGCCATCTGCAAAGCTCGATGCCCACGACCCGGTTTGTTTGCGGAGCGAACGAATTTGCCCAACTCGCCCCGCCGCGCGCGCTTCATGCTACGGTCTGGCCCAAACCAACGGGGGGCCAGGAGGAACAGTTCAGTTGGCTGGCAGACATCAGGCACGCCGAAGGAACGTCAAGAAGTTCGCCAGAAAGGCCACCGCCCTCAGCGCCGCCACCGCGACGGCAACGGCCCTGATCGGTGTCACCCCCACCCCGGAGGCGACCGCCGCAGCCGAGGTCCGGGCCGTCGATGCCCAGCTCCTTGCGGCCGTCAACCAGTGGCCGTCGCCGGGCCAGCTCCCCGACGTGACGGCGGGCCTGGGCACGTTCGGTTCCAACGTCACCCAGACCGTGGTGGACTTCGTCGCGCGTGCGGTGGTCGAGAACCTCAACCTCGCCGCGCTCGCCCGGGCCGCCGGCATGGATCCGGAAAGCCTCCTCGAGAGGCTGGTGGGCGACCCGAACTTCTTGGTGGACAACGTTCTGGGCGGGCTGCTCGGCGAGATTCCCATCGACCTGTCACCGGTGCTCGACGCGTTGGTCGGCCAACTCGTCACCAACACGGTGCTGATTCCCGTCCTGCAACTCCTCGGCATCACCGACGCCCAAGGCGTGACAGACCTACTGCGCCTGCTGAACCTGGTCGGCCTGGACCTCAGCGATCCGCTCAACCTCGGCAACCTCGGTGTCCCGGGGCTGAACGTCGTCACCGCCGGCCCGGTCTTCACCATGTTGAAGCTGTTCGGCGCCGACCTCGGCTGGGTACCGCCGCTGCCCAACTCGGTGGCCGGCGACATCAACGGCACCGAGTACCTCGAAGTCGGGGCCGTCGGTCTGCTGACCACACTGCTCGCCAGGCTGACCCGAACCCTGCCGGGCAACCCGTTGATTCCGCTGCTGGGCAACGTGATCGACGGTCTGCTCGGCGATGTTCTGCCCGACGTCGTGCACCTGCGGGTTCCGGTGTCGGTGGGCATCGGGATGGGCGCGTTCGCGATCGCCACCGGTTACGACAAGGTGCTCGCCGATCTGGCAAATCAGCCCGGCGGGGTGAACTATGCCGGTCTCGATCCCCTGTTGGGCAGCATCACCGTGCTGCCGATGTTGCTGCTGTTGAACCCGGCCCGTCCCAACGGTGGGGCGTTCGCGCGGTTCTACCCGTTGTTCGACCTGCTCGGCATCAATACCGTCAACCCGCAGACCCAGGTGACCTCCAGCGGGGGATTGGCCCAGTTGCCGCTCGGCCTGTCGCTCGGCGGTGCGAACATCATCCCGGTGCTGATCGACATCGGCGTCGAGTACCACCCGATGTCGGACCTGGCGGCCTGGCCGAACCCGTTCTCGCTGCTGAACAACCTGATGGCCGGGATACTGCCGACCTACATGCTTCGGGGCCTCACCCTCGACACGGTGCCCGACCAACTCACCGAACAGATCGGTGATGCGCTGGAGAACCTCGTCGACGGCAAGCTGGCGCTGAACCTCTACGTCACGCTGCCGTCGGCCACGCAGCCGCTGCTCGAGCCGCTGTACCTGCTCTCGGACATCATCGCCATCACCACGCTCGGGGCGCTGGGCGTGAACCCCGTTGGAATGCTTGCCAATGCGCTTGCGCCCGCGGTCGAAGCACTCAACAACCTGGGTTACACCGACGTGGTCCGCAACCCGGACGGGACCTACACCAGGACGCTGACCGAGGGCGCGATTCCGACGCCGTTCCTGTCGTTCCCGTCGGGGATCAACCCGCTGCAGGTGCCGTTCGACATCCTCAATCTGCTGATCCGCGGATTCCAGAAGGAGTTCTTCAGCGGGAACCCGACTCCGGCCACACCGAACGCGATCCTCAACCTGCTCGACTACCTGACCGGCGGAGACCTGCTGGGCGCTTTGCCGTTGAGCGGCCTGAGCGGCCTGCTGAACGACGCCGTCGGCGGCCTGATCGGCAACCTGAACCTGCCGGCCATGACGCCACAGTTCGCCGCGCCGGGCGAGCCGGCCGAGACCGTCGCCTCCGGTGCGAGGATGCTGGCGATGTCGCACACCGACGACGACGACGTGGAAGACGAACCACGCTCCGACACAACGGATCCCGAGGTGACCGAGAAGGCTTCTGACGAAGGGACGGAAGAGGCCGCTGAGGATCAAGCGCCCGACGTCGACGAGACTTCCGAAGACGAGGATTTCGACGACGAGACACTCGACGAGTCGCTCGACGAGGATTTCGACGAGGACGAGGATTTCGACGAGTCGCTTGACGAGGATTTCGACGACGACGAGGCGTTCGGCGAGGACGAGTCCGCCGCGCCGAATCTGAGCACCACGAGCACCGACACCGACACCGACAGCGACAGCGACACGGAATCCACCGGACGGTCCGCCGGTTCAAGCGAATCCAGCGACGGAGCGTCAGGCAAGGCCGCCTGAGCTAGTTGAACGCGAGCCAGCTCGGCAGCGCGCGCTCGCGAGAGTCGCACAGCACCTGCCGGGTGTCGCACGACCCGCGCGGGACGCCGGCACCGGCCCACATGCCTCCGGTGTCGCGGCGCAACACGATCGCCGACGAGCCGCCGCCGTCGAGCAGCACCGCGGTGTCGCTGCCCAGTCCGCGGAACAGATCCTGGATCTGATCGGGTGTGTAACTGCCGCCCTGGAACACGTACATCTCGTCCTTGGTCCTGGAGTATGCGATCGCCGTGCGGGCGGCGCTCGGTCCGCCGTCGTTGAGCTGGCTGGTATCGCCGGGCGACAACAACCCGATTCCGGCGACGGCGACGAAGCGGACGCCCTTCTCGACCAGGTCCTCGACGACCGGCGAGGCGGCGTCGTAGTCGTCCGGGTTCTTCGGTGCGACGACGAACGGCGCCCCGGCGACCGGAAGGATCATCGTGGACAACGCCTTCCAGTGCTCGTTGCCGCCCGACAGACCCTGCTTGCCCGCATAGGCGATGCGGCCGGTGACCGCGGCGTTGGCCCGGCCCATGCCGCTGGTGTTGTCCACATAGGCGCCGAGCGGTGAGGTGCAGCCGGTGGATTTCCACGAGCCGCCCTTCTGACCCCGCACGTCGAAGAAGTTGGCGTTGATCGCGATCGTGGGCTGGCCGAGCACTTGCCAGGCCTGCAGGGGTGTGAAGATCTCCGACGCCTGGACCAGCCCTTCGCCGGTGCGGGCGCGCGGATCTCGTTCACATCGAGCCTGATATCCCCGATGAGTGTCGACGAGCAGGCGCGGTGCGAGCCGCTTCGAGGCCGCCTTGATGATCATCAGGTGCCCGCCGTTGTTCATCTCATAGGCGTGGCCGGCCGCGTTGACCATCGGCGCGGGGTGACCGCTGCCGAAGTTGTAGACGAGATAGGACCCTTTCGTGTTGGCGATGGCGTCGGCGAGCAGCTCGCGGGCGCTGGCGGCGTGTGCGGCCGGTGCGGTCGCCGTGGCCGGCACCGTGGCGCACAGCACCAGCGCTGCCGCCGTCGCCGCGAGACAGCGCACGTTTGCCAAAGGGGTCGACACAGTGGTCCCTTCCCGGGAGAGCCCTACAACGGAACAACTGTAATCACACGAGACACACAGCTAACTTGCGTTACAGCTGCATCACAATCTGATCGCGATTTCCTGCTTTGCGCTCTACACCGTCGCGGCCGGGAGTTCGATGGACGTGTCCAAGACCGATCGAGATTAGGAAGGGTCTGTGCCGGGCACTGTGTTATGACGGCGCACCCGCGCCGACATCGAAGGAGTCAGATATGTGGACGATCATCGTTGCTCTCATCGTCGGGGCCATCCTCGGCGTGTTGGCGCGACTAATCCTGCCGGGTAAGCAGAACGTCGGAATGCTGGTCACCATCCTGCTGGGCGCGGTCGGCGCGTTGCTCGGTGCGTGGATTTCCAACGCGGCGTTCGGTACCGGCGACAAGATGTTCTCGCCGATTCCGTTCGTGATCGGGTTGGTTGTCGCGGTCATCCTCATCGGGATCTACGTGGCGATCACCGGCCGCCGTGGAGCGGGAACGCCGCGAACCTGATCAACGCCCTGGCGGCGCCAGGCGATAAACGGCGTCCGCATAGTCATCGGTGATGTACACGGCGCCGTCCGGTCCCGCCACAGCGGCGACCGGGCGGCCCCACCGTGAGCCGTCGTCGGCCTGAAAACCGCCGGCCAACGTCTGCCGATCCTTCAGATCCCCATTGCGCCAACCGAAGAACGCCACCTCCGGTGGCTGCGGCGGCTCCCGGTTCCATGAACCGTGCACGCCGATCAGCGCGCCGCTGTCGAACGGAGCGGGCAGTACGCCCTCGGTGAAGCTCATACCGAGCGGCGCCGCGTGCGCGCCGAGGCTCTGCTCGACGGGCGCAAGCGCGGCGCAGTCGAGCCTGCTGCCGTCCGCGTTGGTCTGAACGTCCCGGATGAACGGCAGGTCGGCCGGGCCGCCGTCGGAATTGCAGTACGGCCAGCCCAGTTCGCGTCCCTCGGTCAACTTGGCGACCTGCTCCGGTGGATGGTCGTTGACGTACTCCTTCTCGACCTCACCGGTCGCCGGGTTGGCGACGTTGTCGCGGCCGTTGACCGCCGTCCACAACGCTCCGTCCGGCGCGACGGCCAGCCCGGTCCCGTTCCGCACCCCGGTGGCGAACGGAACGGCCGCACCCCCGCCGGGAGGCACCCGCATGATCGTGGCGCGCGGCGGATCGGCGTCGCGGTCTGCGGCCGAGATGTTGCCCGTCGACCCGATCGAGAAGTACACGGCGCCGTCCCGACCGACAGCAACGCTTTTCAGGGCATGCGCATAGGCCCCGCGCAGGTCGGCGCTTTCCGCGTCGGGTAGGTCGGCGACGACGGTGCGCCGATTGCTCGCGGTGCCGTCGGCGTAGTCGTAGACGTCGACCTGATCGCTTTCGGCGACATAGAGCCGGTCGCCGTCGAACGCCAGGCCGTGTGGCTGGTCCAGCCCGTCGAGTAGGACCGTCTCACGCGGCTGCGTGGCGGTGGGCCGCAGATGAAGCACCTGCCCGGCGCTCGGGACCGAGATCAGCAGAGCGCCGTCGGGGGCCCATGCCGCCAGCCTGGCCGTTGGGACACGGGCCCAGACCGACAACGTCCATCCCTCCGGGACCAGCGCCTGGCGCGGCTCGTCGAACGGCTCCTGCGCGAGGCCCGGCTCGACCTGAACCGTCACCGGCACCAGGTCCGCGGTCGGCTGGGCGGGCGGCGGCGAGGCCGGCTGCGGCGCCGGCGCGGGTGTCGTCGAGCATGCGGCAAGCACCGAAACCGCGCCCAGGAGGACACCGATCCGGTTACGCCGCGGCCAAACTCGCATGCATCTCCCACACCAGGATCTCGGCGGGCTCCGTGGCGGTGACCCGCTGGCCGCCGGAAGCGGTGAACCGGACGGCGTCGCCGTCGTGAAGCGGTCCGGCGCCCTCCAACGTGACCTGCCCGCGGGCCACGAAGAGGTGCAGGTACTGCGCCTCGGGCAACTCGAGGCTGTCGCCGGGCTGCATCCGCGCGCCGTGCAGGGCCGCGTGCTTGTTGTGGATCGTGATCGCGGTGTGGTCGCGGTGGCGCGGCATGCCCGAGGCGATGGTGACCAGGCCGCCGCGCAACAGCTCGTCGTCGATCTCGAGTTGCTGGTAGCCCGGCGTGAGACCGGCCTCGTCGGGCACCACCCACATCTGGATGAAACGCACTGGCTCGTCGTGGGTTTCAGAACCCGTCAAGGTCCAGGAGTCGTTCTTCTCGGAGTGCAGGATGCCCCGCCCGGCCGACATCCGTTGGGCCAGACCGGGATAGATCACGCCGGCGTTGCCGGTGGAGTCCTGGTGCACCAGCGATCCGCGCAGCACCCACGTCACGATCTCCATGTCGCGATGCGGATGGGTGTCAAAGCCGGAGCCGGCCTTGACGATGTCATCGTTGTTCACCAGCAGCAGGCCGTGGTGGGTGTTCTCGGGCTCGTAGTGGCTGCCGAAGGAGAACGAGTGCCGGGAGTCCAGCCAGTCGATCTTGGTCTGCGCGCGGTCGCCGGCTCGACGGATGTCGACGGTCATGTGCCTCACTCCTCGCGCAGTCAACGCCAGCCTAGGCGCTCGGGCGGGGGTCCGGCTACCAGTCCGATTCGTCGAAGGTGATGACGCCGCGGATGTTCTTACCCTCGAGCATGTCGGCGTAGCCCTGGTTGATGTCCTCGAGCCGGTAGGTGTTGGTGATCATCTCGTCGATGCGCAGCAGCCCGGACTTGTACAGCCCGACCAGCCGCGGTGTCTCGATGTGGCTGCTGCCCCCGCCGAAGATGTTGCCCTTCAACGTCTTCTGTAACATCGTGAACAGGAACAGGTTGAGCTTGACGTCGACGTCGGCCATCGCGCCCATGCCGGTCACCACGCAGGTGCCGGTCTTGGCGGTCAGCGTCATCGCCTCTTCGATGTACTCGCCCTTCATGTCTCCGACGGCGATGATGGTCTTGTCGGCCATGACGCCGTGGGTGAGGTCGATGAGCGGAGCGATCGCCTCGGCCATCGACGGGTAGACGTGGGTGGCGCCGAACTTGATCGCCTGGTCGCGCTTCCACTCGTTGGGGTCGATCGCGACGACGTTGCGGGCCCCGGAGATGACGGCGCCCTGCAACGCGCTCATGCCGATACCGCCGACGCCGACGATGACGACCGTCTCCCCGGGCGCCACCTCGGCGACGTTGGTGGCCGAGCCGAAGCCGGTCGGCACCGCGCAGCCCATGATGGCGGCCGTCTCGAACGGCACATCCTTGTCGATCTTGACGACCGAGTCCTTGTGCACGGTCATGTACGGGGCGAACGTGCCGAGCAGGTTCATCGGGGACACCTCGGTGCCGCCGGCGTGCACCCGGCAGGTGCCGTCGGCGATCGCCTTGCCGCCCAGCAGCACCGCGCCGCGGTCACACAGCGAGCGGAAGCCCTTGCGGCACGGCGGGCATTCGCCGCAGGCCGGGATGAACGCGAGGATGACGTGGTCGCCCTCCTCGATGCCGGTGACGTTGCGCCCGACCTTGGTGACGACGCCCGCGCCCTCGTGGCCGCCGAGCGCGGGCAGGCCGATCGGGGTGGCGCCGGTGGTCAGGTGGTAGTCCGAGTGGCACATGCCCGCGGCGTGCACGCGGATCTGCACCTCGTCGTCGACGGGATCACCGACCTCGATCTCGTCGATCCGGAACGGGGAGTTGAGCTCCCACAGCAGCGCGCCCTTGGTCTTCATGGGGGCTGACTATAGAACACGTTTCAGGACACGTGTCAATTACGGCTGTGAACTGGGACTATGACGTACTAGAGCACGTCACGCCGACGCTGAAGCACCGTGAACGTCTGACAACCCGACACTCGGCGGTCAGGGCCTAGAGCGAGTCGGGGAGGCCCCACTTCTCGAACGATTTGGCGTGAAACGCTACGACGTGCGTGATGCCGTCGGCACCGACGTCGAGAACGTGCAGCTGAAAGGGTTCGTGCACGCCGGTTTCCGGGTTGCGCATGTACATCGCCCCGGCGGGTTGACCGTTGGCGGTGGTGGGGATCAACCGCATGTCGCCGGGCCGCTCTGCGGGGCAGTGTGTCTTCGACAGCAGCACGATCTCGCGCGGACCCTGGTACCAGCCGTCGAACGGCGGCATCTCCCACACCGCGTCGGCGGTGAACAGCTCGACGAGCTTGTCGATGTCGTAGCTCTCGAACGCCGCGATGTAGCGCGAAAGCAGATCCTGCGCCTCGGGCGACTCCAGCGGCGCCGACACATCGTCCTCGCTGGGGCCGACCGCATCGAGTTGCGCGCGAGCCCGCTGCAGGAGGCTGTTGACCGCTGCCGTAGAGGTGCCGATCGCCTCGGCCACCTCGGCGGCCTTCCACTGAAGCACCTCACGCAACACCAGCACCGCCCGTTGCCGCGGTGAGAGGTGTTGCAGCGCCGCCACGAACGCCAACCGCACCGACTCCCGCGATCCCACGATGTTCGACGGGTCGGTGGCGTCGTCGGGAAACGGCTCAAGCCACGGCACCTCTTCGCGCGCCACGATGTCGTCGGCCGGATCCGAGCTGGGCGCGCCCAGCCCCGTCGGCAGCGGCCGGCGTTGACGGCCCTCCAGCGCGGTCAGGCAGGTGTTGGTGGCGATGCGGTACAGCCAGGTGCGCACCGACGATTTGCCCTGGAACCCCTTATAGGACTTCCACGCCCGCAAGTACGTTTCCTGCACCAGATCCTCGGCGTCGTGCACCGATCCGGTCATCCGGTAGCAGTGCGCGAGAAGCTCGCGACGGTACTGCTGCGCGTCGGCCAGGAAGGCGTCCTCGGTACTGCTGTCCCCGAGATCATGGGCCAGAACGGTCACCTTGCCGAGCTTAATCGCCGTCACCGACAAGTGACGGCTCGACCGCTAGTCTCCGGGGATGGCCACAACCCGCAGCGAACGAAGCTTCGACGGTGTCAACGGTGTGCGCATCGTCTACGACGTGTGGACCCCCGACGGTGAACCCCGCGGTGTGGTGGTGCTCTGCCACGGGTTTGGTGAGCACGCCCGCCGCTACGACCACGTCGCCCAACGCTTCGGCGAGTCCGGGCTGATCACCTATGCGCTGGACCTCCGCGGGCACGGCCGCTCCGGCGGCAAACGTGTCTACCTGCGCGACATCGGCGAGTACACCACCGACTTCCGCACCCTGGTCGGCATCGCGACCCGTGATCATCCCGACCTCAACCGCGTGGTGCTCGGCCACAGCATGGGCGGCGGGATCGTGTTCGCCTACGGCGTCGAGCACCTCGACGAATACTCCGCGATGGTGCTGTCCGGGCCCGCCGTGTACGCCCACGACATGGTGTCCTCGCCGAGGATCGTGCTGGCCAAGATCGTGGGCTCGATCCTGCCGGGTCTGCCGGTCGAGCAACTCGAGACCGAGGCGGTGTCCCGCGACCCCGAAGTGGTGGCCGCCTACATGGCCGATCCGCTGGTGCACCACGGCAAGGTGCCCGCGGGCGTCGCCAAGGCGCTGATCAAGGTCGGCGAAACCATGCCGCAACGCGCCGCGAAGCTCACCGCGCCGCTGCTGGTCGTGCACGGCGGGCAGGACAAGCTCATCCCGGTCGAAGGCAGCCGCCGACTGCTCGAGTGCGTGGCATCGACCGACGCCCACCTCAAGGTCTATCCCGAGCTCTACCACGAGGTGTTCAACGAGCCGGAACGCGCGCTGGTGCTCGACGACGTCACCGCGTGGATCGAGGCCCGGCTTTGAAAACCGTTCTCGGACTGCTTCTCTCACTGACGCTGGTGCTGGCCGGCTGCTCATCTGACAAACCGCAGGGCTGGGTCGAGGACGACGTCAGCTTCGTCGACGCCGGGCTGACCATCCACGGCACGTACCGGCACCGGGCCGACGCCGCACCAGGGCCGGCCGCGCTGCTGATCTCGGAGAGCGGCAACACCGACCGCGACGGCGACAACGCCGTCGCCGGACCGGTCGGCAACATGCGTCAGCTCGCCGAGCTGCTGTCCGAGCGTGGGGTGGCCAGCCTCCGCTACGACAAGGTCGGCACCGGCAAGACCGGCCTGGGCCCCTACGCGCAGAAGCCCACCGACGTCGTCAGCGCCGTCTACACCTCCGGCGCGAAAGCGGCGCTGCGTTTCCTGGCCGATCAGCCGGGCACCGACACGGACCACGTCTCGGTGTACGCCCTCGGCGAGGGCACCGTCCACGCGATGTCACTGGCCGCCGACACCGGCCCGGACGCGCCCGAGGTCCACGCGCTCGGGCTGTTCCAGCCGCTGTCGGGCCGCTATCTGGACATCATCACCAATCGGGTCCGCGCCAACGGCGACCAGGCCGCGCTCGACGCCTGGCTGGCCGCAGTGGAGCAGGTGCGCGCCACCGGCACCGTGCCGGCGAGCCTGCCCGAGGGGCTCGGTGCGCTGGTGAACGCGGGCAACGTCACCGCCGTCGTCGAGGCCGACAAGATCGACCCGGTGGAGCTGGCCGCCGAGGTGCCCGCGGACACCCAGGTGTTGCTGACGTGTTCGGACGCCGACGGCCAGGCCCGGTGCGAGGACGAGAAAGCGCTCATCGACGCGCTCGGGCACACCACCCTTACGGTCGTCGAACTCACCGGCGTCAACCACGTGCTGCGCGACGACGCGAGCGACAACGTGGCCAACTACGCCAGCCAGGAGCCGCTTTCTCCACAGGTTGTGGAGGCGCTGAACGGATTCGTCGGCGAGTAGCCCTAGATTTGGGTCATGAGCGACGACAAGATGCTGGCCCGGATCGCCGCACTGCTCCGCCAGGCCGAAGGCACCGACAACCCGCACGAGGCCGACGCGTTCATGGCCGCCGCGCAGCGGCTGGCCACGGCGACCTCGATCGATCTGGCGGTGGCGCGCGCGCATTCCGAGCAGCGCACCAAGGCGCAGATGCCGGTACAGCGCACGATCACCATCGGCAACCCGGGCACTCGCGGCCTGCGCACCTTCGTGCAGTTGTTCACGGTCATCGCCCACGCCAACGACGTGAAGTGTGACATCGCGTCGAACTCGACGTTCGTGCACGCCTACGGTTTTCCCGAGGACATCGACGCCAGCCACGCGCTCTACGCAAGCCTGGTGATGCAGATGGTCAAGGCGTCGCAGGCCTACATCGCCTCGGGCGCACACCGCCCGACACCCACCATCACCGCGCGCATCAATTTCCAGCTGGCATTCGGCGCCCGGATCGGCCAACGGCTGGCGCAGGCCCGCGAAGAGGCCCGCAGGGCGGCCACCAAGAGTCGCGACAGCCGGCCGGGAACCGCTATCGCACTGCGTGACAAGGACATCGAACTGCGCGACTTCTACCGCGAGACCTCCGAAGCGCGTGGCACCTGGCGGGCCACCAGCGCGACGGCGGGATACTCCTCGGCGGCGCGTCGGGCCGGCGACCGTGCCGGTAAACGCGCCCGGTTGGGCACCAGCCCGGAACTGGCGGGCGCCCGCTCTGCGCTCGAGAAGTGACGCCGCGCGACTTTCAGCGCGCGAAGGTCTACGCGGCAGAGGATTTCGTGCGCACCCTGTTCGACCGGGCCAGTGAGCGCGGCAACCCGGTGGTGGAGTTCTTCGGAACACAGTTGACGCTTCCGCCGGAGGGACGGTTCGGCTCGGTGCCGGCGGTGCAGCGCTACCTCGACGACGTGCTGGGCCTGGCCGCGGTCCGGGGTCGCTGGCCGGGCGTCCCGCCGTTGACGGTACGTGCGCGCCGTGGCGTGTCGGCGGCGCATTACGAGCGCACCGACGAGGGCGCCGTCATCGCCGTGCCCGAGCGTCGCAGCAACTGGGCGTTGCGGGAACTCGTTGTGCTGCATGAGATCGCACACCATCTCTGCGACGCACAGCCGGCGCACGGACCGTTGTTCGTCGCGACCTTCTGCGAGCTCGCGGAGACGGTGATGGGACCCGAGGTGGGCCATGTGCTGCGGGTGGTATACGCCAAAGAGGGTGTGCGCTAGGGGAAGTCAGCCGAATCGGCGGTGATCTCGGCGACCGCCGCGTCGATCCGCTCGCGATCTGCCTCGATCGAGGCGCCGGCTGCCGAGGTCGCGTTTCGCAGGGCCTCGTTGAGCCGGCGCTCGAGTTCGTCGGCCCCCACCCGCATCAGGCCCTCGGCCAAATGCACCGCCTTGAGGTGGTGGTGGCCGTCCAGGGTCACTTCGACGGTGCCGGACTCGTCTGTGGCCGTGAAGGTCTGGCTGTTCATCCGATCGAGCTGCTCGTCCATGATCGACTGCAACCGCTGCGCCTGCGCCAAGACAGCGGCGACCTGCGGATGCATCTCGTCGGTCACGGACGCTCCTTGCTCTCCCCGCCGTCTTCCCGACGCCGACGGTTGCCGATGACCCCTTTGGTCCAGGGCCGGTCCTCGGTGTACAGGTCCTCGTCGGGCGCCAAGTCGGGGTTGCGCCGCTTCTCCTTACCCTGTCCTGCGCCGGCGCCACCGTGCATGGGGGCCATACCCATGCCGCCCGCCGTCGGCCCGGCCACCGACGGCCCAGGCGCCGCACCCGTCGCGGCCGACGTCACCGGAACCGGTGCGGGAGCGACGGTCTCGGCCGTCACCGCGGGCGACAGCGGCTGCGCCCCGGTACCTCTGCCACCGCCGCCCGATGCGCCCCCGCCGGCACCGGCGCCGGTGGCCGCCGCCGGGCGCAGGCCCGGATCGGAGACAGGTCTCGCGGTGCCCGTGGAGGCTCCGCTGGGCGCGCTGCCCGGCGCATCACCAGCAGCACCGCCCCCCGCAGGCGACCCGCCACCCGACGGCCCCGAGGGCGTGCCACCCGAGGGTGCACCGCGGCCGGGCTGACCGTGGGCGGCGGGCGTCGTCGCCGACGGCGAATCACCGGCCGCCGTCGCCCGGCCAGCGGCGGCCACCCCGCCCGATCCGCCTGCCCCGCCTGAACCGCCCGCGCCCACCGAACCGCCACCTGGGCCCGCCCCGGGCGGGCCGTCGATGCGTACCGGGTCCACCGTCGCGTTTCGCGCATACTCCTCGCGCACCTCGTCGGAGAGCCGCTGCAGGTCTTTCAGCTCGTCGACGATGGCGTCCACATCGGCGCCGGCTTGGGCCAGCTGGGCCTCCAGCGCAACGTATCTGGTGAAGATGGGGACGTGCCGGTTGTTGGCGTTCTGGTGGGATGCGCCCACCTTGGCGGCCGCTTGCGCCAGCCGTTGCCAGGCTGATGACAGCTCGTGCAGCCAGGCGCTGAACGCGTTCATCCTGGCGTGGGCCGTGTCCGCGGCGGCGCCTTCCCAGTCCGTGACATCGCGCGGCGCGGCGTGGCTCTCGACGAACGCCGCTGCGAGCCCCCACTGCACCTCGGCCAGCTGCAGCGAGGTGCCGTGATCGCCCGCGTTCAGATCGCCGTGCGTCTTCTTGACGTCGCTGTACTCGCTGGCGGTCGGTCGGCGCGGTGCCGCCGGCCCGTCGGGTAATGGGGGCAGCGGGGTCGACGGCGCGGGCAGCGCGATGTCCGCGATCGCGGCCTGGCGGGCCGGGTCGTCGAGCTTGTCCGCATAGGCGTCGTCGACACGCTCGTAGGCCGCTGCGGCGTTGTCCAACATCTCTGCGATGCGCCGGTTTTCGGCATCGGCCCAGTCCTGGTATCCGGTGAGCACCCGCGCGGTCTCGTTGAGACCGTCCACCGCGTCCTTTGCCAGCGCCAGCGCGTCCGGCGGTATCGGATGCACCGTCGGCGTCGACCACGTGAGTCGGCGCATCGCCGCCGCCTGCGCCTTGAGCGTCGCGGGGTTGACGCGCACTTCTGCTGACATGGCTACACCTCCGTCCTCACCGCCGGTCAGCGTTCCAGCGCCATCTGATAGCGGCTTTCCTCCCGCGGGTTGATCAACCGGATAGGCAGTTGGTGATGGCGCGGAGTGCCGATAAAGCTGTCGCGCAGGACAACTCGGCCCACACCTGCGTGCGGCCCGAGATAGGTGGTGGCATTCGGCCAGGCGACCTTGGCCACGTCGCCGATGCGGCCGTTGACGAACCCGGCGAACTCGTTGAACTGCGGCAGCAGGGTGACCACCGCGCCCGCCGCGGCCGACCGCACGATGAACTGGGTGAACAGCCGCGCGTCACCGAGGGTGATGCTGGCGTCGACGTCGTCGAACGGCATGTACACCGGATAGCGGTCGGCCGTCTCGCCGACCAGCACGCCCGCCGAACCGATCGGCAGCTCGTAATGGCGATCGGTGACCGGCGTGACACCGTGAAACGCCGCGCGCTGCCCGCCGAACAGACACGAAAACCCGCGCGGCGTCGTCGGATTGGCCAATGTTGTCAGCAGCACCGTCGTCCTCGGAGCGGTTCCCGGCCGCACACGCACCCGGGTGATGGTGTGATCGGCGCGGGCCGACCACCACACATCGGGCCCGCCCGGGGCGCTGTAGGCGGCGGTGAACGTGCTGCGCCCCTTGATGGCCGACCAGGTCTCGCGCTCGAAGCTGATCTCGGTCGCGTGGTCGAACGCATCGAAGCTGCGCACGACGCGAGCATCGATTCCGTTGCCGGCCAACTGATCTGCGACACGGGTCGCCGAGGACACCAGATAGCGGGCCAGCCCGGCCACCCCGGTCTCCCGCCGCTGCGAGGACTTGCGGGTGTGTTCGGGGTCGGCGCGAAGCACGATCCAGGTGCGCCGGTTGGCAGGTGCCGGGTACGGCCCGATCACCTGCTCGTAGAGCGACACCAGCGTCGCCGGCGCGGTCTTGCCCACCCGGTAGCCCGCCGCGACCACGTCGGCCTCGAGGTCGGGGCAGTGCGCGGCCAGCAGCCGTTCGACGAGCAGGGTGTCGACCACGTCGTCGGTCTTGGCCTCGCCGTTGACGATCACCGTCGGCGTGAACGGGTGCGGCACGAGTTCGATCGCCGCGATCAACCGCTCGTCGTGCCAGCGCACCGCGACGTGGTCACCGGGCAGCACCGTCGCGCCGACAGCCGGCTCCGACGGCCGCTCCGGAGCGTTGCGGTGCCGTCGCCGCCACGCCAGCACGGCCGCCACCCAGCCGGTGACGCGCCTGCCACGGATCGTCACCACCGCGGCAAGAGCGATGAACACCGCCAGCGCGATGCCCAACCACAGCAGGCCGAGTCGGGCGAACAACACGACGGCGGCCGGCGCCAGCACCGCCGCCCAGACGGTGTGACCGGTCGTGACGCGCAGCCCGACGAGGGTCCGGATCGAGTTCATCTGCGCCTCAACGCGCGTCGGGCAAGGGCGCCGAGCCCGATGGCCAGCGCCAGCGCCGTCGCCGCGATGACGACCGCGGTGATCGGGCCGCGGTCCGGCGGCGGCACGTGCACCGGCGGCGGGATCTCCTTGACCTGGTAGGGCGCCCGCTCCGGCCCGGCGGGCACGTCCCAGGTCAGCGCCGCCACCGGGTCGATGACGCCGGCGCCGACGTAGTTGTCCACCCCGCCGCCCGGATGCCTGGCGGTGGCGGTGATCCGGTTGATGATCTGGGCGGGCGTCAGCTCGGGGAAGCGCTGCTTGAGCAGGGCGGCCAGGCCCGAGACGTAAGCGGCCGCGAACGAGGTGCCGCTGATCGGGATCAGGCCGTCCTCGCCGTGCAGCGCGTTGACCGGATTGCCGTCGGAGCCGAGCGCGGTCAGGTTCTCGGCGGGCGCCGCGGCACCCAGCCACGGCCCCGACATCGAGAAGCTGCTCGGCTGCCCATTTTCGGCGGTGCCGCCCACGGTCAGCACCAGCGGCGAGTACCAGGCCGGGCTGACGACGGTCTGCACCTGCTCCCAGCCACGCGGGTCGGCGGGCAGCGCCGGATCCGGCGGCGGGTTCTGCGTGCAGTCCTGACCGGTGTTGCCCGCGGCGACGATGACGACCGCGTTCTTGACGTTGACCGCGTAGTTGATCGCCGCGCCGAGGCTGGCTTCGTCGATCGGGCGGGTGACCTTGTAGCAGGCCGCTTCGCTGATGTTGATGACCTGCGCGCCGAGGTTGGCCGCGTGGACGACGGCTCGGGCCAGGCTGCGCAGCGAACCCGCGGTCTGCGTGGTGTTGGGATCGTTGGGATCGGTGCGGGCGCCGACCGGCTGAAACGCCGCCGACGTCTGGCGCAGCGACAGGATGCGGGCATCGGGGGCGACCCCGATGAACCCGTCGGTGGGCGCCGGCCTGCCCGCGACGATCGAGGCGGTGAGGGTGCCGTGGGCGTCGCAGTCCGACATGCCGTTGCCGGCCTGGTCCACGAAGTCCCCGCCGGGTTCGGCGGGCACCCGCGGCGATCCGTTGACCCCGGTGTCGATCACCGCGACAGTTACACCCGCGCCGGTTGCGAACTTCTGTGCCTCGGCGAGCCGCAGGTAGTCGTTGGCCCACGGCTTGTCGGCGAAGTTGGATTCAGGGAACACCGCGGGCGTCGCGCACGCCCGGCGCAGCTCGGTGGGCTGGTCGGGACCGGTCTCGTCGGCAGGTATGGCGGCCGGATCGATGGCCGGCGGCTCGAGCGCACCGGCCACCGGCGCGCCGACCAGTGCCAGCAGCAGTGCTGCCAGCAGCGCGGCGAGGCGATGCACGGGCTAGGGTCCTTCGGTTTCGGCACGTCGGGGGACAGTGTGCTGGCGCATCGACAGCAAACACCGCACCGCTGCCTGGACAGCACGAAGTCTCACGTCAAGCCGATCGGCCGATAGCACGCAGCCAATCTTAAGGGCCCGCGGAGGTACCCGGTTCCGCTATCTGACGCCACCGCAGCCGGCAGGCCCCCGCCGAACGTGGGTTACCCGCACGCCACGAGCGCGTTTCGCGTGCGCAAACCCCACACTCGCGGGAGGTTCAGGCCTCGTGACCGGGTTCCAGATCCCGCACGTCGGCGAAGGTGACCAGCTCATCGAAGCGGTCCGGCGCGCTGCCCGCGACCGGCTCCAAGAGGTGCCCGACGTGGTCGCCGAGGTCGTAGCGGTTGAGCACCTCACCCACGAACCAGCCCGCCGCATCGTCGAGTATCGGCAGGTCATGCGGGCCGCGATGCCACGAACAGCGGGCGAACTTGTCCGTGTGGTCGCCGGTCTCGCTGCCGAACAACCGGGCCAGGTCGCGCTGGGTCCGCGGAAGCAGGTGCACGGCCAGGTGCGACGCGTGCTGTGCGACGCGGAAGGTGTGGTTGCGCTTGGACAGCCCGACCAGAAACCGGGCCGGCTCGATGCTGACCTGGCTGCTGAACCCGATCAGGCAACCCGCCCGCCGGTCACCGGCACGGGTGGTCACGACGAACATCGGATAGTCCAGCATCGAGACCAGCTTTTCGAACGCGTCCATCGCATTCCCCCCGTCCAGTTCACGACATCGTAAGGTGCTCACCGCCTTTCGCGTGGCAGGTGAGCACGCCGCCGTAGCCGCGGCCGTCGCCGCCGAACGTGGGTTACCCGCACACCTGGAGCGTGATTCACGTGCGCGAACCCCACACTCGGCGGGAAGGGCGGAGCCTATCGGCGGCTTTCCCGCTAGCCTTCCGCGAGCGCGGTGTCGAGACCGTCGAGGTCCAGCGTGATGGACCCGCCCGGATCCGCGCGGAAGCTGCCGGTGCCTGCCGCGTTGGCCAGCTCACCCGTGCCAGACGCGATGCGCAGCTCCGCGCTGGCCACCCCGTCGCGATAGGTGCCGTCGTGCAACAGCACAAGGCCGCCGGTCATGCCGCCGACGCTGCCCGTGAGATGTTCGATGCCGACGTAGATCGCCGACTTGTCCGGTGCGTAGGCCAGCAGCCACTTGGTGGTGGACGTGCCTTGTATGTCGCCGTCGTAGCGTTTGGCCACCAGCGCCTCGGTGAGCCTGGTGCTCTCGTCGCCGTCCTCGAACGGAGTCTCGTCCCAGCTGCCGATCTCGAAAGTCGCCTCGATATGCCTGCTCATTGTCGGCGGATACCCGGTGGCTCGGCGATGGAACCGGGAGGCCGGATATCGCCGCCCTCGCCGGCTGTGGTAGTCAGGGCAGTGCGGCCGCTTTGCGTCCGATAGCACGTCAAACTATAGTCTGGACACATGTCCAGAGGGTTCGGAGTTGTTGCGTGACACGTTTTGTCCTGGCCGCCGACCTCGGATTCTTCCGCCGCAGCGCATCGTCGTGAGTTGAGCATGCGCATCGCCTTGTTGTCGTACCGGAGCAAGACCCACTGTGGCGGGCAGGGGGTCTACGTGCGTTACCTCAGCCGCGGGCTGGTCGAGTTGGGCCACGACGTCGAGCTGTTCTCCGGCCAGCCGTACCCCGAGGGCCTCGACCCCCGCGTCCGGCTGACCAAGGTGCCCAGCCTGGACCTGTATCGCGAACCCGATCCGTTCCGCATCCCCTGGCCGACCGAGATCAAGACCCGCATCGATCTGCTCGAACTGCTCACGACGTGGACGGCGGGCTTCCCCGAACCGCGCACGTTCAGCCTGCGCGCCGCCCGGGTGTTGGCCGAGCGCCTCGATGACTTCGATGTGGTGCACGACAACCAGTGCCTCGGCACCGGGTTGCGCAAGATCGCCGAGATGGGTCTTCCCGTGGTGGCGACGGTGCACCACCCGATCACCCGGGACCGGGTGCTCGACGTCGCGGCCGCACCGTGGTGGCGCAAGCCGCTGGTGCGGCGCTGGTACGGCTTCGCCGAGATGCAGAAGCAGATCGCCCGCGAGATCCCCGAGATCCTCACCGTGTCGTCCACGTCGGCCGCCGACATCGCCGAGGACTTCGGGGTGGCGCCGAGCCAGTTGAACGTCGTGCCGCTGGGGGTGGACACCGAGATGTTCAAACCGGCGCAGCCACGGGTCCGCAACCGCATCATCGCGATCGCCAGCGCCGACGTGCCGCTCAAGGGCGTCAGCCATCTGCTGCACGCCGTCACGCGGCTGCGCGTGGAACGCGACCTCGAACTGCAACTGGTCGCCAAGCTCGAGCCCAACGGGCCCACCGAGAAGCTGATCGCCGAGCTGGGCATCTCCGATATCGTGCACAGCTCCAGCGGTCTGTCCGACGCGGAGCTGGCCGAACTGTTGGCCTCGGCCGAAGTCGCCTGCATCCCTTCGCTTTACGAGGGCTTCTCGTTGCCCGCCGTGGAGGCGATGGCCAGCGGCACGCCGATCGTCGCCAGCCGTGCCGGTGCGCTGCCCGAGGTCGTCGGCCCCGACGGCCAATGCGCCCGGTTGGTCCGGCCCGCCGACGTCGACGAGCTGACCAGGGTGCTCGGCGAACTGCTGGACTCACCCCAGGAACTTCGCCGTCTGGGCGAGGCCGGCAGGCGCCGGGCGCTGGACGTGTTCAGCTGGGAATCCGTTGCGGCGCAAACGGTTGCGGTTTACGAGCGGGCGTGCGAGCGGGTCGGCGCATGCTGACCGTCGACTTCGACCGGCTCGGTGTCGGTCCGGGCACCAAGCTGATCGACGTCGGTTGCGGCGCGGGGCGGCACAGCTTCGAGGCGTACCGCCGCGGCGCCGACGTCATCGCGTTCGACCAGAACGCCTCCGACCTCAACGACGTCGACGAGATCCTGACCGCGATGCGCGAGCAGGGCGAGGCGCCCGCCACCGCCAAAGCCGAGGCGGTCAAAGGCGATGCGCTCGACTTGCCCTACGCCGATGGCACTTTCGACTGCGTCATCGCTTCGGAGATACTCGAGCACGTCCCCGAGGATGACCGGGCGATCTCCGAACTGGTGCGGGTGCTGGCGCCGGGCGGCGCCCTGGCGATCACCGTGCCGCGGTGGCTGCCCGAGAAGATCTGCTGGCTGCTGTCCGACGAGTACCACGCCAACGAGGGCGGGCACGTGCGGATCTACCACGCCGACAGGCTGTGCGACAAGGTGTTGGCCCACGGGTTGCGGCTCACCCACACCCACCACGCCCACGCGCTGCACTCCCCGTACTGGTGGCTGAAATGCGCTGTGGGAACGGAGAACTCGAGTCATCCCGCGGTGGCTGCCTATCATCGCCTGCTGGTGTGGGACATGGTCAGCCGGCCGTGGCTCACCCGTACCGCGGAGTCGATGCTCAATCCGCTGATCGGCAAGAGCGTGGCGTTGTACTTCAGGAAGCCGGGGGTACCTGTTGCTGCGAGATGATCTCGCCGACGTCCCAGGCGTGCGTGGTGTCCTGACGCCCGCCGAGTGCCGACAGACCGCGGAGTCGATCGCCGCCATACAGGAACCTTCCGGCGCCCTCCCGTGGTTCGACGGCGGCCACACCGATCCGTGGGACCACGTCGAGAACGCGATGGCGCTGACGGCGGCCGGGTTGCTCGAACCGGCCCGCGCCGCGTTCGAGTGGTGTCGATTGAACCAACGCGCCGACGGCTCGTGGCCCCTGCAGGTGCGCAACGGCGTGGTCGAAGACGCCAACAGCGACAGCAACTTCTGCGCCTACATCGCCACCGGGGTCTGGCACCACGTGCTGATCACCCGCGACCGGCGGTTCGCCGAGACCATGTGGCCGGTGGTGAGCAAGGCCATCGACTTCGTCATCGACATGCAGCTCGACGGCGGCCAGATCTCTTGGGCCAGAAGTCCGTCCGGCCTGGAACCCGATGCGCTGCTGACCGGCTGCGCCAGCATCCACCACAGCATCCGGTGCGCGTTGGCGCTGGCGGACTACTTCGACGACCCGCAGCCGGAATGGGAGGTGGCCGTCGGGCGACTCGGCCACGCGATCGCCCATCACCCGGAGGCGTTCGTGCTGAAGGACCGCTGGTCGATGGAGTGGTACTACCCGGTGCTCGGCGGCGCCGTGCGCGGTACGCAGGCCGGCGCCCGCATCGCCGAGCGGTGGGACGACTTCGTGGTGCCCGGTCTCGGCATTCGCTGCGTCGACGACCGGCCATGGGTGACGGGCGCCGAAACCTGTGAGCTGGTCCTGGCTTTGGACGGAGTGGGGGACTCGGCACGTGCGCACGAGCAGTTCAGTGCGATGCAGCACTTGCGCGAGGACGACGGCTCCTACTGGACCGGGCTGGTCTACGCGGACGGCAAGCGGTGGCCGGTGGAACGCTCGACCTGGACCGGGGCGGCGGTGATCCTGGCTGCCGACGCGCTGTCGCGAACCACCGCGGCCAACGGCATCTTCCGCGGTACCGACCTGCCCCGCGGCCTGGAGGGCGAGTACGACTGCGCCTGCGCTACCAGCGGCCGGTAGCGGGCACCTCGCCAGGCACGCCGGAGACGCGCTCGAGCACCCGCATCGACCCGGTGGCCGACACCTCTCGGAAGTCGCCGGTGTCCAGCGCGCGCCGGTAGATGTGGTACGGCGCCTGGCCGCCGTCGGCTGGATCGGGGAACACATCGTGGATGACCAGCGCCCCGCCGACCTCCACCCACTTGGCCCAGCCGTCGAAGTCGCGTTGCGCGGCCGCCTCGGTGTGGCCGCCGTCGATGAATAAGAACCGTAGCGGTGTTCGCCAACCGCGGGCTGCCACAGGGGATTTCGCAACAATCGCCACGACGTGGTCATCCAGGCCCGCGGCGTCGAGGGTGTGACGCAGCTTCGGCAGGGTGTCGAACAGTCCGGTGACCGGGTCGACCATCGACGCGTCGTGGTACTCCCAACCCGGCTGGTGTTCCTCGGAGCCGTGGTGGTGGTCGACGGTGTAGAGCAGCCCGCCGCTCTGCTGCGCGGCGGCGCCGAGCAACAACGTCGACTTGCCGCAGTAGGTGCCGATCTCCACGCCGATGCCGTCACCGAGATACCGCAGCGCGGTGTCGTAGAGCGCGCGGCCCTCGTCGGCGGGCATGAAGCCGGTGACCTCCTCGGCGAGAGCGAAAAGGCGTGCGGCGGACGGCGGAAGCGCGGTGTCGGTGTTGCTCATCGGGGTCTAACCTAGCGGGTCGCCGATCGCTTGCGGGGAACGAGTCGCGTTGAGGAGACCGGCCGTATTGGCCAGCGGGTCGGTTCGTTGCTGGTGCAGGAGCGTTGTAGTAGCGTCCGGACACGTGTCCGACACGGCTCTTGAGGGGACTCGCCGCCGTCTGACCGCGAAGCAAGCCGAGACTGTCGACCGGCTGGGTCGGGCCGCAGTCGAGTTGCTGTGCCGCGAGGGGTTCGCGGCGCTCACCGTGCGGCGGGTGGCCGCCGAGGCCGGGGTGGGCGCTGCCACCGCCTACACCTACTTTTCATCGAAGGAACACCTTGTGGCCGAGGTGTTTTGGCGTCGGCTGGCCGCCTCGCCGCCGGCGGCGCACGGATCGGAGGACCGAGCGGCGCGGGTCGTCGAGGTGCTGCGCCACATCGCGTTGCTCGTCGCTGACGAGCCGGAGTTCGCCGGTGCGGTGACCACCGCCCTGCTCGGCAGGGACCCCGACGTTGAGGTGCTGCGCCAACGCATCGGCCTCGACATTCGGGAAAGGCTCGCCGCCGCGCTCGGATCCGACGTCGATCCCGACGTCATAGACTCGCTGGAGATGCTGTACGCGGGAGCGCTCGTGCGCGCCGGGATGGGTTATGCCTCCTACCCCGACATCGCCGCGCGGTTGGAGAAGTCCGCGCGGCTGATTCTGGGTTAGTTCTCGTCGTCAGTCCTCGTCGAAACTGAGCTCATGCACGAAATACGTCGCGATTCGCGTGCATATCTTCAGTTTCGGCGGACGAAGGCAGGCCGAGGATCGCCGTCGACGCGGTGATCGCCGGCTCGACGAGGCCGCGCACGTCGCGGCCGTCCTCGACGAACAGCGCGGTCAGCTCCCGCAGCCCACCGAGCAGGATGAGCGCCAGCGGCCGGGAGACCGGCGGCAGACCCGCGCGCCGGAAACCGGGATTGTCGCTGAGATCGACCAGCATGTCGGTGAGGTTCGCCATGGCCTGGCGGTGCAACGGCGTTGCGACGTCACCCAGCGCGGGCGCCTCGCGAATCCAGCTCAGCGTCACCGCGGGGCGGGCCTCGATGTGGTCGACGTACGCGGTGACCGCGCTGCGGATCTGCTCGCGCCAGTCGGCCTCGGGGTCCACCGCGTCGCGGATGCCGGCGATCAACAGCTCGTTGTTGCGCCGCAGCAGCTCGATGAGGCACTGGGCCTTGCTGGAGAACTGCTCGTAGAACGTGCGTTTCGAGGTGTGGGCGTGCCGGACGATGTCGGCGACCGTGGTGTCGCGGTAACCGCGCTCGGCGATCGACGCGGCCATGCCGTCGAGCAGCCGGTCGCGGAACAGATCGGGGGGACGCGAATCGCGCGCGCCCGCGTCGAGCGCTGTCGTCACATCGCCTCCCCGAGATCCCTTGCGGTCACTGGTACCAAGCGGTACCGTACTACACACACCTGCGGTACATGGTTGTACCAACCGAGGGCGTCGCACCGGAGACGCCGGCTGGGAGTGACATGAGCGAGCCGTCCACCGTCGAAGCACCCGCCACACCGGCCCGCGCCGTGAAGCTGCCGCCTGGGCCCCGGCTTCCCATGACACTGCAGGGACTGGCGTTCATCGCCAACCGGCGCTGGACCGTGCACCAGATGCACCGCCGCTACGGCGACGTGTTCAGCCTCAACATCCCGATCTTCGGCCGGACGGTGGTGGTCGCCGATCCGCAGCTGGCCAAGCAGGTGTTCACCGCGAACCCCGACGACCTGGGCAACGTCCAGCCCAACCTGTCGCGGGTGTTGGGCTCCGGTTCCGTGTTCGCGCTCGACGGCGTCGAGCACCGCCGCAGGCGCCGACTGTTGACCCCGCCCTTTCACGGCAAGAGCATCAAGAACTACGAGAAGATCTTCGAAGAGGAGACCCTGCGCGAGTCGGTGAACTGGCCGGAGGGTCAGGCGTTCGAGACGCTCGAGCCGATGATGCGCATCACGCTCAACGTGATCCTGCGCGCGGTCTTCGGCGCCGACGGGGAACGCCTGCACGACCTGCGCCGCATCATTCCGCCGTGGGTCACCCTCGGCTCGCGCGTCGTGAGCCTGCCCCCGACGACACGGACATACGGGCGTTACAGCCCCTGGGGCAGGCTGGCCGAGTATCGCCGCCGGTACGACGTCGTCATCAACCGGCTGATCGACGAGGTGACGGCCGACCCGTGCTTCGGCGACCGCAACGACGTCCTTGCGCTGCTTCTGCGCAGCACCTACGAAGACGGTTCGGCGATGTCGCGCCAGGAGATCGGCGACGAACTGCTGACCCTGCTGGCCGCCGGTCACGAGACGACGGCCTCCACGCTGGCGTGGGCGTTCGAGCGGATCACCCGCCACCCCGACGTGCTGGCCAGGCTGGTCGAGGAAGCCGAGACCGACGACAACGAGTACCGCCAGGCCACCATCCTTGAGGTGCAGCGCAACCGGACCATCATCGACTTCGCGGGCCGCCACGTCTACTCACCGACGTTCGAGCTCGGCGAATGGGTTGTGCCCCGGGGCCATACGGTCCTGACCAGCATCCTGCTGATGCACGAGCGGGCAGACGAGTTCCCCGCGCCGGAGCGGTTCGACCCGCGGCGGTTCCTCGGCACCCGACCGTCGACGTTCGCCTGGATCCCGTTCGGCGGCGGCACCCGCCGGTGCGTGGGGGCGGCGTTCGCCAACGTCGAGATGGACGTGGTGTTGCGCACCGTCCTGCGTCATTTCGTGCTCGAGACGACGACGGCGCCGGGCGAGAAGTGGCACTCCCGCGGTGTGGCGTTCACCCCGAGGAACGGCGGTCGCATGATCGTGCACCGCCGCGGGTGACGAGCTAGGAGCGGGCCTCCTGCCGCTTCGGTAGCTTCCAGTTGGGCCGGGGGAAGTGGCAGGTGTACCCGTTGGGGAAGCGCTCCAGGTAGTCCTGGTGTTCGGGTTCGGCCTCCCAGAACTCACTGGCCGGTGTCACCTCGGTGACGACCTTGCCCGGCCACAGTCCCGACGCCTCGACGTCGGCGATGGTGTCGAGCGCGATCCGCTTCTGCTCGTCGTCGAGGTAGAAGATCGCCGACCGGTAGCTGGTGCCGATGTCGTTGCCCTGCCGGTTCTCGGTGGTCGGATCGTGGATCTGGAAGAAGAACTCCAGCAGCGTCCGGTAGTCGGTCTGCGCCGGGTCGTAGATGATCTCGATGGCCTCGGCGTGTCCGGGGTGGTTGCGGTAGGTGGGGTTGGCGTTCTCGCCGCCGGTGTAGCCGACGCGGGTCGAGAGCACGCCGGGCTGCTTGCGGATCAGGTCCTGCATGCCCCAGAAGCAACCGCCGGCCAGGATGGCCTTTCGCGTAGTGGTCACGCTTTCTCCTTCAGTGTCGTCGTCGCCTGCAACCATTCTGCTCGCAGCCTTCATCCGCCGGCCATCACCGTGGGGTGATGCGCGCCCTCACCGTGGTGGTGCCTCCGCGACAAGGGGTGCTCTTCACCGACAACCCCGCGATCGTCGATCCGCACCCGATGCACTTCACCACTACTGACACTCGACAAATACAGTAGAACGTGTTCTAGTTCTGGCGTGACAGGCAAGGTGTTCAGTCGGGAGGAACTGGCTGCAGCGTTCGAACAGTTCGAGGCGACCGTGGACCGCGCCGCGCAGACCCGCGACTGGGACCCGTGGGTCGCGCAGTACACCCCCGACGTCGAATACGTCGAGCACGCGGCGGGCACGATGCGGGGCCGCGAAGAGGTGCGCGCCTGGATCTGGAAGACGATGGAGAGCTTCCCCGGCAACCACATGACGTCGTTCCCCTCGCTGTGGACGGTCTTCGACGAGCCCACCGGCCGCGTCATCTGCGAACTCGACAACCCGATGCGTGACCCGGGCGACGGCACCGTCATCAGCGCCACCAACATCTCGATCATCACCTACGCCGGCGACGGGTTGTGGCGCCGCCAGGAGGACATCTACAACCCGCTGCGGTTCGTCAAGGCCGCGATGAAGTGGTGCCGCAAGGCCGAGGAACTCGGCACGCTGCCCGACGAGGCGCGAAACTGGATGCGGCAGTACGGCGGTGGCGAATGAGCCCAGCACCCAAGCTGGTCATCGGCGCCAACGGCTTCCTCGGCTCGCACGTCACCCGGTTGCTGGTCGGCGACGGCCACCAGGTGCGCGCGATGGTGCGCCCGACCGCCAACACGATCGGCATCGACGACCTGCCGGTGCAGAGATTCCTCGGCGACATCTGGGACAACGACACGTTGGCCGAGGCGATGGCCGGCTGCGACGACGTCTACTACTGCGTCGTGGACACCCGCGGGTGGCTGCGCGACCCGGCGCCACTGTTTCACACCAACGTCGACGGCACCCGAAACGTGTTGGAGGTGGCCAAGAACGCCAACCTGCGCCGATTCGTCTACACCTCCAGCTATGCGACGGTGGGCCGGCGCCGGGGCCGCGTCGCCGACGAGACCGACGTCGTCTCCGACCGCGGGCTGACATCGTATGTGCGGTCCCGGGTGCAGGCCGAGAACATGGTGCTGCGCTATGCGCGCGAGCACGGGTTGCCCGCGGTGGCGATGTGCGTGTCGACGACCTACGGCGCCGGAGACTGGGGCCGCACTCCGCACGGCGCCATCATCGCCGGTGCGGCGTTCGGCAAGATCCCGTTCGTGTTGCGCGGCATCGAACTCGAAGCCGTCGGCGTGGACGACGCCGCCCGCGCGATGCTGCTGGCCGCCGAGCACGGCCGCGTCGGCGAGCGCTACCTGATCTCGGAGAAGATGATCACCAACGCCGAGGTGATCAGGATCGCCGCGGAGGCGGCGGGCATGGATCCGCCCACCAAGTCGATCCCGCTGCCGATGGCATACCTGCTGGCGACGCTCGGCAGCGTCAAGGCGCGGTTGCGCGGCACCGACGAGAAGCTGTCGCTGAACTCGCTGCGCCTGATGCGCGCGGAGGCACCGGTTGACTGCAGCAAGGCCAGGCGTGAATTGGGTTGGCAGCCAAGGCCGGTCGAGGAATCCATTCGGGAGGCCGCCAAATTCTGGGCTGGTCTGCGCGACGCGAGGCGGGCGAGCAAAGCGGGTTGACGCGCGGGCGCTAGCCTCGAACGGGTGGGTGAGAAACTGCACGTCGATCTGTCCGGTGCCCCGCAGACCATGCTGGCCACGCTCTACGCCAAGGCGCTGGACGCCGACCTGCCGAAACCGATCCTCGGTGACCGTTTCGCCAGAGACATCGTCGACCGCATCGACTACGACTGGTCGAAAACGTCGATCACCACGACCAATTCGCCGTCGGTGACCACCCGCACCGCACACTTCGACCTCTGGGCGCGGCAGTTCCTCGCCGTACATCCCGAGGCCGTCGTGCTGCATCTGGGCTGCGGGCTGGACGCGCGGGCATTTCGGCTGGAGCCCGGCCCCGCCGTCGAGTGGTACGACGTCGACTACCCCGACGTCGCCGACTTGCGCCGGGCGCTCTACCCGGCCCGCGACCACTACCACGTCGTGCCCGCCTCGGTCACCGACCCGGCCTGGCTCGCCGACATCCCCACCGACCGGCCGGCGCTGATGATCGCCGAGGGCCTCACCATGTATCTCGAACCGTCCGACGGCATCGCGCTGCTGCGCCGCATCGTCGACCGATTCCCTTCCGGCGAACTACAATTCGACGCGTTCAGCCGGCTCGGCATCCGGGCGCAGTGGATGAACGCGGTGGTGCGCCGTGCGGGTGCGACGCTGCGCTGGGGCGTCGACAAACCCGACGACATCGTCGACGCGGTGCCGGGAGTGCGGCTGCTGGCGTGGGTTTCGCCGTTCGACTCCCCGACGTTCGACGGGGTGGCCTGGTACTACCGCGCGGTGTCCAACACGATGCGGGCCGTGCCGTCACTGCGCTACATGGCGCAGTACCACCGCTACGCGTTCTGAGCCTGGTTCGAAACTGAAGTTGTTGCACGGAAATCGCGGAATTCGCGTGCATAAGTTCAGATCGGCGCTCGATGTCTAGCCCGCCCTCAGTTCGGCGATCACCTCGCCGTACAGCCGCGCCTTGATCGTGCCGAACACCGTACCGGCCTTGGCCGCGCGTTCCTCGGCCCGCGCGATCGCGACGTCGAGCACCTCGTCTTCGCCCGCGGTGGCCGCCACGATGCCGGCCTCGCGGGCGTCTTCGCCGCCGTAGCGCCGACCCGTCGTCATCGCCTCGTGCGCGGTCGCGATCGGCAACCGGGCCCGGATCAGCGCGTTCATCCCCGCGGTGAACGGGATGCCCAGGTCGACCTCGGGAAGGCAGAAGAAACCCCGGTCACCGCGCATGACGATCAGATCGTGCGCCAGCGCCAGCATCGCCCCCGCGGCGAACGCGTGCCCCTGCACCGCGGCGACGATCGGCGCGGGAAAGGCCAGCACCCGCGCGAACAGCGCGTGCACCTCGTTCAGGTTCGCCTCGGCGGAACCGGGGTTGGCCGCCATGAAATCCAGGTCCAGCCCGTTGGAGTAGAACTTGCCGACGCCCGTGGTGACTATGGCTTTGGGGGCCTCGGGTCCCTCGGCGGCCTCGACCTCGTCGAGCGCGGCGTTGATCTGGGCCAACCGGTCCGGATGGAAGCGGTTCTCGTCGGAGCCCAGGGTCAGCACGAACACCGCCCCGCGGCGCTGCAACTCGGTCATCAGGCGGTGCGCACGCTTTCGGCCTTCTCCTTCAACCGCCGCAACGTCACCCGGATGTGCTCGGCATTGGCGGCGTCGCGGTCCTTAACGCCGGTGGCCATGCTCGCCGGCTTACGAAACCAGCCCGGCCGCCTGTCCCACGTCCGCTCGGTCACCGTACAGCCGCCGTCGCCTGCGACGATGTCGTAGCGCCAGTGCGCGACGGGCACCCCCAAGGACCGGACGTCGAAGGCGAACGTGCGCCCCGGCTCGGCGGTGGCCACCGTGCAGGTCGTGGTCCACGTCCTGGAGCCGTTGCGGTTCCGGCCCTTGAACACCGCGCCGGGCTGCGCACGGTCGCCCTTGGACCACTCCATGGCGTGGGTCTCCTCGGCCAGCGATGCGAGCGTGGGCAGATCGGTGATCAGCGCGTACACCGTTTCCGGGTCGGCGTTGATCGTGACGGAAGCCTCGGCGGAAGGCGGCCCTTGTTGACTCATGTCGCGATCGTAGCCACCGTGGACACATGAGCGATCGCCCTGTACTGCAACCCACCGCGTCGCATCCGATCACGATCGAGCCGACCGGCCGGCGGGTCACCGTCCGGGTCGCAGGCGAAGTCGTCGCCGAGACGGAAAACGCGCTGACGCTGCGGGAGTCGACGTATCCGCCGGTGCAGTACATCCCGCGCGGCGACGTCGTGTCCGAGCGGCTCGTGCCCAGCGGCACCCAGACGTACTGCCCGTACAAGGGTGAGGCCGGCTACTACCACGTCGTCACCGCGGCGGGCGACACCGTCGACGACGTGATCTGGACCTACCGGCAGCCCTATCCCGCCGTCGCGGCCATCGCCGGACACGTCGCGTTCTACCCCGACAAGGCCGACATCACCATCGCCTAGCCTGAAGCTGTGCACAGCTCGGTCAGCGTCGTGCGCCGGGTGGTCTTCGACGGGCCGGTCAGTCCCGGCCTGACGCTGTCGCCGTTGCGCCGTGGCCGGTCGGACCCGTGCTATCACGACGCGCCCGACGGCGCGATCTGGCGCACTAGCCTGATGCGCAGCGGCCCGGTCACCGCCCGCATCACCAAATCTGCGCCCGACACCGTCGACTGCGAGGCATGGGGAAGTGGCGCAACGGAATTCGCCGACACCCTGCCTGCCCTGCTGGGCAGCCAGGACGACAGCTCCGGGTTCGCGCCGGAGGAACCCACCATCGCCGCGGCTCGCCGGAGGGTGCCGCATCTGCGGCTGGGCCGCACCGACCGGGTGCTCGAAGCGCTGATCCCCGCGGTTCTCGAGCAGCGGGTGTACGGCAAGGACGCGCGCCGGGCCTGGCGGACGCTGGTCACCAAGTACGGCACGCCCGCGCCGGGCCCCGCGCCCGCGCACCTGCGGGTGCCGCCGCCCGCCGAGGTGTGGCGGCGCATCCCGTCGTGGGAGTTCCACAAGGCCAACGTCGACCCGCGCCGGGCCCGCACGATCGTGGGCTGCGCCCAGCGGGCGGACGCGCTGGAGCGGTTGGCCGTCCGTCCGCCCGAGCAGGCGCGCGCCGCGCTGATGTCGCTTCCCGGTGTCGGGGAGTGGACGGCAGCCGAGACCGTCCAGCGGGCGTTCGGCGACGCCGACGCGTTGTCGGTCGGGGACTTTCACCTCGCCAAGATGATCGGTTGGAGCCTGCTCGGCCATCCGATCGACGACGCCGCCATGGTCGAACTTCTCGCGCCGCTGCGGCCCCACCGCCACCGTGCCGTGCGGCTGCTGGAGGTCAGCGGTATGGCGGTGCTGCCGCGGTTCGGCCCGCGACAGGCGATCCCGCGACTTCGCGCGATCTAGCGCGGCTCAGTCGGCGAACACGCGCCGCTGAAACGGCGTCGAGTCCGCCGTCGACGCCAGCACCGTGCTGCTGTGGTCATCGTCGCCCGCCCCGGTTAGCTGCCTCGCCGGTTGGGTACTCGGCGCACGACGACCGATGATGTGAAGGAGCAATTCGATGAGTGGATACACCATTCCGGGCCTGTCCGAGCGCGACGCTGCCAAGGTGGCCGACCTGCTGCAGAAGCAGCTGAGCACCTACAACGATCTGCACTTGACCCTCAAGCACGTGCACTGGAACGTCGTCGGACCCAACTTCATCGGCGTGCACGAGATGATCGACCCGCAGGTGGAACTCGTGCGCGGTTATGCCGACGAGGCCGCCGAGCGCATTGCGGCACTGGGCAAGTCGCCGCTCGGCACGCCCGGCGCGATCCTCAAGGACCGCACCTGGGACGACTACTCCGTGGAGCGAGACACCGCGCAGGCCCACCTCGCGGCGCTCGACCTGGTCTACAGCGGGGTCATCGAGGACACCCGTAAGTGCATCGACATGCTCGAGGACCTCGATCTGGTGTCGCAGGACATGCTCATCGGCCACACCGGCGAGCTGGAGAAGTTCCAGTGGTTCATCCGGGCGCATCTGGAAAACTCCGGCGGCGAACTCGCCAACCGTGGGGCGCGCACCGAGAAGGGCGCGGCGCGGAGTGTGAAAAAGAAGTAGGCAGACGAGATTGGCGACCGGGGTCCCCCATCCTCACCCCCGGTCGCCAACCGTCGAGCGGCTATCCACCGCTATGGTGCTGGCTACCCCCCGATCTGCCAGCGGCCGCGTGCGACAAGCAACATGTTATGTGGAGTTCACCAAGATCAATAGGGTTTTGAAAAACCAAATTTCAAGCGTGAATACGCAAGCACTTTGCGGCTTCCGCAAACTCCAATGGCACTGTCAGCAACCGTCGCGGAGGCTATTCGGGGCTCCGTTGCGCGGCGGCGGCGTCGCGGTCGGCGCGCTGCGCCTGATAGATCGACACGTCGGTGCGCAGGATCAGCAGGTAGGCGATGCCGACGGCGACCATCGCGCACGGGATGACGGAGAAGGAGCCGGTCATCTCGGCGACCATGATCATCACCGCCAGGGGTGCGTGCGCGACGCTGCCGAAGCAGGCCATCATCCCGACAACGACGAAAACGGCTGGGCTGTCGGGGATTCCGGGAAGGTCGAGGTCGTGGCCCAACCGCCAGATCGCCGCACCGACAAACGCGCCGATGACCACGCCGGGTCCGAAGATGCCGCCCGAGCCGCCCGTGCCGATCGACAGCGAGGTCGCGATGATCTTGGCCAGCGGCAGCAGCAGCACGATCCACAGCGGCATGGCCAGCAGCGTGTCGGCCGCTCCGGCCTTCTGCGCCCAGCCGTAGCCGCTGGCCAGGATCTGCGGGATCAGCAGCGCCAGCAGACCGACCGCCAGCCCGCCGAGCGCCGGCTTGATCACCTTGTGGCCCGGCAGCTTCGCCGTCAGCGCGACCGTTCCGTAGAACATCCGCGCGTACAGATAGCCGAAGAAGGCCGCGACGACGCCGATCGCCAGAAACCACGCCAGGTCCAGCGGATGATCGAACCGGAAGTCGGGGGCCATGAACCCGAACAGCGGATCGAATCCGAGGATCGAACCCAGCACGGCGTAGGCCGTCGCCGAGGTGATGAACCCCGGAATCAACGCCTTGAAGTCGAAGTCCTCGCGGTAGATGATCGACGCGGCCAGCACCGCCCCGCCCAGCGGCGCGCCGAAGATCGCCCCGATGCCCGAGCCGATGCCCAGCGACACCGCGATACGCCCGTCCTCGTACGGCAGGTTCAGCCAACGGGTGAGCAGTGAACCGAAGCCGGCCGAGATCTGCGCTGCAGGGCCTTCCCGGCCGCCGGATCCGCCGGAGCCGATGGTCAGCGCGCTGGCGATGGTCTTGACGACGATCGCCCGCCCCCGGATCGCGCGCGGGTCGGTGTGCACCGCCTCGATCGCGCTGTCGGTGCCGTGGCCCTCGGCCTCCGGCGCGAACTTCGCGACCAGCAGGGCCGACACCAGCGCGCCGCCGAACGCCACCAACGGAATCGCCCACGGCCGGTCGAAGCCCGGCGAGCCGGGGTCGCCGCCGTCGCCGATCGGTTTGGGAATGTCGTAGCCGGCCAGATAACCGAGCAGGAAGCGCCCGGCGTAGTCGAGGGCCAGATAGAACGTCACCGCACCGAGCCCGGCGATGACACCGATCGCGATCCCCAGGATCAGCCACTTGCGCAGATAGCCCGACCGTCGGATGAATCCGCCTAGTCCACCGCCGGTTTCGGGGGGATCGGGCATGTTGCGGATGCTAGTCGACTCCTCGGCGCCGAACCACCGGCTTTAGCGGTATGCGGTGACCCAGGCGAGGATCGCCGGCACGCCGTCGGCGCCCACAGCTTGTGCCTCGGCGATGCCGGTCCGGCGTCCGACACGTAAAGCCGTTCCGAGGTAACGCGATTCGGCTCCGCCGTGAAACTCGCGCATGAAGTTCACCCGCAGCGACGCGGTGCGCAGAGGTACGTGCTCGCGTTCGGCGTTTATCGCCGCCGAGGCCACCATCTCGAGCGCCATGGCCGAAACGCCGCCGTGCACGATCCCGAGGCTGTTGTTGAGCACCGGATCGGATGCCTGCAGAAGCACTTGGCCGGCGCCGCCCCCTTCGGCGACGGTGACGGCCATCTTCTCGGCGAGCGGGACCGGTGGCGGCGGGCCCGTCGGACCGTCGGGGAACTCCATCACCCGGCCCGGCGCACTGATGAAGAACGAACGCACGGTCGCGGTGGCCAGGACGACGTCGCGGTGGGTGAACTCGCACAACCCCAGCGCGACCTCGCCCTTCGGGCCGAACGGCCGGGCCGTTGCGACCACCGGCACGTCGGGCGCCGAGGCGATCAGCTCCGCCGCCTCGGGCCTCAGCTCCAACGACAACTCGCTGGTCACCGTCCACTCGTCGGTGTCGCGGCGGTGATGGTTGACGAGGCCTCCGACGTGGTCCACCAGCATCGCCAGCGGTGCGACCGTGGGCGCGCCGGTCAGCGGGTTGACCGCCCGGCCGGCGGGAATCGAGGCCACACAGCGGTGCGGCCCCTCTTCGGACGTCACCACGCCGAACCGGCCCAACGGGGTACACAGCGGATATGACATCGCGAACCAGCCTCACCCCACAGGTATGGCGATATACCCCCTAGGGGTATACAGTGACCGCATGACCTCACATGACACGCACGTCGGCCACGCCACGTCCCAACCGGCGAGGACCCAACACGGCGAACACGGCGGCCATGAGGGGCACGGCGGTCACGGGGATCATGTCGCGCAGTTCCAGCGGCTGTTCTGGATCATGTTGGTGCTCGCGATCCCGACGGCCGGACTGTCGGAGATGTTCGCGATGATCCTCGGCTACTCCGTGCCCGACGTGCCGGGTGCGCGATGGGTGTCACCCGTACTGGGCACGGTGATGTACCTGTGGGGTGGCCGTCCGTTCCTCACCGGCGCGGTCAGTGAGATCCGTTCCCGCACACCGGGAATGATGTTGCTGATCGGGTTGGCGCTCACCGTCGCGTTCGTGTCGTCGTGGGGTGCGAGCCTGGGCCTGCTGCACCACCAGCTCGACTTCTGGTGGGAGCTGGCGCTGCTGATCGTGATCATGCTGTTTGGCCACTGGATCGAGATGCGCTCGCTGGCGCAGACCACCTCCGCACTCGACTCGCTGGCGGCCCTGCTGCCCGACGAGGCCGAACGGGTGGTCGGCGACGACGACGTCGAGGTCGTCGCGCCCGCCGACCTGCGCGCCGGCGACGTCGTGATCGTGCGGCCCGGCGGCAGCGTGCCCGCCGACGGCGAGATCACCGACGGCACCGCGGACGTCGACGAGTCGATGGTCACCGGCGAGTCGCGGCCGGTGCGCCGCGGCGTGGGCGATCACGTGGTGGCGGGCACCGTCGCCACCGACTCGGGGCTGCGGGTGAGGGTGACCGCCGTCGGCGAGGACACCGCGCTCGCCGGCATCCAGCGGTTGGTGACCGAGGCGCAGAACTCGTCGTCGCGGGCGCAGCGAATCGCCGATGTCGCGGCGGGCTGGCTGTTCTGGTTCGCGCTGGGAGCGGCCGCGATCACGGCGGTGGTCTGGGGCTTCGTCGGTGTTCCCCAGCAGGCGGTGATCCGGACGATCACGGTGCTGGTGATCGCCTGCCCGCACGCGCTGGGGCTGGCGATCCCCCTGGTGGTCTCGATCGCGACCGAACGCGCCGCGCGGGGCGGCGTGCTGGTCAAGGACCGGCTCGCGCTGGAGAGCATGCGCACGGTCGGCGCGGTGTTGTTCGACAAGACCGGCACGTTGACCAAGGGCGAGCCGACGGTGACCGGCGTAGTCGCCGCCCCAGGCCACGGCGAGGACGAGGTGGTGGCCCTCGCCGCCGCCGCCGAGTCCGATTCCGAGCACCCGCTGGCCAGGGCGATCGTGGAGACCGCTCGTCGCCGCGCACTGACGGTGCCTGCCTGGTCGGACTTCACGTCGTCACCCGCGGTCGGCGTCAGCGCGACGGTGGACGGCAGGACCGTGCAGGTCGGGGGACCACGGCTGCTCGCCGAAGCCGGCCAAGAAGAGCTGCCCGGCGTCGAGCGATGGCGTGAACAGGGCGCGACCATCCTGCACGTGCTCGTCGATGGGATGCCGGTCGGCGCGGTGGCCCTGGCGGACGAGGTGCGCGAGGAGTCGCGGCAGGCCGTGGACGCGCTGCACCGGCTCGGCATCGCGGTGATGATGATCACCGGCGACGCGCAGGCGGTCGCCGACTCGGTGGCCGCCGAACTGGGCATCGACCGGGTTTTCGCCGGGGTGCGGCCCGAGGACAAGGCCGCCAAGGTGGCGGCGCTGCAAACCGAGGGGCTCAAGGTCGCGATGGTCGGTGACGGCGTCAACGACGCACCGGCGCTGGCGCAGGCGGACGTCGGTATCGCGATCGGCGCGGGCACCGACGTGGCGATCGCCTCGGCAGGGGTGATCCTCGCCAGTTCCGACCCGCGGTCGGTGCTTTCGGTGATCGAGCTGTCCAAGGCGGCGTACCGCAAGATGAAGCAAAACCTTTGGTGGGCAGCGGGATACAACTTGATCGCGGTGCCGTTGGCGGCCGGTGTGCTGGCGCCGGTCGGCTTCGTGATGCCGATGTCGGTCGGCGCGCTGCTGATGTCGGCGTCCACCGTGGTGGTGGCGCTCAACGCCCAGCTGCTGCGAAGGCTGGACTTGTCGCCCGAGGCGAGCGTACGGGCCGTTCTCTAAGAATCTGACTAGGCTTTGCGCAAAGGGGCTGTGATGAAGTTCACCCAGCCTGAAGCTGTGGTCTTGGTCTCACAGCAAATCCAACGACCAGCGAAAAGTTAGGATCGGCCAGTCTCTTGACACGGCCGCCATCCGGGTATCTAAATGAAACGCGCTGCGCAGCAACGGTATTCGGAAGCGGGACCGGTGGGGGCGGGTGACGGGCCCAACGAGCCGTCCCGGGGTAGTTAGGGTCCACTAAGTTGGCATGTCAGGCATGGTTTGCATATCGTTTTCTCCACTTAGGCGAGTTGGGTTTGGACCGTCGTTCGATGCAGCACGGAGGTGCCCCTCGTAGGCCGGCCGCAACGCCGCTGTACGGCCGCCGTTGAGAACAGCTTCAGGCGTGCGGAAAAGGGATAGGTGGGAATGACGCCCAGGATTCAAGGGCTCTACAACCCCGCGTTCGAGCACGACGCGTGCGGCGTGGCCATGGTGGCCGACATGCACGGTCGTCGCAGTCGCGACATCGTCGACAAGGCAATCACCGCGCTGTTGAACCTGGAGCACCGTGGTGCCCAGGGTGCAGAGCCGCACACCGGCGACGGGGCGGGCATCCTGCTGCAGGTTCCCGACGAGTTCCTGCGGGCTGTTCTGAAGGAACAGGGGGCCTTCGAACTGCCTCCCTACGGCAGCTACGCGACGGGCATGGCGTTCCTGCCGCAGTCGTCCAAGGACGCCGCCGCGGCCTGCGAGTCCGTCGAGAAGATCGCCGAGGCCGAGGGGCTTCAGGTGCTGGGCTGGCGCGAGGTGCCCACCGACGAGTCGTCGCTGGGGGCGCTGGCGCGCGACGCGATGCCGACGTTCCGCCAGCTGTTCCTCGCGGGCGCCTCGGGCATGGACCTGGAGCGCCGCGCCTACGTGGTGCGCAAGCGCGCCGAGCACGAGCTGGGCACCCGGGGGCCGGGCCAGGACGGGCCCGGGCGTGAAACCGTCTATTTCCCAAGCCTTTCCGGGCAGACCTTCGTCTACAAGGGCATGCTGACCACGCCCCAGCTCAAGGCGTTCTATCTGGACCTGCAGGACGAGCGGCTCACCAGCGCGCTGGGCATCGTGCACTCGCGGTTCTCCACCAACACGTTCCCGTCGTGGCCGCTGGCGCATCCGTTCCGGCGCATCGCCCACAACGGTGAGATCAACACCGTTACCGGCAACGAGAACTGGATGCGGGCGCGCGAGGCGCTGATCCGCACCGATCTGTTCGGGTCCGACCTGGAGAAGATCACGCCCGTCTGCACCCCCGGCGCGTCCGACACCGCGCGGTTCGACGAGGTGCTGGAGTTGCTGCACCTCGGTGGCCGCAGCCTGCCGCACGCGGTGCTGATGATGATCCCCGAGGCCTGGGAGCGCCACGAGTCGATGGATCCGGCCCGCAGGGCGTTCTACGAGTTCCACGACTCGCTGATGGAACCGTGGGACGGCCCGGCGTCGGTGTGCTTCACCGACGGCACCGTGGTCGGCGCCGTGCTGGACCGCAACGGCCTTCGGCCATCGCGGATCTGGGTGACCGACGACGGCCTCGTCGTGATGGCCTCGGAAGCCGGCGTGCTCAACCTCGACCCGTCCACCGTGGTCCGCAAGATGCGGTTGCAGCCCGGCCGCATGTTCCTGGTCGACACCGCTCAGGGCCGCATCGTCGACGACGAGGAGATCAAGGCCGAACTCGCCGCCGAGCATCCCTATCAGGAATGGCTCGACCAGGGCCTGTTCCGTCTCGACGAACTGCCGCAGGGTGACTACGTGCGGATGCCGCACCACCGGGTGGTGTTGCGCCAGCAGGCTTTCGGCTACACCTACGAGGAACTCAACCTGCTCGTCGCGCCGATGGCCCGCACCGGCGCCGAGCCGATCGGCTCGATGGGCACCGACACCCCGATCGCGGTGCTGTCCGCGCGGCCGCGGATGTTGTTCGACTACTTCCACCAGATGTTCGCCCAGGTCACCAACCCGCCGCTGGACGCCATCCGCGAAGAGGTGGTGACCAGCCTGCAGGGCGCCATGGGCCCGGAGGGCGACCTGCTGAACCCGGGTCCGGAGTCGTGCCGCCAGATCGTGCTGTCGCAGCCGATCATCCGCAACCACGAACTGGCCAAGCTGGTCAACCTCGACCCCGAGCAGGAGATCGACGGCCGTCGCCACGGCCTGTCCACCGCCGTGATCCGCTGCCTGTACCCGGTGAACCGGGGCGGGCAGGGCCTCAGGGAGGCCCTCGACAACGTGCGGGCCAAGGTGTCGGCGGCCATCCGCGACGGCGCGCGCATCATCGTGTTGTCCGACCGTGAGTCCAACGAGCAGATGGCGCCGATCCCGTCGCTGCTGGCCGTGTCGGCCGTGCACCACCACCTGGTGCGCGACCGCACCCGCACCCAGGTGGGTCTGGTCGTCGAATGCGGCGACGCGCGCGAGGTGCACCACATGGCCTGCCTGGTCGGCTTCGGCGCGGCGGCGATCAACCCGTACATGGTGTTCGAGTCGATCGAAGACATGGTCGACCGCGGCGTTCTGATAGGACTCGACAGCGAAACCGCCAAGAGCAACTACGTCAAGGCGGCCGGCAAGGGTGTTCTGAAGGTGATGTCCAAGATGGGCATCTCGACGCTGGCCTCCTACACCGGAGCGCAGCTGTTCCAGGCCATCGGCATCAGCCAGCAGGTGCTCGACGAGTACTTCACCGGGTTGACGTGCCCGGTCGGCGGCATCGACCTCGACGACATCGCCGACGACGTGGCCGCCCGGCACCGGCTGGCCTACCTCGATCAGCCCACCGAATGGGCGCACCGCGAACTCGAGGTCGGTGGCGAGTACCAGTGGCGGCGCGAGGGCGAGTACCACCTGTTCAACCCCGACACGGTGTTCAAGCTGCAGCACTCCACCCGCTCCGGCCAGTACTCGATCTTCAAGGAGTACACCAAGCTGGTCGACGACCAGAGCGAGCGGATGGCCTCGCTGCGTGGGCTGCTCAAGTTCAAAGACGGTGTGCGCCCGCCGGTCCCGCTCGACGAGGTGGAGCCGGCCAGCGAGATCGTCAAGCGGTTCTCGACCGGCGCGATGAGCTACGGCTCGATCTCCGCCGAAGCCCACGAGACGCTGGCCATCGCGATGAACCGCCTTGGCGCCCGGTCGAATTCAGGTGAGGGCGGTGAGCACGTCAGCCGGTTCGACCCCGACGAGAACGGCGACTGGCGGCGCAGCGCCATCAAACAGGTGGCCTCCGGCCGGTTCGGTGTCACCAGCCACTACCTGACCAACTGCACCGACATCCAGATCAAGATGGCGCAGGGAGCCAAGCCCGGTGAGGGCGGCCAGCTTCCGGGCAACAAGGTGTATCCGTGGGTGGCCGAGGTGCGCCACTCCACCCCCGGTGTGGGGCTGATCTCGCCCCCGCCGCACCACGACATCTACTCGATCGAGGATCTGGCGCAGCTGATCCACGACCTCAAGAACGCCAACCCGCAGGCCCGCGTGCACGTCAAGCTGGTCAGTGAGTCGGGCGTCGGCACCGTGGCCGCGGGCGTCTCGAAGGCGCACGCCGACGTGGTGCTGATCTCCGGCCACGACGGCGGCACCGGCGCCACGCCGCTGACGTCGATGAAGCACGCCGGGGCGCCGTGGGAGCTCGGCTTGGTCGAGACCCAGCAGACGTTGCTGCTCAACGGCCTTCGCGACCGCATCGTGGTCCAGGTCGACGGTCAGCTCAAGACCGGACGTGACGTGGTGATCGCCGCGTTGCTCGGCGCCGAGGAGTTCGGCTTCGCCACCGCGCCGCTGGTGGTGTCGGGCTGCATCATGATGCGGGTGTGTCACCTCGACACCTGCCCGGTCGGGGTCGCGACGCAGAACCCGATCCTGCGTCAACGCTTCACCGGCAAGCCGGAATTCGTCGAGAACTTCTTCCTGTTCATCGCCGAGGAAGTGCGCGAGCTGATGGCGCAGCTGGGCTTCCGCACCGTCAACGAGATGGTCGGCCACGTCGACGCGCTGGACACCACCAAGGCCGCCGAGCACTGGAAGGCCCACAAGCTGGACCTGACGCCGGTGCTGCATCAGCCCGAGTCGGCGTTCATGAACCAGGACCTGTACTGCAGCTCACGCCAGGACCACGGCCTGGACAAGGCGCTCGACCAGCAGCTGATCGTGATGTGCCGCGAAGCGCTGGACTCCGGTACGCCCGTTCGTTTCTCGACGACGATCGGCAATGTCAACCGCACCGTGGGCACCATGCTCGGCCACGAGGTCACCAAAGCCTACGGCGGACAGGGACTTCCGGACGGAACCATCGACATCACGTTCGACGGGTCGGCGGGCAACAGCTTCGGCGCCTTCGTCCCGAAGGGAATCACGCTGCGGGTGTACGGCGACGCCAACGATTATGTCGGCAAGGGCCTTTCGGGCGGGCGGATCGTCATCCGGCCATCCGACAACGCGCCCTCCGGCTATGTCGCCGAGGACAACATCATCGCCGGCAACGTGATCCTGTTCGGCGCCACCAGCGGGGAGATGTTCCTGCGCGGCCAGGTGGGGGAGCGGTTCGCGGTGCGCAACTCCGGCGCGCACGCGGTCGTCGAAGGCGTCGGCGACCACGGCTGTGAGTACATGACCGGTGGACGGATCGTCATCCTCGGCCCGACCGGCCGCAACTTCGCGGCAGGCATGTCCGGAGGCATCGCCTACGTCTACGACCCGAACAAGAAGCTGCCGCAGAATCTCAACGCCGAGATGGTGGACCTCGAGGACCTCGACGACGAGGACCTGCAGTGGCTGCAGGGCATTATCCAGGCCCATGTGGACGCCACCGATTCCGCTGTCGGGCAGCGCATCCTCGACGATTGGAGCGCCCACGTGAAGCACTTCACCAAGGTGATGCCCCGCGACTACCGGCGGGTGCTGGAAGCCATCGCCGACGCCGAACAGCGCGCCGTCGACGTCGACGAAGCGATCATGGCGGCCGCCGGTGGCTGATCCACGCGGCTTCCTCAAGCACACCCGTCGTGAGACCCCGCCGCGACGGCCGGTCCCGCTGCGCCTTCGCGACTGGAAAGAGGTCTACGAGGACTTCTCCCACGACACGCTGCGCGAGCAGGCGGCCCGCTGCATGGACTGCGGAATCCCGTTCTGCCACAACGGCTGTCCGCTGGGGAACCTGATCCCCGAGTGGAACGATCTGGTCCGCACCGACCGCTGGCACGACGCGATCGAGCGGCTGCACGCCACCAACAACTTCCCGGAGTTCACCGGACGCCTGTGCCCGGCGCCGTGCGAGGGGTCGTGTGTGCTCGGCATCAACCAGGATCCGGTCACCATCAAGCAGGTCGAGGTCGAGATCATCGACAATGCCTTCGAAGAGGGCTGGGTGGTGCCGCTGCCGCCCGCCGTGCGCACCGGCAAGACCGTCGCCGTCGTCGGCTCGGGCCCGGCCGGCCTGGCCGCCGCCCAGCAGCTCACCCGCGCCGGTCACACCGTGACGGTGTTCGAGCGCGACGACCGCATCGGCGGCCTGCTGCGCTACGGCATCCCGGAATTCAAGATGGAGAAGCGCCACATCGACCGTCGGCTCGAGCAGATGATTGCCGAGGGCACCGAGTTCCGGCCCGGCGTCAACGTCGGGGTGGACCTCACCGCACAGCAGCTGCGCAAGGACTTCGACGCGGTGGTGCTGGCCGGCGGCGCGACCGCGTGGCGCGACCTGCCGATCCCCGGCCGTGAGCTCGACGGCATCCACCAGGCGATGGAATACCTGCCGTGGGCCAACCGGGTTCAGCACGGCGACCCCGTGACGGGGCCGGACGGCGAACCGCCGATCACCGCCAAGGGCAAGAAGGTCGTCATCATCGGCGGCGGTGACACCGGCGCCGACTGCCTGGGCACCGCGCACCGCCAGGGCGCGGCGAGCGTGCACCAGTTCGAGATCATGCCGCGCCCGCCGGACACCCGCGCCGATTCCACGCCATGGCCGGTCTATCCGTTGATGTTCCGGGTCTCCTCGGCGCATGAGGAGGGCGGCGAGCGGGTGTACTCGGTCAACACCGAGGAGTTCGTCGGCAGCGACGGGAAGGTCACCGGGCTGCGCGGCCACGAGGTGCGCATGGAGGACGGCAAGTTCGTCAAGGTCGACGGCACCGAGTTCACGCTGGAGGCCGACCTGGTGCTGCTGGCGATGGGCTTCGTCGGACCTGAGCGGGCCGGCCTTCTGACCGACCTCGGCCTGGAGTTCACCGAACGCGGAAACGTCGCGCGGGACGCCGACTTCGCCACCTCGGTGCCCGGGGTGTTCGTGGCCGGCGATATGGGTCGGGGCCAGTCGCTGATCGTGTGGGCGATCGCCGAGGGCCGCGCCGCCGCGGCCGGCGTCGACCGGTACCTGATGGGGCAGACCGCGCTGCCCGCGCCGATCAAGCCGACCGCGGTTCCGCAGCGCTAGTTCGTGCCGTTCCAGCGCCGAGCTGGGCCGAAGGCGGCGACACGCCGCGCAATCAGACGTTTTTGCGTCTACTCGCGGGACAGTAGTGGGCGATGAGCGGCCGCTCCCGCATCCCCCGCGCCGGGGCCGAGTTCAACCGGCGCCATTTCATCGCGGGTCTGTCGGTGGCGACGCTGGGGGCGATCGGGTTGAGCAGGTGCGCCACGGACGGTCGCCCGCAGGTGGCGGGGGTGGCGGCCGAGGCGCCGAAACCTGCCCCGCAACTGTTGCCGCCTCCGCCGAAGACGGCCCGCATCGCACTGCCGGACGGGGTGCTCAGCATCCTGCCCGGGGACGGGGATCTGCTGGCGCTGACGGTCGACGACGGGGTGAGCAGCGAGGTGGTTCGCGCCTACACCCAGTTCGCCAAGGACACCGGCGTGCGACTGACGTACTTCGTCAACGGCATCTACCGGTCGTGGACCGACCACGCCGACCTGTTGCGGCCGTTGGTCGACGACGGGCAGATCCAGCTGGCCAACCACACGTGGTCACATCCGGACCTGACCAAGCTGCCGCTGGCCGAGGTCACGTCCCGTGGAGTGGTGTAAGAGCGGTCGCGTGTCCGCGTGTGGCT
>NZ_ATDN01000014.1 GCF_004014805.1 Mycolicibacterium elephantis DSM 44368
CGGGAGGCAGCGGCGGTGGTGGCGGCGGCGGAGGCGGGGGGGCCTCGGGCAGGGGTGCCGCGAGCGCGTCGACGGGGGCCGGCGCGGGGGGTGGCGGCGGCGCGAAGGGGTCGACGGGCGGCGGAGGCGGCAGCACGCCGTTGAGAGCCGGAGCGTCGAGCGGCTGCGGCTCGTCCTTGACGACGTTGCGGGGGGTGTGACCGGAAAGCGGTCCCCCGCAGGACGGCCAGGCGCCCTTGCCCTGGGTCGCCAGCACGCGCTCGGCGACCGCGATCTGCTCTTCCTTGGTGGCCAGGTGCGCAGCCGGTGCGAACTCCTTGCCGCCGTGGCTGGCCCACGTGCCGGGCGCGAACTGCAGGCCGCCGTGATATCCGTTGCCGGTGTTGATGGCCCAGTTGCCGCCGGACTCACATCTGGCGACCTGATCCCATTCATGATCGGTGGCTGCGTTCGCGTGCCCGGCGAGGGCAATGCTTCCGCCGCCGATGACTGCGCCGGTGAAGGCGACTTTCGCGACGTTTACGGCCGATGCAGTGGGCTTGCGGTGTCGTCCACTCATGCGTGCGCTAGGTCCTCTCGTCGGCGCCCGCGAGGTCAGCTGTCGGGTTCGGGCTGGAGAGGTCGCCCGGTCGGCATCGTCGAGATGACGATGACGGCTTCACCCCAAGGAGCCGAAGGCTCCGAGTCCGCTGCTATTCGGCGGACCGGTTGGGTCCCCCGCCTCCATCCGAGTTGTTCGGTCGTGGTCCCGTGCGTCAGCGGATGGAGTTCGGCGCGGCTGAGCACGGCGGGCCGATCGATTCGTGGTCGACGGCTTGGGCAGAACCGTAACGGCTCTGTGTGGACCCGTCATCTTTTGTCGATATCGGCGTTTCCTGAGGTGGCAAATATTAAAAAGCCTCTAAAGGCCCAGCAAAGTAGCGCGTTTTCGCAGGACTGTACGGCGATACATCCGGCCGTAGCCAGCCCGTGACCATTTCGTTATGTGAGGTAAATCACGGCTAGCCGCCGGCGAAGGGGGGAAGGACGTCGACGGTCTGAGCGTCGCGCAGCACCGTCGACGTATCCCGCACGGCGATGCCGTCGCACAGAAAACTGCAGCGCATCAACACTTTTGCCAACTCCGCATCGCGCGCGCCGAGCCGCTCGACCAGGTCGGCGACCGTCGTTCCGGGTGCGATCCGAATTGCCTCCGCATCGTTACCCACCGCCGCCCGCGCGGCCGCGAAATAGCGCACGGTCACCTGCACCGTCGTGGTCGACGTCATCATCAGCTACCCGCCGATCGCGCTCATCGGGCGGTCCGGCTGCACGAAGCCGGGATCGTTGATGCCATGACCGGCGGCCTTGGCCCACATCGCCGCCCGCCAGGCGGCCTCGAGCGCGTCGTCGTCGGCGCCGCTACGCAGCAGCCGGCGCAGGTCGGTCTCCTCCCGCGCGAACAGACAGTTGCGCACCTGGCCGTCGGCGGTCAGCCGGGTGCGGTCACACGCCGCACAGAAGGCGTGCGACACCGAGGCGATGACGCCGACCTTGCCCACCGCACCTGAGTCGTCGGTGACCTGCCACAGCTGCGCCGGTGCCGAACCCCGCGGCGCGGGATCCGGCGTCACCTCGAAGTGCCGCCCCAAGGCGTCCAGTACCTCGTCGGCGGTGATCGCGCGGTTGCGCTGCCACCGGTGCTCGGCGTCCAACGGCATCTGCTCGATGATGCGCAGCTGGTATTCGTGCTCGAGACAGAACCGCAGCAGCGCGACAGCGTCGTCCAAACCGGTGACCGGGTCGAGCACCGCGTTGACCTTGACCGGGTTCAGCCCCGCGGCCTTCGCGGCCCGCAACCCGGCGAGCACGTCGGCCAGGCGGTCTCGCCGGGTGATGCGGGCGAAGCGCGCCGCGTCGACGGTGTCCAGCGACACGTTGATCCGGTCCAGGCCGGCCTGCCGCAACTTCGCCGCCCGCTTGTCGAGCCCAATTCCGTTGGTGGTCAAGGTGATCTCCGGACGGGGCCGCAGCGCCGCGGTCGCGGCGACGATGTCCTCGAGGCGTTTGGCCACCAGCGGCTCACCGCCGGTGAAGCGCACGCTGGTGATGTCGAGGCGCGTGACGGCGATGCGCAGCAGCCGGATCAGCTCGTCGTGCGACAGCAGTGCGTCGGTGCCCAACCACTTCAGGCCCTCGGCGGGCATGCAGTAGGTGCAGCGTAGGTTGCATCGGTCGGTCAGCGACACCCGCAGATCGGTGGCCACCCGGCCGAAGGTGTCGATCAGCGGCCCGGAGGTGGGTGCGGGTGCGGGTTGAGCCGGCCGCAGCGACGGTACGCCCAGGTCGACGAGGGTCATGCGGCGGCTCGCGTTGCGTTGAAGGCCGAGTTCACCTGGTCGACGGGCACGATCTCCTTGCCGAGCGGCACCAGCGAGACCGGAACCATCTTGAGGTTGGCCAGCGCCAACGGGATGCCGATGATCGTGACCGCCATGGCCGCCGCGCTGACGATGTGGCCGATGGCCAGCCAGATGCCGAACAGGATCACCCAGATGACGTTGCCGACCAGCGCGCCGGGTCGGGTGCCCGGCTTTTCGACGATGGTGCGGCCGAACGGCCACAACGCATAGGAGGCGATACGCAGGGCGGCGAACCCGAACGGGATCGTGATGATCAATACGAAGCAGATGAGGGCGGCCAGCAGGTACCCCAACGCCAGCCACAGGCCGCCGAAGATCAACCAGATGACGTTCAGGATCAGGCGCATTTCACCTCCAGCGGTCGTTCCAGCCTACCCAGTCGGGAGTACCGTTGCCCTGGAGTAGGTGATCGCAATGGCATCCCAGTCAAGGACATTGGTCGGCGATCGGCAGGATCCGCTGCGGGTTCGCTGTCGAACCGAACCCGGGCCCGCGCTCTAATGAGGATGCTGCTGCCCGCAATTGCCGAGTAAGATCACCCCATCGCGTCCCGACGCAGGCGGGACGCGTTCGTCATGAGAGCTTCCGAAAGACAGTAGGTGAGACCAGTGCCGACCGGCCGCGTGAAATGGTACGACGCCGAGAAGGGCTTCGGGTTCCTATCGCAGGAGGACGGCGAGGACGTCTACGTCCGGGCCTCGGCGCTGCCCGCCGGCGTCGAGACCCTCAAGGCCGGCCAGCGGGTGGAGTTCGGCATCGCCTCGGGCCGTCGGGGTCCGCAGGCGCTGAGCGTGACGATCATCGACCCGCCGCCGAGCCTGACCCGGACCCGCCGCGAGGCAGCCGCCGCCGAGCGCAAGCACAGCCCCGATGAGCTGCACGGGATGATCGAGGACATGATCACGCTGCTGGAAAGCGCCGTGCAGCCGGACTTGCGCAAGGGCCGCTATCCGGATCGCAAGACCTCGCGGCGGGTGTCCGAGGTGGTGCGCGCCGTGGCCCGCGAACTGGAGCGCTGAGCGCCGCGCTCTTGGGGCGCCGAGTCTGAGCTTGTGCACGGCAAATCGACGTTTTGCGTGACTTATCTTCAGTTTCGACGCTCAGACGGGTGCACCGGCGGCGCGTAGCGCGGTCTCGGTGCGCGCCACGATCGTGTCCGGGCGGTAGCGGAGCATCTCAGCGCTGACGCGGATGATGCGCCAATTCAAGGCCTCGAGTTGGGCCTGCACTTCAATGTCATTGGCTCGGATGGCCGGATTCGTCCAGTGTTGCGCGCCGTCGTACTCGACGCCGACCTGGTATCGGGGCCATCCCATGTCGACACGACGGACGTGGTCGCCGAAACGGTTGTACACGTCGATCTGCGTGTGGGTCGGCCGCAGCCCGGCGTCGGTGAGTGCCAGACGGGTGCGTGTCTCCTGAGGCGACTCGGCCCCGGGATCGGCGAGGTCGAGCACTTCGCGTAGCTGCACGAGCCCGCGCGCACCGCGATGACGGTCGATGAGTGTCCGCACGTCGTCCAGCGTCAGATCGGTGGCTTGCAGCAACGCGTCGACGCGGATGACGGCCAACGTCCGTCCGCGCCGGCGGCCGAGGTCGAACGCCGTTCGCGCGGGCGTCGTCACCGGAATGCCGCCGATGTTGACGACCTCGTCCGGCAAGAGCGTGTCGCTGTGCAACACGATGTCTCTGGTTCTGTGCTGGCTTGCTTGGTTCAGCTCGGCAGGTAATCGGGTGTCAATCCACTTGTCGCCGTGCATCGCCGCGGCCGAAACGCCGACGACGACCGCCCGGCGCCCCGACCACAGCCAGGCGGCCTTCGCCTTCAGCGCGGGCGTCAGCGATTGGTTTCGTGGCACGTAGACGTTGCGGTAGAGCGCCTGATACCGCGTGGCCAGGCCGCGGCGAGTGACGAGCCCGGCCGCCAACGCCTCGGTGCCAAGGAATAGCTGCATGCGGATAGGACGCGGGCGCACCCGCGGCGGTTCCTCGAATCTGAGCTTGTGCACGAATCGCCCTGGGCTTCCGGTGCATAAGTTCAGGTTCGACGGGTAGAACCGAAGGCGTGAGCTATGTCGCCGACAAGTCCAAGTCCGCAGGCGAGTTCAACCGCGACACCGACTACATCACGACCCGCATCACCGCCGACGGCCGCGACGGCTATCCCGTCGAGCCGGGCCGCTACCGGCTGATCGTGGCGCGGGCCTGTCCGTGGGCCAACCGCGCCATCATCGTGCGGCGGCTGCTGGGCTTGGAAGACGCGCTGTCCATTGGGTTTTGCGGCCCCACCCATGACGAGCGCAGCTGGACCTTCGACCTCGACCCCGGCGGCGTGGACCCGGTGCTGAAGATCCCGCGCCTGCAGGACGCCTATTTCAAGCGGTTTCCCGGCTACCCCAAGGGCATCACGGTGCCCGCGATCGTCGACGTGCCGACCGGGCAGGTGGTCACCAACGACTTCGCGCAGATGACGCTGGACTTCTCCACCGAGTGGACGCAGTACCGCTGCGACGGCGCGCCGCAGCTGTACCCCGAACCGCTGCGCGACGAGATCGACGAGGTAGCCCAGCGCGTCTACACCGATGTCAACAACGGCGTGTACCGCTGCGGGTTCGCCGGGTCCCAACAGGCCTACGACAAGGCCTACGACCGGTTGTTCGCCGCTCTGGACTGGTTGTCTGAGCGGCTCAAGGATCAGCGGTATCTGGTCGGCGACACCATCACCGAAGCCGACGTGCGGCTGTTCACCACGCTGGCCCGCTTCGACCCGGTGTATCACGGGCACTTCAAGTGCAACCGGCAGAAGCTCTCCGAGATGCCGGTGCTGTGGGCCTACGCGCGCGACCTCTTTCAGACGCCGGGCTTCGGCGACACCATCGACTTCGTGCAGATCAAGCAGCACTACTACCTCGTGCACAAGGACATCAATCCGACGCAGGTGGTGCCGAAAGGCCCTGACCTGTCGAACTGGCGGACGCCGCACGGCCGGGAAGCGTTGGGCGGCAGGCCGTTTGGCGATGGCACCCCGCCGGGCCCGACACCGGAGGGTGAGCGGGTGCCCGAGGGCCACAGCGCCTGAGGGACAAACGGGGGCATTGCGAGTAGAGCGCGCCAATACGTCGATCTCGGCGCAGGGCGGTTACGGCCAGACCGTGCGCACCGACCACTCGGCGTGCGGTACCGGGAACTCGTTGCCGTCCTCGTCACGCACCAGCGTCGGCAGTTGCACCGCGAAGCCGTACAGCTTGCCGCGGTGCGGGTCCACGGTGGGGATGGTGACCGCGTTCCGACTGCCGGGCCGGAACTCTTCGACGACGTCGGCGCCCTCGTACGTGCGCACCAGCACCCACGGCGCGCGGGAGATGGCCGGGGGCACCGACAGTTGCACGGTGTGTTCCGCGTCGACGGTGAGTTCACCCCCGGTGCGCGGAGTTACACAATCGGTCGGGTTGAGCACCTGGCAATACTGGTAGGGGCCCACCCTGGTCAGCTGACCGTCGGTGTACGCGCTGATCTCCGGATGTGCGGGCCGGGGGTCCTTGGACAGACGCCAGATCAGCACCCCGGTTCCGATCGACGCCAGCACCGCCACGACCGCCAACCCGGCGACGACGCGTTTCACCGACGCCTCACCGCCGGATCCGGTCGCCCACCCTCCTGCTCGGCCAGCACGGGACGGTTGCCGCCGAAGCCCGGAATCAGCGAGTCACCGCGATAGCTGACCACCGTCTGGGCCAGGCCGAGGATCAACACCGCGGTGATCGCGGTGAACCCGGCCCACAGTTCGGTGTAGATCAACACCCCGATGGCCCCACCGGCGACCCAGGCCAACTGCAGCAACGACTCCGAGCGGCCGAACGCCGACGCGCGGGAGCGCTCGGGCAGGTCGTCTTGCAGTGACGCGTCCAGGGACGCCTTGGCGATCGCGCTGGCGCCCGACGTGATCAACGTGGCGGCGGCGGCCACCAACAGGTTGCCGCTGATTGCGGTGAGCAGGGCGCCGACGGTGACCGCGGTGGCGCAGCGCACCACCAGCTGCGCCGGGTGACCGAGCTTGAGCCGGGCGCTGGTGAAGTTGCCCGCGAAGTTGCCGACCGCCGCGGCCGCTCCGATCAAGCCGAGGATCTGAAGCTGCTCCCAGCCGCTGGCGTCGTGCGACTTGGCGACGAACGCCGGATACAAGAACAGGAAGCCGACCATCACCTTCACGGTGCAGTTGCCCCACAGCGCGGTGATCGTGTTGCGGCCGAACGGTTGCCGCGCCGCACCGCCGGTGGGCTGCGGCTCTGATCCGCGGCGCAGCTCACCGGTGCGGCCGTGATAGCTCAGTGTCGCGGGCACCTCGCCCTCGGTGACCTCGACCCATTTCGGGATCCGCATCGCCAGCACGGCGCCGGCGATCGTCGCCGCGACGACGATGTACAGCGCGCCGGGCGCGTCGAACAGGTTGAACAGATACTCCGCGCCCGCGGCGATGACGCCGCCGGCCATGGTCCCGCCGAGCAGGCCGAAGATCGTCAGCCGCGAGTTCACCCGGACCAGATCGATCGTCGGCGGCAGCACCCGTGGCGCCACCGCGCCGCGCAGCACGCTGAATGACTTGGACAGCACCATCATTCCCAGCGCGCAGGGGTAGAGCACCCACGACGGGAAGCTGCCCGTCGCGCCGTCGTAGTTCATGATCAGCAGCAGCGCCAACACGGTGCGCAACAGAAACGACGTCGCCAGCGCGACCCGGCGGCCGTGCTGCAACCGGTCGAGCGCAGGACCGATCAGAGGGGCGACGACCGCGAACGGCGCGATGGTGATCAGCAGGTACAAAGCGACCCTGCTCTTGCTCTCGGCGGTGGCCGCCGCGAAGAACAAGGTGTTGGCCAGCGCGACGGCCATCGCGGCGTCGACGGCGAAGTTCGCGACCACCGGCCAGGTCAGCGCGGTCAGGCCGGACTTGTCGGCGCCATCGGCCGTCGCCGCCCGGTGCACCAGGCCGTACATCTTGGAGCCGACTTCGCGGCTGCGCGCGGCGGCCGCCCGCGTCACGGTGATCTTCTCGCCGGCCGCGGCGCCCGCGCCCGGCGGCGGGGACGAGTAGCGGTACCGGCGCTCGGACTCGTCCAGCGGCGGCAGCCACCGATTGGCGCTCGGGGTGGCGTCGGCCCGCCGCGCCTGGCGGTAGTCGCCGTCGCTGGGGTAGTTGGCCATCCCCGGGTGCTCGTCAGCACGCGGATCGGCCCAGTCGTTCTCCGCCGCGGGCGGGCGCGGCGGGTAATAGCGAGGGTCACGCCGACCCGCCGGGTCCCGGTAGTCACGCCGCGGTCCGGTCACGAAGTCGATTGTCCACCATCGGTGCGACAGCGGCCGGGTAGCCGACCGGTGTGGCTACCGGTGTGCCGGTCAGGCAGTATGAATGGCGATGGACAGCGTGACCGAATCGCCCGGGCACGGCGCGGCTGCACCGGCCGAACGCCCGGACTTGGAGACGGTGCTATTGGGCGCCGTCGATGAAGCACGCGCGGCGATCGTCGAGCACAGCGGCGAGGACACCGTCGGGGAGTACCTCGGGGCCAGCTTCGAGGACCCGACCGCGGCCACCCATCGGTTCCTCGCCGACATGCCCGGGTACCGGGGCTGGCAGTGGGCCGTCGTCGTCGCGGCCGCGCCGGGTGCCGAGCGGGCCACGATCAGCGAAGTCGTCCTCGTGCCGGGGCCGACGGCGTTGTTGGCGCCGAAGTGGGTGCCCTGGGAGGAACGCATCAAACCGGGTGACCTGAGCCCCGGTGACCTGCTCGCCCCGTCGACCGACGACCCGCGCCTGGTGCCCGGCTACATGTCCAGCGGTGACCCGGCGCTCGATGAGGTCGCCGCCGAGATCGGCCTGGGCCGACGGCAGGTGCTGAGTCCGTGGGGGCGCAGAGCCGCCGCGCAGCGCTGGCACGACGGGGACTTCGGCCCGAACTCGGCGATGGCACGGTCGACCCGCCGGGTGTGCCGCGACTGCGGCTTCTACGTTCCGCTGTCCGGGTCGCTGGGCGTGATGTTCGGGGTGTGCGCCAACGAGTTCTCCGCCGACGGACACGTCGTCGACTCCGAGTACGGCTGCGGTGCGCATTCGGACACCCCGCAGCCGCCGGGCAGCGGGTCTCCGCAGTACGCGCCCTACGACGACGGCGTGCTCGACCTGACCGAACCCGCCGACTAGCTTTCGGCGGCGGCCTTGATCCGGGCCAGTGACTGGTTCATGCCGTCGACGAGTTCACGTTCGAAACTCTCGACGCCGCCCATGAACGCGTTGGTGAGCTTGGTGGAGATGGGTTTGACGCCGTTCTCGGCGTGCCGGGTCTCCACCACCCGGGTGCCGGTGTCGGTGGGTTCGAGCTCGTAGCTCCACACCGTTCCGTTCTCGTTGACCTCGAACGCCAGCTTCTTCTCCGGCACGAACTCCGTGATGCGGCTGGTGGTGGGCCAGAACATCAAGCCGCGGCGGTTGAGGTTGATGGTGCGGGCGCCGACGCGTGGCGGGCCGCCGAGAACGATCATGCGACGGCACTGCGGGCTCCACTCCGGCATCCGGCGCAGATCCGAGATCACCTCCCAGACCTTCGAGACCGGAGCATTGATGTCGATCTGGGCCTGTAGCACCGGAGCTGCCATGGCGATCCCCTTGTCTGGTTTCGGATTTCAGTCCAACCCGTTCTGCGCGCCACGAGAGCCGCGACGCACAGCGTGACGCTGCCACAGAAATATCGATGTGCCAAGGGCGCCGACCCCCAACCCGGCCACCGCGTACGGCCGCCACTCCGCCAACCCGGGCACGGTGAACGACAGCACCGCGGCGATCACCCAGCCCACCCCGATCACCACGATGACCGGCCACGGGTTGAGCAGGGCGGGCGGCAACAGCGGGGGTGGCGGAACCTTGGGTGACATCGCTGCTCAACCTAGCCGATCGCTAGTCTGCTGCACGTGAACGTCGTTGACGTCGCTGACCCCGCCGACCCGCGGCTCGACGACTTTCGGGATCTCAACAGCGTGGATCGCAGACCCGATCTGCCCAGCGGCAAGGGGCTGGTCATCGCCGAAGGGGTGCTGGTGGTCCAGCGGATGCTGGCGTCCCGGTTCACTCCACGCGCGGTGATGGGCACCGACCGGCGGCTCGCCGAACTCGCCGCCGACCTCGACGGCGTCGACGCCCCGTACTACCGCGTCTCGGCCGAGGTGATGGCCGACGTCGTCGGGTTCCATCTCAACCGCGGCGTGCTGGCGTCGGCGTCGCGCCCCGGCGAGTTGACGCTCACACAGGTGCTCGCCGGCGCTGCGGGGCCGGGGACATCGGGCCGGAGCGCGCGCACCGTCGCGGTGCTCGAGGGCGTCAACGACCACGAGAACCTCGGCTCGATCTTCCGCAACGCGGCGGGCCTCGACGTCGACGCGGTGGTGTTCGGCGCCGGGTGCGCCGACCCGCTCTACCGGCGCGCCGTGCGGGTGTCGATGGGTCATGCCCTGCTGGTGCCGTACGCGCGGGTCGCCGACTGGCCGCGCGATCTGCAACTGTTGCGCGACAGTGGGTTTCGGCTCCTGGCCATGACCCCTGATCCGGCGGCGTGCACACTGGCCGACGCGATGGCGGCCCTCGCGCACGAAAAGGTGGCCATCCTGGTCGGCGCGGAGGGGCCCGGGTTGACCAGAAGCGCGATGGCGGCCAGCGATCTGCGGGTGCGGATCCCGATGTCACGGGGTACCGACTCGCTCAACGTCGCGACCGCTGCCGCGCTGGCGTTCTACGAACGGGCTAGGTTGAACCGGTGACCGACGACTCGACGCCGTGGGCGATGGGGTTGACGGTCGCCGCGTTCGTCGCGGCGGTCACCGCGGCGGCGGTGGTGGTGCTCAGCCTGGGGTTGATGCGCGTGCATCCGCTGTTGGCCGTCGGGCTGAACCTCGTGGCGGTCGGCGGGCTGGCGCCGACGGTGTGGGGCTGGCGCAAGCTGCCGGTCTGGCGCTGGTTCGTGCTGGGATCCGGCGTCGGGGTGGCCGGGGCGTGGCTGGCGCTGCTGGCCATCGCCCTCGGCGGCTGACGATTACCTCGCCGGACTACCGGCTGTTGGAGCGCACGCCCAACAACACGTCCTCCCACGCCGGCACCGACGGCTTGCCCTTGCGGGCCCGGGCCGGCTTCGCGGGGGCAGGCGGCTCGGGTTCGGGTGCGGCCGCGGTGGTCGGTGCCTGCTGCTGGGGCGGCGCCGGCTCCTCGGGGTCGAGTTCGGCGATGGGCGCGACGGGCCGCAGCGGCCGGGCGAAGTCCGGATCGATCAGCTCGCAGGCGGCGTCGTCGAACGCGGTAACGGTGCCGCCGTGGGCGCCGGGGGTGAACCGGAAGTGCGCCACGTTGTCGGACATGCCCGCTTTCCACGCCAGCTGCACGGTCCAGCGGCCGTCTTCGTTGCGCCACGCGTCCCAGTTGGTCGCGTCGGGATCCAGGCCCCTGGCGATCAGGGCCGTCGTCACCGTCTCGAGCAGGGTCAGCACCGCGGGCCCGTCGACCAGCACCGGATGCGCTGCGGTGGCCAGCTCGGCGGCGCGTGCGCGCTCGAGCAAGACGGGGTGCGCGAACCGCTCGACGCGTTCGACGTCGACGCCTGCGGCAGCCGCGACCTGCTCGACGGATGCGCCCGCCCGAATCCTGGATTGAATCTCTTTGGGACGCAGCACGTTCGGAACCTCGGAATCACTTCGTGGTTGGCTGGACGCGGCTTTGTCGCCGCGCACGGCGGCCCGCAGCCGGTCATCGGACAGCAGGACGAACTTCTCGCCGGAGTCATCGGCCTCGCAGACGATTCGTTTGCCGTCGACGTCAAGCCCAACGACTTTGAGTTCTCGCATGCCGGCCTCCTCAGGGCTACGCGCAAAGCCCGATCAACCGGACCCTACTGCGTTATCTCCCCGTTACCGCGCAGACACGCGGTGGCCTCAGAGCCGTTCCACCACCCAGTCGACGCAGGCGGTCAGCGCGCTGACGTCGTCGGGCTCGACGGCGGGGAACATCCCGATGCGCAGCTGGTTGCGGCCGAGTTTGCGGTAGGGCTCGGTGTCGACGATCCCGTTGGCCCGAAGCGTCTTGGCCACCGCCGCCGCATCGACATCGTCGGAGAAGTCCACGGTGCCCACCACCTGCGAGCGCAACTGCGGATCGGTGACGAACGGCGTGGCGAACGGCGAGGCCTCGGCCCAGCTGTACAGCCTTTGCGATGAGTCCGCGGTGCGCTTGACCGCCCAGTCCAGGCCGCCGTTGCCCAGCATCCAGTCGAGCTGGTCGGCGAACATGATCAGGGTGCCGATCGCCGGGGTGTTGTAGGTCTGGTTCTTGCTGCTGTTGTCGATCGCGATCGGCAGCGACAGGAACTCGGGCACCCAGCGCCCCGAGGCGGCGATGGCCTCGACGCGCGCCAGCGCGGCAGGCGACAGGATCGCCACCCACAGGCCCCCGTCGCTGGCGAAGTTCTTCTGCGGCGCGAAGTAGTAGGCGTCGGCCTCGCGGATGTCCACCGGTAGCCCGCCCGCCGCCGAGGTGGCGTCGATCGCGATCAACGCGTCCCCGGAACCCTCGGGTCGCTGCACGGGAACCGCGACGCCCGTTGAGGTTTCGTTGTGCGCCCAGCCGATGAGGTCGACGGAGGGGTCGGCCTGTGGCTTGGGGGCGCTGCCCGGGTCGGCCGTGACGACGACGGGGTCGCCGACGAAAGGGTTCTTGGCCACCGCGGAGGCGAACTTGCTGCTGAACTCGCCGTAGGTCAGGTGCAGTGAACGCTTGTCGATCAGGCCGAACGCCGCGGCATCCCAGAACGCGGTGGTGCCGCCGTTGCCCAGGACCACCTCATAGTCGTCGGGCAGGGAGAACAGCGCGCGCAACCCGTCGCGAACCCGGCCGACGAGGTTCTTGACCGGCGCCTGCCGGTGCGAGGTGCCGAACAGGTGGCCGGCGTCGGCCAGCGCGCGCAACTGTTCGGGACGCACCTTGGAGGGACCGCAGCCGAACCGGCCATCGCTGGGCTTGAGGTCGTTGGGAATCGTCAGTTCGGCCATGCGGTCAAGAGTAGTGACCGGACTTGCCCGGTTCGCCCCGAGGGAGGGCCCGGTAGAAACGCCGGAAAGTTAGGAAATGTAGCCAAACCGTTATGCACCGGTGTCCGTTCAGTCATACTTGACGCAGGTCGGGGGACCACAATTTCGAGCCCGTTCTGGGGGGCACGTGATCAGAGGGAAGAGTTTCGGGTCTCCGCCGACCGTGGCGGCGGTCGCGATGCTGTGTGTTTCGATGCTCGCCGCGGCGCCGGCCCAGGCTGACGGCGACGAGGGCGACGCAGTACTGAACCTGATCAACGCGACCCGTGCCGCCAACGGATGCGGCCCGCTTGCGCAAAACCCGCAGTTGACGGAGGCCGCCACGCGGCACGCCCTCGACGTCCTGAACAACGGTGCGGAAGGCCACGTCGGCACGGACGGGTCCTCCATCTCGCAGCGGGTGAGGGACGCCGGCTACGCGACGAACTCCACCGTCGGCGAGGTCGTGTTCTGGGGCACCGGCGCCGCGCGTAACCCAGCCGCCGCTGTCCAGTGGTGGATGAACAGCCCTGGGCACCGCGCGATCATCACCGACTGCGGATTCACCGAGGCCGGCTTCTCGGCGGTGAGCAACGGTCGCAAGATGTCTGCGGCAGGCGACTTCGGCAAGAAGAGGTAAGCACCCGCCTGCTGTGACTCATATCACATTCCTGCGCTGAGCGTTGCCGGGGCCACATCGCGCGACCGGGTCTGTCAAATATGCGATACCTGCGGTACTGTGTACATCTGCCCGGTTGATGTAAACCGCACAGGAGGCTTCCGTATGGCCCGGACACGGATCGTCAGGCGTTGGCGTCGCAACATGGAGATCGGCGACAGCCCCGAGGACAAGACCTACGCCGAGTTGCTCAAAACCCTCTCCGAGGGGTCGGTGCGGCGCAACTTCAACCCGTACACCGACATTGACTGGGATTCCCCGGAGTTCAAGGTCGTGGCCAACGACCCGCGCTGGATTCTGCCGGGCACCGACCCGCTCGGCCGCCACCCCTGGTATCAGTCACAGCCGATCGAACGCCAGATCGAGATCGGGATGTGGCGGCAGGCCAACGTCGCCAAGGTGGGTCTGCACTTCGAGTCGATCCTGATCCGCGGGCTGATGGAGTACGCGTTCTGGACGCCCAACGGCTCGCCGGAATACCGGTACTGCCTGCACGAGGCGGTCGAAGAGTGCAACCACACCATGATGTTTCAGGAGATGGTGAACCGGATCGGCGCCGACGTGCCGGGTATGCCGCGGCTGCTCAAGTGGATTCAGCCGGTGATCCCGTTGGTCGCCGGGCCGCTGCCGATCCCGTTCTGGTTCGGCATCCTCGCCGGCGAGGAGCCCATCGACCACACGCAGAAGAACGTGCTGCGGGAAGGCCGCAACCTGCATCCGATCATGGAACGGGTGATGGCCATCCACGTCGCCGAGGAGGCCCGCCACATCTCGTTCGCCCACGAGTACCTGCGCAAGCGGCTCCCACACCTGCCGCGCCGCAAGCGGTTCTGGTTGTCGCTCTATGTCCCGCTGGTCATGCGGATCCTGTGCTCGGCGATCATCGTTCCGCCGCGCGCGTTCTGGAAGGAATTCGACATTCCGCGCTCGGTGCGCAAGGAAGTGTTCTTCCGCTCGCCTGAGTCGCGGCAGATGCTGCGTGACATGTTCGGCGACGTCCGGATGCTGTGCCATGACACCGGGTTGATGAACCCGGTGGCCAAGCTGATGTGGCGGATCTGCAAGATCGACGGGCCGCCCAGCCGCTACCGCAGCGAGCCGGCCCGCCAACACGTCGTCGCCGCCGCGTAACCCCAAGGACGCCGGAGACTTTCGTGCCCCATGTGATCACCCAGTCGTGTTGCAGCGACGGGTCGTGTGTCTTCGCCTGCCCGGTGAACTGCATCCACCCGACACCCGATGAGCCCGGCTTCGCCACCGCCGAGATGCTCTACATCGATCCGGAGGCGTGCGTCGACTGCGGCGCATGTGTGACGGCGTGCCCGGTCGGAGCGATCGTGCCCCACACCCGGTTGACGCCCGAGCAGCTGCCGTTCGTCGCGCTGAACGCGGCGTTCTATCCCGTGCGCGAGGGCAAGGTGCCGCCGACCTCCAAGCTGGCGCCGGTGCCCGACGCGCCGAGGATCGACCCGCGGCCCGGGGGACCGCTGACGGTCGCGATCGTCGGCTCCGGACCCGCGGCGATGTATGCCGCCGACGAGCTGCTCACCCAGCGCGGCGTACGGGTCAACGTCTTCGAGCGGCTGCCCATCCCATACGGGCTGGTGCGTGCGGGTGTGGCGCCCGACCACCAGAGCACCAAGCGGGTGACGCGGTTGTTCGACAGGATCGCCGACCGGCGGGGGTTCACCTTTTATCTCAATGTCGAGGTGGGATCGGACATCACCCACGACGAGCTGCTGGCCCATCACCACGCCGTGCTCTATGCCGTCGGCGCACCCAACGACCGGCGCCTCGAGATCGACGGAATGGGAATGGCGGGCACCGGCACCGCTACCGAGATCGTCGCGTGGTACAACGGGCATCCCGAATTCGCCCGTCTGCCAGTCGATCTCGGACACGAGCGGGTGGTCATCATCGGCAACGGAAACGTCGCGCTCGATGTCGCCCGTATCCTCACCACGGATCCCGACGCGTTGGCGCGGACCGACATCTCCGATCACGCGCTGGCCGCGCTGCGCGGCTCGAAGGTCACCGAGGTGGTGATCGCCGCGCGCCGCGGGCCCGCGGATTCGGCGTTCACCCTGCCGGAGTTGATCGGGTTGACGGCGACCTGCGATGTGGTGCTCGACGCCGCCGACCACGAACGCGTCGCCAGGGATCTGGCTGAGGCCACAGATCCGTTGACGCGCAACAAGTTGGAGATCTTGAGCAGGCTCGGCGACGCCTCGGCGCCGGCCACCCGGCCGCGGATCCGGTTGGCCTATCAGCTGACGCCGCGGCGTGTGCTTGGTGAGCGGCGGGCAGAAGGTGTCGAGTTCGCCGTGACGGGAAGCGCCGACGAGGTCGTCCGGCTCGACGCCGGACTGGTGCTGACCTCGATCGGCTACCGCGGCAGGCCCGTTCGCGATCTCCCGTTCGACGACGCCGGGGGCGTGGTGCCCAACGATGGCGGCCGGGTGATCGACCCGTCGACGGGTGCGCCGGTGCGCGGCAGCTACGTGGCCGGGTGGATCAAACGCGGACCGACGGGCTTCATCGGCACCAACAAGTCTTGCGCCGCGCAGACCGTGCACAACCTGGTCGCCGACTACAACGACGGCCTGCTGCTCGATCCCGCCAGGGACCGCGCCAAGCCGGCCGCGCTGGACAGGTTGGTCCGAAGCCGGCAACCCGACGTGGTCGACGCGGCGGGGTGGAAGGCGATCGACGCCGCGGAGATCGCTCGGGGTGGCGGGCAGCGTCCGCGCAGGAAGTTCACCCATGCCGCCGACATGCTTGCCGCCGCGGCCGACGCGCCGGCGCCGCCGTTGCACGAGCGCGTGCTCGCCGGCTTGCGCCGCTAGGTCGTCGGTGTCCCGCGAGACTGCGTTGTAGCGGTCCGCTACTCGAATTTTCTCTGCGGAAACGCAGTCTCGCGAACACAATGCCGCGTGACGCCATCGGGTTCGCCGACGAATCCCCCGAATCGCCTGATAAACCGCGCGTTCGGCGGTATAGCAAACAACATGAACGCTGCGGCATACGTCGGTCGAGTCGGAAGCCTGGCTGTCGCCTTAGGGGTCGGCATCGCCGTGGCCACCGGTTATGGCTCGGGAATGGCGTGGGCGGACGGGTCCGGGTCGGGGACATCGAGCGCGGCGTCCTCGGCGTCCTCCGAGTCCTCCGAGTCCTCGAGTGCCAGCACCGCGGAGTCGGCGGCGGCTGATGAGAGCGGCGCCGAGGCCGAAGTCGAAACCGACCCGGAAGTTGAAGACGAACCCGACTCGGAGCCGGATGCCGAAGTCGGCTCCGAGCTGGAAGTCGAACCCGACTCCGAGCTGGACGCCGAAGACGAACCCGAAGTCGAGCCCGATCCTGAACCCGACCCCGAGCCCGAAGTCGAACCCGAGTCCGAACTAGAGCCCGAGCCGGAACCCGAATCCGAGCCGGAGGAGCTGTCCGAGCAGTCGGGGTCGTCCGACGAGCCCGCGACTAAAGAGCCCGTCGAACCCTCGCCGACCGCGACGAGCAACGCCGCCCGGGTCGACGCCGACGAGGACGTGACCGATGAGGTTGCCCTCGACGACAACGCCGCCGCCGCGATGCCCGAAACCACCGCGGTCTCGAGCACTTCCCTTGCGGCACAGGCATCCTCGCCGACTGCCGCGACGATCACCACATGGAACGCGCCGGCGTTTCCCTCGCTGCGGCCGTGGCCCACCGCGTTCGACCCGGCCACCGCCATCACCTATGTGACGGGCATCGTGTTCAGCCTCGTCAACGCCGTACTGGCGCCGTTCGCCGCCGGCCTGCCCGCCCCGCCGAGCGGCCCGCCGACGGTGTGGACGCTGCTGGCGTGGGTGCGACGTGAACTTTTCAACTCCACACCCCACGTCTCGGCCGAACTGCCGCCCTACACACAGAGTCTGGTCGACGGCGAGGTGATCATCACCGGCAATGTCGGCATCGTCGACCCCGACGGGGACCCGATGTTCTACACCGTCGTGGGCAGGCCGCTCAACGGCGGCGTGGTCGACGTCGACGCCGACGGCAACTTCACCTACCGGCCGATGAACGCGATGGCGGCGGTCGGCGGCTGGGACTCGTTCACGGTGGTGGCCGACGACCAGGCGGCCGGACTGCACGTGCACGGACCTGGCGGGTTGCTGCAGTTCGTGCCGATCGTGGGCAACCTGGTGTATCCCGGCGGGGGGCACCGGGCCACCCGCACCATCACCGTCAACGTCACCCCGGTCGACGGCGTCGACCTGTCCTTCCCAGACGGATTCCATTGGGGCGTAGCCCATTCCGGGTTTCAGGCCGAGGGCGGACCGGGTGTTCCCATGGACGTCAACTCCGACTGGTACCGCTGGACGCACGACCCGTTCAACCAGCAGCTGGGGCTGACCAGGGGAGTGCCCGAGGACGGGCCGGGCGCCTACCTCAACTACGACGCCGACGCCGCGCTGGCCCGCGACGAACTCGGCATGAACACCTTCCGGATGGGTATCGAGTGGAGCCGGATCTTCCCGAATTCCACCGCCTCGGTGGATATCTCGGATGAAGGCGGCGGCGTCAGCCTCGCCGATCTGGAGGCGCTCGACGCACTGGCCAACCAGGAAGAGGTCGAGCACTACCGCGATGTGCTGGCGTCGCTGCGCGCGCACGGCCTGGAGCCGATGGTCACCGTCACGCACTTCACCCTGCCGGTGTGGGTGCACGACCCCGCGATGACGCGGCTGCTGGTGCAGGCCGGGCTGCCCGCGCACGCGGCAGGCTGGCTGTCACCGTCGACGCCCGTCGAGTTCGAGAAGTACGCGGCGTATCTGGCATGGAAGTACGGCGACCAGGTCGACTACTGGGTGACGCTCAACGAGCCGTTCCCACCGATCCTCACCCAGTACCTGTCACCGCCGATTCCCGGCAGCCCGATTCCGCATTGGCCGCCGGGGATCGTCCGGCCGGACCTGGCCGCCACCTTCCTCGTCAACCAGGCCAAGGGGCACGTCGCCGCCTACGACGCCATCCACACCTGGGACACCGTCTCGGCGACGGAGGGTCAGCCCGCGGCGTTCGTCGGCTTCAGCAACAACATGATTCCCGCTCGCCCGGCCAACCCGAACAACCCGCTCGACGTGCAGGCCGCCGACGCGTGGAATCGGTTCTACAACCTCTGGTTCCCCAATGCCGTGATCGACGGGTGGGTGGACGCCAACTTCGACGGCATCAAGACGCTCGATGAAATCCACCCCGAGTTCAAGGACAAGGTCGACTTCCTGGGCGTGCAGTACTACGGATCGTCACCGATGCAGGGCTTCGGGCTGGCGCCGGTGCCGGGCATCCCGTTCCTGCAGGGCATCCCGGTCCAGTGCTCGCCGAGTTCACCCACCTGCAGCGACTTCAACCAGCCCATCGATCCGGGTGGCTTCCGGGAGGTGCTCGAGGTCGCCGCCTCCTACGGCAAGCCGATCTGGATCACCGAGAACGGTATCGCCGACGCGGGCGACTCGAAGCGACCGCCGTATCTGACCAGCCACATCGCGGTGGTGCAGGACCTCGTCGCGCACGGTGTGGATATCCGCGGCTACATCTACTGGTCGTTCGTCGACAACCTCGAATGGGCGCACGGCTACGACCTGCACTTCGGGCTCTACGGATCCGACCCGACCACGCCCGAACTGGAACGCACACCGAAGCCGGACAGCATCGCGGCCATCAGCGCGATCACCGGCGCCAACGGGCTGCCGATCGAGGTGCTGGAGACGTATGTCCCGAAAATGACTGTATGACGGCTCATCGGACCGCTTCGATGCGCGTGGCCAGAAGCGATGTCCACTCAGCCAGATACCGATCATCGGGAATGTGCGTCTCCGACCGACGAAACAGGCTCGTGGCAAAGCGGGCCCCGAGGATGCCGTTTACTCCGAGCGCGGCAAGGACGTTGCGGTCGTGTTCGGCCAGCGTTGGTGCCCAACCGACGATCCAGTCGCCGAGTTCCGCGTTGAGCCCATCGACCAGTGCGGCGTAAGCCGCGTCAAGACGTGCTGATCGGCCTGCGGGTGTCCGCGCGGCGATCTGCAGCAGTTCGATCTCCTCATCGACGACGCTGAGCAGGTAGCGCCCGAGCACGGTGAGTTCGGCGCGCAGATCGCCGAGGCCGGCGAACAGTGTCCGGATGTCGTGCATGGCGCGGCGGCGATCCAACTGGCGGTCGATGCCCGCGTCCAGCAGCGCGTCCTTGGACTTGAAATGGTGATACAGCGCGCCCGAACCGGGCGCCAGCCCGGCCGCGGCTTCGATCTGGGAGACGCTGGTCGCCTCGAAGCCCCTCGCGCTGAACAGCCGCATCGCCTCAGTGACCAGCCGTTCTCGCGTCGGCGTCGCTGCTCCCATTGACCGCTCCCAAGTGATCACTTACCTTAGTCAAGGGATCACTTTACTACGTGGGTCGGGGTTGGAGGGCGCATGTCGCATTGGGACAATTCCGTACCTCGTGGGCGCATCCGGCGCACGATGCCGCTCGCGGGTTTTGCCGCGCGGGCGGCAGGCGGCCGGCTGGTGGCCGGGTTGCGGGAAAAGACGGGCAGTGACGGCGCCGTCGCGCGGTTTCACGAGCGCACTGCCGAGCGATATGCCGAGCTTCTCGGCCATTCCCGCGGCGTGCTGATGAAGGCCGGCCAGATCCTGTCGATGGTCGACGCACGAGCGATGGGCACCGGCGGCTATTGGCCCTATCAGAAGGCCCTGTCACGTCTGCAGGCTGACGCACCGCCGATGCATCCCGCTCTGGTCCGTAAAGTGCTCGACAACGAATTAGGCTCTGCTGTCGCGAATTTCGCGGACTTCGACGACGAGCCGATGGCGGCCGCATCGATCGGGCAGGTCCATCGGGCAGTGCTCAAGGGCGGTCGTGATGTCGTCGTCAAGATCCAGTATCCCGGTGTGGCGCAGGCTATCCGCGACGATCTGGTCAATACCGAACTGGTCGCGACGTTTCTGCGGTTCGTGATCGCGGCGTCGGGAATGAAGGTCGATATCCGCACCCTCGCCCGTGAAGCGACGGCGCGAATCGCCGAGGAGGTCGACTACCGGCACGAAGCCGCGATGATCACCGCGTTCAGTGAGCTCTACCGCGGACACCCGTTCATCCGGATACCAGAGGTCATCCCCGAGGCCTCCGGCGACCGGGTGTTGACCATGACCTATCTGGACGGAATGGACTATGCCGCAGCGCAAGACGCCGACCAGGACCTGAAGAACACGTGGGCCGAGGTGATCAGTCGGTTCATCAACAGTTGCTACCGCCAGGCCAACCTGGTGCAGGCCGACCCGCATCCCGGCAATTACCGTTTTCATCCGGACGGCACCGTCGGCTTTGTCGACTTTGGCTGCATCACAGTCATGCCCGAGAAGAAGCGGTGGCTCTGGGTGTCGTTCATGCGCGCCGCATCCGAACAACGCATAGACGACTGCCGCGAGCTCATGACGGAACTGGGGTTCATCGGCCGTGACTCGTCGCTGAGCGCCGAGGAACTGCAGCGCTGGCTTTCGGACTTGACGTACGAAGTCACCATGCCCCAACCTGCGACGTACACACCCGACGCCACGGTGCGAACGGTTCGGGGATTCTTCGACATCAGTGGCGTCGACCATCCGCTTACCAAGGTAAATCTGCCACCGGAATTCGCGTTCACCTCCCGGATCACGTTGGCCTTCGCCAGCGTTGCCAGTGGTCTGCAGGCGACGATCCCGATACGGGCCATCTTCGAAGACCTCGACGGCGTCGCCGAACCCGTCACCGAACTCGGCAAGCTGCACCACGCGTGGGTGCGTGAGCGCGGCCTGCCCGGGGCGCTGGACCACCATGACCACCCCTGAGGCGACGACGCGGTTGCCGTGGGACCCCGCGGACCCGTACCCGTACTACGAGACCCGCCGCCGCTTGGGCGCGGTGGTCTGGGATGACGGCATGGGTGCGTGGCTGGTCCTCGGCTATCACGCCGCCCAGCAGATCCTTGCGAGCGCACATTGGACCAGCAATCCGCTGGCGAACCCCACCGCTCCAGCCGCGATACGTACGATGGATCCAGACCTGTTGCGCCGCAACATCTTGTTCACCGACGGCGTGGACCACCGGCGCTTGCGCGGCGCCGTCCGTGACGTGTTCACCCGGTCGTTCATCGCGGGCCTCGAACACGGCATCGAGGCGGTCGCCACCCAAACGATCGACGAACTACCGGCCGGTGTCGAATTCGACGTCATGGCTGACATCGCGTTGCCGCTGCCGATCGCGGTCGCTGCGGCGTGGCTCGACTTCGACGTCGCCTCCGCGCGGCTCCTGCGGGAGGAGTCGCCCGCGATCAGCCGAATGCTCAGCGACCCCTCCGACGGCGATGCCGTCGACGCGGGAACCGCGGCGTTTGCGACGTTGCTCACCGAGCTTCTACCGCTGGCCGCCGACCGGCGCGCCCACCCCAGGGACGACCTGCTCAGCTTCATCGCCGCCGACCCGGATCTCGAGCTCGACGACGTCGTCACCACGGCGGTGATCATCGCCGTCGCAGGCCACGAGACCACGGCAAACCTGTTGGGCGCAGCGCTGATCCGGCTACTCACACACCGGCCCGACGGGAACCGACCGATCGACACGGTCGGCGCCGTCGACGACCGTCTGGTCACCGAGCTGCTGCGGATGGACGGTCCGGTGCAAGCCGTCGGCCGCACCGCTACCCGCAACCACACCATCGAGGGCGTGGCGATTTCCGCCGGGCAACTGGCACTGGTGGTGCTCGGGGCGGCCAACCGAGACCCGCTCATCTTCAACCGCCCCGAACAGCTCCAACCGGACCGAGCCGGGCCCGCCCCGCTGTCCTTCGGCTACGGGGCGCACTTCTGCCTCGGGGCGGCGCTCGCCCGCCTCGAGCTCACGGTCGCGCTGCGACACCTGCTGGCGCGCCGTCCCGCGCTGTGCGGCGAACCGGTCTGGCGGGACATCCCAGCGATTCGGGGTCCGCAGCGCCTGCCGTGCGTCTTCGCCTAGCCGTTACTGCATCTGCTTGACCGCTTGGTCGATCTCGTCCTGGCTGACCTCGCGGATCGGCTGGCCCAACGACCACATGTGTCCGAACGGGTCGCGCACCTCGCCGTACCGGTCGCCCCAGAACATGTCATCGAGCGGCATGACGACGGTGGCGCCGGCGTCGATCGCCTGCTGGAACTTGGCGTCCACATCGGTGACGGTCAGGTGAATGGTGACCGGCGAGCCGCCCAACGCCTCCGGCGTCACCGACTTGCCGTCGTTCATCTCGGGGAAGTCGTCGTTGAGCATGACCATCGTCCCGTTGATCCGCAGCGCGGCGTGAAGCAGCCGCTTGCCGTCGGCGGCGGGCACCCGGCCCAACTCCTCGGCGTCGAACGCCTTGACGTAAAAGTCGATCGCTGCCGCGCCATCGCTGACCGTGAGCATCGGCGACACCGCGGGCTGAACATCAATTGCCATGAGCACTCCTGGAGGGTGTGATATTTGTGCGGGCGACGAAGTGTTGACCCGCCACGCGGGTGGATCTCATCGCGCCAGGGCCCATGCAACCACCGGGCACCGACAATTCGGCGCCGCCGATTCAGCCCGCGAAGACGCGCACCCAGTCCACGAGCATTTCGGCGGGGTAGTCGCCGCCGGCGGGATCCCCGCCGCCCGAGCCGGCGACCGCGAGGTTGAGCACCGGAAACATCGAGTACCCGGGATAGTTGAACGGCCAGTGCTCGATCGAGTGGGCCGGCACTTCGAAGTACGGCTCTTTGCCGGGCACGTAGTCCTGCCAGAAGTACATCCCCGCGTCGGTCCAGCTCATCCGCCAGGTGTGCCAGGCGCCGTCGACCGGGTAGGGCTGGGTGGCGTACGACGTGCCGTCGAGCAGTGCGTGCACCGTGGACCCGGACGGCCAGTCCTGGTTGCCGTACCACTCCATCAGGTCGACTTCGCCGCCGACCTCGGGATGGTCGTTCATCAGCCACCACGCCGGCCAGCACCCGTTGGTCAGGCAGTTCAGCTTGATGCGGGCCTCCCACGTGGTGTTGATCGGACCCCACCACCGGCCCTGGACCTTGCCGGAGACGTACTTGCCGTCCTCGTTGCGCGTCGCGCGGATGACGAGGTTGGAGTTGCCGTCGAGGAAGACGTGCTCGCGGCTGTCGCGGTACTGGCCCATGTTCTCCGGGCGGTCCCAGAACACCGGGTTCTTGATCGTTTCGCGGGCCTTGGCGATCGACCACTTCGACGGATCGGGCGCGGAACCCGCAGGTCCGTCGAACTCGTCGGCGAACAGGAACGTCCCGGTCTGGCCTGCCGGCGCTGGCTGCGCGTGGACTTTGGGAAGGGGAACGGCGGACGCCAAGAGGCCGAACCCGGTCATCAGCATCATCGTGCGGCGATCAAACTGCGGCATCCGATCACCTTAGAAGGCCATGTGGGGGTTTTTGCGGCATTTCCGTGTGCCAAGTGTCGGCGGGTCAGACCACCGAGAACGACGGCGGCAAGCCCGCGCGGCCCGTCAGCGCGAGCAGCACCGCCTCACCCTGCCCCGTCGTGACGGCCACCCGCGTCGCCAACGCGGCCGCCTCGGTGAGCACCTCGGGCGGCAGCGCGAGCGGAATGTCAACGGCGCGAGCGATATCCAACCCGTGTACGGCCAGCTCGAACACCCGTGTCGGCAGATAGGTGTGCAGCCGGATCCCCAGCCCGCCGATCACCTCGATCAGCGGGTCGTCGACGGCCTGCAGGTCGCGCAGGGCCTGTGTCATCAGCGCCTCGACCGCGACCGCCGGATCGTCGCCGAGCGCCCTGCCGGCCTGGCGTCCCCGTTCGGCGACAGCGGCCGGGTCGATGCCCAGCGCCGACGCGGTGACCCGCACGTAGTACTCCGCCGGCGTGGTGATGTCCTCGGATTCCGCGGTGGTCTCGAGGTAGCTGCTGACGGTGCTCAGCGAACGTGAGGTGTGCCCGACGAGTGCGCGGACATCCCATTCGCCAAGGCCCGGCTTGTCCCACGCCGCCGGGGGATCTCCCCGACAAGGTCGACGAAACCCCTTGCCGCAGAAGCGAAGACCGCTGTCCTCACGACGTGGCGACTTGGTCCCAGCCCTCCACGGATTCCGGGGATCGCGGCGGCGGCCCGACGTAGATCGCCGACGGCCGCACCAGCTTCCCGAGCCGCTTCTGCTCGAGGATGTGCGCACACCACCCGGCGGTTCGTCCGCAGGTGAACATGGCGGGCATCATCTTCGTCGGCACCTGCGCGAAGTCCAGGATCACCGCGGCCCAGAACTCGACGTTGGTCTCGATGGCCCGGTCGGGCCGGCGCTCACGCAGTTCGGCCAGCGCGGCCTGCTCCAACGCGGCGGCCACCTCGTAGCGCGGCGCCTCCAGGCGTTTGGCGGTGGCGCGCAGTACCCGTGCGCGCGGATCCTCGGCGCGGTAAACGCGGTGACCGAAGCCCATCAGCTTCTCGTTGCGGTCCAGGACGCCCTTGACCACCGCCCGGGCGTCGCCGGTCTTCTCGGCCTCCTCGATCATCGGGATCACCCGCGCCGGGGCGCCGCCGTGCAACGGGCCGCTCATCGCGCCGATCGCCCCGGACAGCGCGGCGGCCACGTCGGCGCCGGTCGACGCGATCACCCGCGCGGTGAACGTCGAGGCGTTCATCCCGTGTTCGGCTGCCGACACCCAGTAGGCGTCGATGGCCTCGATGTGTCTGGGATCGGGTTCACCCTGCCAGCGGGTCATGAAACGCGCTGTCACAGTGGCGCATTCGTCGATGGTGCGCTGAGGGACCGCGGGCTGGTGGATGCCGCGGGCCGACTGCGCGACGTAGGACAGCGCCATCACCGATGCGCGGGCCAGTTGTTCGCGCGCGGTCGCGTCGTCGATGTCCAACAGCGGAGAGTAGCCCCAGATCGGGGCCAGCATGGCCAGGCCGGCCTGCACGTCCACGCGCACGTCGCCGCTGTGGATCGGCAGCGGAAACGGCTCCGCGGGCGGCAGCCCCGAACCGAACCTGCCGTCGACCAGCAGTCCCCACACGTCGCCGAACGTCACGCGGTGGTTGACCAGATCCTCGATGTCCACGCCGCGATACCGCAGCGCACCGCCGTCCTTGTCCGGTTCGGCGATCTCGGTGGTGAAGGCCACGACGCCTTCGAGTCCAGGTACGAAGTCCTCGGGCGCCACAGGGGACTGGCTAGTCATTTGCCGATTCTCGCACTCGCGTGGGCTTGGTCGTCTACCGGTTCGCGGCACCCCGGTGAGCGTGCGCGGCGTAGCGTGATCGCGTGACACAGCAGGACGACGAGCACTTGGCGAGGATGCGGGTGGAGTACGGCTCAGTGGAAAAAGATGGCAGCCCCGATCTGGACAGCGACTGGCTCGGTCCCGATCCCGCGACGGGGTGGGTTGGGCTGCTGCGCAACTGGTTAGCCGACGCCGAACGCGCAGGCGTCGCGGAACCGAACGCGATGGTGCTCGGCACGGTCGACCGCAGCGGCAGGCCGGTCACCCGCTCGGTGCTGTGCAAGAGCATCGACGAAACCGGCATCACGTTTTTCACCAACTACGACTCGGCCAAGGGCGAGCAGCTGGCCGCCGCCCCCTACGCATCGGTGACCTTCCCGTGGTTCCTGCTCGGCCGCCAGGTTCACGTCCGCGGTCCGGTACACAAGGTCTCGGCCGAGCAGACGGCCGCGTACTGGGTTCTGCGGCCACGCGGTTCGCAGCTGGGCGCATGGGCGTCGCAGCAGTCCAGGCCGATCGGCTCGCGCGCGGAGCTGCTGCAGCAAATGTCCGAGGTGACAGCGCGGTTCGCGGGCGAGGACACCGTTCCGGTTCCGCCGAACTGGGGTGGATATCTGATCGCGCCCGAGGTCGTCGAGTTCTGGCAAGGCCGTGAAGACCGGTTGCACAACCGGATCCGGGTGATACTGGGCGCAGAGGTACGCGTCGAACGGTTGCAGCCCTGACATCGTCGGCGGCTATCACATGGCGGAGGCTGCCAAACGGTGATCGGGGTCGACTCCCCGGTGCCGCGGACCTTCTAAGGGCGCTCATATGTATGCCGGTTAGGATGCCCTTCGTGGCTGATGGGACGGGGGATCCGCGGCTCGGCCTGCGTGAGCGCAAGAAGCAACGCACCCGCGCGATGTTGTTGGACGCTGCCATCGAGCTGTGCCAGCGACAGGGCTTCGAGCGAACAACCGTCGACCAGATCGCCGCGATCGCCGACGTCTCACCGCGAACCTTCAGCCGATACTTCGCCACCAAGGACGCCATCGCGTTCGCGTTGATCGACGAGGCGATCGACGTCGCCGCCGTCGAGCTGGCCGGCCAACCCGAGGGCATCAGCCATCTTGAGGCGCTGCACAGGGCATACGTCGGGATGTACGACAACGCCAAGAGCAGCGCCGGGCCGGGTGGACTGTCCGCGGACCGTCTGATCTGCAGCGTGCGGATCATCATGACGTCGCCGGCCCTGCGCCAGGCCGCCCTCGAGTACCGTCCCCACGCCGTCAACGTCGAGCTGGCCAAGCGCATGGGGGTCGGCACCGATGACCGCGCGTTGCGGCTGGTGTCCTCGGTCTGGGGGGCGATCATCATGACCGCGCTGGCTGATCTGGCCGACAGCCAGCTCGACTGGGAGGGGGTCGGTATCGACGACATCGTCGCCCGCCTCAATGACACGTTCGCCGAGTTCACCGGCCTGATGTCTGAGGTTGTCCAACTCGTGTGACCAATGCCGCCCCCGCCCGGGCAGGACAGCCCGGAGAGGACTACCTTTTGTAGGACATACTGTCTGTCGTTCATCCCCCGCAGCGAAGAAGGGATTCCCGTGGCCGATAACCCAAGTAGTGGAGGCCAGAAAGCCACCCTCTCCTACCCCGGCGGCGAGCTTGACCTCGACATCGTTTCTGCAACCGAGGGAGCGGACGGCATCGCGCTGGGCTCGCTACTGGCCAAAACCGGCTACACCACCTACGACGAAGGCTTCGTCAACACCGCGTCCACCAAGAGCTCCATCACCTACATCGACGGTGAGGCCGGGATCCTGCGCTACCGCGGCTACCCGATCGAGCAGCTCGCGGAGAAGTCGAACTTCATCGAGGTCAGCTACCTGCTGATCTACGGTGAGTTGCCGACCCCCGAGCAGCTCGACAAGTTCACCGGCCATATTCAGCGACACACCCTGCTGCACGAGGACCTCAAGCGGTTCTTCGACGGCTTCCCGCGCAACGCACACCCGATGCCGGTGGTGTCCAGCGCGGTCAACGCACTGAGCGCCTACTACCAGGATTCGCTCGATCCGTTCGACGACGAGCAGGTCCAGCTGTCCACGATCCGGCTGCTGGCCAAGCTGCCGACGATCGCGGCCTACGCCTACAAGAAGTCGGTCGGCCAGCCGTTCCTGTATCCGGACAACTCGATGACCCTGGTCGAGAACTTCCTGCGGATGACGTTCGGGCTGCCCGCCGAGCCCTACGAGGTCGATCCGGAACTCGTACGGGCCCTGGACATGCTGTTCATCCTGCACGCCGACCACGAGCAGAACTGCTCGACGTCGACGGTGCGGCTGGTGGGCTCCTCGCAGGCCAACCTGTTCACCTCGATCTCCGGCGGCATCAACGCGCTGTGGGGCCCGCTGCACGGCGGCGCCAACCAGGCCGTGCTGGAGATGCTGGAGAAGATCCGTCAGGCCGACGGCGACGTGAACGACTTCGTCAAGAAGGTCAAGAACCGCGAGGACGGTGTGAAGCTGATGGGCTTCGGGCACCGCGTCTACAAGAACTACGACCCGCGGGCGCGCATCGTCAAGGAGCAGGCCGACAAGATCCTCGGCAAGATCGGCGGCGACGACGAACTGCTGCAGATCGCCAAGTCGCTGGAGGAGGTCGCGCTCACCGACGACTTCTTCGTCGAGCGCAAGCTCTACCCGAACGTCGACTTCTACACCGGTGTGATCTACCGCGCGATGGGCTTCCCGACGCGGATGTTCACCGTGCTGTTCGCGCTCGGCCGGCTGCCCGGGTGGATCGCGCACTGGCGGGAGATGCACGACGAGGGCAGCGGCAAGATCGGTCGTCCGCGCCAGATCTACACCGGCTACACAGAACGCGACTACGTCCCCGTCGGCAACCGCTAGCCCGGTCCTTCTCTTCGGCGAGCGCGCACTGGCGTACGCGCATCGCAGAGATTTGCGTACCTAGCTGTGCGCTCGCATGAGATGACCGCTCGGCGCAAGGCCATCATCCTGATGTCCTGCTGCCTGAGCCTGCTGATCGTGTCGATGGACGCGACGATCGTCAACGTCGCGATCCCCAGCATCCGCGACGACCTCAACGCGTCCGCCTCGCAGCTGCAGTGGATCGTCGACATCTACACCCTCGTGCTGGCGTCGTTGTTGTTGCTGTCCGGGGCCGCCGCGGATCGGTTCGGCCGCAGGCGCACCTATCAGCTCGGTTTGACGGTGTTCGCGCTGGCATCGTTGCTGTGCAGCGTCGCACCGAACATCGAGACGCTGATCGCGGCGCGTCTGCTTCAGGCCATCGGCGGTTCGATGTTGAACCCGGTGGCGATGTCGATCATCACGCAGGTGTTCACCGGCCGCGTGGAGCGGGCCCGCGCGATCGGCATCTGGGGTGGGGTGGTCGGCATCTCGATGGCACTCGGTCCGATCGTCGGCGGTGCGCTGATCGAGTTCGTCGGCTGGCGTTCGGTGTTCTGGATCAACCTGCCGATCTGTGCGGTGGCCATCGCGTTGACGGCGATCTTTGTGCCCGAATCGAAGTCGGTGACGCTGCGCGACGTCGACCCGGTCGGCCAGGGCCTGGGCATGGCCTTCCTGTTCGGCATCGTCTATGTGCTCATCGAATGCCCGGTGATGGGCTGGACCGCGGGCCGCACCATCGCGGTGCTGGTCGCGGCGACGCTGGCTCTCGCAGGTTTCCTGCTGTGGGAGGCCCGCCGTCGCGACCCGTTCATCGACCTGCGGTTCTTCCGCAGCATCCCGTTCACTTCGGCCACCGTGATCGCGGTGTGCGCCTTCGCCGCGTGGGGCGCCTTCCTGTTCATGATGTCGCTGTACCTGCAGGGCGAACGCGGCTTCTCCGCCCTGCACACCGGCTTGATCTACCTGCCGATCGCCATTGGCGCGCTGGTGTTTTCGCCGTTGTCCGGCCGCATGGTGGGGCGGTTCGGCAGTCGACCGTCGCTGCTGATCTCGGGCGCGTTGATCGCGCTGGCGGCGCTGATGCTGACCCGGCTCAGCGCCGCCACCCCGGTCTGGCACATGCTGGTCATCTTCGCCGTGTTCGGCATCGGCTTCTCGATGGTCAACGCGCCGGTGACCAACGCCGCGGTCAGCGGCATGCCGACCGACCGGGCGGGCGCCGCGTCGGCGATCGCGTCGACCAGTCGGCAGGTCGGGGTGAGTATCGGTGTGGCCCTGTGTGGTTCGGTGGCGGGGCCGGCGCTGGCGGCCGCGGGCGCTGACTTCGCCGCGGCGGCCCGGCCGCTGTGGTTCATCTGTACGGTCTTCGGGCTTGTCATCGCGGGCCTGGGCCTGTACTCGACGTCCGAACGCGCGTTGTGTTCGGCTGAGCGGCTTGCCCCGCTGATCGCCGAACCCGAAGCCGCGAAATAGCATTCCAGGTCGTTGAGCGCCCGGTTTCGCAGCCCTGGCTGCTATCTGGGCACAGCCTCCAGCACCGCCATCGCGGCGTTGTGCCCGCCGATACCCGACACCGCACCACCCCGCCGGGAACCTGAGCCGCACAACAAGATCCGCTCGTGCGCGGTCGCCACGCCCCAGCGGCGCGCCGGCGTGTCCAGAGGCTCGTCATCCTCGGCGAACGGCCAGGACAACGCGCCGTGGAAGATGTTTCCCGCGGTCATTCCCAGCGACTGCTCCAGGTCGGCCGTCGTCTTGGTCTCGATGCACAGCCGCCCCGCGGAGTCTTCCATCAACACATCTTGAATAGGTTCGGCCAGCACGGAATTCAAGGAGTTCAGCGCGGCGGAGGTCAGCGCGTCCCGCATCCGGTCGGGTCCGCCCGAGGCGATCAAGCCGTGCGGGGTGTGCAGCCCGAACACCGTCATCGTCTGCGCACCCGAGGCGCGCAACTCGTCGGACAGGATCGACGGATCGGTCAGCGAATGACAGTAGATCTCGCATGGCAGCGGATCGGGAACCAGCCCGTGGCTCGCGCGCATGTGTGCCGAATCCAGTTGCCGCAGCGTCTCGTTGATGTGAAACGTCCCACCGAACGCCTGCTCGGCGGAGACGCTGTCGTCGCGCAACCGCGGCAGCCGGTGCAGCATCAGGTTGACCTTGACCTGCGCCCCGGGCGCCAGCGCGGGCTCGGGCTCGCCGAGCAGCCGCGCCAGCACCGCAGGTGTCACGTTGGCCAACACCACGTCGGCGTGCACCCGATGCTCGTCGCCGTCGCGGCGGTAGCGCACCTGCCCATCGGGGTCGATCGCAAAAACCTCTGCGCCGCAGATGATTTCCGCACCATGGCCAGCGGCCGCAGCGGCCAGCGCACCGCTGACCGCGCCCATCCCGCCGACCGGCACATCCCAGTCGCCGGTGCCGCCGCCGAGCAGGTGGTACAGGAAGCAGACGTTCTGGATCAACGACGGATCGTCGGTGCGCGCGAACGTGCCGATCAACGCGTCGGTGGCGATGACCCCGCGCACCAGATCATGAGACACCGCATCGGTGATCGCATGCCCGATCGGTTCCTCGAGCATCATCTGCCAGGCACCGTCGTCGCCGACGAGCTCGCGGGCCTGCCCGCGCGTCATCAGCGGCTGCAAGAGCGTGGGCCACAACCGTGATGTGACGGCACCGCAACGCTCGTATAACTCCGCGAAGCCCGCCTCGTCGGCCGCCGCACCGACCGCGTCGAACGTCGACGTCGGCCCGACCAGCAGGCCCGTCCGCCCGCCGGTCGCCGGGTCAGGCGTGTAGGACGAATAGCGGCGACGCACCAGCCGCACCCGAGCGGAGAGGTCCTCTATTACGCGGCGGGGCAGCAGGCTGACCAGATACGAGTAGCGGGACAACCGGGCGTCGACGCCGTCGAAGGCATGGGCGGACACCGCCGCGCCGCCGACGTGGTCGAGGCGCTCCAGTACCTGCACCCGGCGGCCGGCGCGCGCCAAATAGGCCGCGGCCACCAGGCCGTTGTGCCCGCCGCCGACGACGACGGCGTCATATTTCGCCGCCGGTGCGGCTCCGGCGTCGGATGTCACAGCTCAGCCGAGATAGCCTTCGACCTCGTCCGGAGGACGGATCTGAGCCTCGCGGGGATCGCCGCCGGACTCGCGCAACGCCCGTCGCTGCCGCAGCAGATCCCAGCACTGGTCGAGCGCGATCTCCAACGCGCGCAGCCGTTGGTGCTCCTCGGACTCGTCGATCTCACGGTGCTGAAGCTTGCTGCGCAGCTCCTGCTCCTCGGCGACAAGCTTGTTGACCTGAGCCAGAATGTCGTGGTCCGTAGTCACCGGTCCAGTCTGCCCGACTAGCGTGGAAGCGGTGAGTGCAACTTCAGGGCAGAAGCCCGAGATCGAGTTTCCCGACGGACCACCACCGGCGGACCTGGTCATCACCGACCTGGTCGTCGGCGACGGTGCGGAGGCGGTGCCCGGCGGGACCGTCGAAGTGCATTACGTCGGCGTCGAGTTCGACACCGGCGACGAGTTCGACAGCTCGTGGGGTCGCGGCGAGTCGATCGAGTTTCCGCTGCGCGGGCTGATCCAGGGCTGGCAGGACGGCATCCCCGGGATGAGGGTCGGTGGCCGTCGTCAACTCGTCATCCCGCCCGAGCAGGCCTACGGTCCCGCCGGCGGTGGGCACCGGTTGTCCGGCAAGACGCTGATCTTCGTCATCGACCTGCTGGCCACCCGCTAGGTTCCCGCGAACGTTCCTTACCACTCGAACATTCGTCGAAATTTCGAGTGGTAAGGAACGTTCGCGCGGAAGGAACCTAGTCCCGCACCCCGGGTAGCTTCAGCAACAACCGGGCGCCACCGAGCGGGCTTTCGGTCAAAGTCGCCGTGCCACCGTGCAATTCGGCTTGCTGGGCGACCAGCGCCAGGCCGAGTCCCGAGCCGGAGTGCGACGCCGTCGACCCGCGGGAGAACCGGTCGAACACGACGTCGCGCTCTTCCTCGGGAACACCGACCCCGTCGTCGTCGATGGCGATCTCCACGCCCTCACGCGAGCTGACCGCCGACAGCTGCACCCTGGTCGCGCCGCCGTGCTTGACCGCGTTGGCGATCGCGTTGTCCACCGCGAGCCGCAGCCCGGCGGGCAGGCCGACGATGATCACCGTCGGCGCGGGCACCAACGACACGTCGAGATCGGGATACACCCGCATCGCGTCGTGGGCGGCGCGGTCGAGCAATTCGGTGATGTCGACGGGCACATGGTCATCCGACGTCGACAGTTCGCCCTGCGCCAGCCGTTCCAGCGCGCTGAGTGTGGCCTCGATGCGCGATTGGGTGCGGATGACGTCGTTCACGACCTCTTTGCGTTGCTCCTCGGGCAGATCCAGGGTGGCGAGCACCTCGAGGTTGGTGCGCATCGCGGTCAGCGGGGTGCGGAGTTCGTGCGCGGACACCGACGCGAAATCGCGGGCCGACGCCAGCGCGGCCTTGGTTCGGTCCTGCTCGTTCCAGATGCGCTGCAGCATGCCCTTCATGGCATCGGCGATCTCGACCGCCTCGGTGGCGCCGCGGACGTCGATGTCCGGATCGGCGTCTCCGGCGTCGATGGCCCCGGTCTGCTGCGCCAGCCGTTTGAACGGACGCACCGCGAACGCGGCCAGCACCCAACCCCCGAGCGTCGCCGCGCCGATCGCCAGCGTGCAGATGATGATCACCCGCCGATGCAGGTTGTTGATGTCGGCGATGGTCGCGTCGTAGGTGGCGCCGACGGCCACCGACATCGGGCCGGGGTAGTAGGGGATGTCGACCGTGCGCACGCGGTAGCGCACCCCGTCGACGTAGGTGTCGGCATAGCCGGAATCCAGCGGCGGCAGTACGACGTCGGAGTTGGACGCCACCTGGTCGCCGCGCCGCACGGTGATCACGACGTCCTGGTTGTTCGGCGACTTGGGGATCTCCTCGAGACCCTGCGGTAGCAGCGGGATCACGAACCCGGCTGCCTCGTCCAGGCGGCGGTCCAGCCGCTCGTTCCACGCGTCGGTGATACCGAACCACACCACCGTCCCCGCGATGACGACGACGATCGCGGCCGCGATAGCACTGGTGAACGCCACGCGTTGACGCAGTGAGGGAGTCCGCCGGAAGATCCGGGACAACAGGTCCATCACTGTGTCCGCAGGACAAACCCCACGCCACGCACGGTGTGCAGAAGCCGAGGCGCGCCGCCGGCCTCCAGCTTGCGGCGCAGGTAGCCGATGAACACGTCGACGACGTTGGTGTCAGCGGCGAAGTCATAGCCCCACACCAGCTCGAGCAGCTGCGCCCGCGACAGCACCGCGGTCTTGTGCTCGGCCAGCACGGCCAGCAGGTCGAATTCGCGCTTGGTCAGGTCGACGTCGACGCCGTTGACGCGCGCCCTGCGGCCGGGGATGTCGACCTCCAGCGGGCCGACCTGGATGGTCTCCGAGGAGAACGTCGCCGTCGAGCCGCGCCGGCGCAGCAGCGCCTTCACCCGCGCGACCAGTTCGGCCAGCACGAACGGTTTGACCAGGTAGTCGTCTGCCCCGGCCTCCAGCCCGGCGACCCGGTCGTCGACCGAACTGCGCGCCGACAGCACGCAGACCGGGACGTCGTTGTCCATCGCGCGCAGGGCGGTGACCACGCTGACTCCGTCCAGCACCGGCATGTTGATGTCGAGCACGATCGCGTCCGGCCTGGTCTCTGTCGCGCTGCGCAGCGCTTCCGCGCCGTCGACAGCGGTCGCCACGTCGAACCCGGACAACCGCAGGCCGCGCTCGAGCGAGGCCAGCACGTCGGGGTCGTCGTCCACCACGAGCACCCGGGGCGATGCAGCAGCACTTTCCATATCCACAATCTTGCCTGAAACGACGGGCGAACCGCGGGAAGCTGCGCATTCGGCCCGGCTGATCTGCGCCGATACGGCCCGCCACGCCGCCCGCCGGAACATTTGACCTCATCTTTTGTTGAGGTTCTACGGTGAATTCATGAGTATCGAGACGGTTGCCCGGCAAACCCTGTACCGGCAGGCGCACGCTCGCGGCGGCGACCTGCGCTCGCTGGCCAACCGGACGCTGCTGCGGCGGATCTGGCGGTTCGCGCAGCGCCATCACCGCAAACTGTGGGTGTTCGTCGCCGCCAGCGTGGTGAGCGCGCTGCTCACCGTGGCGACGCCGCTGCTGGCGGGCAAGGTGGTCGACGCGATCGTCGACGGGTCCGCGCCGCGCGTCGTGGTGCTGCTGGCGGCCGTGATCGCGCTCGTTGCCGTCGCGGAGGCGGCGGTGACGTTGGGGACGCGTTGGCTGTCGTCGAACATCGGGGAAGGGCTGATCTTCGACCTGCGCACCGCGGTGTTCGACCACGTGCAGAGGATGCCGATCGCGTTCTTCACCCGCACCCGCACCGGCGCGCTGGTAAGCCGGTTGGGCAACGACGTGATCGGTGCCCAGCGAGCATTCTCCGACACGCTGTCGGGCATCGTGTCCAACGTCGTGACGCTGACGTTGACGCTGGCGGTGATGCTGTCGATCTCGTGGCAGGTCACGCTGCTCTCGCTGTTGTTGATGCCGCTCTTCACCGTGCCCGCGCGACGCATTGGCGCCAAGATGGCGGACTTGTCGCGTGAGAAGACAATTCACAACGCGACGATGAACACCCAGATGACAGAACGGTTTTCCGCACCGGGAGCGACGTTGGTGAAGCTGTTCGGCAGCCCGGCGACCGAATCCCAGGAGTTCGCCGTTCGCGCCGGGCGGGTGCGCGACATCGGGGTGAAAACCACGATGCTGCAGTCGGTGTTCATGAACTCGCTGACCCTGATGTCGGCGTTGGCGCTGGCGTTGGTGTATGGGCTCGGCGGGTGGCTGGCCATCGGCGGGCACCTGCAGGCGGGTGCGATCGTGGCGCTGGCGCTGCTGTTGACGCGGCTGTACGCGCCGTTGACGGCGCTGGCCAGCGCGCACGTCGAAATCGCCAGTGCGCTGGTCTCTTTCGAGCGGGTCTTCGAGGTGCTCGACCTTGTCCCACTGATTCAGGAGCGCCGCGACGCCGTCGACGTGCCCGCAGGCCCGGTCACGGTCGAGTTCCGCGACGTGCGGTTCTCCTACCCGTCCGCCGACAAGGTGTCGCTGGCCTCGCTGGAGGAGGTCGCGGTGCTGGACACCCGCGGCGGAGACGAAGTGCTGCACGGTGTTTCGTTCACCGCGCAACCGGGCCAGGTGGTCGCGTTGGTCGGGTCGTCGGGTGCGGGCAAGTCGACGATCGCGTCGCTGCTCGCCCGGCTCTACGACGTCGGAGCCGCGGACGCGGCGACATCGGACAAAGGCTCGGGATCCATCAAATTGAACGGCATCGATGTGCGCGACGTGACGTTCGCGTCGTTGCAGGACACCGTCGGGGTCGTCACCCAGGACGGGCACCTGTTCCACGAGTCGATCCGGTCGAACCTGCGGCTCGCCGCCCCCGACGCCACCGACGCGCAGCTGTGGGACGCGCTCGAACGCGCCCGGCTGGCCGATGTCGTGGCCGCCATGCCCGACGGGCTCGACACCGTGGTGGGGGAGCGCGGCTATCGGCTCTCCGGCGGGCAGCGGCAACGGCTCACCATCGCGCGCCTGCTGCTGGGCTCGCCGCGGGTGGTGGTGCTCGACGAGGCCACCGCATCGCTGGACTCGTCGTCGGAGGCCGCCGTCCAGCAAGCGCTCGACGAGGCGCTGGCGGGACGGACCTCGATCGTGATCGCCCACCGGCTGTCCACGGTGCGCGCGGCCGACGTGATCCTCGTCGTCGAGGACGGCCGCATCGTCGAGCAGGGCAGCCACGACGAGCTACTGGCCCGGGGCGGGCGCTACGCCGAGCTGTACGAGACCCAGTTCGGCGACCAGGCCGTGCGGGAGTGGCCTGCCGCATGACCCCCGTATTCCGCCGAGATCGACGTTTTGCACGTTCTTACTCGACTTTTCCCGCCCGTTTGTCCCTTTCGGCGAGCTGGCGTAGGGGTTAACCGGTTGCTGCCCATGGGAAGATCTACCAAGTGGTTGACGCCGTGACCCTGCGCTCTGCGCCCGCTATCGCCCCACCGCCCCAGCGCCGACGTACCAGCTCGGACCTGTGGCGGCTGCTGCCGTACCTGCTGCCGTACCGGGCGCGCTGGATCGCGATGGTCACTGTCGCCATCGCCAGCCTTTCCGCGACGATCGCTGTTCCGCTGATGACCAAGGCCGTCATCGACGGGCCGGTACGCGAGCAGGACCCGCAGGGGCTGTGGCTGCTCGGCAGCGCGGCCATGGGCGTCGGCGTGTGCGAGGCCGTGCTGTGGTTCATCCGCCGTTGGCTGGCGGCCCGCGCCACGATGGGGGTGGAGGCCGACATCCGCAAGGACCTCTACGCCCGGCTGCAGATCCTGCCGATGAGCTTCCACGGCCGATGGCAGTCGGGTCAGCTGCTGTCGCGAATCATGAACGACCTCGGCACGATTCGTCGGTTCATGTCGTTCGGTCTGCTCTTCCTGCTGCTGAACACCCTGCAGATCACCGTGGTGACCGCGATCCTGCTGGTGATGTACTGGCCGCTCGGCGTCATCGTGATGTTGTCGATCGTCCCGATCGCCGGCACCGTGCTGCACTTCCAGCGCGAGTACACCCGGCTGTCGCGGCTGGCGCAGGACCAATCGGGCCACGTCGCGACGCATGTCGAGGAGTCCGCGCTCGGGGTGCGGGTGGTGAAGTCGTTCGGCCGCGAGGACTACGTCTACGACCGGTTCGACGAGCAACTCACGAACCTCTACGACACGCAGGTCAACCGGGTGGTGGTGTCGGCGAAGTTCTGGACCCTGCTGGAGATCATCCCGAACCTGACGCTGATCGTGGTGCTCGGTTTCGGCGCTTACGCCGCCGGCCACGGCTACGTGACGATGGGCACGCTGGTCGCGTTCATCACGATGATGCTGTCGCTGGTGTGGCCGATCGCGTCGCTGGGCTTTCTGCTGTCGATGACGCAGGAGTCGTTCACCGCCGCCAATCGGATCGCCGAGATCTTCGACGCACCAATAGAAATCACCGACGGCCCGCACGACGAACCGCCCCGCGAAGCGCGCCTGGAGCTCATCGACGTGGGCTTCCGGTTTCCCCCGTCCGGCGAACCGGACACAGCAGCCGGGCCCGGCGACGATTGGGCCCTTCGGCACGTCAACGCCGTCGTCGAACCCGGCGAGACGATGGCGCTCGTCGGGGCCACCGGTTCGGGCAAGTCGGTGCTGACCGCGCTGTTGTCGCGGCTCTACGACGTGACCGAGGGCCAGGTCCGCATCGACGGCCGCGACATCCGCGAGTTCTCGCTGTCGGCGCTGCGCCGGACGGTGGCCACCGCCTTCGAGGACCCGACGCTGTTCTCGATGTCGGTGGCGGAGAACCTGACGCTGGGCCGGTCCGCGGACAACCCGGCCACCGACGAGGAGATCGCCGAGGCCGTCGAGGTCGCCGCCGCGCAGTTCGTCTACGACCTGCCGTTCGGTCTGGACACCCGCATCGGCGAGCAGGGCATGAGCCTGTCCGGCGGCCAGCGGCAGCGGCTTTCGCTGGCCCGGGCGATCCTCGCGCAGCCCAAGATCCTCGTGCTCGACGACACCCTCTCGGCGCTGGACGTGCACACCGAGGCCGTCGTCGAGGAGGCGCTGACCCGGGTGCTGCACGACGTGACCGCCATCGTCGTCGCGCACCGCGCGTCGACGGTGCTGATCGCCGACAAGGTCGCACTGCTGCAGAAGGTCGACGGCTACGGCACCATCACCCACATCGGCACCCACGCCCAGCTGCTCGCCTCCGTCCCGGAGTACCGCTACCTATTAGCGGCCGACAGCGAATTTGGGGCACTCGACGACCGCGCCGAACGTGTCTGCGCCTGGCAGGACGACGAGGACCGCAGCCGGCTGGGCCTGGCGTACGAGGAGCAGGAGGTGCTGGACCAGGATCGCGTCGCGCAGCGGTTCGTCACCACGGAATCGGAGGGCCGATGACCGTCGTGGCGGGCCGGGCCGACCCCGGGTGGCGCGGCAAGTTCGCCGAGGAGCAACCCGACGACCTGCCGATCGACGAGAGCGTGCCACGGCGCCGCGAGGCCCGGCTGCTGCTCTGGTCGCTGTTGCGGCCATACCGCGTGACGGTCGCGTTGCTCGCCGTGGTCGTGGTGGTGGAAAACGTTGCGCGCCTTCTGGTCCCACTGCTGGTGCAGCGCGGCATCGACCATGGCATCCCGCCGATCGTCGAGGGCGGGCCCGCGCACACGCTGCTGATGATCGTCGCGGCGCTCGGGGTGGTGGTGCTGATCCAGGCCATCAGCAGAATGTTCTTCCTGCGCCGTTCGGGCCGCATCGGGCAGAAGGTGCTGCTGGAACTGCGCCGCCGGGTGTTCCGGCACTTCCAGCGTCTCGACATCGCCTTCCACGAGCGCTACACGTCGGGGCGGGTGGTGAGCCGCTCCACCAACGACGTCGAGGCCATCCAGGACATGCTCGAGACCGGCTTCGACAGCCTCGTCACAGCCGTGCTCACCCTCTTCGGCACCGCGATCCTGCTCGTGACGCTGGACTGGCGACTGGGCCTGATGTGCCTGGGCGCCTTCCCGATTCTGATCGGGTTGGTGTGGTGGTTCCGCGAGGAGTCGGCCAAGACGTACCGCAGGGTCCGCGAGAGCGCCGCGCTGGTGATCGTGCAGTTCGTCGAGACCATGACCGGCATCAAAGCCGTGCAGGCGTACCGGCGCGAACCGCGCAACCAGCAGATCTTCGAAGACATCGCCGATCGCTACAAGGACGACAACGAGAAGACCTTCCGGCTGCTCGCGATCTTCATGCCGGGCGTCAAACTGGTCGGCAACATCACCACCGGTGTGGTGCTGCTCTACGGCGGCTACCGGGTGCTCAACGACCAGATGACGATCGGCACCCTGACCGCGTTCCTGCTGTACCTGCGGATGTTCTTCGAGCCGATGCAGGAGATCAGCCAGTTCTTCAACACCTTCCAGTCCGCCGCCTCCGCGCTGGAGAAGCTGGCGGGTGTGCTGGCGCAGCGGCCCGGCATCAAGGACCCCGAACACCCGGTCGCGCTGGATCACGTGCGCGGCGAGATCTCGCTGACCGACGTGCAATTCGAGTACGTGCCGGGCCGGCCGGTGTTGCCGGGCCTCAGCGTCGACGTGCCGGCCGGGCAGACGGTCGCGCTGGTCGGCACCACGGGCGCGGGCAAGACGACGATCGCCAAGTTGATCGCCCGGTTCTATGACCCGACGTCGGGTTCGGTGACGCTGGACGGCGTCGATCTGCGCGACGTCTCGCAGTCGGAGCTGCGCCGCCACGTCGTGATGGTCACCCAGGAGAACTTCATGTTCGACGGCACCATCGCCGACAACATCCGCTTCGGAAAGCCCGACGCCACCGACGAGGAAGTGGCGGCCGCGGCCGCGGCGGTGGGCGTCGACCGGTTCATCGATTCACTGCCCGACGGCTACGACACCGACGTCGCCAAGCGCGGCGGCCGGCTCTCGGCGGGCCAGCGTCAACTCGTCGCGTTCGCCCGGGCGTTTCTCGCCGACCCCGCCGTGCTGATCCTCGACGAGGCGACGTCGTCGCTGGACATTCCCAGCGAGCGGATGGTGCAGCGGGCCCTGGAGACCGTGCTGGCCGACCGCACGGCGCTGGTGATCGCCCACCGGCTGTCGACCGTGCAGATCGCCGACCGGGTGCTGGTGCTCGAACACGGCCGCATCGTCGAGGACGGCGCACCTGCGGACCTCATCGCCCGCGACGACGGCCGCTACGCCGCGCTGCACCGGGCGTGGGTGCAGTCACTGGCCTGACCTCAATGCCGGAAGCCGTCGAAGAACGTCGCGACGTCGTCGACGAAGAGCTCGGGCTGTTCGAACGCGCCGAAATGGCCGCCGCGCGGCATCGTCGTCCAGTGTGTGACGTTGTAGTTGTTCTCACACCAGCTACGCGGGGAGCGCAGGATCTCCTTGGGGAACGCCGCGACACCGGTGGGCACCTGTACCGGCTCGCTGTCGCCGAAGCTGGCGAAGCTCTCCCAGTACAGCCGCGCGGACGAGGCGCCCGACGCGGTCGCCCAGTAGAGCATCACGTTGTCGAGCAGCTCGTCTCGGCTCAGCACGTTCTCCGGATGGCCGTCGCAGTCCATCCACGACCAGAACTTCTCGACGATCCACGCCAGCTGCCCCACCGGCGAGTCGACCAGCCCGTAGCCCAGCGTCTGCGGCCGGGTCATCTGTTGCTTGGAGTAGCCCGAATCCCACTTCTGGTAATAGTCCAGCCGCTCGAGCGCGGCCAGCTCGTCCTCGGTCGGGTTGGAGAGATCACCGGGCTGCCCGAGCGGCATGTTGAGGTGGATCGCGACGCACCCGTTGCCGCCGGCGGCGTCGCGGCCGAGCTGGGTGGTGACGGCCGCTCCCCAGTCGCCGCCCTGGGCGCCGTACCGCTCGTAGCCGAGCCGGCCCATCAGCGTGGCCCACGCCGCGGCGATCTTCTCGACGCCCCACCCGGTTCGTGACGGCTTTCCGGAGAAGCCGTACCCGGGCAGCGACGGGCACACGACATCGAACCCGCGCTCGGTGAGCGGCTCGATCACCTTGTGGAACTCGACGACCGAACCGGGCCAGCCGTGGGTGATCAGCAGCGGGAACGCGTTGTCGCGACCCGACCGCTGGTGAATGAAATGGATTGCGAGCCCGTCGATCTCGGTGGTGAAGTGGTCGAACCGGTTCAGCGCAGCCTCACGGGCCCGCCAGTCGTAGGTGTGCGCCCAGTAGTCGGCCAGCTCACGGGTGTAGGCCAGCGGGATGCCCTGGCTCCAGTCGTCGACGCATTCGGCCTCCGGCCACCGCGTGCGGGTCAGCCGCTGGCGCAGGTCGTCGAGGTCGGAATCGGGAACGGCGATGTGAAACGGGGTGATTGCGGCCATGCCGCATGCTCCCACGGATTTCGCGCCTGCGGTCGCGCCGTTTCACAGCCGGCAAGAAACCGGAGCGGTTCACCCGAAAACCGGGTATTGCTGTGCCATGACCATCTCGACCGACGATGTGCGCCGATTGCTGCACGCCGAGGACAAGAACGCCGTCTTGGTGTTGGTGGAGGGCCGCACCGAGGTGATCGGTGCCGGGCAGCTGGCGTCGGACAAATACCGCGGCGCGTTGGAGGTGATCTCGCGTGAGGACCTGCTGGGCCGGGTCAGCGCGGGGGCCTCCGAGCGCGAGCTGACAGAGCAGGCCGCCATCCTGGACTCCGCGGTCTCCGAGCTGGGCGGCTGAACCCGCCTACGCCTCGATCTCGCCTGCGATCCGGCGCTCGATGCTGGCCCTGGTCACCGCCGGCAGCACGATCAGGCCGTCGAGTTCCTTCTGGGCCCGGGCATAGGCGCTCTTGCGTTCCTCCTGGGTGGCCCCGCGGTCGGTCGCCAGCCGCAACAGGTGCTGGGCTCGCTCCAGGCGGTCCTGGTCCTCGGCCGAGAAGTCGCTGCGCCGTCGGCGGATCGCCTCGGCCTCGGCCAGGTCGAACGCCGCCACATAGTCGTGGACCGCGTCCCGATACTCGAGTTGTGCGGCGCGGTCGCCGAGGATGTCATCGACGGTGTCCGGTCGCAGCAGATCCGCGCGGCTGCGGGCCTTGTGGAAACCGATGGTCAACGGATCGCGCAGATCGGTCATCATCGGAAAGTCCAGCAGTTTGGCGATGTCGATCTCATAGTCCAGCCAGCGGGCGTCGGTGCGGTCATGGCGCTGCAGCACCTTCGTCATCTCGCGGCGGTTGGCCGCTTCGTTCTCCCGCGTCTTACCCGCCGCCTCGGCCAGCGCGATCTTGGCCTGCTGCTTGATGCGGTAGCGCTCGAGCCGGCGCTCCGCACGGCGTTCGTTGGCCGCGGCGATCGCTCGCACGCTGCCGCCGATCGCCCCGCCGAGCGGAAAGATCAGCCACCAGAAGTTCCCCGCGAAATGCAGCAGAGATTCCACAAACGCCAGCATGCCACTTGTCGCCGACGGCCCGCATCGGCCGAAATCGCACAGCCCTACAACCCGATGTGGCGGTACCGCCGCAGCCGGGTGTTCAGCCGTTCGTCGTCGGGGATCGAGCGCAGCGTGTGGAGTTCGTTGGCGATCGTGGCCGACAGCCGCCGGGTGAACTCAACCGGCTCGTCGGCGGCATCCGGGCGTTCGGGCACGATTGCGTCGACGATCCCGTGGCGCAGCAGGTCCACTGAGCGAATGCCTTGTGCCGCAGCGAGTTCCGGTGCATGGTCGACGTCGCGGAACACGATCGCGCTGGCTCCCTCCGGCGGCAGCGGAGCCAGCCAGCCGTGCAACGCGGCCAGCACCCGGTCGGCGGGCACCATCGCCAGCGCAGGCCCGCCGCTGCCCTGGCCCACCAGCACCGACACCGTCGGCGTGTCCAGCGTGACGAGTTCGGCCAGGCACCTCGCGATTTCGGCGGCCAGCCCGCCCTGCTCGGCATCGACGGTCAGCGCGGGCCCGGCGGTGTCGATGATCAGCACCAGCGGCAGGGTCAGGCCTGCCGCCAACGCCATCCCGCGGCGCGCTTCCCGCAGTGCCGCGGGTCCGACCATGCCCCCGACCACCCGTTGCTGACCGAGGACGACGGCGGGCTGTCCGGCGAACCTGGCCAGCGCCAGCAGCGTCGTGGCCGCCTCGCCGTGACCGGTCCCCGACAGCAGCACCTGGTCGGTCGTCCCGTGCCGCAACAGATATCCGACGCCCGGCCGGTCGGGCCGCCGCGACGCCTGCACCGACTCCCACGCCGGCACGTCGGGCAGCTGTTCGGGCGCGGGCGCCGGTGGCGGCGGGCCGGCCGGATCGGCGACCACCCTCAGCGTGCGGTCCAGCGTCTCGCGCAGCGTCTCGAGCGGAACCACGGCGTCGACGACGCCGTGCCGCTCGAGGTTCTCCGCGGTCTGGATGCCCGGCGGGAACGGTTCGCCGTAGAGGTGTTCGTAGACCCGCGGGCCGAGGAAGCCGATCAGCGCTTCGGGTTCGGCGGCGGTGACGTGGCCCAGCGAGCCCCACGACGCGAACACACCGCCGGTCGTCGGATTGCGGAGGTAGACCAGGTACGGCAGGTGCGCCTTCTTGTGCAGCTCGACGGCGGCGGCGATCTTGACCATCTGCAGGAACGCGACCGTGCCTTCCTGCATGCGGGTGCCACCCGAACTCGGCGATGCCACCAACGGCAGCCGCTCGGCCGTGGCCCGCTGCACCGCCATGGTGATGCGCTCCGCGGCGGCCACTCCGATCGAGCCGGCCAGAAAGTCGAACTCGCACATCACCAACGCCACGCGGCGGCCGAAAATCGTGCCCTCGCCGGTGACTACCGACTCGTCGAGGCCGGTCTTCGCCGCCGCGGCGGCCAGTTCGCGTCGGTAGGAGTCGGTGGTCGCGATCTGCAGAGGCTGGGTGTCCCAGCTGTGAAACGAGCCGTCGTCGAGGACGGCATCACGCAGGGCAAGGGCGCCGATGCGGCTCACCCGATGAGGCTAACGCGGGCGGCTCGCGGCCAGCGGGTCCTCCGATCGTAGGAGGGCGCCTCATCACCTACTGGGCGCGATCGCAGGATGTTCGCGCAGGTGAGCGCTTTTTACGGTCATTGCGTGACCGCAACACTCACCACCACGAACCAAGGCCAGGCGCCGGAGATCACGGCGGACGCCGGCTACCCGCCGGCGATCTGGGTGCTCCTGGGAGGCAATTTCCTGGTCCGAGCCCTGGGGTTCGCCTACCCGTTCATGGCTTACCACGTCGCTCATCGCGGACACGGGGCCACCGCGGTCGGGGCGGTCCTGGCGGCCTTCGGCGTGGGCTGGATGGTCGGGCAGCTCGTGTGCGGCTCGTTGGTCGACCGCATCGGCGGACGCATCACCCTCATCGCCTCCATGCTGTTCGCGGCGGTCCTGCTGACGTTGCTGGCGGGCGCCCACAGCCTGCCCGCTCTGCTGGTCGCAGCGGCGCTCGCCGGAGTGGTGTACGACGCCCCCCGCCCGGTCGTCTCCGCCGCAATCACCGAGTTGATCGCCGATCCCGAGAAACGGGCGAAGATCGACGCCTTGCGGTACGGCTGCGTGATGAATGCCGCAGCCGCCATCACCGGCGCGCTTGGTGGGCTGCTGGCCGACCGGATCGGCACCCCCACGCTCTATCTGATCAACGCGGCCGCTTGCGCGGCGTTCGCCCTGGTGGCGCTGGCCTACATTGCGCCCGATGTGCGCCGCCCCGCGCCGCCGACGAAGTCCACGTACCGTGACGCGTTCTCCGACTCGCGACTGCTGCTGCTGCTGGCGTCGAGTGTGGGGACGCTGACCGCGCTCTGGGGCCTGTACGCCGCGATGCCGATGCTGATGACCGCCGCCGGGCTCGACGTCGGTTCCTACGGTCTCGCCCAGCTGGCCAACGCGCTGGCCGTCGTCGTGCTCACCCCGCTCATCACGCCGTGGCTGAGTGCGCGCGTGGCCTCGCGTCCGCGACTGGACATCTTGGCGGTCGCGACGGTGTGGGTGACCGTGTGCATGGCGATGGCGAGCTTCGCCCACACGTCCACCGAGTTCAGTGTGGCCGCGGCGGCCTGTGCCCCCGGGGAAATCGCCTGGTTCGTCGTCGGCGCCGGCATCGTGCACCGCATCGCCCCGCCGGCGCTGCGCGGGTGCTACCACGGCCTGTGGGGAATGGCGTTGGCCGTTGCGGCGGTCACCGCACCGATCCTGGCGTCGTACAGCCTGAGCCGCGGTGGACCGTCCCTCATGGCGATCGCCGTCCTGGTCGTCGGTGTGACCGGCGCGGCACTGTGCGCGCCGCTCGCTCAAGCACTGGAATTAAGGAGTCATGCGAAATGATCGGCACCACAACACGGTTCATCGATGAGAAAACCGACCTGCTCGAACTCTATCGCCGCATGTGCGTCCTGCGCGAGCTCGACATCGTGCTGGAGGAACTGCGCGCCGAGGGCCTGGTCAAGGGACCGATGCATGTGGGGTTCGGGCAGGAGGCCGCGGGTATCGGCGCCACCGCCGCGCTGCGTGACGGCGATATCACCACAGCGACGCATCGGCCCCACGCCCAGTATGTCGGCCTCGGCCTTCCGCTCGGTCCGACGGTCGCCGAGATGATGGGCCGCGCCGACGGCCAGTGCGGCGGCCGCGGCGGACACATGCTCATCGCCGATCCGGACCACGGGCTGCTCGCTCCCTCAGGGATCATCGGCCACTCGCTGCTGTTGGCCGTCGGTCATGGCTACGCCCAACGGCTGGCCGGCGACGGGCGCGTCACGCTCTGCGTCACCGGGGACGGGGCCGTGAACTCCGGCGCTTTCAACGAGGCGGCGAACATGGCCGCGCTCTGGCAGCTGCCCGTCGTGATCTTCGTCGAGAACAACCAATACGCGTTGAGCGTGCGCCTCGACCGGCACGTGCGGGAGACCGAGTTGTACCGCCGCGGTTGGGGATACGGCATACCCGGGGTTCGGGTCGACGGCAACGACGTCGAAGCGGTGCACCGGTGCGTGGCCAGGGCCGTGGCACGGGCTCGCGACGGTAAAGGACCAACGCTGGTGGAAGCCGTCACCTACCGCGCGGCGGTGTTCTCCGGGGCCGACCATGGCGGGTACCGGGACCCCGCCGAGGGGGCCGGGTTCACGGATCCGCTGAGCCTGGCGCGCGGTCGACTCATCGACGCGGGCACCAGCCCTGACCAGGTCGACGCCATCGAACGCGCGGCCCGCCGAGAGGTCGAGGACGCCGTCGCGTTCGCCAAGGCCAGCCCGTGGCCAGACCCCGCAGAACTCACCGACATCGCAACGAAATGGGACGGAAGGGAGCCCCGGTCATGAACCGCATGACATACGCGCAAGCGCTGAACGACGCACTGCGCCAAGAGATGCGACGCGACGAGCGTGTCATCGTGCTCGGCCAGGACGTGGCGGTGTACGGAGGAATCTTCGGCGCCACCCAGGGTCTGCTCGACGAGTTCGGTCCCACCCGCGTGGTGGACACGCCGATCTCGGAGAACGGCATCGTCGGCGCCGCGATCGGCATGGCGATGTCGGGGCTGCGGCCGGTCGTCGAGATCATGTACAGCGATTTCCTCTGCCTGGCCATGGACAGCCTCGCCAACGGGGCGTCGGTTTTCCCCTTCGTTACCCAGGGTCGCGTCACCGTGCCGCTCGTGGTGCGCACGCAGGGCGGCCCCGGAGGCAATGCGGGACCTCAGCACTCGAAATCCCTAGAGCAGTGGACGGCGCACCTGCCGGGAATCCACACCGTGTTGCCCAGCAGTCCCGCGGACGCCAAGGGCCTGCTTACCTCGGCGCTGCGGTCGCCGGACCCGGTCATCGTGTTCGAACACAAGAAGCTGTACGGCACTGAGGGTTTGGTCCCCGATGGGGAGCACGTTACGCCCCTGGGAACGGCGGCAGTCGTGCAGGAGGGGACCGACGTCACCATCGTCGCGGTCTCCGGCATGGTGCGGCACGCACTGGACGCGGCGGCCGAGCTGTCGACGCGCGGTGTGAGCGCCGAGGTGGTGGACGTCCGCTCGCTGCGGCCTCTCGACACCGCCACGCTCGTCGCCTCGGCGCGCAAGACCGGCCATGTCGTGGTCGCCGCCGAGACCTGGTTGCGGTACGGGCCCACCGCGGAGATCGCCGCCGTCATCATGGCGGAGGCGTTCGAGGAACTGCGCGCGCCCGTCGCCCGAGTCGGTGCGGCGGCGGTGCCCTATCCGGCGAGTCCCGCGCTCGAGCCAGCCGTCATCGGCGGTGCCGACGACATCGTGCACGCCGCCCAGGCGCTCTTGACGACTCGCACGTTGCGCACCCACCGAAGCGAATTGAGGCGCAGCGCATGACCGGCCGCTTCGCAGACAAAGTCGTTCTGGTCACCGGTGCGGGCACCGGGATAGGACGGGCCACCGCATGCCGTTTCGCGCAAGAGGGCGCGACGGTGGTCGTCGCCGGCCGGCGGCTCGAGCCTCTGCGGGAAACGGTGTCGCTCATCGAATCTGACGGCGGAAAGGCCCAAGCATTCCAGATCGACGTCACCCGCGAAGACGAGGTCGCCCGGCTCATCGACACGATCGTCATCCGCAACGGCGGATTGGACGCGGCCTGCAACAACGCCGGAGTACCGGGATCGGGGAAGCCCTCCGACGGCTACGACCTGGACCACTGGCGGCGCATCGTGGACACCAATCTCCAAGGCGTGTGGCTGTCGATGAAGCACGAAATCGCCCATATGCGCACCAATTCCGGGGGAGCGATCGTCAACGTGGCTTCCATTGCCGGCATCGTCGGCTATTACCACTCAGCCCCCTACACCGCCAGCAAGCACGGCGTGGTGGGGCTCAGCCGGGCAGCCGCCATCGATCACGCCACGGAGGGCATCCGCGTGAATACCGTCTGCCCGGGGCCGATCTCGACACCGATGCTGATCGAAGCCAAGGCCGCGCGCGGACCGGCGGCCGATGACTTCTACCTATCCCACATTCCGATGGGACGACTTGGCCGACCGGAAGAGGTCGCCCATGCAGTGGTGTGGCTCGCTTCAACCGAAGCGGCTTACGTAACAGGCCAGGCATTGGCCGTAGACGGAGGATGGACAGCCCAATGATCACACCGAACACAACAATCCCGATGAACCACAACCGGTCTCGACACATCGTTCTGGTCGACACCTACGGGGCGGCGTCGCGCCTCGCGCCGGCCTTTCAGGCCGCGGGATACATCCCCATTCGCGTGCAGAGCACTGTCGAGGTGCCCACGGTGTACCGCGGCCGACCCGACCGGTTCCCGTTCGTCGTCGACATCGTCCACCGCGGCGACCTCGCCGACACGGTGAACGCGCTGTTGCCGTTCGAACCCGTCGCCGTCATCCCCGGCTGCGAACCGGGCGTGGAATTGGCCGATGCGCTGAGCGAGGCGCTGCACCCGCTGACCGGCACGCCGAGCAACGGCACGGCGCTCAGCTCGGCGCGGCGCAACAAGTTCGAGATGATCGAGCGGATCAAATCGCAAGGGTTGCAAGGAGCTCGCCAGATCCTTGTCGAGAGCGAGGAACAGTTACGCGAGTGGCACACCCAGCTCGGCGGCATGGCGATCCTCAAGCCGCTGCGCAGCTCGTCCAATGACGGCGTCACGTGGTGCGCCACCCCGGACGACTCCGTGCGGGCGTTTCGCCGGCTCAACGGGCGGGAGAACATCAACTCGGAGGCCGCGGACGGTGTGGTCGCACAGGAATACCTCGTCGGTGCTGAATACCTGGTCAACACGATGAGCCGCGACGGCCGGCACCACGTCACCGACATCTGGAGGACCCATCGCATCAGTGCGAACGGCGTGTCCGACCTCATGGTGGCCTGCCAGATCATGCCCGCCACCGGCGAAGTGCAGGACAAGCTCATCCCGTACGCGTTCGGCGTGCTCGACGCGCTCGACATCCGCCACGGCGCGGGGCACGTCGAGATCAAGACCACGCCCACCGGCCCCTCCCTCGTCGAAGTGGGGGCACGGATGGCCGGCCAGGACATCCCCGGTTTCGCCGGTCTCGCGATCGGCGAGTCGCAGGTCGACTGGATGGTGGACGCCTACGTGCGCCCGGAACGCTTCAGGCAACGCTGCGGGCGCCCCTATCGGCTGCAGCGAAGCTTCGCGTGGGCCAAGATGGTCGCCCCGCGCAGTGGAACGTTGGTCTCCTACCGCGGTCTGCAGGCCATCAAGGAGCTGGAGAGCTTCCGCGACATCCAGTTCCAGGTTCACCCCGGACAGCAACTGCAACGAACGGTCGACGACAGCACCTACCCCGTCACGGTGACGCTGATGCACGAGGTGGACGACATCCTGCTTCGTGACCTCTGGACGCTGCGCTACATCGACGGTGAGCACTTCTACGAACTGAAAGGAGACGCATCATGATCGTCGTTCTGTCCCTGTACCGTCCGCGCTTGGAGGATTTTCTCGCCGCGCAGGGCGAAAAGATCCTCGCCCTGATTCCGGACAGCATGCGCACGGCGCGCGAGGCCGGCGATCCGGGATATCCCATCAGGACCATCGACCGATGGGATAACTACAACGAGCTCGCCCGCCTCGCAGGCGAATTCGAAACCCTCGGGGTGACGGCTGTCGCGACCATCGACGAGCCGTGCATCCGCGCCGCAGCCTTCCTGCGAGGTCTGTTGGGGCTACCCGGTCAGGACCACGAAAGCGCGGTCGCGTGCACCGACAAGTCGGTGATGAAGCGGCGCCTGGCCGCCCACGGCATCCCGGTCGCCGAGCACCGCGTCGTGCACAGCGTCGCCGAGATCCGTGAATTCCTCGACGAGATCGGCGACGCCATCGTCGTCAAACCTCGCAGTGGTTTCGGCACGATCAACACCCACCGGGTCGGCCTGGACAATTTCGACGACCTCGCCGCAGCGGGCGCGTTCGCACCGCCGCGCGACCTGCCGGAGTACTTCTGGTCCACGTCCATGACGTCGGACCTCGGCCAGGTCAGCTATCTGGTGGAGCGTTATGTCGACGTGGTCGCCGAATATCACTGCGAGCTGATGCTCCACGAGGGCGAGGAAGTGCACTGCCTGGCAGCCCGATACGCCAACCCGGTCCTGGCGGACCATGCGGTCGGATCGGTGTGGCTGCATCACCGGTCGGCCGAGGCCGTCGAGGTGCGCAGACTCACCCGTGCGGCCGCGAAAGCGTTGGGCGTGACACACGGTTTCGGGCACTGCGAAGTCTTGCGCGACCGCACCGGCCGGTGGTTTGTCGGTGAGTTCGGTTCTCGCCCCGGCGGATCGATGATTCCCCGCTCCCTGAAGCTGAGTTACGGGATAGACAACCTGGCGCTGCTGGCCGACCAGCTCTGCGGGCGCAGGCCACGCAAACAGCCGCCGCCACGGCGTATTCCCGGCGCGATTGCGTGGCTCGCCATACCCGTCGAATCCGGCGTGATCACCGACATGCCCGATGAGGCTCAGCTGCTCGGCCTGCCGGGAGTCATCGACGCCGAAATCGTCATGCGGCCGGGGGATTCCACCAAGGGCCTGACCTCCGGGGCGATGTTTCACGCCGCCTACATCTTCTGTGTCGGCGAAAACGCGCAGGAGGCAGAAGACTTCGCCAAACATGCACAGCGGGCCTGCCACATCGCGGTCGACCCCGCGGCGTGACGGTCGGCGATACCGTAGTACTCACGGCAAAGGCGGTCGAGTTCTGCGAAGGTGACGCAATGACGGCTATCAGCGCTGACGTCGATGGCAGTGACGTGCACGAAATCCGGGAAAATCATCAATTGCTGTCGGTGCGGGCCGCCGCGTTGCTTCGGCTGGCGGTGGTCGGGCTCATGGCTGGTGCCATGGTGCTCGGCACGGGCATGCACGAATGGTTTGCGCAATCGGTCCTGCTGGTCATCTACGGCGCCGGCGCCATCTGGGTGGCGGTGTTGGCGTTCCGGAAGGGAACTTCGGCAGCCCATCCGACCACCCAGACGGTCGTCGCGGTCGTCGACGTCACCGCGATCTGCATTTTCGAACTGCTGTCGGACGGTGGATACACACCGCTGGCGGTGATGGTCTTGCTGGCGCTGCTGGTGGTGCTCGAGGTGTCGGCCCGCCGGGCCGCGGCCATCCTCGCTGTCAGCGCGGTGGCGTTCACCGCCGTCGTGGTCTTCGACCCGGTGATGTTGCCGGATCTCGGTTGGGCCAAGACCATTTTCGTCTGCGCGCTGTTCGCGTTTCTGTGCTGTACCGTTCTTGCCGTCGTCGCCACCCAGCAGCGGCACCTAGGTGAGATCGAGCGGCTCAGCGCGTCGCGTCGGGCGCTGCTCGCGGACACCATGACGGCCTTTGACGATGAGCGGCGGCAGCTCTCGGAGTCCCTGCACGACGGACCGCTGCAGTTGGTGATGGCCGCGCGGTTCGACATCAGTGAAGCGGCGAAAGCATCCACCGACGACCGGTTACACCGCGCGTTGAGCAGCCTGCGTGAGGTCATCGGCCGCATGCGCGAGGCGACGTTTCTGCTCCATCCGGCGGTGCTCGATCAGGCCGGTCTCGCCGAAGCCGCCCAGAAGCTGGCGTCGATCACCGAAAACCGCTCCGGCATCGACATCTCGGCAGAGGTCGACTACCCGGTCCGCAGCTCGGTCGACCCACTGGTCTTCGCCGTGATGCGCGAGCTGGTCTCCAACGTGGAGCGACATTCTGGTGCGGCCCAGGCCCGCATCGAGCTCCGCGCGGTCGACCGCGTGTGCCGCCTCGATGTGGTGGACGACGGCGTCGGAATCTCGCCGGAGACGTTGAGCCGCCGGCTGGCCGAAGGGCACATCGGCATCGCATCGCACCGAACACGCGTTGAAGCCGCGGGCGGCAGAATGACATTCATACCGACAGCGGTGGGAACCCACGTCCGGGTCGAGCTGCCGTTACTCCAGTAGCCGGCGCCGCATCGCCTCCGCTACGGCGGCAGCGCGGTCCGACACCCCCAGCTTCTCGTAGAGGTGCTGCACGTGGGTACGGACCGTCGTCGGTGCGAGGTGCAATTCGGCGGCGATCTGAGGTACCGACAGCCCGTCGGCCATCATCCGGACTGTTTCGAGTTCCCGGGGCGACAGCAAGGCGGCGTCGCCCTTGGCCCGCTGCTTGATTTCGTTGGCGAGCCCGCTGGCCAACTGCGTCGGAACGTAGCCGTCGCCCTTGGCGCAGCTGACGATCGCCGCCACGATTTCGTTGCTGTCCGACTCCTTGGTGAGATAGCCGCTCGCGCCGGCGGACAGGGCCTTGTACACCAGCGGGGCGTCATCGAACGCGGTGAGCAGGATGACTTGGGTCGGCAGGTCGTCACGTGCCACCGCATTCACCACGTCGAGGCCATCGAGTTCCGGCATCCGGTAATCCAGCAGCGCGACCGTCGGCCGGTGCTCCCGGATGGCGGCAAGCGCCCCACGCCCGTCGCTGGCCTCGGCGACGACCTGTATCCGGCCGCTCTCTTTCAATGCGCGTACGACGCCCGTCCGATACACCGGGTGATCATCGGCGACGATGACGGTGATGCCCCCGATCATGGGACAATCTTGGCACCGGGACGGCGACTTTTTTGCGAATGCACAGATTGCGTGCCAGCGGACAGCCACAGCTGAAACGGTGACCACTACCACCACTACAGCCCCTCACATTCGAGAAGCCTGCCCCGTGTTGAGTAGGTAAACTAAGTATGGTAGGTGCGCTTTTTGTGCAGCTCGACGGCGGCTGCGATCTTGACCATCTGCGGAAACGCGACGGTGCCGTCCTGCCTGCGGGTGCCACCCGAACTCGGCGATGCCACCAACGGCCGCCGTTCGGCCGTGGCCCGCTGCACCGCCATGGTGGGCGCTCCGCGACGGCCACTCCCATCGAGCAGGCCAGAAGTTCGAACTCGCACATCACCAACGCCACGCGGCGGCCAGGTCGCGACGATACGAGTCGGTGGTCGCGATCTGCACAGGCTGGGTGTCCCGGCTGTGAAAACGAGCCGTCGTCGAGACGGCATCACGCACGGCAAGGGCGCCGATACGGCTCACCCGATGAGGCTAACGCGGGCCATCGCCGTCCCCGGTCAGCCGATTCGCGAAGTACGCGACAACGAGCCATAATTAGCACTCGAGAGGCGAGAGTGCTAACGCCGCGGGGAGGCAATAGAGACCAAAGGAGGAACAGTGGGCCCCACCAATTTCGTCAACGAGCGTCAAGTCGACGAACCGGCCATCGAACCCGCCATCGAGCCGATGCGCATCGTGCTCGTCGCACCGCCCTACTTCGACGTTCCACCGAAGGGCTACGGGGGCACCGAGGCCGTCGTCGCCGACCTGGCCGACGCCCTGGTGAAACGCGGACACGACGTCACGCTGCTGGGCGCCGGCGAGCCGGGCACCGCGGCCAAGTTCGTTCCGCTGTGGGACCGCAGCCTTCCCGACCGTCTCGGCCAGCCGTACCCGGAGATCATGCACGCGCTCAAGACGCGGCACGCGATCGAGCGGATCGTCAAGGCCGACGGCGCCGACATCATCCACGAGCACACGTTCGCCGGGCCGCTCAACGCCGCGCTGTACCGCTTGCTCGGGCTGCCGACCGTGGTCACCATGCACGGTCCGATCGACGAGGATCTGTACCCGTTCTACCGCGAGCTCGGCCACGACGTCGGCCTGATCGCGATCAGCGACCGGCAGCGCGAGCTCGCCCCCGATCTCAACTGGGTTGGCCGCGTCCACAATTCACTGCGCATCGACGATTGGCCGTTCCGCAGCGACAAGGGCGACTACGCGCTGTTCCTCGGGCGGTACGCCCCGTACAAGGGCGCCCACCTGGCACTCGACGCCGCGCACGCGGCCGGGATCCCGCTGGTGCTGGCGGCCAAGTGTGACGAACCCGCCGAGCAGGCATACTTCGACGAGTACGTGCGCCCGCGGCTGACCGAGAACGACCACGTATTCGGCCAGGCCGACGCCGACGACAAGCGCAAACTGTTGGCGGGCGCGCGCTGCGTGCTATTCCCGATCCAATGGGAGGAACCGTTCGGGATGGTGATGATCGAGGCCATGGCGTGCGGCACCCCGGTGGTCGCCCTGCGCGGCGGCGCGGTGCCGGAGGTGATCGCCGACGGCGTGACCGGGTTCGTCTGCGACCGGCCCGAGGAGCTTCCGCAGGCCATCGAGATGGTCGAGGCGCTGGATCCGGCCGCCTGCCGCCGACATGTCGCCGCGCACTTCGGGTTCGGGCACTTCGGTTCGGGTTACGAACGCATCTACCGCGAAGTGGTCGACGCGGCGCGCGGTCAGCAACCGCTCGCGATGCGTCAGATCATCACCCCGGCCAGATCGACGCGGGGGCGGACATGAGCACCCCGTCGGCACTCAACGCCGGCGAACCGGCCAGTCTGGGCTTCGGCGGCGACGCGGTGACCCTGGTGGAGGGGGCCACCTTCTGCCGATCCGGCTACGACGGCGACGTGCTGGAGGGTCGCTCGCACGGGCTGTTCTTCCGCGACTCCCGGGTACTGTCCCGGTGGGAACTGCGCGTCGACGGCCGGTCACCCGAGCCGCTGTCCGTCGACATGCCGGAGGCGTTCGCCGCGCACTTCATTTCGCGTCGCGCACCGCAGGCCGGGCTGGCTGACAGCACGCTGCTGGTGGTGCGCGAGCGGCTGGTGGCCGACGGTATGCGGGAGACGATCTCACTGCAGAACCTCGGCACCGAACCCACCGTGGTGTCGCTGGAACTGCACGCGGACGCCGACTTCGCCGACCTGTTCGCGGTGAAGGAAGGGCGCCTCGCCGCCGGCAGCGCCGAGATGACCGTCGTCAGCGGCGAACTCGTCCTTCGGGACCGCACCGACCACGTCCGCGGACTGGTCGTGTCGGCCTCGGGGGACCCGACGGTGGTGCCCGGGGCGTTCAGCTGGCGCATCGTCATTCCGCCGCGCCGACGGTGGCAGACCGAGGTCGTCGCCCAGCCGACATGGTCCAACCAGAGCGTCAAGAGCCGCTTCCGCACGGGCGAACACCTCGAGTCCAGCGCGCCCGCGCAGAAACTGCAGGCCTGGCGCGGCACCGCCACCAAGGTCGAACCCGACCACCGGGTGCTCGCAGAAGTGTTGCGGCGCACCGAAAGCGACCTCGGCGCGCTGTTGATCCACGACGAGACGGGAGAGAAGAGACCGTTCGTCGCCGCGGGTGCTCCCTGGTACATGACTCTGTTCGGCAGGGACAGCATCCTCACCGCGTGGATGTCGCTGCCGGTGGACTACGGGTTGTCGCTGGGCACCCTCCAGCAGCTGGCCGAGACCCAGGGCCGCAACGTCGATCCGGTCACCGAGGAGCAGCCCGGACGGATCATGCACGAACTGCGCCGCGGACCTCTCAGCGCCGCGGTGCTCGGCGGTCCCGTGTACTACGGCGCGGTGGACGCGACGCCGCTGTTTGTGATGCTGCTCGGCGAGAGCTGGCGCTGGGGCGCCGACGAGCAGGTGATCCGGTCGCTGCTGCCCGCGGCCGACGCGGCGCTGGACTGGGCCGCGCGCTACGGCGACCGCGACGGCGACGGCTTCATCGAATACCAGCGCGCGACCGACCGCGGGCTGGTCAACCAGGGCTGGAAGGACAGCTTCGACGGGATCAACGACGCGAGCGGGCGAATCGCCGAGCCGCCGATCGCGCTGTGCGAAGTCCAGGGCTACCAGTACGCTGCGCTGCTGGCGCGTGCCGAGTTGGCCGAGGCGTTCGGCGAGCCGGCGACCGCCAAGCGGTTGCGCGAGCGCGCGCAGTCGCTCCGGGCCAATTTCCTCGACGCGTTCTGGCTGCCCGACCGGGGCTGGTACGCGCTCGCGCTGGACTGCGACAAGCGACCTGTCGACTCGCTGACCAGCAACGTCGGCCACTGTCTTTGGACGGGAATCGCCGCCGACGAGCACGTGGAGTCGATCGTGAAACGGCTGGCGACCGACGAGATGGACTCCGGCTTCGGCCTGCGCACACTGGCCAGCTCGATGGGCGCCTACAACCCGATGAGCTACCACAACGGTTCGGTGTGGCCGCACGACACCGCGATCGTCGTCGCGGGCCTGATGCGCTACCGGCACGTGCCCGGCGCGGTGGACCTCGCCGAACGGTTGGCGACCGGCCTGCTCGACGCGGCCGCCGCGTTCGGCGGGCGATTGCCCGAATTGTATTGTGGCTTCTCGCGTTCGGAGTTCCGCTCACCGGTGCCCTATCCGACGTCGTGCTCACCGCAGGCCTGGGCCAGCGCGGCACCGCTGCTGCTGGTGCGGGCGTTCCTCGGGCTGGACCCACACGTGCCGAACCGGCGCATCGCGGTGACCCCGAAGCTCCCCGAGTCCTGGGGCCGCGTCTCGCTGACCGACCTGACGCTCGGCGAGGCGACCGTCAACATCGAAGCCCAAGGTGACGAGGTCAAGGTCAGCGGCGTCCCCGGCGGCTGGGAGGTGGTCACCCCGCAGAGCTGACCATTCCGCTCGCTAGGGTGGCGACATGATTGGTGTGACCCGCGACGGCCAGGTATTGACTCTGGAGATGCAGCGCGCCGAGCGCCGCAACGCGCTGAACGGCGAGCTCGTCGACCGCCTGCGTGAAGCAATCGAGAAAGCCGCCACCGAAGACGTCCGCGCGATCGTGCTGACCGGGCAGGGCGCGGTATTCAGCTCGGGCGCCGACCTGTCCGATCCTTCCGGGGTGGCCGACGAACTGCCCGACAAGGCCAAGGCCCTCAACCTCGCCATCGACAAGACCCCGGTGCCGGTCATCGGGGCGATCAACGGACCCGCGATCGGCGCCGGTGTCATCCTCTCGATGATCTGCGATCTGCGGGTCGTGGCGCCCGAGGCGTACTTCCAGTTTCCGGTCGCGAAATACGGTTTGGCGCTGGATAACTGGAGCATCAGGCGGCTGACCTCGCTGGTCGGCGCGGGCCGGGCGCGGGGGATGCTGCTGGCGGCCGAGCGGCTCACCGCAGACATGGCGCTGCACACCGGGATGGCCAATCGTATTGGCACACTGGCCGATGCGCAGGAATGGGCCGCCGAGATCGCGGGCTATGCCCCGCTCGCGTTGCAGCACGCCAAGCGGGTACTCAACGACGATGGTGCATACGAGGAGCCGTGGCCCGAGCATCAGGAATTGTTCGATCGCGCATGGGCCAGCCAGGACGTCATCGAGGCTCAGGTCGCGCGGATCGAGAAGCGCCCGCCGAGGTTCCAGGGAGCCTGAGTGATCCGCACAGCGCTGCGCTTCGGCTTAGGGACGGCATCGCTGCTGGCCGGTAGCTGGGTGGTGCGCGCGCTGAACGGTGCGCCCGTGGCGCTGGGCGCCGCGCCCGCCGAGATCGAAGCTGTGGCCAGGCGTTCGCCGAACTACCGCGACGGCGTCTTCGTCAACCTCGATCCCGCCTCGATGATCAACCTCGACCGAGAGCAGCAAGAGCTGCTGCTGCGCGAACTGCTCGGCTCCCGCGAAACCGGGAAGCCCAGCGGCCCCGTACCGGTGGTGCAGCCCGCGGCCACCGACGTCGAGCCGCCGGCGCTGGCGGTGTCCTGGTTCGGGCACTCCTCGGCGCTGGTCGACATCGACGGCTACCGGGTGCTCACCGACCCGGTGTGGAGCCGACGCTGCTCACCGTCGCGCACCGTCGGCCCGCAGCGGCTGCACGACGTCCCCGCCCCGCTGGAAGCGCTGCCCGCCGTCGACGCGGTGCTGATCAGCCACGACCACTACGACCACCTCGACATCGAAACGATCGTCGGGCTGGCCCGTACCCAGCGGGCGGCGTTCGTGGTGCCGCTGGGAGTCGGCGCCCACCTGCGCAAGTGGGGAATACCGGACAGCCGCATCGTCGAACTGGATTGGTACGACAGCCACCAGATCGGCGAGCTGCGATTGGTGTGCACCCCCGCGCGGCACTTCTCCGGCCGGGTGTTCTCCCGTAACACCACGCTGTGGGCGTCCTGGGTGATCACCGGCCCACGGCATCGCGCGTTCTTCGGCGGTGACACCGGCTACACCAAGAGCTTCCCCGAAATCGGGGTCGATCACGGACCTTTCGACCTCACCCTGCTGCCGATCGGCGCCTACCATCCGGCGTGGCCCGACATCCACATGAACCCCGAGGAGGCCGTCCGCGCCCACCTCGACGTCGCCGAGGCCGACTCGGGCCTGTTGGTGCCGATTCACTGGGCGACCTTCCGGCTGGCGCCTCATCCCTGGGCGGAACCGGTCGAACGGCTGGTCAAAGCGGCGCACGACGAACGCGTGCGGATCGCGGTGCCCAAACCGGGTGAGCGCGTCGATCGCGCGACGTCGTCATTCGACCCGTGGTGGCGGCTCTGACGCACGCTCCGCAGGCGACCGTCGGCGTCGCCATTTCTACGTCAGGGCGGTGGTTCGCGCCGATCCACGACCCTGCGGCAGAAACCGGCGCGAATGGCCCGCTGGCGCGTATGACGGGCCCCACGAGCGAGCACCCGTTACCGTTCACGTCATGAGTTCACTGGTCAGGGCGGTGTTCGCGGTGGTGCTGTTGACGCTGGGGGTGGGGTGCGCGCCGGAATCGACTCCGCCCGCGCCATCGCCTCCCGCGCAGGCCGACGTGCCACCACCGCTGGTCCCGGCGATGGCCCTACCGGAGAACGCCGTCGAGAACGCGGTCGCGAAACTCGACGGCATCGCCGAGCGGATGATGGCCGAATCCGGGATCCCGGGCATGGCGGTCGCCGTGGTACACGGCGGAAAAACCCTGTACGCGAAGGGGTTCGGCGTCAAAGAGGTGGGGGGAACCGGCGAGGGCAACCAGGTCGACGCCGACACGGTGTTTCAGCTGGCGTCGCTGTCCAAACCGTTGGCGGCGACGGTGGTCGCGCAGCAGGTCGGTGTCGGCGCGGTCGACTGGGACACCCCGATCGTCTCGAAGCTGCCGTGGTTCGCGCTCTCGGATCCGGTTGTCACACAGATGGTCACCGTCGGCGACATGCTCGCGCACCGCTCCGGCCTGCCCGATCACGCGGGTGATCAACTCGAGGACATCGGCTACGACCGCAGGCAGGTGCTCGAGCGGCTGCGCCACCTTCCACTGGACCCGTTCCGGATCTCCTACGCCTACACCAACTTCGGGTTCACCGCAGGGGCCGAGGCGGTCGCCGCCGGCGCCGGCAAGCCGTGGGAGCAACTCGCCGACGAGGTGTTGTTCGAGCCGCTTGGCATGTCGTCGACGAGCTACCGGTTCGCCGATTATCGGGACCGCCCGAACCGCGCCGTCGGGCACATCGACATCGACGGGCGCTATCAGCCGACCTACGTCCGCGACGCCGATCCCGAAGCGCCTGCGGGCGGGGCCAGTGCGTCGGCCAACGACATGACCCGCTGGCTGGCGATGGTGTTGGCCAACGGAAACCACGCCGGCAAGCAGATAGTCGCCGCCCAGGCACTGCTTCCGGCGCTCACCCCCCAGGTCGTCTCGAGCCGGGCGACCGAGCCCGCGATGCGGTCGGGCTTCTACGGCTACGGCTTCAACGTCGGCACGACGTCGGGTGCGCGGACGGAGCTGAGCCATTCCGGTGCGTTCCTGCTCGGCGCGGCCACCAACTTCCTGATCCTGCCGTCGGCGGACGTGGCCATCGTCGCGCTCACCAACGGCACACCCGCCGGCGTGCCCGAAGCACTGACCGCCGAGTTCGCCGATCTCGTGCAGTTCGGCGAGGTGCGCGAGGACTGGTATGGGCTCTACACCAAGGTTTTCGCCGAGATGACAAGCCCGGAGGGCTCGTTGGCAGGTAAGCAACCGCCCGCCGACCCCGCACCCGCCGCGCCGTCGGCGTCGTACGTCGGCACCTACCACAACGACTACTGGGGCCCGGCCACGATCACCGAGGTCGACGGCGGCCTGCAGCTCAGCCTCGGGACGAAGCTGAATGCGCGGCTGTCACATTGGGACGGCAACACCTTCACCTACACCTGGGTGTCGGAGAACTTCCCGCCGGGCTCTGTCGGCAAGGCCACCTTCGACGGCGACACACTCACGCTCGAGGACTACGACGCGTTCGGCAGGGGAGCATTCGTCCGGTGACTGCTGTGATCGCCGCTGGGTTGACCGAAGCTGAAGTAGCTCAACGCATCGCGGACGGAAAGACCAACGACGTCCCGACCAGGGCCGCCCGAAGCGTGTCCGAGATCGTGCGGGCCAACGTGTTCACCCGCATCAACGCGATCCTCGGCGTGCTGCTGATCATCGTGCTGTTTACCGGTTCGGTGATCAACGGCGCGTTCGGGTTGCTGATCATCGCCAACAGCGCCATTGGCATGATCCAGGAACTGCGCGCCAAACGGACACTGGACAAGCTGGCCATCGTCGGACAGACCAAGCCGCTGGTGCGCAGGCGTTTCGGCGGGGTCTCCACCGCGAAACCGTTGCCGCCCAACGAGGTGGTGCTCGACGATATCATCGAGCTCGGGCCCGGCGACCAGATCGTCGTCGATGGCGAGGTCGTCGAAGAGTCCAACCTCGAAGTCGACGAATCGCTGCTCACCGGGGAGGCCGACCCGGTCGCCAAAGACCCCGGCGACACGGTGATGTCGGGCAGCTTTGTCATCGCGGGCAGCGGCGCCTACCGGGCCACCAAGGTCGGCCGCGAGGCCTATGCGGCCAAACTCGCCGAAGAGGCAAGCAAGTTCACGCTGGTGAATTCCGAACTGCGCAGCGGCATCAACAAGATCCTGCAGTTCATCACGTACCTGTTGATTCCCGCGGGCCTGCTGATCATCTACACGCAGCTGTTCACCACCGGCGCCGGATGGAACCAGGCGGTGCTGCGCATGGTGGGGGCGCTGGTGCCGATGGTGCCCGAGGGCCTGGTGCTCATGACGTCGATCGCGTTCGCGGTCGGCGTCATCCGGCTGGGACGACGACAGTGCCTGGTCAATGAGTTGCCCGCCATCGAGGGCCTGGCGCGCGTCGACGTGGTGTGTGCGGACAAGACCGGCACCCTGACCGAAAACGGTATGCGGGTAGCAGATCTCAAGAAGATCGACGAGTGCGCCGCCGCCGAGGTGTTGGCTCAGTTGGCCGCCGACGACGCCAGACCCAATGCCAGCATGCAGGCGATCGCCGAGGCGTATCGGATGCCACCGGGCTGGACCGCCACCGAGACCGCACCGTTCAAGTCGTCCACCAAATGGAGCGGGGCATCCTACGGCGAGCACGGCAACTGGGTGCTCGGCGCACCCGACGTGTTGCTCGAACCGGGTTCACCGGTGGCCGAGCAGGCCGAGGAGATCGGCGCGCGCGGCCTGCGGGTGCTGCTGCTCGGGTCCAGCGATCTGCCCGTCGACCACCCGGACGCGCCAGGGCGGGTGACGCCGGCGGCGTTGGTGGTGCTCGAACAACGGATCCGGCCCGACGCCGGTGACACCCTCGATTATTTTGCGTCGCAAAAGGTTTCGATCAAAATCATTTCGGGTGACAACGCGGTGTCGGTCGGCGCGGTGGCAGAGTCGCTCGGCCTGCACGGGCAGGCCATCGACGCTCGCGAGTTGCCCGACGATCCCGAGGGGCTGGCGGACACCCTTCAGGAATACACGACGTTCGGCCGCGTGCGGCCCGATCAGAAGCGCGCGATGGTGCACGCGCTGCAATCGCGGAGTCACACGGTCGCGATGACGGGCGACGGCGTCAACGACGTGCTGGCGCTCAAGGACGCCGACATCGGCGTGGCGATGGGCTCGGGCAGTTCGGCGGCGCGGGCAGTGGCCCAGATCGTGTTGTTGGACAACAAGTTCGCCACGCTGCCGTACGTCGTCGGCGAAGGCAGGCGGGTGATCGGCAATATCGAACGCGTCTCCAACCTGTTTCTGACCAAGACGGTGTACTCGGTGCTGCTGGCGAGCCTGGTGGGGCTGGCGGGGCTGTCGTCGAGGTTCTTCGGTTCCGATCCGCTGCTCTACCCGTTCCAGCCGATCCACGTCACGATCGCGGCCTGGTTCACCATCGGCATCCCGGCGTTCATCCTGTCGTTGGCGCCCAACAACGAGCGCGCACAACCCGGTTTCGTGCGCCGGGTGATGACGGCGGCGCTGCCGTCGGGTCTGGTGATCGGCATCGCGACGTTCAGCTCGTATCTGGCGGCCTATCAGGGTCGGGGGGCCACACCGGCCGAACAGACCCAGGCGTCGACGGCGGCGCTGATCACGCTGCTGGTCTCGGCGGTGTGGGTGCTGGCCGTGGTGGCCCGGCCCTACCAGTGGTGGCGGGTCGCGCTGGTCGCGGTGTCAGGGGCGGCCTACGTGGTGATCTTCGCGATCCCGCTGGCCCGGGAACTGTTCATGCTGGACTTCTCGAACGTCAAGACGACGTCGATCGCGCTGGCGATCGGCGTGCTCGGGGCGGCGGCGATCGAGGTGATCTGGTGGGTGCAGGGTGCGGTGTTGGGGGAACGACGACGGTTGTGGCGCTCGGAGTAGGGTTGAGTCCATGGCATTTCTCGACAAGGTGAAGAATCTGGTGGCGCGCAACGCCGACAAGGTGGGCACCGCGATCGACAAGGCCGGTGACATCGTCGACCAGAAGACGCAGGGCAAGTACGCTCAGCACATCGACAAGGCGCAGGACGCGGCCAAGAAGTACGTCAACAAGAGCAACCCAGAGAACCCCCAGAATTGACGCATGGCGAAACTTTCTGTCTCCGTGGACGTTCCACTACCGCCGGAGAAGGCTTGGGAGTGCGCATCTGATCTGTCCCGCTACCGGGACTGGTTGAGCATTCACCGGGTGTGGCGCAGCAAGCTGCCCGATACCTTGGAGAAGGGCACCACGCTGGAGTCCATCGTCGAGGTCAAGGGCATGCCCAACCGAATCAAGTGGACCATCGTCCACTTCAGGCCGCCGGAGGCGATGACGCTCAACGGCGATGGCAAGGGCGGCGTCAAGGTCAAGCTCATCGGCAAGGTCAGACCCTCCCCGAAGGACGCCGAGGCGTCGACGGTGTCGTTCGACGTCCACCTCGGTGGGCCTGCACTGTTCGGCCCGATCGGCATGGTGGTAGCCGGTGCGTTGAAGGGCGACATCCGCGAGTCACTCGAGCGGTTCAAGCAGGTGTTCGCCCGGGCTTAGTCCCCGGCGAGCAGTCGCGTACACCCCCTGAAACCCCGCATTTTGGGGGTTTTCACGTCTGCTCGCCGGCCAGGGTGCTTCAGCGGCGCAGCCGGCGGCGGACCAACTTGGTGAACTCGACCGCCGACCGGCGGACCGACTCGAACTCCAACGACACCAACAGCGTGTCGACCATCGCGAACGGCAGCGTGGTCGCCACCGCGCCGCGGCCGTACTCGAGGTGCCACGAGCCGGGATGAATGGTCAGCCCCCTGGCGTGTCCCTTCTCCAGGCACGCGTGCTCGCCGGGGCGCAGCGTCGTACCGACGAGGTCGTCGGACTCCAGGTCGTAGGAGTCGATCTGGCCCGCCAGCAGGAACTTGTGGATCTGCACCCGCTTATAGCGGCCCGAAAAGCCTTGTGTGCCTGTGGGAGACCCGAACACCACGATGTATTCGCGCGGGCTGAAGTACAGGAAGCGAACCTTGCCGAGTATCCCGCCGGCCCGGCTGCCCACCCAGCGGCCCGGCGTCGGATCGATGAGATCGGGGTATTCGGCGGCCAGCAGTTCGATGGTGCGGTCGATCAGCTCGCCGTTGTCCAACGGCAGGCCGACGACCTCCTTGGCGGTCGTGGCGAGCACTTCGGGGTCGAACTTGTAGGCAGTCATCGTCAGCGCCCCTGATCGCAGACTTTCTGTACGGCTTCACGGATCGGCGTGTCCCCCGAGATCACTTCGAATGTCCGGCAGGTCGTGCCCGGGGTGTCGAGCACCGCCAGCAGCACGGCGGCGACATCTTCGCGGGGGATGCTGCCGCGGCCGGTGTGCTCGGCGATCGTCACCAATCCCGTCCCGGGGTCGTCGGTCAGCAGCCCCGGCCGCACCACGGTGGTGTCCAGGTTGGTGCGGGCGCGCACGTTGTCGTCGGCCGCGCCCTTGGCACGCAGGTAGGCCACGAACACCGGATTGCCGGCGTCGTCGGGGGCCTCGGCGTCGGCGCCCATCGCCGAAATCATCACGTAGCGGCGCACTCCGGCGGCCTCGGCCGCATCGGCCAACAGGATCGCCGCCGCCCGGTCGACGGTGTCCTTGCGCGCGGCCCCGCTGCCGGGACCCGCACCTGCCGCGAAGACCACCGCGTCGGCGCCACGCAGATGTGCCGCGACGTCGTCGACCGAGGCGTGCTCCAGGTCCAGCACCACCGGTTGCGCGCCGACCTGCTCCAGCGCCGCGGCATGATCCGGGTTGCGGATGATGCCGGCGACCGAGTCGCCGCGCTGCGTCAGCATTCGTTCCAGGATCCTGGCGATCTTGCCGTGGCCGCCGGCGACGATGACGTGCATACCGGCGATCTTAGGTGGCCACTCGGGCGCGCAGCTCGCGCTTGAGCACCTTGCCGTAGCTGTTCTTCGGCAGCTCGTCGATGAACTCGTAGCGCTTGGGCCGCTTGAACCGGGCGATGCGCTCGAGCAGATGCGCGTCGAGTTCGGCGGCCGAGGCCGACCCGACGATGAACGCGACGACGACCTCACCCCACTCCTCGTCCGGTGCTCCGACGACACCGGCTTCGGTGACACCGGGATGTTCCAGCAGCACCTCTTCCACCTCGCGCGGATAGATGTTGCTGCCGCCGCTGATCACGACGTCCTTGGAGCGGTCGCGCAGCGTGAGGTAGCCCCGCTCGTCGAACGAACCCATGTCACCGGTGTGCAGCCAGCCGTTCTTCAGCGTCGCCGCCGTGGCTTCCGGGTTGTTCCAGTAGCCCGACATGACAACGTCGCCGCGGCAGACGATTTCGCCGATCTCACCGGTGTCGGCCCGGGTGCCGTCGGCGCGCAGCACCGCGACGTCGACGCCGGAGCGGGGGTAGCCGACAGAGCCGAGGATCGCATCGTCGGTGCCGATATGGTCTTCTCGGCGCAGGCCGGTGATCGTCATCGGCGCTTCGCCCTGACCGTAGAGCTGCACGAAGATCGGGCCGAACGCGGCCATCGCCTTCTTGAGGCTGTCGACGTACATCGGGCCACCGCCGTAGACCACCGTGCGCAGGTTACGGGGGCAGGCTCGGCCCGTCTGCACCAGCCGCTGCACCATGGTGGGCGCGAGGAACGCGCTGCAGCCGGGATGGTGCGCGCACAGATCGAGGAACTCCCCGGGTTCGAACGCCGCGGACTCCGGTAGCACCTGCCGGGCGCCGCGCAGCACGTACGGCGGGATGTACAGTCCGGACCCGTGCGACATCGGGGCACCGTGCACCAGGCTGCAATCGGCGTCGGGCGAGTCGAAGTCCGCCAGGTGAGCGACGGTCATCGCCATCAGGTTGCGGTGTGACAGCATTGCGCCCTTGGACCGCCCGGTCGTCCCGCTGGTGTAGAACAGCCACGCCAGCGCCGCCGGGTCGGTGTCGGCCGGCGCGGTGATCGGTGACGCGCCGAGGCGCTGTGAATAGCTTGTGCTGCCGATGATCTCGACGTCGGAAAGCCCCTCGGCCAGTTTGGGCGAGGCGAACACGAGGGCTGCGCGGGAATCGTCGAGTATCTGTTGCATCTCGCGCGGGTGCAGCTTGTAGTTCAGCGGCACATAGACACACTCCGCCGCCCAGACGGCGAACATCAACTCGATGATCTCGGGGCGGTTCTCGCTGGCGACCGCGACGCGTGTGCCGGGCGGGCCCAGTGTCGCGGCAAGCCGCAGCGCCCGGTCCCTCAGCTCCTGCCACGTATGCAGTTGGCGCTTACCGCAATACACCGCCCCGCGATCGCCGAGCCGGCTCGCGGTCTGGTCGAGCAACCCGAACAGGTTCATGCGCTCACCTTGCCACCCACTCGGAGTTCAGGGCGAAGTCCGACAGGTACTTGGTCGAACTCCAGCCGCCGTCGACGACGATGGTCTGCCCGTTGATGAAACTCGCGCCCTCCGAACACAGGAACGCCACGGTGCTCGCCACGTCATCGACCTCGCCGAGCCGCGGATACGGGGTCATCTCGGTGTTGATCTTGCGGAACCGCTCGTCCTCCAGGCGGCTGGCCACCATCGGCGTCAGCGTCACGCCCGGCGCGACGGCGTTGCACCGGATGCCCTGGGGACCGTACTGGCAGGCGATGTGGGTGGTCAACGCGGTCAGCCCGCCCTTGGCCGCCGAATACGCCCCGCCGCGCAGCCCGCCCACGACGGCGAACGTCGACGTCACGTTGACGATCGCCGAACCGGGCTGCATGTGCACGATCACGTCGCGCGCCAGCCGGAACGGGGCCCGCAGCATCAAACCCAGGAAATAGTCCAGGGATTCGTCGTCCGTCTCGTGTAATGGCTTGGGGCTGCCCACCCCTGCGTTGTTGACGAGGAAGTCGATGCGGCCCCAGCGGTCCAGTGCGGTCTGCACGATCCGCTGCGGCGCATCGTCTGCGGTCAGGTCGACGGCGACGGTGGCCACCCGGTCCGGATCGCCGATCGCGGTTTCGAGTTCGGCGAGCCGGCTCTCGTCGCGGCCGGTCCCGACCACCGCCATGCCCGCCTCGGCGAGTTTGGTCGCACAGCCGAAGCCGATGCCGCTGCTTGCGCCCGTCACGATCGCTACCTGCATTTCGGTCCACCCTCGCTCGTCAACGTCGCCTGGATCTGATGTTTGAGAACCTTGCCCGCGTCGTTCTTCGGCAGGCTGTCCCACACGACGACCTGCTCGGGAACCTTGAACTTGGCGAGCCCTTCGCGCAGCAGCAGCTCGCGCAGCTCTTCGAGGTCGGGCGGCGGCTGATCGGTTGCGACGATCACCGCGCACGCCCGCTCACCGGTGCGTTCGTCGGGCACACCGACCACGGCGATCTCGGCGACGCCGGGATGCGTGGCGAGAAGGTCCTCGACCTCCTTGGGGGAGATGTTCTCGCCGTTTCGGATGATGATGTCCTTGGCACGGCCGGTGACCACCACGTGATCGTCGACCCAGCGGCCGAGATCGCCTGTGCGAAAATAGCCCTCGTCGTCGAACGCCGCCACCTCGTCGTCGGGATGCAGATAGCCGACGAGCATCTGCGGGCCCCGCGCCCGGATCTCGCCGTCGACCAGTTTGACGTCGGCGATACCGGGCCGGCCGTCGGTGTCTGCCGCGTGATCGACGCCGTCCAGCGAGCCCACCGTCGTGACCGGAACCTCGGTCGACCCGTAAACCCTTGACACCGCGGCGTTCTCGAAGTAGTCGGCCGCTCGCCGGATCAACGAGGGCGGCACTGAGGCTCCGCCGCAGATGAAGACCTTCAGGTCGGGAAGCCGCGTGCCCGCCCGTTCCGCCGCGGCGAGCAGCCCGTTGAGAAACGGTGTGGCACCGGCCATGTGCGTGATGCGCTTCTCGTGCATCAACGACACGGCTTCGTCGGGGTTCCAGCGGTCCATCAGCACCGCGGTGCTGCCGAGCAGCAGCGGGCATTCGAACGCATAGATCGACCCGCCGATGTGTGCGATCGGCGACGGCACGAGAAAGCTGTCACCGGGCTCGACGCGCCAGTGCTCGCCGATCTGGCGGATCAGCGCGTGGATCGAGTTGTGCGTGTGCAGAACCCCTTTGGGTCGGCCGGTGGTGCCCGACGTGTAGAGGATCATGCGCACGGCGTCGGGGTTGAGCACCGGCAACACCGCCGTGCCCGGCTCGGCGAGCAGCGAGGCATACGGCGTATGCCCGCGAACGTTCCTTACCGCTCGAAGATCCGGCGATTCTTCGAGCGGTAAGGAACGTTCGGCGGCCCCACCGGCGGCCCCACCGGCGGCCCCACCGGCGGCCCCATCAGCGGCCGCGTCCCGCACCACCACCACCTCCGGCGGTGCGGCCATCGCCGCGGTGACCCGCTCCAGCATGGCGCTGTAGTCGTGGTTGCCGAAGACGGACGGTATGAAGATCGCCCTGGTGTCGGCGTCGGACAGGATGAACTGCAGTTCCCGGTCGCGCAGCGAGGGCAGGATCGGGTTCACCACCATGCCCGCCAACGTCGCGCCTAGGTAGACGACGGCCGCCTCGTGCCAGTTCGGCAGCATGAACGAGACCACGCTGCCCGCGGGCATACGTGAGGTGAGCGCGTGCGCCAGCGCGGTGGCCTGCTCGTGCAGGCTGTGGCAGTCGAGCCGAATATCGCCGTCCACCAACACCGTTCGCTGTGGTGTGGTCTTAGCCGCGTCACGAAGGGAGTCGGCCAGGGTCTCGTGGACCCACAGCCCACGCCGATAGGCATCGGCCGCGCGGGCCTCCTCGACCCTCACGGCGCGGCCTGCCCCTTGATGCGCCGCATGGTCATCGAGTGCCGGTAGCGCGACGACGGATGGGTGTTGATGGTGACCTGGGCGATCTCCCCGTCTGACGTCTTGTACGTGCGCCGCATCTCCAGCGCGGCCGTGCCCGGCTCCATCTGCAGCGCGTCGGCCAGCGTGTCGGTGGCGGCGACCGCCGAGATCTCTTGGTGCACCTCGACGATGCTCACCCCGAAGAGGTCCTCGATCAGCGGGAAGATCGGCCCGGAATGCCGTTGCAGCAGCCGACCCACCGCAGCGAACGCACGGTTGATGTAGTACTCGGTCACGCAGACCGGAGTGCTGCGCGCGTCGACCCGGCGGTGCCCGCGCACGGCCAGCCACTGCGAACCGGCCGTCAACCCGGTCTTCGCGGCGAGTTCGTCGTCGATGGTCACCATCGCGTTGGACTCGATCTCCAGCTGCGCACCCGCGGCGAACGCGAGCAGGTCGTCGATCGACATCACGTCCTGGACATAGGAATTCGCCGAAGGCCGCGGCACCACCAGTGTGCCCGCCCGCGGCCGGGAGGCGACCAGGTTGTCGTCGCGCAGCCTGCGCAGCGCCTCGCGGATGGTGTAACGGCTGACCTCGAACCGCTCGCACAGCTGCTGCTCGGTGGGAAGTTGTGACCCCACCGGATACACCCCGTCGACGATCTCCTTTCGCAGGGTGCGTGCCACCTGGAGGTACCGGTGGTCGGCGGAGTTGACCGTCATGTCCCGTTCCGGCGCAGCGCCAGCACACTACCGTCGCCGTCGGCGGAGACGTACAGCGTGCCATCGGGTCCCATGGTGATGCCGGCGAACGGGCCCTGCGGGCCGGAGAACGGCGGCATTCCCTTGAGCGGCTTGGGCTCCACCCCGGGAGGAGCGCCCACCGGGAGACCGGAGGCGATGGTGGTGCGCACCTTGGTGCCCAGGTCGAACGCGACGACCTCTTTGGCCCCGGCATCGACGATGTAGAGGACCCCGCCAGCGACATGGATCCCCTGCGGACGCTGCAGCCCGTCGACGACGGTTTCGGTCGAACCCGTCAGCCGCACCACCCGGCCGGCGCCGGATTCGGCGACCAGCGGACGGCCGTCGGCGTCGAACGCCACGCCAACCGGGTCCTGCAGGCCCGACGCCAGCACCTCGGTGCTGCCTGACCGCAGCGAGTGCACCCGGCCCGTGCCGAGTTCGGCGAACACGATCGCGTCGTCGGGTCCGACCGCGACGCCGTAGAGTTGGTCGAATCCGTCAGCGAGATAATCGGTTTCGCCGTCGGCTGGACGATACCGGCCGATCTGGCCGCCTGAGGTGGCCACCACGAACGCGCCCGCCCCCACCGGCGCCAACCCGCGGAGGAACCCGGGATAGCCTGGCGTGAACAGCATTCCGACGGTTCGCAGCGACCCGTCGGCTTCGACCGCGTAGAAGTAGGTGCCGTCCGCGACGTAGAGAGAACCGTCGTCGCCCACCGCCAGATCCAGCGGCCAGTTCAGACCACCGGGCAGCACCGTGCGGGTCTGGCCGGCGCTCGAGATCTCGGTGATCTCACCGGTGAAGTTGGAGACCAGCACCCGGTCACCGACCAGCGTGAGGTTGTCCAGCCCGGGGGTGAGCTGTGCCAGCAGCGTCTTGTCTCCCGTGCGCGGATCGATGCGCAGCACCTGCCCGCTGGCCACCTGGGTCGAGACGATGTGGCCCTGCGGGTCGAACTTCACCGCATCCGGAACACCCAGCTCCGCGGTAACCCGTTGCGGCTCAGCCTGTTCGCCGGCATTCGGGTCGATGCGCCAGATCTCGTTGGCGGTCATCAGCGGGTAGTACAGCCAACCGTCTGGGCCGACCTCCATCGCGTTCGGCGACGCAAGGTCGGTCAGCAGGATCTGCGCGGCGCCGGTGGCGCGATCGAGTTCCATCAACCGTCCGCCGTCGCGGCACTCGTTGATGAACAGCCGGTCCTGGTGCACAGTGATGCCGTTGGCGCAGGGCAGATCGTCGCGCAACACGCGGGTCTGGCCGCGGGGATCGCGCACGCTGACACGTCCGTCCATCACCTCGGTGGCGTACAGGTTGCCGCTGGTGTCGAACGCGACGTCGTCGGGTGCGACGATGTCGCCGCCCTTGGCGCTGACGGTGTGCAGCTGCCCGGTGCCCAGATCGAGCGCGCTGATCTGGCTTCCGGTCACCTGTGCGACGTAGACCCGTCCGTCGGGCCCGGTGCGCAGACCGTTTGCGCCGAACAATCGGCTCGGCGCGGTGAGGCGCCGGAGCTGCCAGCCCTCGCCGACGGTCGGGTTCGGCCCGGTGTAGCGGGCCTGCGGAAGCGACCCCGTCGCGGATTGCGTCATGAACTCGGACCGTATCAAGCTCCGTTAGTCCAGACAATAGGCTGCTTTACCAGCTCAGCGACTCTTGACGGACAGATCCGCGCTGCGGAATAGTGTTCTGCAATATGCAGAGCACCGTATCGTGTCCGGACAAATAGCGTGAGCGAGCTTCTGAGCCTGGCCGGCCGCATCGTCGTGGTGTCGGGGGCCGGCGGCGGCGGCATCGGCACCACCGTGACCCGGATGGCCGCGCAGGCCGGCGCCACCGTGGTGGCGGTCAGCCGGTCGAAGGAGAACCTCGACGAACACGTCGCACCGCTGGCCGCGCAGGGGCTGGCGGTGGTGCCGGTGGCCGCCGACGCCTCGACCGACGAGGGCATCGACACCGTGCTGGATCAGGTGCGCCGCACCGAGGGAACGCTGTACGGCCTCGTCAACATCGCGGGCGGCGCAGCGCCGGCGACGTGGATGCCCGCCACCCGGGTGACCCGCGACGACTGGCGGGCGTTGTTCGCCGCCAACCTCGAAACGGCGTTCTTCATGAGCCAGGCCGTCGCCGCCGAAGTCCGGCAGCGGGGCAACCCCGGGTCGATCGTGTCGGTGTCGTCGATCAGCGGCATGAACACGGCGCCGTTCCATATCGCCTACGGCACCGCCAAGGCCGCCGTCGCCGCGATGACGCGCACGATGGCCGTCGAACTGGCGCTCGACAACATCCGCGTCAACGCCGTGGCGCCGGGAGTGACCGAAACCGCCGCGTCGCGCACCTACGTCGACGAGGACCCCGACCGGGACCGCCGCGCGATCGCGATGGGCCGCCGCGGCCGGCCGGAGGAGCAGGCGGGCGCGATCCTGTTCCTGCTGTCCGACCTGTCGAGCTACATCACCGGGCAGACGTTGCTCGTCGACGGTGGGCTGAACCTCAAGTGGACGCATCTGGACGCCGACAACACGTCGTTGTTCCTCAAAGACGAATCCTTCCGCGCCGAGATCAAGCGGTTTTAGGAGAACCCATGACAGATCTGGAAACCCAAGTCGCCGACGAGCTTTCCGAGCCGATGACGATTCCCGTGGAGGCCTACATCTCCGAGGAGTACGCCCGCGCGGAACGCGACAGGCTATGGCGCAGGGTCTGGCAGCAGGTCGGCCGGGTCGAGGAGCTTTCCGAGGTGGGCAGCTATCTGACCTACGACATCCTCGACGACTCGATCATCATCGTGCGCACCGGGCCCAACGAGTTTCGGGCGCACCACAACGTGTGCATGCACCGCGGCCGCCGGCTCGTCGACACCCCGGAGGGCGCGAAGAACGCCTGCGGGCGGGCCCGCAAGTCCTTCGTGTGCGGATTCCACGGCTGGACATACGGTCTCGACGGCGCCTGCACCCACATCCGCGAACAGGACGACTGGAAGGGCGCACTGACACCGCAGAACACCCACCTCGTTCCCGTTCAGGTGGACACCTGGGGCGGGTGGCTGTTCATCAACATGGACCCCGACTGCGAACCGTTGGCCGACTACCTGTTCCCCGCGGCCAAGATCCTCGACCCGTTCGGGCTGGAGAACATGCGCTACCGCTGGCGCAAGTGGCTGTACTTCGACTGCAACTGGAAGGTCGCGCTGGAGGCCTTCAACGAGACCTACCACGTGTTCACCACCCACCCGGAGTTCAACAAGTTCGGTGAGTTCAGGGGCTGGGCCAAGGCGCAGGGCAAGCACAGCAACATCGGCTACGACGCGCCGAAAGACATGGAGGCCACCAAGTCCAAGATCCGGTTGGGCACCGGTGACGATCCCCGCGTCTCCACCGCCGAGATGCAGATGTACACCTGGGAGCAGACCAACGCCACCACCACCGAGACTCTGGTCAACGCCGCCAAGCGTCTGGTGGACGAACTGCCCGAGGGCACACCGCCGGACAAGGTCCTCGAGCACTGGCTGGCTTCGGCCCGCCGCGACGACGAGGCTCGCGGGGTGATCTGGCCGACCATCCCGGCCGACATCCTCGGGCAGGCGGGCACCGCGTGGCAGATCTTCCCGAACTTCCAGATCGGCCAGGGTCTGACCACCGCGCTGTGCTACAGCGCGAAACCGCATCCCAGCTACGATCCCAACAAGTGCATCTTCGAAGTCGCCACGTTCGAGCTGTTCCCCAAAGGCCAAGAACCGCAGACCGAGTGGGAGTACACGCCCAAGGACAGCCCGAACTGGCTCTCGGTGCTGCCGCAGGACTTCTCCAACATGGCCGCGGTGCAGCAGGGCATGAAGTCGCTCGGCTTTCCCGGCACCAGGCCCAACCCCTATCGCGAACGCAGCACCGTCAACCTCCACCACCAACTGTCCAGATACATGGGCACCGGCGAACCACAGGAGCTTTCAGACTGATGACCGAGACACTTGGTACCTCCGCACAGCCGTGCGGTCCGACGGACACCCCCGACGACGTCGACATCGATGCGCTGCGGGAGAAGTACGCCCAGGAGCGCGCCAAGCGACTGCGTCCGGAAGGCTCCAAGCAGTACGTCGAGCTGACCGACGACTTCGCCGGCTACTACGAAGTCGACCCCTACACGCCGGTCACGCCGCGTGACCCGATCACCGAGGACATCGACGTCGCGGTGCTGGGCGGTGGCTTCGGCGGCCTGCTGTCGGCGGCGTATCTGAAGAAGGCCGGTGTCGACGACGTCCGCATCATCGAACTCGGCGGTGACTTCGGCGGGGTCTGGTACTGGAACCGCTATCCGGGTATCCAGTGCGACAACGAATCCTATTGCTACATCCCGATGCTCGAAGAGCTCGACTTCATGCCGTCGAAGAAGTTCGCGGACGGCACCGAGATCTATGAGCACTGCCGGCGCATCGGCAAGCACTTCGGGCTCTACGACGGCGCGATCTTCTCCACTCAGGTGCGCAACCTGCACTGGGACGAGGAGATCAACCGGTGGCGCATCAGCACCAACCGTGACGACGACATCCGTGCGCGTTTCGTGGTCATGGCCTCGGGCCCGTTCCACCGGCCGAAACTGCCCGGCATCCCGGGCATCAAGGACTTCAAGGGCCACAGCTTTCACTCGTCGCGGTGGGACTACGACTACACCGGCGGTGACAGCACCGGCAACCTGCACAAGCTGGCCGACAAGCGGGTCGCGGTCGTCGGCACCGGCGCCACCGCGATCCAGATCGTCCCGTATCTCGCCAAGGACTGCCAGCACCTGTACGTGTTTCAGCGCACGCCGTCCACGGTCGACGAACGCAACAACGCGCCCACCGATCCGGAGTGGGTGAAGACGCTGAAGCCGGGCTGGCAGAAGGAACGTCAGCGCAACTTCCACGCCTGGACCTTCGAGGGCATGGCGCTGGGCCAGCCGGATCTGGTGTGCGACTTCTGGACCGAGCTGGGCCGCAACACCGCCGCGCGGGTGATGGCGCTCGAGGACCCGGCGTCGCTGACCCCCGAACAGTTCATGGCGATCCGCGAGGAAGAGGACTACAAGATCATGGAGCGGCTGCGCCGCCGGATCGCCGAGATCGTGAAGGACCAGGACACCGCCGAGGCGCTCAAGCCCTACTACCGTCTCCTGTGCAAGCGGCCGCTGTCCAACGACGAGTACCTACCCACCTTCAACCGGCCCAACGTCACGCTGGTCGACGTATCGGAATCCAAAGGCGTGGAACGGGTCACGGAGAAAGGGCTGGTCGCCAACGGCCAGGAGTACGAGGTCGACTGCATCATCTACGCCAGCGGTTTCGAGATCACCACCGATATCAGCAGGCGGTACTCGATCGAGGCCATCGAGGGTCGCGACGGGCTGTCGCTCTACGACTACTGGCGCGACGGGTACAAGACCCTGCACGGCATGACCAGCCGCGGGTTCCCCAACCAGTTCTTCACCGGGTTCACGCAGGTCGGCATCTCGGCGAACATCGCGTCGAACTACGAACTGCAGGGTGAGCACATCGCCTACATCATCGCCGAGGCGTTGAAGCGCGGCGCCACCACGGTGGAGCCGACGCAGGAGGCGCAGGAACAGTGGTGTCAGACGATCCGCGAAACCGCCGTCGACACCTCGGCTTTCGACGCGTCCTGCACGCCCGGCTACTACAACAACGAAGGCGGCGGCGGCGGTGAGGGGTTGCGCTCGCATCTGGGCGAGCCCTACGGCCCGGGCTTCTACGCGTTCGGTGACCTGCTCAAAGAGTGGCGCGACGAGGGTGACCTGGATGGGCTCGCCCTCGGACCCTAGCGATTTGTGTGCGTCTGAGCGCTCGTCTTCGCACACAAATCGCAGCTTGAGATTCGACGGCCGCGTGGCCGTCGTCACCGGAGCCGGTCGCGGACTGGGTCGCTCGTACGCGATGCTGCTGGCCGAACGTGGCGCCAAGGTCGTCGTCAACGATCCCGGCGGCAGCATCACCGGCAGCGGTTCCGACGCGGGGCCCGCCGAGGACGTGGTGCGCGAAATCGCCGCGGCCGGCGGGGAAGCGGTGGCCAACACCGACTCGGTCGCCACCGCGGACGGCGGCAAGGCCGTTGTCGACACCGCACTCGAGCGGTACGGCGGTGTCGACATCCTCATCCACAACGCCGGCAACGTCCGTCGTGCGGCGTTGCGGGAGATGAGCTATGACGACTTCGACGCCGTCCTCGACGTCCACCTGCGCGGCGCATTCCATGTGGTGCGCCCCGCGTTTCCGCACATGTGCGACGCCGGCTTCGGCCGCATCGTGCTGACGTCGTCGATCGGCGGGCTGTACGGCAACCACCAGGTGGCCAACTACGCGGTGGCCAAGGCCGGGGTCATCGGGCTGTCCAACGTCGCCGCGATGGAAGGCGCGGCCCACGGCGTCATTAGCAATGTCATCGTGCCCGCCGCCGTCACCCGCATGGCCGAAGGCATTGACACGTCGGCGTATCCGCCGATGGGACCGGAGCTGGTGGCCCCGACGGTGGGCTGGCTCGCACACGAAACCTGCGCGGTGACCGGCGAGGTGTTCATCGCGCTGGCCGGACGGGTCGCCAGGGCGTTCGTCGCCGAAACGCCTGGCGTATACCGCCCGTCGTGGTCCATCGAGGATGTCGCCGAGCAGATCGCGACCATCCGCGACACCGCGAACCCGCTGATCTTCCCGGTGGTGCCCGACGGGCACGGGGACCACATCCGGTACAGCTTCGCGATGGCCGACCAGGGAGCGCTTCATGGCTAGCGGTCCGCTCAAGGGCATACGTGTCGTCGACCTCACCGCGATGGTGATGGGTCCCTACTGCACCCAGATCATGGCCGACATGGGCGCCGACGTGATCAAAGTCGAACCGCCGCAAGGCGACAACACCCGCTACATCTCGGTGGGCCCCGTGCCCGGAATGAGCGGTGTGTTCGTCAACGTCAACCGCGGCAAGCGCAGCGTCGTCATCGACCTGCAGACCGACGCGGGCAAGGCGGCGCTGCGCGCCCTCGTCGAAACGGCCGACGTGTTCATCCACTCGATGCGGGCCAAGGCCATCACCAAGCTGGGCCTCGACTATCCGAGCGTGGCCGCGATCAACCCCGCGATCGTCTACACCAACTGCTACGGCTACAGCAGGCGCGGGCCGGAACGCGACCGGCCGGCCTACGACGACACCATCCAGGCCGAATGTGGAATCCCCGCCGTGCAACAGCAACTCACCGGCGAGGCCGACTATGTCGGCACGATCATGGCCGACAAGGTGGCGGGGCTGACCGCGCTCTACGCGACGACCATGGCGCTGTTCCATCGCGAGCGCACGGGGGAGGGCCAGGAGGTCGAGGTCGCCATGTTCGAGACCATGGCGGCGTTCATGCTGGTCGAACATGCCAACGGCGCCATGTTCGACCCACCCCTCGGGCCCGCCGTGTATCCGCGCACGGTGGCGCCCAACCGCAGGCCGTACCGCACCCGCGACGGCTACATCGCCGCGCTTATCTACAACGACAAACACTGGGACGCCTTCGTCAACGCGGTCAAACCCGCCTGGGTCAACGAATCCCACGCGACCCTGGAGTCACGGGCCCGCGACATCGACACCGTGTACGGGCTGCTGGCCGAGACGATGAAGGAACGCACCACGGCCGAATGGCTGGAGTTGTTCGGCGAGCTGGAGATCCCGGCCGCGCCGCTGAACTCACCCGACGCGTTGTTCGACAACACGCACCTGAACGCGGTGGGGCTGTTCGAGACCGTGGACACGCCGCACGGCCAGGTGCGCTTTCCCGGTGTGCCGACGTGGTTTTCGCGTACCCCCGGTGCGGTCGCGGGCCCGGCTCCCGAACTCGGCGCCGACACCGCGGAGGTGCTCGAAGAACTCGGTTTGGCAGGTGCCGACCATGCGCTTTGACATGGGCGAGAAGGCGGCGGCGCTGCGCACCGAACTCCGCTCGCTGGTCAACGACAATGTGCCGGAGCACTATCTGGGCGCGTTCACCGACCACCCGGAAGATCTGGAGATCGCGCAGCGGTTCTGCAGGCTGCTCGCCGAGCGCGAACTGCTGTGTCTGGCATGGCCGAAGGAGTTCGGCGGAGGCGGGGCATCGGTGTGGGAGCAGACCGTGGTCCGCGAGGAGATGTGGGCGCACCACGAGCCCAGGGGCGCCCAGTACATGGGCGTCAACTGGGTGGGGCCCATCATCATGCGTCACGGCACCGAGGAACAGCAGCGCAAACACCTCCCGCCGATCGCCCGCGGAGAGGTGATCTGGTGCCAGGGTTTCTCGGAACCGGAGGCGGGCTCGGATCTGGCGTCGCTGCGCACCAGCGCCCGCCGGGACGACGACGGCTGGCTGGTCAACGGACAGAAGATCTGGACCTCCTACGCGACGATGGCGCAGTGGTGCTTCCTTCTCGCGCGCACCTCCCATGGCGAACGCAAACAGCAGGGGCTGACGATCTTCCTTGTCCCGATGGATGATCCGGGGATCCAGGTCAGGCCGATCCGCGCCATGTTGGGTCCTCATCACCTCAACGAGGTGTTCTTCGACGATCTGCGGGTCACCGAGGACGCCGTGCTCGGCACGGTGGACCAGGGCTGGTCGGTCGTGCAGGACGTGATGGCCTTCGAACGGGTCGGCATCGCGCGGTATGCACGATGTGAACGGCTGCTCGCCGCGGCACCCGCCGTGCTCGGCGACCGCTGGGAGGGCCTGCCCGCCGAACTGCGGGGTAGATGGATGCGAATGCTGACGCACTGCCGCCGGGCGCGGCTGATGGCGTATCGCGTGGTGTCCCTGCAGAGCAGCGGTCGCATCCAACCCGGTGACGCCGCGGCGTACCGGATCGCGGTCACCAAACTCGACCAGGACAGCGCCGAGGTTCTGATGGACATCGCCGCCGAGGTGCCCCGCGACGCTCCGCGCGCCGTGTGGTTCCTTGGCGAGGTCGACGACCACTGGCGCTACTCGCAGGCGTCGACGGTGTCGTCGGGAAGCATCGAGATGCAACGGATCCTGCTGTCCCGCGCGTTGCTGGCGGCAGCGAAATGAGCGAGATGATCCTCGACCTGTCCGACGACGCCAGGGAGTACGGGCGCCAAGCGTTGCGGGCCTTCGAAGCCGCCGGCGGCGACGAGTTGGTGCAGCAGGCCGAAGCCAAACCGGACCGCCGCGAGTCCCTCGTCAGCTCCGCGCTCGCCGATCTCGGCGCCTGGGAGCTCGATCCACGCACCGACGCCGACGGGCTCGAGGCCGCTGCGGCGCTGTGCCGAAGCGCCGGCTACTGGGCGTTGCCCTACCCGGTCGCGGAGCGGCTGGCCAAGCCGACCGACCTGGACGCCGACGGCCTGATCGTGGTCTCCGGACCACGCCCCGCCGGGCCGGTCGCAGGGCTCCAATCACGTTGGATCGCAGTTACTCCGGACGGTGTCCGGCACCGGGTGAGCGGGCTGGGTCCGACAGGGCCGGGGTTCGTCGCGGAGTTGGAGTTGGTCCGCGAAGACGACGACGGCGCGGCCGACGTCGCTCTCGGGCTGGTGCTGCCATGCTGGACGCTGCTGGGCATGCTCGACCGGGCGATCGAACTGACCGTCGCCCACATCACCCTGCGCAAGCAGTTCGGGCAGACCCTCTCGGCCTTTCAGGGGGTGCAGTTCCAGCTCACCGACGCCGAAGTCGAGCGCAGCGGGCTCGACATCCTCGCGAAGTACGCCCTGTGGAGCATTCAGGACGCGCGGCCCGAGGCGGTGAACGACGCACTGGCGCTGAGGATGTCGGCGATCGAAGCCGCCGAGGTGGTGTTCCGGGTCTGCCACCAGCTGCACGGCGCCGTCGGCTTCTGCGACGAGACCACGCTGTCGTGGCTGTCGCGGCACAGCCAGCCGTTGCGGCGGCTGCCGCTGGGGTTGTCGGCCACACGCGACGAGCTCACCCGCAGCGCGGGCCGCGCCGGTCTGACGGGACTGTACGCATGAAGGTCGTCGTGATCGGCACGGGATTCGGCAAGCACGCCGCAGCCCCGGCCTATCAGAGCGTGGGCTTCGACGTCGAGGTGGTCAGCCCCCGCGACGACGCCGCGGTGAACGCGGCGCTGGCGGCCGACGTCGATCTGGTCTCCGTGCACTCGCCGCCGTTTCTACACCTGCAGCACGTCACGGCCGCGGTCGAGCACGGCCGTGCGGTGTTGTGCGACAAGCCGTTCGGACGCAACGCCGACGAGGCGATCGCCATGCGCGACCAGGCTCGGCGCGCCGGCGTCCCCAACTTCCTGAACTTCGAGTTCCGGTTCAACGAGTCATGGTCGACGCTCAAGAAGCTCGCCGACGACGGAACCATCGGCACCCCCGCGCATCTGCACTGGAGTTTCTTCGGCAGCGGGCTCCGCGGCCGCAAGCTCGGATGGATCAACGACCGCGAACTCGGTGGCGGCTGGATCGGTGCCTACGGCTCGCATCTGATCGACTTCATCCGCTGGCTGTTCGGCAGTGACATCGTCGACTGCGGCGGCGTCATCCGCACCGACATCCCCGGCGCCACAGCCGAAGACGGGTACTCGGCCTGGTTCCGGACGGCCGATGGAGCCACCGCCAACCACGACACCGGGTTCGCCGCCGCCGTACCGTCGACCCCGCGCGTCACGCTGATCGGCAGCAAGGGCACCGTCGAGCTGACCGGCGACACCACGCTCGTGGTCCGACGCCCCGGCGAGGATCCCGAGACCACAGAGTTCGACCCACCGCCGCGGCGCACCCCGCCCCCCGCGCTGACCACCTACTTCGGCAAGGTCGCCGAAGCGCTGCGCACCGGCGCCCCGACCGCCCCGTCGTTCGACGACGGTGTGGCCGTCGCGCAGGTCATGGATCAGCTGAGGGCCAACGCCTCATGACCGCCGAATCTGAACTTATGCACGAAATGTCGCGGGATACGCGTGCACAAGCTCAGTTTCGGCGGCGGGTAAGGCAGTGGTGCGCCGAACACGTTCCGGCCGATTGGCGCACGAGCCAGACCGGCGCCACCGACGACGAGTTCGTCGCCTTCCAGAAGGCCTGGTTCGCCGAACTGCACCGCGCGGGGTTCGCCGTGCCGCACTGGCCGCGAGAATGGGGCGGCGGCATGTCGGTCGCGGACCAGGTCGTGCTGCATCAAGAGCTGGCCAGACACGACGCGCCGCGGCTGGTGCTCGCGTTCGTCGGCATCCACCACGCCGCCTCCACGCTGCTGGCTGCGGGCACCGACGAACAGCGACGCAGACATCTGCCGGCCATCCTCGACGGTGAGATCTGGGTGCAGGGGTTCTCAGAACCCGAGGCCGGATCGGATCTGGCCAGCCTGCGCACCACCGCACGCAGGGTCGGCGACTCCTATGTGGTCAACGGCCAGAAGCTGTGGGCCAGCGGCGGAATGCACGCCGACTGGTGCCTGTTGCTCGCCCGTACCGATCCGGACGCACCGAAACGCAAAGGCATCTCGTACTTCCTGCTCGACATGACGACACCCGGCGTCGAGGTGCGCCCGATCCGCAACGCCGTCGGCGACTCGCACTTCTGCGAGATCTTCCTCAACGACGTCGAGATCCCGGCCGTCAACCTCGTCGGCGCCGAGAACGCCGGCTGGCAGGTCGCGCAGGCCACGTTGGGCGCCGAGCGGGGCCTGACCATGCTCGAGCTCGCCGAGCGGCTCGGCAACGCCGGCTTCCGCTGGCTGGTGGAGGCCAGCCCCGTCGACGACCCGGTCGTCGCCGACCGGCTGGCGCAGTTCGAAACCGAGATCACCGGGCTGCGGGCGTTGTGCCGAAAACTCGTGGAGGACAGCACATCCGATCAGCCGACGACCGGACCCGCCGACGCATCGATCGTCAAGCTCTACTACAGCGAGCTGTTGCAGCGGATGACCGACTTCGGCGTCGAGGTCGGCGGCCTGAGCGCCCACACCGAGCTGGCCAAGCCGATGTCCAGCGGCTGGGAATCGGGGTCTTGGGTGCTGGACTTCATCGGCTCGTGGGAGTGGACCATCCCCGGCGGGTCGAGCGAGATTCAGCGCACCATCATCGGCGAACGCGGCCTGGGCCTGCCGCGAGAACCGAGCAGCGCATGATGGCCGGGTTTTCCGAGTTTCACGACGAGCTGCGTTCGGTGGCACGCGATCTGCTCGGCAAGGACCGCGCGCTCGACTGGGCGGCGCTCGTCGAGGCCGGCTGGGTGGGGCTGGAGGTGCCCGAGGAGTTCGGCGGCGCCGGTGCGACGTTCGAAGAGACCGCGATCATCTGTGAGGAGATGGGCCGCGCCGCCAGCGCCACCAGTTACCTGGGCAGTGCGGTGTTGGCCGTCGGCGCGCTGAACGCATTGCAGCCCAGCGACGTCCGCGACCAGTTGCTGCGCGACATCGCGTCCGGTTCGGCCCGGGTGGCCGTCGCGTTCGAGCCGCTCGAGTTCGTGCCCGACGCCGAAGACGCCGACCGGGTACTCGTGATCACCGACGGCGGCCTCGCCGAACCGGCGGTGACCGTGACCCCGCGGCTCGTCGTCGACGAGACCCGCAGGCTCGCAACGGTATCCCCAACGGAGCGCGACGGCGACGTGCTGTGCTTCGCCGGGGATTCCGCCGCCATTATCGCCAGGCTGCGCGACCGGGCCGCGGTCGCGATCGCCTGCGACAGCCTCGGGCTGAGCGAGGCGATGCTCTCGGCGACCGTCGACTATGCGAAGGTGCGCCAGCAGTTCGGCAGGCCGATCGGCTCGTTTCAGGCGGTCAAACACGCCTGCGCCGACATGCTCGTCAGCATCTCGGTCTCCCGCCGGCTCGTCGCCGCCGCGGTGCGTGCCGTCGCCGTCGACGACCCGGACGCCGGCGTCGCCACCGCGATGGCCAAATCGCGCGCGTGCGCCGCGGCCGTCGACATCGCCGGCAAAGCCATGCAGCTGCACGGGGGCATCGGTTACACGTGGGAGAGCGGCGTCCACGTCTACCTCAAACGCGCCGCGCTCAACCGTTCCCTGTTCGGTTCGCCGACAGTTCACCGTCAACGACTCGCACAACGCTATCGCTAACGCAATCAAGGAGTTTCACATGGGCGTACCGGTATACAAGCGCATTCTCGACCTCTTCGAGGCCGAGGGGGTGAACACCCTGTTCGGCATCCCGGACCCCAACTTCGTGCACATGTTCGCGGAAGCCGAGGCCCGCGGGTGGTCGGTGGTCGCGCCGCATCACGAGCTCAGCGCAGGGTTCATGGCCGAGGCGGCCTCGCGGATGACCGGCAAGCCGGGACTGTGTATCGGCACCCTCGGGCCGGGCATGGCCAACATCGCGGGGGCGATCCAGTGCGCGCTCGTCGAGAACTCGCCGGTGATCTTCCTCGGCGGGCAGCGCGCGCGCATCACCGAGCGGCGCGTTCGGCGCGGCCGTATCCAATTCGTGCAGCAGGAACCGCTTTTCGAGGCGTCGGTCAAGTACAGCAGTTCGATCGAGTACGCCGACCAGACCGACGAGATCATCCACGAGGCGATCCGGCGCTCGATGTCCGGCACACCCGGACCCAGCTACGTCGAGTTCCCGTCGCACGTGATCCTCGAAGAGCTCGATGTCGCAGACCCCCCGCCGCCCAACCGGTATCGCCTCGTCAACCAGGGGGCCGGGGCGCGTGAGGTGGCAGAGGCCGCCAAGCTGATCCGCGAGGCGAAGAGCCCGATCCTGCTCGTCGGCCACGGCGTGCACACCTCCCGCACCCAGCAGGAGGTCAAGGAGCTCGCCGAGCTGATGGCCTGCCCGGTCATCCAGACCTCCGGAGGCACCTCGTACATCCCGGGACTGCAGGACCGGACCTTCCCGTACCTGTTCTCTCCGGCCGCCAACGAGGCAGTCGAGGAATCCGACCTGTGTGTCGCGCTGGGAACCGAACTCGGTGAGCCCATGCACTACGGCCGCACCCAGCACTGGGCCGGAAACGACGCCAACCGCAAGTGGGTGTACGTCGAGCAGGACCCGGCGGCCATCGGCGTCAACCGCTCGTTCGATGTGCCGCTGGTCGGCGATCTGCGCGGCGTCGTGCCCCAACTGGTCGAGGCGCTGCGCGACACCCCGCGCGAACCGTCGGCCAACCTCGACAAGCTGGTCAAGGCCGACGCCGAGGAGCTCGCCCAGCTCGCGGAGAACGCGCCGTCGGGCCGCACGCCGATTCATCCGGCGCGGTTCGTCGTCGAGGCCACCAAGGCGTTCAACGAACTCGAGGACGGCATCATGGTGCGCGACGGCGGCGCGACCGTGATCTTCCAGTGGACCTACTCGCAGTCCAAGCCGCGCGACGTGATCTGGAACCAGAACTTCGGGCACCTGGGCACGGGGCTGCCCTACGCGGTCGGCGCCTCGATCGCCGAGGGCCGCAAACGGCCGGTGATGCTGCTGACAAGCGACTCCTCATTCCTGTTCCACATCGCCGAACTCGAGACCGCGGCGCGGGAAGCGGTGCCGCTGGTGTGCGTGGTCGGCGTGGACCATCAGTGGGGCCTGGAGGTGGGCGTCTACAAGCGGACGTTCCCGCAGCCCTCGCCGCAGCCGGGCGTGCACTGGAGCAAGGACGTGCGGATGGACAAGATCGCCGAGGGCTTCGGCTGCCACGGCGAATACGTCGAGAAGGACGACGAGCTCGGACCGGCCATCGCCCGCGCCTACGCCAGCGGGAAGGTGGGCGTGGTGCACGTGTGCATCGACCCGAAGGCCAACTCCGAGGAGATGCCCAAGTACGACAGGTTCCGAACCTGGTATGCAGAAGGCACACAGTAGGGACGTGTTCTAAGAGGCCGCGGTCGAACCGCGAATGAGAGAGAGTAGAGCCATGCGTGAGTATCTGAAGTTCTACATCGGCGGCAAGTGGGTCGATCCGGTCCGGCCCAACACCCTCGACGTCGACAACCCGACCACCGAAGAAGTCTCCGGCCGGATCGCGCTCGGCTCCGCCGCCGACGTCGACGTGGCCGTGCAGGCGGCGCGCAAGGCGTTCGCCACCTGGTCGCAGTCCACCCGCGAGGAACGGCTCGACCTGCTGCAGGCGATCCTGGCCGAATACCAGAAGCGCTCCGGTGACCTGGCCGACGCGGTCAGCGAGGAGATGGGCGCCCCCGCTACCCTGGCCGCGGGGCCACAGGTGGGGATGGGGCTGGGTCACCTTTCGACGGCCATCGACGTGCTGAAGAACTTCGCGTTCGAAGAGCAGCTCGGGTCCACGCTGGTGGTCAAGGAACCGATCGGGGTCTGCGGCTTGATCACGCCGTGGAACTGGCCCGTCAACCAGATCGCCTGCAAGGTGTTCCCGGCGCTGGCCACAGGCTGCACGATGGTGCTCAAGCCGTCGGAGGTGGCGCCGTACTCGGCGCAGATCTTCACCGAGATCGTCGACGCCGCAGGTGTTCCCGCCGGTGTGTACAACCTCGTCTACGGCGACGGGCCGGGCGTCGGCGCCGCGCTGTCCAATCACCCCGACATCGACATGGTGTCGTTCACCGGGTCCACCCGCGCCGGCATCGACGTCGCGCGCAACGCGGCCGCCACGGTGAAGCGGGTGACGCAGGAACTCGGCGGCAAGAGCCCCAACATCGTGCTCGACGACGACGACTTCGCCAAGAGCGTGGCCGCGGGCACGTCAGTGATGATGGTCAACAGCGGCCAGAGCTGCAACGCGCCGTCGCGGATGCTGGTGCCGAACTCGCGCATGGACGAGGCCATCGCGGTGGCCAAGGAAACCGCGGCCGCGGTGAAGGTCGGCGACCCGAACGAACCCAGGGCGCTCGGACCGGTGGCGTCCAAGGCGCAGTTCGACAAGATCCAGGGGCTGCTGCAGAAGGGCATCGACGAGGGCGCGACGCTGGTCATCGGCGGGCCGGGCCGGCCCGACGGCCTTGACACCGGCTACTACGTCAAGCCGACGGTGTTCGCCAACGTCCGCAACGACATGACCATCGCCCGCGAGGAGATCTTCGGGCCGGTGCTGTGCATCCTCGGCTACGACGATCTCGACCAGGCCCTCGAGATCGCCAACGACACCGACTACGGGCTGGCCGGCTACGTCTCGGGTGCCGACCTGGACCAGGCGCGCTCGGTGGCCCGCCGGATTCGCGCCGGTTCGGTGGCGATCAACCACGGCTTCGACATGACCGCGCCGTTCGGCGGATACAAGCGCAGCGGCAACGGCCGCGAGTGGGGTCAGTTCGGCTTCGAGGAGTATCTGGAGACGAAGTCGACGATGAACTACGCGCCGGAGGCCGCGGCCGGGTAGACGGCGCCATCGTGAGCGAAAAGTACGAATACGGGGTCGATTTCGATCGCATCGACGCGATCGACATCCACACCCACGTCGAGGTCGACTGCCGCGGCCACAAGGCCTACACCGACGAGCTGATCGAGGCGACCGCGAAGTACTTCAAACGTTCGCCCGGTCAGCTGTCGAGCGTCGACGCCGTCGCCGAGCTGTACCGGCAGCACAACACCGCGGCGGTGGTGTTCACCATCGACGCGCGCACCGGTATGCGCCATGTGCCCAACTCGATAGAGGACCTCGTCGCGGGGGCGGTGCGCAACCGCGATGTGTTGATCCCGTTCGGCAGCGTCGATCCGTGGCAGGGCCGCGCCGCGGTGCACCGGGTGCGCGAGCTCGTCGGTGAGTACGGCGTCAGGGGCTTCAAGTTCCACCCGAGCATGCAGGCCTTCGAGCCCAACGACCGCCGGTTCTACCCGATCTACGAGGCGATCACCGAGGCGGGTGTGCCCGCGCTGTTCCACACCGGGCAGACGGGCATGGGCTCGGGGCTGCCGGGCGGGGGCCGGGTCAAGCTGCGCTACTCCGACCCGATGTTGCTCGACGACGTCGCCGCCGATTTCCCGGAGCTGACGATCGTGATGGCCCACCCGGCGGTGCCGTGGGTGGACTCGCAGATCGCGATCGCCGCGCACAAGGCGAATGTGTACCTCGACCTGTCGGGGTGGAGCCCGAAGTACTTTCCGCCCCAGCTGGTGCACGCTCTGGGCCGGCAGCTGCGGACAAAGGCGTTGTTCGGCACCGACTTTCCGTACATCCAGCTGGACCGGTGGCGCCGCGACTTCGAGGCGCTCGACATCGACGCGGCCGTGGTGCCGCTGGTCTACAAGGAGAACGCGCTGCGGGTCCTCGGGCTCAGTTCTTGACCGCGATGAGTTTTCCCGCCGGCGGTGGTCTGCACGGGTGACCGACCCACAGAATCACGAAGGAGACCATCGTGCCCGTTCGCACTGCCGCCCCCGTCGGCGCACCGACCTGGATCGACCTCGCCAGCTCCGACCTCGAGCGCTCGAAGCAGTTCTACGGCGCGGTGTTCGGTTGGACGTTCGAGTCGGCAGGCCCCGAATACGGCGGCTACGTCACCGCATTCAAGGACGGCAAACCCGTCGCGGGCCTGATGCACAACGATCCGCAGTGGAACAGCCCCGACGGGTGGACGATCTACTTCCACACCGCCGACATCAAGGCGACGCTGAACAGCGCTGTCGCCGCCGGCGCCATCACCTGCATGGAACCGGTGGAGTCGATGGAGATCAAGGACAAGGGCTGGATGGGCATGCTCAGCGACCCGACCGGCGCGATGTTCGGGCTGTGGCAGCCGACCGGGCATCGTGGCTTCGAAGTGGTCAACGAGGACGGCGCGCCGGTCTATCACCAGCTCACGACCCGGGACTACCGCAAGGCGCTGGACTTCTACCGCGAGGTGTTCGGCTGGCAGACCGAGACGGTGTCGGACACCGACGAGTTCCGGTACGCCACAGCGTCGTTCGACGGTGAGGCGCTGCTCGGGGTGATGGACGGCTCGGGCCACCTCGCCGAGGGCGTGTCGTCGACCTGGTCCTTCTTCCTCGGCGCCGACGACGTCGACAAGACGGTGCAGCTGATTCTCGACAACGGGGGTAGCGTGATCCGCGCCGCCGAGGACACGCCGTACGGCCGGCTGGCGGCCGTCGCCGACGCCACCGGTGCCGACTTCAACCTGTCGTCGGTGTAGCTAGGCGATCATGCGGTGTTCGGGCCCGCCGACGTACACCATGCCGGTCGGGCTGGCGGTGTTGACGGCGTTGACGACCGCATCGGCGAACGACGCGTCGACGGTATCACCGGACACGACCGTGAAATGCACACCGGCGCGGTGGAATTCCGAACGCATCGCGTACAGCGTGGTCTCGCCTGCCCACCTGCCCGCCGCCAGGGCGGTCTGCCCTTTCGGCACCGCCTTGAGCGGGTAGAAGTGGGCCTGGTGGTTGGTGACGAACACGATGCGGCCGCCGGAGCGGATCAGCGGCAGGCCCATCACCGCCAGACGGCGCTGGGCCTCGCGGTTGATCCGCATCGCGTGACCCGCGTGCGTGCCGGGCTCGAGGTGCACCGACGCGTTGAGGACCACGGCGTCGAGCCGCCCGAAGCGCTCGGCGATGGTATCGACCATCGCCGCGCTCTCGGCCTCGTCGGCGATATCGGCGCGCAGGCTGGACGCGCGGCCGCCCGCGTCGGTGATCGCGTCGACGACGGCTTGTGCACGCTGGGCTGCGTTTCGGTAATGCACGACGACGTGCGTGTCGGGGCCGGCGAGCCGCTGTGCGGATTCCGCGCCCACGCCTCGTGAACCACCGGTGACCAGGACGATCCGTTCAGCGGATTCCTTCTGCATGTCGGATCCCTTCTGTTGCGGCTATCCGTCAGCTGAGGAACACCGTACACCAATTTCTAAGAAAAATAAGGCCGAGATAAGGTCACAATAAGGTCGACGTGCCCGGCATCATGAACGCGTGGAGTCGACGCGCGTGGACCGGTGGTTGTGGTCGGTCCGCCTCGCGAAGACGCGACCAGATGCGGCCGCGGCGTGTCGGGGCGGACGGGTGCGGGTCAACGGCCGGCCCGCGAAACCGGCCACCATGGTCTCGCCCGGTGACGAGGTGCGGGCCCGGGTCGGCGAGGTCACGCGCGTCGTGGAGGTGCTGCGCGTCATCCACAAGCGGGTCGGCGCCGCCGACGCGGTGACGTGTTATCTCGACCGAACCCCAAAGCCCCAGAGAGTGCCCTCGGTGCCTGTCGCCGTCCGGGACCGCGGAGCGGGGCGCCCGACCAAGCGGGACCGTCGGATGTTGGACAAGCTGCGCGGCATCCAGCCGTGAAAGTCGTTGGCCGCCAAATCGACCCGGAGTTGTGGTTCAGTCGCCGGGGGCGGCCAGTTCGAAGTCGGCGAAATCGAAGCCCGGTATCACCACGCAGCTGACGAGGGTCGGTTCGTCGTCGCGGGGCCGGGCCCGCTGCCAATGGCCGGGCGGGACGACGAATTGCGGATGCTCGCCGGCCAATATGTCGGATCCGAGCAGATGTGTTGTGGCACCGTCTTGTTGGCGGCCGACCTCGAGGAGAAGGGGGCTGCCGCAGTGGTAGAACCACAGCTCAGCACTGCGCACGGTGTGCCACGCCGACTGCTGGCCGGGCATGAGCAAGAACAGGATCGCCGTGCCCGCGCTGCGCGGGCCGGTGTAGTCGGGTGGCAACGCCGACTGCGGGACGGTCAAGTCGCTGCGCCAGGTTTCCCGATACCAGCCGCCCTCGGGGTGGGGGGACAGCTCGAGGCGCCGCGCCCAGTCGGGAAGTTCGGTCATTTCACCACCCGCGCTTTCGTTGTCGGACACTCCACCTTAGAGAGCGGAGCGGCGGGGCACACCGGATAGGCTCAAGCCATGTCTCGCGTGCGCCCCGGTTGGTTGGTGGCGCTGTGCGCGGCGATCGTCGTGGTGAGCGCCTGGCTCCCGTGGCTGACCACCTCGGCCGACGGGGGCGGGCGCGCCAACGCGATCGGCGGTGTCGTCGTCGGCGAGTTGCCCGTGCCACCGCCGGGATTCGGCGTGGGTCAGCTGATCGTGTTGCTGGGGGCGGCGTTGATCGTCGCGGGGGCGATGGCGGGGCGGGGGTTGTCGGGCCGGCTCGCGTCGTCGGCCGCGTTGGCGATTTCGGTGCTCGTCGTGGTGATGACGGTGTGGTACTACCGGCTCTACGTGTACCCGCCGGTGGCCGCGGGCTATGGCCTGTTCGTAGGCGGGGCACTCGCCGTCGTCGCGGTGATCCTGTCCGTGTGGTCGATGATGGCCGCCTGGTCGACGACGAACCGGACGGCATGACCGGATTCGTCGAAGCGGTCACGTTGCGCGGGCAGCGCTGGGTGACGCTCGAACCGCTTGGCCGCGAGCATATTCCGGAGATCACCGCGGCCGCAGCAGGCGGGGAACTTGGTCGGCTGTGGTTCACCGCGACACCCGCGCCGGAGGCCGTCGAGCAGTGGGTGGACAGCAGGTTGGCAGTACAGCAACCCGACCAGGGTTTGACGTTCGTGGTGCGCCGCCTCGACGGTACGTTCGTCGGCTCGTCAAGTTACATGAGCGTCGACGCGGCCAACCGGCGGCTCGAGATCGGCAACACGTGGTACGTCGAGTCCGCGCGTCGCAGCGGCGTCAACTCCGAGACCAAGCTGTTGATGCTCGGCCACGCTTTCGACCGGCTGGGTTGTGTCGCAGTGGAATTCCGCACCCACTTCTTCAACTTCGCCAGCCGGGCGGCCATCGAGCGGCTGGGCGCCAAGCTCGACGGCGTGTTGCGCAGCCATCAACTCCTGCCCGACGGCTCGCGCCGCGACACGGTCGTGTACTCGATTCTGGACATCGAGTGGCCTGCCGTGCGGTCCAACCTGAGGTTCAGGCTGGACCGCAACGGCTGACGGGCGCTTAGCCGGATTCGACGGTGGTCGCCTCGATCGACTTGGGCGCCGAGCCATGGGCGACCTCGATCTTGCGCGGCTTGGCCCGTTCGGCGAGCGGGATGGTCACGGTGAGCACCCCGTTCTCGTAGGTGGCCGAGATGGCGTCGGTGTCAATGCCTTCGCCCAGGGCCAGCTGCCTGCGGTAGGTGCCGAAGAACCTTTCGCTGGTGAGCCACTGCGCGCCGTCCTCCGAGCGGGCGGTGCGGTGCGCAGAGATGGTCAGCATGCCGTTGTCGACGTTGACGTCCACCGAGCCGGGGTCAACACCGGGCAGGTCGGCCGTCAGCAAATAGTGGTCGTCGATCTTGCAGAGGTCCATCGGCATGAACCGAGGTGAACGGTTTGATCCGGTCTGGCTGGTGAGCAGGCCCCGGGTCAGAGCATCGAATTCGCTGAACGGATCAAAACGAAGCACAGCAATTCACCTCCTCGTCACGATAGAGCCCGCCACCCTGGCGGGCGGCATAAATCACTGTGCACCTGCGAGATTAGCACTCATTATCAGAGAGTGCTAGCAAGATTGGACGGATTTCCGGCGCGCCTCCGGCAACCTCGAGAGGCGGCCCCGTCGGCTACGTTCTGAACCGACGAGACCTCAGCAGGCGTGATGGTCGACCACCACGCCCGCCTGTCAGACCTATGCCCTTACCTGCAGAAAGCAAACGTTCGTGTATTGGATAGCCATCCCGGGAACCCGGTACGCATGGCTGATCTCTCTGGCCCCCACGGTCTGGCGCAGCGGATGGCTGAGCTGGCGCGGGCCTCGGCGGCTCCACGCAGCGTCGACGAGGTGCTGGCCGACGTCACCACGACGGCACGGGAGTTGATCCCGGGTACCGACACGGCCGGCATCCTGCTGGTGGGCCGGGGTGGCAAGTTCGAATCTCTGGCGGCCACGTCCGAGGTGCCGCATCAGCTCGACGAGCTACAGATGAGGTTCAACGAAGGTCCCTGTGTGCAGGCGGCCGTCGACGACCTCCTCGTGCGCACCGACGACTTCCGGAAAGAAGATCGGTGGCCCAGCTACGCGCCGGCCTGTGTCGAGGTCGGGGTGCTCAGCGGATTGTCGGTGAAGCTGTACACCGCTGAGCGCACGGCCGGAGCGTTGAACCTGTTCAGCTTCGAACCGAACGCGTTCGACACCGACGACGAAACGATCGCCGCGGTCCTCGCGGCCCACGCCGCGGCGGCGATTCTGGCCAGCCGCCGCGGTGAGCAGATGGAGTCGGCGCTGTCGACCAGGGACCGCATCGGCCAGGCCAAGGGCATCATCATGGAGCGCTACGGCGTCGACGACGTGCGGGCGTTCGAGATGCTCAAACAGATCTCGCAGGACAGCAACACCCGGCTGGTCGACGTCGCGCACCGGGTGATCGACACACGCAACAGCTGATGGGTGCCCCCGGCAGGATTCGAACCTGCGACACCGGCTTTAGGAGAGCCGTGCTCTATCCCCTGAGCTACGAGGGCGCGGGACGTCGTTGAATACCTGACTAAAACCTAGCCGTTCGATGCGCTGGGCGGTTGTCTGCGGTGTTCGTGGCGTCCTTTTGCCGTTCCCGGCGATTGGGTTGGTCGGCGGGGTGCGGCGGGTGTGAGTGTAGCGGGCACGACGAGGGCCACGCGACGCGTGGGCGTGCGTGGTGGGCGCTTGTCAATGGCGGCCGCCGTTAGGCGGCTCGTTCTGCGGGGTGTCGTCGGCGGTGCAGGTAGGCCGTGATTGCGTTTCGGCCCAAGGCGAATCCAAGCATGACGGTCAGCTGGCGAACCGCGGCGTAGGCGATCATCCGCCCGCCGTAGAGGGTGCGGTCCAGGGTGTTGTTCAGACTCTCGGAGTCCTCTCGCCACCCATAGCAGCGGTCGTAGACGCTGTTGCCTCCGTCGGTCTTGACGTGCTGGCGCAGGTGCTCGGCGGGGTTGTAGCCGCGGTCGCGATCGTCATCGGTGTGCCGCTGCCGGGTTCGGCAGCGACGGCGCTTGTGTTCGCATTAGTCGCGCTGCGGGTGGCCGTGGTTCCGGCAATTGAACGTCGCCTTGCGACATCCGATCGGAAGCTGGGGCCGTCGATCAATCGACGAGTGCGATGAGCACGCGGCCCGGTTTCAAGTCGTAGTTGCGTCACGATCAATCCCGACGTGTCCGACCCAGCCTTTGCCGATCGGCCGAAATGGTCAGCCGTTGTTAGTCGTCTATGCGGTTGAAAATCAACGGGATTCACGTTTCTCAACGTGACTTTGCGGCGCTAGCTCGTCGCCCCTGGAGCATTCCTACCAGGATGTCGACCACGACAAAGGCGAGCAGACTCAACCCGAACAGCGGCAGGAACCACCCGATGGCGGCGGCCGCAGCCACGACAGCCACCGCGGCTCCTAGAGGTAGATGGGTGAGCGCGCCTCGGCGTGGCGGTCGGCCGGCGGGTGTTCCTCCGCGTGCTGGCCGGCGTCGCCACCACAGCATGTAGCCGTGCACGATGACGGTGACCAAAGCTGCTGCGAGACCAAGGAATACCAGCTGGTTGACCAAGCCGAACAGCAGCCCCATGTGCAGTTGAATGCCCCACGCCGACAGTTTGGCGGCAAGGGGCCAGTCGGCGAACCATGACGTGTCGGTGATCGTGCCGGTTGTTCCGTCGACGGCGACGGCGTTGTTCGACATCACCCACGGCTGCCGGGTCTGGGTGACCGTGAAGGCGGTGCCGGCCTCGGCAGGGATGCTGACCTCGACCTTGCCGCCAATTCCCGCTGCGCGTGCGGAGTGCAATACCCGGTCCACATCGTCGACTCGCGGCTCCGTATGTGTATTGGCAGCCTTGGCGGCTCCCGGCTCGTGGCCCGCATGATCGGAGGCCACAGCGGCGGTAGCGCCGGTGTTTTCGAGCGCGCTCGACACGGTCGGGGTCGTCCACGACAACGCCGCCCGTAGATCGGTGATATTCGTGCCGGCGTACAGGGACCAGGTCAGCCCGGTCGCCGACAGGAACAGCAGCCCGGCGGCGATCCAGATACCGACCGCACCGTGCCAGTTCAGCGTCCGGTTGCGCCCCCGGCTTGACCGGTCGACAGCCAACAACTTGGCATTTGCATCGCCGCGTGCGGACAGCCGCCGATACCGCGTGCCCCACAGAAATAGCCCGGCCAGGGTGATCAGCCATAGCCACGACGCCGCCAGTTCGCTGTACAGCCGCCCGGGATCACCCAGGTGCAGGCTGCGGTGAAGCTGGGAGATCCAGGCGCGAACGGGTAGCGCACCGCTGCTGCCGTAGACGGTGAGTTCACCCTGCGGTGTCGCGGTCACCGGGTCGATGAACACCGCGAGACGTTCGGAGATACCCAGGGTCGGATCGTCGAAGAACACCCGTGTGGTGTCGGTAGGTTCGGTCGCGGGTCGCACCGCGGTCACGGTGAGGTCGGGGCGCCGTGCTTGAGCAGCGCGGATCTGGTCGGCGACCGGGCGCAGTTCGCCGACACTGTCGGTGTGCAAGTAGTCGTGGTAGACGAACTGCTCGATGCTCGGTGCGATCGCGTACAGGCCACCGGTGACGGCGGCGATGAGTAGGAACGGTCCGACGAAGATCCCGGCGTAGAAGTGCAACCGCATGAACACCGGGCGAAAACGCGTGCTGCGGCCGGTCCTGCCTGGTGCCGGATCGAGGTTGGCCTGCTCGCTGGCGACTTCAGGGATAGACATTGCGGTCCTCACCGGTTACTGGCTGGTGGTGGAGTTTGCGCATGTCTGGTTGAGAGCGGTCCAGTGGGGTGAGAATCACGCCGAACCACACCGTCGTCAGGACAACGGCGGCCAGACAGCCGACCGTTATCCACACCAGCGGATAGGAGGCCTGGGCTGTCTGGCGCCACCACAGTGCACCCACACTGGTTACCGTCGATACCCATGAGGTACACACGGCGGCACAACACCAACGAAAGCGCCTCATGCACAAGGCGAGCACCGACACCATCCATGCCAGCAGAAGGATCACGGTGGTCACGTGCGGGATGACGGCTGGATGCTCTGCGGCGTTCGTGCCCCACCAATGGAGCACCGCCGCAATGCCCAAGGCCGTTGCCGCTACCGCCGCCGCGACTCGCCGGGTACCGCTGATCCAGACCTCTTCAAGTACGCGGTGCTCGATGTCGCGCAGCGCGCGCTCGACCTGCGTGTGTTGCAGTCCAGTTCTCACCCAATTACTCCACGGTCTGAATTTGCAGTCCGCCCAGAACAGTCGGGTCGACGGCTACGGCGGTTCCAGCCCGCGCCGAAGTCGTCGGATCGCGGTGGTGCGCGGTGCTCAGCCGGCGCGGTGATCGGCGTTGGCGGCGTTGATCAGGTCGTCGCGGGCCCTGGCGACGCGTGAGCGGATGGTGCCCACGGGGCAGCCGCACACTTCGGCGGCTTCGGCGTAGGACAAGCCGAGTACTTGGGTTAGCAGCAGCGCGTGCCTGCGGTCGGTGTCCAAGGTGTCGAGCAGCAGCTTGACTTCGATGATGTCTTCGAATCGCGAAGTGGACCGGTGTTTGTCGAGGACCTTGTTCAAATCCACCGTGTAGCTTGTGCGGGGCCGGCTCTGATTGTGGCGGATCTGATCGACGACCACGCGCCGGGCGATGGACAGCAGCCAGGTCCGCGCCGATGATCGGCCGGTGAAACGCGGCAAGGATCGGATCGCGCGCAGGAACGTCTCCTGCGTGAGATCGTCGGCGCTGCCGGGGTCGGCAAGGTAGGCCACCGAGCGCCACACGTCGCGCTGGGTGGCCTTGATGAACTGTTCCAATGCTGCGGGGTCGCCGCGACCGGCCGCCATGGCCAGCCAGGTAACTTGGTCGTCGTCGCGGGAGCCCACGCGCCGACACTATATCGATGCGCCGTGGGAACTCATCTGCGGGGAGGCCCGACCAACCTTGGTGGGGACACCGGCGGCCCCTGGACAAGGAGAACGATGACAGCTGCCGTGGTGGGCACCACCGAGCCGGCCGAGAGCCGGCTGGTCCAGCTTGAGGTGTCCGGTATGTCGTGCGCGGCATGCGCGGGCCGCGTGGAGGCCAGGCTCAACAAGGTGCCGGGTGTGCGGGCATCGGTGAACTTCGCCACCAGGGCGGCCAGCATCGATGCCCGCAACGACATCGAGATCGCCGAGCTGTGCGATGTCGTGCGCCGAGCCGGCTATGACGCAGGACTGCGCGCCGAATCGGGCGTCGCCGACACCGATCCGGATGCCGAGCGCGCCCGCGGCTTGCTGGTTCGGCTCGCTGTTGCCGCGGTGTTGTTTGTGCCGTTGGCCGATCTGTCGGTGATGTTCGCGGCGCTACCCAGCACCCGGTTCGCCGGTTGGGGCTGGTTGCTGGTTGCGTTGGCTTCGCCGGTCGTGACGTGGGCGGCCTGGCCCTTTCACCGCGTTGCGCTGCGCAACGCGCGACACGGCATCGCCTCGATGGAGACCCTGATCTCGGTGGGGGTGACGGCTGCCACCGCATGGTCGGTACACACCATCTTTCTCGACAACCGTGCCGGCGACATCCGTGGGGTGTGGCAGGCCCTGATGGGCAGTGACGCGATCTATCTCGAGGTCGCTGCGGGTGTGACGATGTTCGTGCTGGCCGGACGATATTTCGAGGCCCGCGCCAAATCCAAAGCTGGTGACGCGTTGCGCGCGTTGGCCGCGCTGAGCGCGAAAACCGTGACCGTCGTGTTGGCCGACGGCGCGGAGATGACGATCCCGGCTGACGAGCTCAAGGAGCAGCAGCGGTTCGTCGTTCGGCCCGGTCAGACCATCGCCGCCGATGGCTTGGTGGTCGACGGTGACGCGGCAATCGACATGAGCGCCATGACCGGTGAAGCCAAGCCCGCCCGAGCACATCGAGGCGGGCACGTGATCGGCGGCACCGTCGTGCTGGACGGCCGGCTGATCGTGGAGGCGGCTGCGGTGGGCGCTGACACCCAGTTCGCCGGCATGGTGCGTTTGGTCGAGCAGGCCCAGGCGCAGAAAGCCGACGCCCAGCGCCTCGCCGACCGCATTGCCGCCGTGTTCGTGCCGTGCGTGTTCGCCATCGCGCTGCTGACCGCGCTGGCGTGGACGCTGGTGGGCGCCGACGCCGACCGCGCGTTCTCGTCGGCGCTGGCCGTGCTGGTGATCGCCTGCCCGTGCGCGTTGGGGCTGGCCACTCCGACGGCGATGATGGTGGCCTCCGGCCGCGGCGCCCAGCTGGGAATCTTCCTCAAGGGCCACCAGGCGCTGGAGGCCGTCCGCTCGGTCGACACCGTGGTCTTCGACAAGACCGGGACCCTCACGACGGGACATCTATCGGTGACCACCGTGGTGGCGGCCCACGGATGGCAGCCCAGCGACGTGTTGGGCCTGGCCGCGGCCGTCGAGGCGGCATCCGAGCACGCCGTGGGAATCGCCATCGCGGCCGCGGCGCCGCACATCCGCCCGGTGACCGAGTTCCGCGCCGTCACCGGACAAGGCGTGGCGGGCACCGTCGACGGGCTGCGCGTCGAGGTCGGCAAACCGTCCTGGGTGACCCGGCAGGCCGCAGCGCCAGCGGAACTGCTCACCACCCGGCGCAGTGGTGAATCACGCGGTGAGACAGTGGTCTTCGTGTCCGTCGACGGCATTGTGTGCGGGGCCATCGCGGTCGCCGACACCGTCAAGGACTCCGCGGCCGCCGCGGTCGCGGCGCTGCATGAGCAGGGTCTTCGGACGATGCTGCTCACCGGTGACAACGCCGCGACCGCCGCGGCCATCGCCGCGCAGGTCGGCATTGACGACGTCATCGCCGAGGTGCTTCCCGAGGGCAAGGTGGACGTCGTCGAGCAGCTGCGCGACCACGGCAATGTAGTGGCCATGGTGGGCGACGGTATCAACGACGGGCCCGCACTGGCCTGCGCCGACCTCGGTCTGGCGATTGGGCGCGGGACCGATGTGGCCATCGGAGCCGCCGACATTATCCTCGTGCGCGACCACTTGGACGTCGTTCCGCAGGCGTTGGACCTGGCGCGGGCAACCATGCGCACTATCAGAATCAACATGGTGTGGGCGTTCGGCTATAACATCGCCGCAATACCGATCGCCGCGGCGGGATTGCTGAGTCCGCTGATCGCTGGCGCGGCGATGGCGTTCTCCTCGTTTTTCGTTGTCTCGAACAGTCTGCGGCTGCGCAACGTCGCGTCATCGAAGCCCGAAGCGCCGAACCTGACACCACGGCACAATCACCTGGCTTGAGCCACCGCGTCCACGGTTCTGCGCAGTCGTCCGAAACCGGCGTTCCGGGACACAAACCGTACGTAAACTCCGAGGTGGGTCAGGTATCGCTGCCCAGATACCGTAAGGAGGGCCTATGTCTCGAAGCGCCGGAGAACGGTACGAATGCAAGGAGTGCGGCGCGACGCTCGTCTACGAGAAACCGTGTCCCTGCGAACCCGAACAGGAACACGCAGAAGTGTGCTGCGAAACACCGATGACGAAGGTGCCGCATCCGGCCTAATAGCTGAGCGCAGCGCGTGAGATCCGCCGCCGGGTCGGAGGCGGGTGGAATCATGGTTGCCGTGGGTGTTGGTTGCCGTGCGTGTTAGCTCGGGGGCGGGTAGAGCCCGTGTAGTGCCGCTCAGGCGGGATTGAACAGCCGACGCTCCACAACCGGGCTGTTGGCGAGTTGGTGCGCACCCTTGGCCACGGCAAGCACGGTAAGATCAGCCAACGGTTCCACCACGATCACCAACAGGTACGCTGCGCCGAACGCGGCGATATCAGCGACGGTCTGCGCGGCGAAACCCTCACCGTAGAGTGCCCAGAACGCGACCCAGGACACGATCCCGGCTTGGTAGGTCGTCGAGAGCGCCAGTGCCTGCCGGTATTTCAGTTCGACGTAGGGGGTGTCGGGCGCGATGACCCGGCTCGCGACGAACTGCAGGGCGAACAGCGGCACCAGCAGCGTGGTGACGTTCATCCCGTACTGCGGAAGGTCCGGCGGGGCGAAGAGCAGGCCCTGGATCAACAGCCCGGCGGCCAGCCCGAGCGCTGCGGGCGCGGCCCCGAAGATCAGGAACAGGGTGGAACCGAGGATCAGATGGACCTCGGAGACACCGACGGGATAGTGCGGAAACACTTGGAAGAAGGTGAACACCAAGCCGGTGGTGGCGAGCGTCCGCACCAACAGCGGACCCACTCCGCGGTCCTTGATCAGCTTCCACGCCAGGCTCAGAGCGTAAACACCCGCACCGGTGGCGGTGACATAGCTCAAGACGATCTTGGAGCCGTCGACGATGCCAGGCTCGATATGCAACTGGTCCCCTTCTCGGTCGGCGGATCTGCGATACGCCCGCTCAGTTAAGCACACGGGGCAGAGCGTGACGGGTGTGATCAACGTCGGGAGCGCGACAGCTCGCGCAGCATGGCATTGTAGGCGTCGAGTTCGTCGTCGGCGTAGGAGCTTTCGGCATGGCGGTCGGCGCGGCTGGCGACCCGCCGGTCTTGTCGTGCCCATTGCACTACCAAGGCGATCACGACGATGATCACAGGCAGTTCGCTTGAGCCCCAGGCGATCGCACCACCGAGGTGCTGGTCGTCGATGACGCTGTCCAGCCAGGGCAGATCAAGCGAGCGATAGAAGTTCCCGCCGATACTCGACGTCATCGTCATGGTGGCGATACCGAAGAACGCGTGAAACGGCATCACCGCGAACAACATTGCCAGGCGACCGAGGAACGGTAACCGGCGCGGTCCCGGATCGATACCGATAATCCCCCAGAAGAACAGATACCCCGTCACCAGAAAATGAATGCTCATGAGCTCATGACCCCAGTGATAGCGGGCGAGCGTATCGAACAACGGGGTGAAATAGACGACGTAGACCGACGCGACGAAGAGCACAAACGCCGTCACCGGGTGCGCGAGCAGTGCGGTGACCCGCGAATGCACCAACCAGACCAGCCACTCCCTGGGCCCCGGCGGTTGATCTCCAGCGGCGGCCGGCAGCGCACGCAACGCCAAAGTGACCGGGCCACCGAGCACCAACAGCACCGGGATGAACATATTCAGCGTCATGTGCTCGGCCATGTGCACGCTGAACATCGCCGACCCGTAGGCCTTCGCCCCCGAACTGCTGGTCACGATCAACGCCAGACACCCTGCCAGCCACGCGATCATCCGTCCGGCCGGCCAGCGGTCCCCGCGGCGGCGCAGACGCAGCACACCAACGATGTACAACGCCGCCAGCGCCGCCGCACCAACACCGATGAGCGTGTCGAATCGCCACACCGTCAACAGTCGGACAACGTCGGGCGGTTCGGGCAGGGCGTAACCCAATAGCACATCCCAGGCGGTGAACTCACGCGCCAGCAGACGCGGGGCGGTCTGCACCGCCATGGCTCCGACAAGCGCGACTACGCAAATCATCGCCAGCGCACCGCAACTGGCCAGGACGCCAACGCCAGGCATCTTGGATCGGCGCGCCGCAATGAATTGCCCAAGATCGCTCAGCCACACGATCAGCAGCACAGCGCCCGCGGTCATCGCGAACCAGCGGTAGGGACCCTCCGGTGATCCCGGCTCCGCGAGGAGGAACAGCAGCTGCGCACCGTAGGCGAGCGCGATCGCCCCGGCGCAAACCTGGACCACGAGAACGGGCCGGCTCAGCGCGGGATCGGGGCGTACGAGAAACACCGCAGCTTTCACTCCCGCCAGGATCATCAGCGCAATCACAAACACGATCACCGCGCTGGTCGCGTAATCATGATCGGGACCCTGGCCGGCATTACCGGTAACAGGGACCGCCACGACACCGACGGCCGCGGGCACCACCAACACGCAATGCGCGACCCACCGCACCGTCACGCGCAGCGACACCGCCAGCACCGCGGCGCACAGCGCGGTGACAACCCACCCTCGGGACATCTCCGACGCGCCGATCGCGTCGCCGAGACCCGCGCTGCGAACCAGCCGCGTCGCGGCCACCCCGGCGTCACTGGCCGCCTGGACCACGATCATCGCGGCAGCGGCAAGCGCCCACACCACCGCGAGGCGTTCGGCCACCAGATGGATCCGGAACGCGGCGGCGTCGATCACGCCGCGGTCGGGACACGCGGTCGTCACGATGTAGACGAGCGCGCCCAGGCACAATGCGCCACACAGGCTGGCGGTGAAATAACCCACGGGTTCCCCAACGGCGGTCGCAGTCCCCGGATAAGAATCGCCGATCGCCGCATACGGCCGCGCACCGGATACCAGCGCGTAGCCCGCCAGTGCGAGACCCGTCGCCGCATACCCGCCGACGAGCACCCCAAGCCTGCGAGCCAGCCCTGGCGACCCGGATATCGACACCAGCTTCGCCGCCATCAACCGCATCGGCCTTTCAGGACTGTCCCGGTATCACCGAATAGTCTACGACCGGCCGTCGTAGTTCCGTGGGGGCCTCAACGGGGCATCTCGACTGGCCCACCGATAAACGGTGAGCCGACGACTGGCCACGTCGGGAACTCAGGGCAGGGTGGCCACGACCTGTATCCCTGAGGGCAACGGAGAGGATATGGAGCCGACGCATGGGCCATCGATGACCGAGCACGTGCATTCGATGATGCCGATGCTGCCCGGCTGGATTCGACTGCTCTGGATGCTCGCCCTGGCAGTGGTTGCGGCAGTGCACATTTGGCACGGTGTGACGATGACGGGACAAGCCCGTTGGTGGCACGGCGCGCATACCGTGATGGCGGTGGGCATGCTCGCCATGTACGCAGCAGACCCGATGCGGCAGGCCGGGCTCGACCGTGCGCTGGTCGTTGTTTTCGCCGTCGTCACCGTGGCGATCGCCGCCACCGCGGCGGCGTTGTCCCGCCGCGAGGGGCGGGCGAACCCGCTGTGGGCAGCCACCGGGTCCGACACCGCCGCGATGGTCTACATGGCGGTGATCATGGCGCCGGTGCTCACCGTATCCACCACGGTGAGCTGGGTCATTGTCGCCTATCTCGGCGTCCAGACCCTCGCGTGGCTGTTTGGTGTGTGGGAGCGGACGCTGTCCCCCAGGCGGTCGTCGCCGGGACTGTCGGGCCCTTTCGGTTACGACGTCCGGCTCAGCCTTGCCGTGATGACCGCAAGCATGGGCTACATGCTCGCGGCCATGGCGAGCTGACCACGGCCGACGGGTTCAGGCCGCCGAACCATCGGTCGGCCACAGGTGCCCACGCCGCCGGCCACGAGATGCGTTCTGGGGCAACACGATATCTGTCGGCTCCGGCGACACACCGGCACGCGGCGTCGGGTGGGGCCGCCGCCCGTCGTGGCGCCACACCAGCAGCGCCAACAGGGTGCCCAGCACAACGGGCACGTGGCTGAACACCCGTACGCCCGTCACCTCACCAGACACCCAGTCCGTGATGACGTAGGCCGTCAACGCAATCGAAAAGACGACCAACACACCAGCCAGTCCGGCAGCGGCCGACGGCCGCAATGCGGCAATGACCATCACCGCGCCCAACGCCACCGACCATGCCGTGGACTCATTCAGCAGATGAACGCCAGAACCCGCGCCGTGGTGGCCCACGGCAACGCCGAGATCGACTCCGAATGCCTGCGCCGCCGCCAACGCCAACTGGGCGGCGCCCACCATCGCCAGCGCCCATCGCCGCCACACGAGGCCGAAGCGGACCGCAAACCAGCGAGACCCCGCGGGCGCATTGTCGGCTGACGGCGCCGTCACCGATGCGATGTGCTCTCTTGTGGCACCGGCCATGCTCCGCAGTTCTTCCGCTTGTCTCGACGCCAGCGCATACCAATCCGAGCACCGCGGGCATGTCGCAAGGTGCTCGTCGACCCGCGGCGCGGGCACAGGTTCCCGCTCTCCATCGAGGCGAGCCGACAGCGCCTCACGCGCAACGTCGCAGTCCACAACTCCATAGTCGCCCAATAGCGCGGAATTGTTCCAACCGCGAGACCCCATTGAGGCGATGCTCTTGGCCGCCGGTCCGGAGATCATCCGCCAATCCGCGCCGCCGCTCAACCACCAGCGTCTACGACGGTTTGTCGTAGAAATTTGCTGCGGCTGGGAACTTCACGCCGCGCTTGCCGACTACTGACAAGACAGCATCGCAATCAGGGCTGCTACACGGCCCGGATCACCGCCAACAGTGAGGGAGTAGATGAAGGCAGTCAGTCGGGTCTTGAGCGCATTGACTGTGAGCGCGGCAGCTCTGTTTGCGAGCACGGCCACTTCCCACGCCGGGCTGGACAACGAGTTGAGCTTGATCGACGGCCGGGACCGGACATTGACGATTCAGCAGTGGGACACGTTCCTCAATGGTGTGTTCCCGTTGGACCGCAACCGGCTGACCCGTGAGTGGTTCCATAGTGGTCGGGCTAAGTACATCGTGGCCGGCCCGGATGCCGAGGAGTTTGAGGGCACGCTGGAGCTGGGTTACCAGATCGGCTTCCCGTGGTCGCTGGGTGTGGGGATCAACTTCAGCTACACCACGCCCAACATCCTGTTGGACTCCGCGCCGTTCCCTCCGGTGGCCGGTGAATTCATCACGACGCCGAACCTGTTCCCCGGCGTGTCGATCAGTGCGGATCTGGGCAACGGTCCCGGTATCCAGGAGGTGGCCACGTTCTCCGTTGACGTCGCCGGTCCGAACGGTGGTGTGGCGGTCTCCAACGCGCACGGGACCGTCACCGGTGCGGCCGGTGGCGTGCTGCTACGCCCTTTCGCCCGCCTGATCGCCTCCACCGGCGACGGCCTCACCACCTACGGCGACCCCTGGAACATGAACTAACACCTGAATGGACGCATCCCGATCCGCGCGGATAGGGCAAATACAACAGAAAATGTCGGACCTGGGAACCTGTCGCCGTTTCGAATCGACAAAGACTGTGAATCAAATGATTCCCTCAGTAACTGCCCGGCCCGATCGCGATACAACTGCACACAACAAAGGAGAAAACGAAATGCCACAGGCACGCAAGGCGGTATTGTTCATCGGCGGATGTCTACTAGCGGGGAGTCTGTCTGCAGTCTTGCTCGCCCCCATTGCGTCACCTCACCCAGGTCACGACCACGGCGGCGGTTCCAGCGACAGTAGTGACTCCAGCTCGGCGAGTGACGGTTCCGGCTCGACGGGCGGTGGTTCGAGCTCGACGAGCGGCGGCAAGGAGAGGAGTTCGAAGGCACTCTGTCCGGGAGGCGTTCCGCGCCCTGCCGGATCGAACATCTGCCCACCCGCCAGCTGACCTACGGACCATAGGTGCATTAGCTAACTCCTGACATCATCGCGCGGCAATTCGCGCAATCTCACCGCACTAATCCTCCCATCGCATATTTCGCTCCTAAAAATGGAATGTTCCATAGAAAGGCATCAACATGTCCAGCAGCCAATATCGAATTCTGCCACAGCAAACGGCTCGTACAACTGCCATCGTCGGTGGAATCATCGCCGGCGCGATGCTGGCAGTGGGATCCCCGGCCGTCGGCATGGCTTCGGCCCACGGTCATAGCACCGAGTCCGGCGATGCCGTGGGACGCCCGGGTCTCGATAACCCGGCACCCGGCCTTCGAGCCGTCCAGGCCATCGGCGACCGAGTCTATAACCAGAACACGCCGTTGAATCGGGCGCTCGACAACTCGTTATTCGGGGTGTACTACCACCAGCGGTTCGGCACCCCGAACTATGCGGACCCAACCCACGGCGACAACGGCAACTTCCCGACGCTGCTCAACAGCAACGTCTTCGGCGGCGTGCCACGGTTCGCTTACGATCTCGCCCAGGAACTGGGTACTCCGCTACCCAACGAGGAAGACCTGCCCGGAACCGCAATCCGCGCGCTGAGCGGTGTGCCGAAGTCGGCGCACCCGGACCATCCGCACCCGCACTCGACGGTGACACTATCGAACGACTGCAACAAGGTCATCGCCCGAACGTCCTTGCGCGCACAAGGCAGCTGCTAACGATCGCCTGGGCCGATCCGCTGGGGCCGATAAATGGCGGATCGGCCAGCACGCGTCCAATACGCCGTTGATACCCCGTGCCCGAGAGGGACAATTCGTGGGTTTGGACCTGTCAGTTCGCCCCTGGCGCGTTCCCAAATCTCTGTCATCGCGTTCTCGACCTTCAAAGCCCACCATTGGGGACCAGGCAAGGAGACGTTTTCGTCAAGTCCCCGAGGGCGCGTCCGCACGGAGCTCACCGAAAGGCCGTCAGCGCAGTTCCGCGATCACCTTGGCGAACGCCTCCGCATGGCGCTGCTGCACGGTGATGTAGGTGACGCCGTAGGTCTCACGATAGCCCCGGATCGTGTCGGCGATCTCCTTCGTCGACCCCGACAACACCGCCGGTGTGCGTAGCAATTCCTCGTCGGACAGCCCGGGCAGGAACTGCCGGGTGATCGACATGTCCGGTAGGCCCGAATCGTCGGTGGGCATCGCGGTGACGGCGAGGTTGAGCTCCAGCTCGTCTAACCGCTCCCCGGCCGCCTCCCGGACGAACGTGATGCGGTCGGCCAGCGGGTCGAAATCGGGCCCGACGGGTGCGCCGCCGGTCAGCCCGATGATGTGCGCCCGCCGCGCCGCCAGCGTGAGCAGCTTGTCGCCGTTGCCTGCGATCAGGATCGGCACGTCGGGCACGTGCTCGTGAAAGTGTTCGGTCACGTGGCCCAGCCAGGCGACCCGCTGCCCGGCCGTCGGGAACGGCAGCTCGGCCTGCTCGAACTCCTCCTTGACGTATCCGGCGCCCAGGCCCAGCTCGAATCGCCCGCCGGACAGATCCCGCAGCGAGGTGACGTCACGGGCCAGCAGCGCGGGCCGGTAGAAGCCCGCGTTGAGCACGAACGTGCCGACGCGCAGCCGCTCGGTGGCCAGCGCAACGGCGGTGAGCATGGGAAACGGTGCGGTGGTGTAGAGGTGGTCGGCCATGTGCAGGACGTCGTAGCCCATATCCTCCACCCGGCGGGCGAAATCCTGCACCGACTGCCGGCGTCGGCCAACCTGAAGCCCCACGCCGAACCGGAAGTCCTTGGCCATCATCAGATCGTATGCGCCCGGCCCGAAGGAGAAGGTTTGACGGGCGTCGGCGCGGGGCAATACTCCTGCCGCCCACTCCGACCCCCGGAGTCCCACCAACTTAAGGACTTTCTGCCCGATCCGGCCCGTCGTGAACCCGTTCCGACGGGCCGGATCAATACCCTCCACCATGGCCACTCATCCCACGTTCGGCGTCGAAGAGGAGTTCCTGCTCGCCGACCCGACATCCGGCGAACCCGTCCCGGTCAACGTCGAGACGGCTCGCCGTGCCGCCGAGCGCGGAGTGAAGCTGCAACTCGAGCTCACCAGCTGCCAGGTCGAAACCACCAGCGACGTCTTCGGCGGCAGCCGCGAACTGCGCGAGCACCTGCTGACGCTGCGCCGCGCGGCCACCGATGCCGCCGAGGCCAGCGGGGCGCAACTGCTCGCTGTCGGGCTGCCGCCCGCGGTGCCGCACCAGTTTCCGATCACCGACACCGCCCGCTACCGGGAAATCGCCGAACGGTTCGGCATGATCGCCCACGAGCAGGGCATCTGCGGATGCCACGTGCATGTGGCGGTGCCCAGCCGCGAGGCCGCGATCCGGGTGAGCAACCGGCTGCGGCCCTGGCTGCCGACCCTGCTTGCGCTGACGGCCAATTCGGCGGTGTACCGCAACACCGACACCGGCTACGCCAGCTGGCGCAGCGTGCTGTGGGCGCGCTGGCCCAGCGCGGGCCCGCCGCCGCACTTTGACTCGGTCGACGAGTACGACGCCGTCGTCGCGATGCTGCGCAACGCGGGCGCGGTGCTCGACGACGGCATGGTGTATTGGGACGTCCGCCCGTCGGCCACCTTTCCGACCGTCGAGGTGCGCGTGGCCGACGTGCCGGCCACGGTGGCCGAGACGGTGCTGCTGGCGATGTTGGTGAGGGCGACGGTGATGACGGCGCTCGACGAGGAGCGTGAAGGACAACCGGTGCTGCCGCTGACGGCGCACGCGTTGAAGGCCGCGTATTGGAAGTCCGCCCGCGACGGCCTCGACGGCGAGGCGGTCGATTTGTCAGAGGGTCATCACAGCGTGCCCGCGCGCCTGCTGCTGGACCGCCTCGTCGATCGTGTCCGCCCGGCGTTGGAAGCGGTCGGTGACTTTGACGCCGTCACCGAGGAACTGGCCCGCGTCACCGAGCAGGGCAACGGCGCCGTGCGGCAGCGACGCGCGTACCAGCGCCGCCACGACGTCGCCGACGTCATCGCGGAGGCCGCAGAGGCCACCACCGACGGCTGTTAGCAGTAGATCTCGTGCCACGAGTGCGCGGTCGCGACGAGGCCCTGCACCAACGCCGACGTGGCCGGGGACAGGCCGTCGTCGCCGGGCAGCTGGCTGCGGGGACTGATGCCGCGCACCCGCGGCGACAGCTCCAGCTGCGCGCCACCGCCGCGGACCCGGTTGACCGGGTTGTCCGGATGCAGCCCGCGCAGCTCACGCGGGATCGCGTCGAAGTCGGTGACCACCCGGTAGCCGGGTATCTCGACATTGCGCGAAAGATGCTGGGCCAGTTCGCGGTTCCGCCCACCGGCCAGCAGCTGCGTGCTGCGGCCGATGCGGCCGTACCCGTGCAGCGAGACCGCGACGTCGACGTGGGACAGAAACTCCGCGAGCCGCTCGGATTCCTCGGCGCGGTACCGCGACGACGGCAGGTGGTGCGGATAGTGGTCCGGATGGCGAAGCACGTAAAGCGACGCGCCAGCGGCGTCCGCGGCCCGCTCGGCGATGACGTCGGTCATCTGTTCCAAGCCGCCGCCGTGGATGGCCAGAAAGCCGAACCGTGACCGCAGCGTGCTGTGTTCGATCATGCCTGGCTCGGCCAGCAGCTCCGAAAGAGTTTGCGGTGCCGGGGTATTCGCAGAATGGACGGAGCGTGGCCAGCCTGCCGGATCCCATCGCCGCAGAAACTCGACCCAGCGGTGCGGCAGGCCGTGGTGCAGTGCGCCGTCGATGATGCGCTCCAGGTAGCCGGGCCGCGCCGGGCCGGGTTCGATGCGATGGTCGATGTAGACCCAGGCGTCGGCCGGGCCGTCGTCGGTGTGCACCGTCAGCCGGTCACGGCGATACCGCACCGGAACACCTTCGGTGCTGTCCAAGGTGGCCAGATCGTGGTCGGTGATCCGCCACAGCACGCCGTGCACGACGGATCCGTCGAACGGTTCGACGGTGGCCACCCCGCGCTCGTTGATCAGCCAGCCGTGGTCGGAAAGCCTGGCCGGGCGCGGATCGACCGCGCCCGGGCATCGCCGCGCCATCTGCTGCACGCACAGGTTGGACCCGTACGCGAAGTACGTGTGTTCAGGCAGCACGGTCAGCCCGTCACGGTCAGATAGATCAGCACCACGTTCAGCAGGGTAATCAGCACGCCGACGATCCAGCCAAGCGCCGTTGTGACGCGGTGGTTGACGTCGTCGCCCATCAATCGGGTATTGCTCGTCAACCGCACCAACGGGATCAGCGCGAACGGAATTCCGAACGACAGCACCACCTGCGACAACACCAGCGCGCGGCTGGGATCCAGCCCGACCGCCAGAATCACCAACGCCGGTGTCAACGTGATCAACCGGCGCAACAGTAGCGGAATGGCGCGGTGCAGCAGGCCCTGCATGATCATCGCCCCGGCGTAAGCGCCCACCGATGTTGACGCCAGGCCCGAGGCCAGCAGGCCGATCGCGAACAACAGCGCGACCGTTGTGCCCAGCGTGTTCTCGACCGCCGCGTGCGCCCCCTCGATGGAGTCGGTGTCCGCCTGGCCCTGCAGGTTGGTCGCCGCCACCAGCAGCATCGACAGGTTCACCGCCCCTGCGACCACCATCGCGATGCCGACGTCCCATCGGGTTGCCCGCAGCAGCATGCGCCGCATCGGCCCCGCCTCGGGATGCCCGTGGCGGTCGCGCGCCAGGCCGGAGTGCAGGTACACCGCGTGTGGCATCACGGTGGCGCCGAGCATCGCGGCGGCCAGCAGCACGCTCTCCGCGCCGGCGAACCGGGGGAGCAGGCCGTCGGCGACCTCGGCGGCCGGTGGGGGCGAGACGACCAGGCTGGAGAGGAATCCGATGGCGATCACCAGCAGCAGGCCGGTGATGACGCGTTCGAACATCTGCTGGCCGCGCCGATCCTTCACCACGAACAGCAGCAGCGACACGAATCCGGTGATCACCCCGCCGGTGAGCAGCGGCAGGTCGAACAGCAGATACAGCGCGATCGCCCCGCCAACGACCTCGGCGAGATCGGTTGCCATCGCGACCAATTCGGCTTGCAGCCAGTACGCCAGCCGGCTGCTTCGACGCATCTGGCCACCCACCGCCTCGGGCAGCGACATCCCGGTGACCAGACCCAACTTGGCCGACAGGTACTGCACCAGGCAGGCCATGGCGTTGGCCACGACGATGACCCATACCAACAGGTAGCCGAACTGCGCCCCGGCGCTGACGTTGGCGGCGACGTTGCCGGGGTCGACGTAGGCGATCGCGGCGACGAAGGCGGGGCCGAGCAGAATCCAACTCGGCCGCAACCGCACGCGCTGATCACTTGCCACCAGCCAACCCTTCTATCCGGTGTATCGAATAGAAAAGTTAGGGTAGCCGAAACCTAGTGGGTGGTCATCGGCAGGTCACCGACCGAGGCCTCCGAGGCCGATCACGAACCCGCCGTACGGCCAGCCCCAGATTTCGGTGGTCACCGTCGGCGAGGTGACGATCTGGGCGCTGCCGTTGGTCTGGCACTGGGTGGTGTTGGGGCCGACGTCGGTGCATCGCGGTGCGGCCTCAGCAGTCGGCGCGGTGACCGCCAAAGCGATAACGGTGCTGGCGAAAAGCGCTGCCGCACAGCGAATTTTAGGCCGCATGATCGGCCTCCGCTCGAAGATCAGGGGAAGAAGAAGCCGTCCCCGCCCCACATGTCGCCCCATGGGCCGATCTCGGCCGGCGTGGCGTCGATCGAGACGTTGCCGGGTGTCGCGCACTCCGTGTCGGAGCCGCCCAGGGCTGCCGAGCCGCCGGTGTCGACGCACTTGGGCAGCAGATCGTCATTGCCGCCCTGGGCCGAGGCCACCGGGGCGAACAGGATGGCCGCCACGACGCCGCTCGCAGCGAAAACCGGGGTGAGATAACGAAGGGTGGTCGGCATAGGCACATCCTTACTATTGGTTTCCCTCGTCCTGACTGCGAGCGTACAACCCTTTTCCGGTGATAAGGGGCAAGTCGAGCGTCGTTCTGATGCCCGCCGGCGCGTCCACCACCTCGGGAATCGCATTGACCACCCGGGCGGCCGTGGCGACCAGACCGGCGTGGTTGTGATCCCCGTTCGGACTGCTGAGACAGAGGTCAAGCGCGTAGGACGGCTCACCGGTGAGTTCGACCCGATACGACCCGCCTTCCTGCGCCGGCTGTGGCCAGTCCGGACACAGGTCGTCGCGCAGCCGGGTGACGTGTTCGAGCACGGTGGCGATCTTGCCGTCCTTCATTCCGCGCACTTCGAACCGCAGGGCCGCAGCCGTTCCCTCGGCGATGCGCCCCGCCGCGACGTCGAAATCCTCGGGGGCCGGCTCACGCACGAAAGTCTCGGTCACCTCGTCGAGTTCGACGCCCAACCCGGCGGCGAGCTGGCGCACCACCGAACCCCATGCCAGCGACAGCACACCCGGCTGCAGCAGCATCGGGAGCTCGTCGAGCGGCTTGCCGAAGCCCATCACGTCGAACATCACCGTCGCGCTGTCGTAGGTGTTGTAGTTGATGATCTCCATGCACCGGATCTGCTCGATGCGCTGGCAGGTGCCCGCCAGCGCCAGCGGCAGCAGGTCGTTGGCGAACCCGGGGTCGATGCCATTGATGAAGATACTCGAGTTGCCGTGTTGCGCAGCGTCTTCGATCGGTTTGATCATCTCGTCGGGTAGCACCTGCCACGGATGCTGCAGGAACACCGCGCTGCTGCCGACGACGTTGACGCCGGCCGCCAGGATCCGGCGGTAGTCCTCGAGCGCCTCGGTCAGCCGGTTGTCGGCCATCGCGGTGTAGACCACGCACTGTGGTTCGGTGGCCAGCACGGCGTCGAGGTCGGTGGTGGCGGTGACGCCGGTCGAATTCCCGAGTCCCGCAAGCTCACCGGCGTCCCTGCCGGCTTTGGCCTCACTCGACACCCACACGGCGGTGAGTTCGAACCGCGGGTCGGTGACGAGTTGGGAAAGGGCGTGGCGACCGACGTTGCCGGTGCCGATCGCGGCGACTTTGATTGTCATGGCGGGTTCCTCACAGATCCGGGATCGGCATGTCGAGGTTCGGGTATGTGAGGCCGCCGTCGACCTCGAGCGTCTTGCCGGTCAGATAGCTGCCCGCAGGGGAGGCGAGGTACACCGCGGCCGCGGCGATGTCCTCGGGTTGGCCCAGGCGGCGCAGCGGCGTCGCCTTCTCCATCGGCGCGCGGAGTTCCTCGTTGGAGGCGACGATGTCGAGCGCGGAGGTCAGGATCGACCCGGGCGCGATGGCGTTGACCCTGATCCGCGGGCACAGATCGAGGGCCGCCAGCCGGGTGTAGTGGGCCAGCGCGGCCTTGGCCGTGCCGTAGGCGGCGAAGCCGCGGCCCGCGAGCCGGCCCATCGTCGAGGTGATGTTGATGATGCTGCCGCCGCCGGAGTGCTCGAGCATCAACGGAACGGCCGCGGTGGCGAGCGCGTGCGCGGTGGACACGTTGAACGTGAACGCGTCGCGCATGTCCTTGGTGGAGGTGCTCAGCAGCGCGTTGGGCATCGTGCCGCCGACGTTGTTGACGACGATGTCTAGTTTTCCGAACGCCCCGACGGCCTCGTCCGCCAGCTTGGCGGTGTCCGCGGGGTGGGCAAGGTCGGCGACGACGACGTGCGCCCTGCGCCCGACCGCCTTGATCTGCTCGGCGACCTCGTCGAGCTGGGCCTGTGTGCGCGCCGCGATCACCACGTCCGCACCGGCTTCCGCGAACGCGAGCGCCATCGCGGCGCCGAGTCCACGGCCCGCTCCGGTCACCACCGCGACGTGGTCATCGAGCCGAAACCTGTCGAGAATCACGTTGGCCTACCTTCCGTCACCTGGCGACCGTAACAAGTGCGCAGGCGCGAGTGCGGCGATTCTGAAACACGTTCTAATTCGATGTGCGCGGCTCGGGGTGCGTGCTGGACGACGGTGCCGGCCCTAACCCACGACGCGATTTCTGCAGGAGGGCTGTGATCGCAGCCGGATCACGACCCCTGCGCAGAAATCGACGCCGGCGGTGGTAGGTCCCGGCGACTACTGGGCGGTGACCACCAACCGCTACTTCTTGGCCGCGGCCTTCTTCGCGGTCTTCTTGGCCGGTGACTTCTTGGCCGCCTTCTTCGCCGAGGACTTCTTGGCAGGCGCCTTCTTGGCTGCGGTCTTCTTCGCGGTCTTCTTGGCCGACCCATCCGAATCACCGCCACCTCCGCGCCGCGCCTTGACGCTGGCCTCGAGCTTGGCCAGCAGATCGGAGACGTCCTCGGTCTCGTCGAGCTCCTGAGGCTGCTCCTCGGTGGTAAACGCCTCGCCGCCTTCGAGTTTCGCCGCGATCAGCTCGCGCAGCTGCTCCTGGTAGTCATCGTGGTAGCGGTCCGGGTTGAAGTCGTCGGTCATCGAGTCGACCACCTGGCTGGCCATCTTCAACTCGGCGGGTTTGATCTCGACTTCCTTGTCGAGAACCGGGAAGTCGGGATCGCGTATCTCGTCGGGCCACAGCAGCGTCTGGATGACCATCACGTCGCGCTTGGAGAAGTCCTGCACCCGCAACGCCGCCAGCCGCGTCTTGTTGCGCAGCGCGAAGTGCACGATGGCGACCCGGTCGGTCTCCTTGAGCGTCCGCGTCAACAGCACGTAGGACTTCGTCGACTTGCCTTCTGGCTCAAGGAAGTAGCTCTTGTCATACATCATCGGATCGATGTCGCTGGCCGGCACGAACTCCAGCACCTCGATCTCACGGCTGCGTTCCTCGGGCAGCGTCGCGATGTCCTCGTCGGTGATGATGACCGTCTGACCGTCGTCGGATTCGTAGGCCCTGGCGATGTCGCGGTACTCGACGACCTCGCCGCACACCTCGCAGACCCGCTTGTAGCGGATGCGTCCGTTGTCCTTGGCGTGGACCTGGTGAAACTTGACGTCGTGGTCCTCGGTCGCGCTGTATACCTTGACCGGGACGTTCACCAGGCCGAAGGCGATGGAGCCTTTCCAGATGGAACGCATCAACCCAGTATGGCTGATTGCAGGGCGGCATCGCGGGTATCGCGATCCGGCAGGTCGGCTCCCGCGCGGGCGACCGTCAGCGCCGACGACAGCGCGGCGGTCCGCACGACGCCGGTCAACGCCTCGGTGGTGATGCCGGCCAGGTCGCGTCGTCGCTGGGCGCCGAGCAGCCCCAGCGACCACAAGGCGTCGATGAGACCCGACATGAAGGCGTCACCCGCGCCCACGGTGTCCACGACGTCGACCTGCAGCGCAGGCACGCGCACCATGCCTGCCGCGCACAGTGCGAACGCGCCTCGGTCGCCCATCGTCACCGCGACGATCGAGGGGCCCAGGCCCAGCCAGGTCTGTGCGATCTGTTCGGGGGCGAGGCTCGGGTCGATCCAGCGCATGTCCTCGTCGCTGGCCTTGACCACGTCGCTGCGCTCGACGAGCCGGTCGATGCGCCCACGCGCGGTGTCGTCGTCCTCGATGAGCACCGCGCGCACGTTCGGGTCGAAGGTCACCGTCGCCGCCGGATGGTAGGTGTCCAGCAACGCCGCGACCGCGCGGCAACCCGGCTCGAGCACCGCCCCGATCGATCCGGTGTGCGCGACCAGCGGTGGCGACACCTCGGGAGTGCCGGTGAGCCGCCACTCGATGTCGAACTCATACTGCGCCGATCCGTCGGCGTCGAGGGTGGCCAGCGCGTTCGGCGTGCGCTGCGCGGTCATGCTTCCCGAAACCAGTTGTACGCCAGAGTGTTTCACGTATTCAGCGATGCGTTGCCCGCGCGGATCGTCGCCGATGTGCGTCAGGAAGTCGACCCCGCGGCCCAGCCTCGCCAAGCCGACGGCCACGTTCAGCGGACTGCCGCCGACGTACTCGCCGATGACGCGACCCTCGCGTGCGACGATGTCGATCAACGCCTCGCCGATCACCAGGGCCCGCTGCGGGCTTCCCGGCTCGGTCATGGCGTGTCCTTTCCCAGCAGCTTCTCCAACGTCGCGCGCGCTCCGTCGCGGTGCAGTGAGTCGAGTGCCCACAGATAAGCCTCGACAAACCGCGGTTCGCGGGCCAGATCGCCGAACACGGCCGTGTTTTCGATGAACGCCGTCGGGTGGTCATGCTGGGATCGCGCCAACGGGACCAGGATGTCGGCGAGTTGATCCTGCACGTCGATCGGCTGGCCCTGCTCGTCGACTCCTTCGGCGTAGCGGGCCCAGCTGGCCAACGTCGCCGCCGACAACCGGACCGGCGCACCCGTCTTCAGGTTCTCCCGAACCACCGGCAGCAGCCATTTGGGGATTCGGTCGGAGGAGCCGAAGCACAACCTGGCGATGGTGTCCTTGATCCCCGGGTTCGCGAACCGCTCGATGAGCGTGCGCTTGTAGTCGGGCAGGTCGATGCCCGGGACCGGCCGCAGCGTCGGCGTCGCCTCCGAATCCATGTACTCCATCAGGAATCGGGCGAACAGTGAATCGCCGGCAGCCTCGTCCACCAACCGATATCCCGCCAGATAGCCGAAATAGCAAAGGCTTTGGTGGCTGGCGTTGAGCAGACGAAGCTTCATCAAATCGTAGGGCGTGACGTCGTCGACCAGCAGCACGCCGGCCTGCTCCAACGGCGGTCGCCCGTCGGAGAAGTCGTCCTCGAGCACCCCCGACGTGAACGGTTCGGCCACCACCGGCCGCCGGTCGTCGACACCGAATTCCGTCTTCACCACGTCGATCACCTCGGCGGTGGTGACCGGGGTGATGCGGTCGACCATCGAGTTGGGGAACTTGGTGTGTGCGGACATCCAGTCGCCGAGACCGGGATGCAGTCGCTCGGCGTAGGTGGTGAACGCCTGTCGGGCCACGTCGCCGTTGCCCTCGATGTTGTCGCACGACACGATCGTCGGCGATCCGACGCCGCGGTCGCGCCTGCGGGCCAGCGCGTCGGCGACCAGCCCGAAGACGTTGACCCCGCTGCCAGTGGTGTCGATGTTGTCCGGGTGCTGGGTGCCGCGAGCAGTTCGATCACCGCCTCGGGATCGTCGGGTGCGTAGCGGTAGTCGACGATCGAGCCGATCACCCGCGCCTCGCGGGTGCCGTCCGGCTTCTCGAGCAAGAGTGTGTAGAGGCCATCCTGCTCGGCCATCACCTCGGCCATCTTGCGGTCGGCGGGCATGACGCCGACCCCGCAGATGCCCCAGGCCTCGGCCAGGCCCATCTCCATCAGCCGGTCGACATAGGCGGCCTGGTGTGCGCGGTGGAAGCCGCCGACACCGAAATGCACTATGCCGACGCTGATTTCGTCGCGGCGATAGCCGGGCTTGTCCACGGTGAGCTCGGTCAACGTCGAGTTGCTCAGCTTCATGACACCGTCACCACCGACTTGACGCTACCCGGCGTGCGGTCAGAGTCCAGGGCCTGCGCGGTCTGCTCCAACGAGAAATGCGCGGTCACCATCGCGTCCAGATCCACCTGACCCGACTCGACGAGCGCGATCGCCGTCGGCCACGTGTTCGCGTAGCGGAACACCCCGGTCAACACCAGTTCGCGGTTCTGGATCACCTGCGTCGGCAGCTCCATCGATTCGGCCCCCGAACCCACCAGGACGACCCGACCCGCGGGCCGCACCGCACGGATGCTGTCGACCACCGCCGGCTGCGCTCCCGAGGCGTCGATGAACGCATCGACCGGCTCGGAGCCGACCGGCTCGACGGTCGGGTCCAGCACCGTGGTCGCCCCGAAACGCGTGGCCTGTTCGCGGCGCGCCGGATCCGGATCGCTCACGGTGATCTCGGAGGCGCCGTAGGCCTTGGCCACCTGGGTCACCACGATGCCGATCGGTCCCGCGCCCGCGACCAGCACCCGTGACCGCGCGTCGACGCCGGCCTTGCGGATCGCGGCGATGCCGACCGACAACGGCTCGCACAGCGCGGCCGCGTCGTCGGAGACCGAGTCGGGCACCGGGTGGGCGAACTCGGCGCCGATGGTCACGAACGCCGGCACGACGGCGGGTGTGTTCGGCGATCACTTCGATCGGCGTCGACGCACCGATGTACTTGGCGCCGTGCAGCGCCGCGGCCGCGCGTCCGGCGATGACGCCCTTGCGGCCCGTCCAGAGCCACGCAGCGACCGTGTTCAGGTAGAGCGTGCGCTCAGCCTCGTTCGGTAGGTACACCCGCGGAAGGATCGCGGTGTGGTTCCAGCGGAGTTGACCCCGCGTCAGTCTGCCGTCCTTGAGTGCCTCGGTGCCCACAAATGGTTGCCACATGGCCGGATCTTGACCGCGAGCACCGACGAAAACCGCCGTCGTCTCGCGATTTCTACCTCAGGGCTGTGGATAACGCGGCGAATCCGCGACCCTCCCGCAGATTTCGGCGCAAGGGGCGCAAGGAGCAAAGGGGAAGGCGCGAGGCGTCTAGCCGACGACTGCCGGGTTCGCGGGATCCAGACCGCTGGGCAGATTGGGGTCCAACCCCGACCCTTCATGGGTGACGGTTTGATGTGCCATCGGTCGGCAGTTGTTGTCGATCGGGGTCTGATCGCCCGAGCAGTAGGGGACGAGGTCCTGCGGGTCCGCCGCGGCGTTCGGCGCGGCCAACAGCGCAGCCGCCGCGACCAGGCACGCCGCCAGAATTCTCGGCACTGATCCACGGTAGCAGCGGGTATACGTTTCTACTGTGGATCGTTTCGGTCGGGTCAAGCTGACCAACCCCGACAAGGTGTTGTACCCGGCGACGGGTACCACCAAGGCGCAGGTGTTCGACTACTACATCCGCATCGCCGAGGTGATGATCCCGCACATCGCCGGCCGACCGGTCACCCGCAAGCGCTGGCCCAACGGTGTCGAGGAATCGTCGTTCTTCGAAAAACAACTCGCGTCGTCGGCGCCGGACTGGCTGGACCGCGGAACGGTCGTGCACAAGTCCGGCACCACCACCTACCCGATCATCGACACCGTCGAGGGTGTCGCGTGGTTGGCGCAGCAGGCCTCGTTGGAGGTGCACGTTCCGCAGTGGCGGTTCGTCAAGGCCGCAGACACACTCAAGCCGGGCCCTGCGACCCGCATCGTCTTCGACCTCGACCCCGGCGAGGGCGTCACGATGAAGCAACTGTGTCAGGTCGCCACGGCGGTACGGGATCTGATGAGCGACATCGGGTTGACGACCTTTCCGCTCACCAGCGGTAGCAAGGGTCTGCACCTGTATGCCCCGCTGGAAGAGCCGGTCAGCTCTCAAGGCGCCTCGGTATTGGCCAAACGCGTTGCGCAGCAACTGGAAAAGGCGATGCCCAAGCTCGTCACCGCGACCATGACCAAGAGCCAACGCACCGGCAAGGTGTTCCTGGACTGGAGCCAGAACAACGCATCCAAGACGACGATCGCACCCTATTCGCTTCGCGGCCGCGAGCATCCGACCGTCGCCGCGCCGCGGACCTGGGACGAGATCGAGGACCCGAAGCTGCGTCATCTCGACTTCGGCGAGGTGCTGGACCGCGTCGAAGAGATGGGCGATCTGCTCGCCGAACTCGACGAGGCCGTGTCCGTCGCCGACCGGCTGACCACCTACCGCAGCATGCGGGATCCGGCGAAAACCCCTGAGCCGGTGCCGGTCAAGCCGCCGAAGCCCGGCGACAACAACCGGTTCGTCATCCAGGAACACCATGCCCGACGGCTGCATTACGATCTGCGGCTCGAGCGCGACGGCGTGCTGGTGAGCTGGGCGATACCCAAGAACCTGCCCGACACCCCGTCGGTCAACCATCTGGCCGTGCACACCGAGGATCACCCGCTGGAGTACCTGACGTTTCACGGCGAGATCCCGAAAGGGGAGTACGGCGGCGGCAAGATGATCATCTGGGACACCGGTACGTACGAAACCGAGAAGTTCAACGACGTTCCGCCCGACGGGCCCGCCAAGGGCGGCGAGGTCATCATCACCCTGCACGGCGAGAAGATCCGCGGCCGCTACGCGCTGATCCAGACCGACGGCAAGAACTGGCTCGCCCACCGCATGAAGGACCAGAAGCATCTGCAAGTGGGCGATCTCGCCCCGATGCTGGCCACCGAGGGATCGGTGGCCAAACTCAAAGCGGGCCAGTGGGCGTTCGAGGGCAAGTGGGACGGCTACCGCATCCTGCTCGAGGCCGACCACGGCAAGCTCAACATCCGTTCGCGGCGCGGCCGCGACGTCACCGCCGAATATCCGCAATTCCAGGCGCTGGCAGCAGATCTCGCCGACCATCACGTGATCCTCGACGGCGAGGCGGTGGCGCTCGACGAGTCCGGGGTGCCGAGTTTCACCGAGATGCAGAACCGCGCCCGCTCCACCCGCGTCGAGTTCTGGGCATTCGACATCCTCTACCTCGACGGGCGGTCGCTCCTGCGTGCCAAATACACCGACCGTCGGCGGCTGCTCGAGGCGTTGGCAGAAGGCGGCGGGCTGATCGTGCCCGATCAGCTCCCCGGCGACGGCCCCGAGGCGCTCGAGCACGCTCGTGAGAAGCGCTGGGAGGGTGTCGTCGCAAAGAGACGCGACTCGACATACCAGCCGGGACGACGGTCGAAGTCGTGGATCAAGGACAAGCTCTGGAACACACAGGAAGTCGTGATCGGCGGTTGGCGCCGAGGCGAAGGGGGACGCTCGAGCGGGATCGGTTCGCTGATTCTCGGAATACCGGCCGACGGCGGGCTGCAGTTCGTGGGCCGGGTCGGTACGGGCTTCACCGACAAGGCGCTGGCCGAGCTGAAGAAAATCCTGACGCCGCTGGAGACCGACGAGAGCCCGTTCAACGACCCGCTGCCCCGCCAGGACGCCAAGGGCGTCACGTTCGTGCGCCCCGAACTGGTCGGCGAGGTGCGCTACAGCGAACGCACCTCCGATAACCGTTTGCGCCAGCCGAGTTGGCGGGGGCTGCGGCCCGACAAAGAGCCCGGCGACGTCAGGTGGGAGTGACGCGCGAGGGGCGGAGTCAGTCAGGGCACCGCTTCGACGCTTGTCGAGGCTTTTGCCGGGAAAACGACATCTCGTTCATGCCTGGCTAGCGCGACTACACAGACGTTGCACAGGAGATCTCCAGCTGCCTCGAGGCCGAATCCCTGGCGGCGCAGCAGCGCAGAAGTGTCAACTTCGAAACCGCGGGTAAAGATCCCTTGTCGGGAATCCAACTCCGCAAAGGGACGAAAATGCAGAAGATCAGCATGAGACAACGGGCTTCGAAGTCACTGATGTTGGGTGCGGTCGGCGCACTGGCCGCGACCACGATCGGGCTGCCGACCGCGGCGGCGCAGCCCCAGTGCACCGCAGCCGGGCTGAGCACTGCCCTCGGCTCGGTGTCCACCGCCACCGGCGACTACCTGTCCACCCACTCCGGCGCCAACGACGTCATCACCGACGCGGGCGCGATGCCGCCCGGCGAGGGGGAGAACGCGATCCGCGCGTACTTCGTCGCCCACCCCCAGGAGTGGGCTGATCTTCAAGCGATCGCACAGCCGCTTCACACGCTGCGCGACCAGTGCGATGTCGATGTCGCACCTGCCCAGATCGCCCGGCTGTTCGACGCGATGGCGTCCTGAGCCGTCGCGGTTTGAAAGCCGGCGACGTTGGTTACCTAGAGAGACGGGTTGAGTCGCAAGCCCGGGCCCTTCGCCTTGAGAAGAGGTGAGTCCGATCGGTCGCGCGCTTCGAGAAATCCATCACCTGGAACGAACTCGATTCGAGTTCGACGACGTCAGTGCCGCCGAGGAGTGCCTGGACGATCTCTACGCGGCGCGGCTGCGGTTGTCTCGCCAACGGGTGGCGCCCCGGGAGGGTCCGTGGCTGACTCATGCGCGAATAGCAGTGGGGCTCTTCGCAATCGACGAGATATCCGTGGCGGAACATGTCGAAGCATGGCCCGACCCGCTCCATCGAGTCGTCGTGGTATCGACGACCGGCGGTCGGCTCGACACCGAAGGCGGCGGGTTGAGGCGCGAGATGATGCCCGGGGACATCGCGGTGACCTCTCAGCCTGATCTGCCACACCACGTCGTCGCGCAGGACCTCACGGCCACGGCGGTCCTGCTGGATCCGGCCGTGGTGGCGAGCGTGGCCACGGGCCTGCCACGAAGCCATGCTCTGGTCCCGGTGCGTTTCTCGAACTTCGCGCCCGTTGACCGCGCGGCGGCACAGTCGTGGAAGAACACCCTCGACTACGTGAAGCGAAACGTGCTGGCCGACGCCACCCGCGCCACGCCGCTGGTGGTCGCTCAGGCCGCTCGGTTGTTGGCGGCGGTCACCTTGACGACATTCCCCAACAACGCGCCGGCCCAGGCGTCGCGGCATGACCGCACCGATCACAAACCGGCGTTGCTCCGGCGCGCCGTGGAGTTCATCGACAGCAACGTCACCAACGACATCGCGCTCGCCGACATCGCTCGGGCGGTCAACGTCACACCGAGGGCGGTGCAGTACATGTTCCGCAGGCACCTGGAGACCACGCCTCTGCAGTATCTGCGCCGGCTGCGGCTGCACTACGCCCATCAAGACCTGCTGGCCGCCGACCGAATGCACGACACGGTCACCGAGATCGCCGCGCGGTGGGGATTCGCGCACACCGGGCGGTTCGCCACGCTCTATCGGCAGAATTACGGGGAGAACCCGAACACCGCGCTGCGCGAGCTGTAACAACCGCTACAGCTTCGCGATGACCTTCTCCGCGAACCTCTCCAAGTTGCGGAACTTGGTGTCCAGCGGTTGGGTGTCGGGACCGGTGATGTAGGGGATCCGGAAGCCGACGATCACATCGGTGACCCCTTTGTCCTCGAGACGCTTGATGCCGTCCAGGGTGAACGCATCGGCGGAGATGACGTGGATCTCGAAGGGACCGGTCCGGCCTTCGTCAGCGCGAATCTGCTTGAGCCGCTTGATGAGCAGATCCAGCTCCTCGGGATCGCCGCCGCCGTGCATCCATCCGTCACAGCGGGCGGCACGCCGCAGCGCCGCCTCAGCATGGCCGCCGACCAGAATCGGGATCGGTTTCGTCGGCGCGGGTGTCATCTTGGTCTTGGGGATGTCGTAGAACTCACCGTGGAACTCGAAGTAGTCACCGCTCGTCAGGCCCTTGATGATCTCGATGCACTCATCCATGCGCTTGCCCCGTTTGGCGAACGGCACGCCCATCAACTCGTAGTCCTCCGGCCACGGACTGCTGCCGACACCCAGTCCCAGTCGGTTGTCGAACAGCGCGGCCAGCGAGCCCGCCTGCTTGGCCACCAGCGCCGGCGGCCGGATCGGCAGCTTGAGAACGAAGAAGTTGAACCTCAGCGTCGTCGTGACCGCGCACAACGCCCCCGCCAGGACGAAGGCTTCGATGAACGCCTTGTCGTCGAGGAACTCGCGACTGCCGTCGGGCGTGTAGGGGTATTTGGAGTCCGACTCGAGGGGGTAGGCGATGCTGTCGGCGATCGTCATCGCGTGATAACCCGCCGCTTCAGCGGCTTTGGCGAGCGGAATGTAGTACGTCGGGTCCGTCATTGCCTCGGCATAGGTGAAGCGCACCCCACCATCTTAGAACGTGTTCTAGTTTTGGGTTTAGGGTTTGCGCTCACGGGAACGTTGGGGCCATGAGTGTGCCAACGAAGGCCCTGTACATGCCGCTGCAGCTGGCCATCAGCGTGGGCGGTGGTCTGCTGGCGGGCAAGGTGTTCACCGAGATCTGGCAGCGGCTGAGCCCGTCGGACAGCGAACCGCCGGGCCCCAAGGATCTCGACAGCTCCGGACGCCAGGCGATCGCGGCCGCTGCGCTGCACGGGCTGGTGTTCGGTCTGGTTCGCGCGGCCGTGGACCGCGCCGGCGCCCACGGATACCGCGCCATCACGGACCAGAGCCCGGAGTAACCCGTCAGCCGACAGGGTATGGCGGCATGCCCACGCCGGCGACGCAATGGGTGCCCCACGGTGTCATCTCGGTGAGCTGACCCTGCGACGTCCGGCCCTCGATCGACACCGACACCTGCTGGGGCAGCCGAAGCGTCGGGTCGAGCGCGCAGTCGGAGACCATGCCGCGCCAGTGGTACCGGCCGTCGATGGGATCGAGGTGGCCGGTCAATCGGACCCGCGCGCCGTGGTCCGCGTCGTTGACGCGGATGATGGCCGGGCCGTCGTACACGGGCGTCAACCCCGCAGGAACCCGCTGCGACGCCACATCCGGCGCGCGATCGGGCCCATCAGGCCGACCTCTTCGAGAAAGCCCGCCAGCGGCGCGAACCCGATGATCTGGGTTTCGCGTCGGTGCGGGCTGCCGCGCGCGATGCGACGTGCCTGGCGGGGGTCGAGGCCGACGCGGCGGTACTGCACCTTGTTCGTGAACAGAAACCGGAAGAAGTACCCCCCGAGGCCGTTGACGTTGGCCAGCACGAACTTCGGGAACCGGCGCATGTGCGGCACCCGCTTGCGCAACCCGTCGCGCGCGAACTGGATGTGCCGGGCCTCCTCGGTGACGTGGATCCGCATCAGGCGCTGCACCAGCGGCTGCAACTCGTCGTCATCCATCATCTGGCGTTGCAGCGAGTCGAATATCTCCTCGCCGATCAGCGCGGCGACCCACAGCGCCGAGCCCTGGAACACGAACGGCAGCGCGTTGATGATCACCCGCTGATACCACTTGGGCCACACCGGATTTGCGCCGACACGTTCGATGGCCTTGCCGAACATCACCATATGCCGCGTCTCGTCGCCGAGCTCGGTGAGCTCGTAGTGGGTGGCGCTCGCGGTGGGATCCTGATGCATCATCTTGCGCAGCAGCGACTGGTTGAGGATGTTCTCGAACCAGATACCCGCCGACAGCGTGTTGACGAGTTCCTGACGCGACAACTCGATGCGCTGTTCACGGGACATGCTCTGCCACAACGATGTTCCGTACAGCGAGACGGTCTTGGGGGGCAGGAAGAACTTATCGGGGTCCAGCGGCGCGTCCCAGTCGATGTCGACGATCGGCGCATAGGACTTCTTCACCGAACCTCGCAGCAGGCGCTCGGAGAATTCCTCGCGGGTAGGTGCACTCATCGGTGACTTCCCTTCGTCGGGCTCCCGCCCATGAAGGTAGATGCGCCGATTCGGATAGTCAATACCTCGGGTACCGCATACCTTGAGTATCGGCAGGTCATGCCATACTCGCGGCGTGACTCGGCGGATCCACGTCATCGGTATCGGCGCCGGCGACCCCGACTACGTGACGGCTCAGGCGGTCGCGGCGCTCAACGACACCCAGGTGTTCTTCGCGATGGACAAGGGCGACGCCAAAGATGAGCTGGTGGCGCTGCGACGGCTGATCTGCGAGCGCTTCATCCGCGAACCCGGCTACCGGTTCGTGACGCTGACCGACCCGCCGAGGAACAGGCTGGCGCCCGACAGCCCGACCTACCGCAAGGCCGTCGCCGACTGGCACGCCGCGCGAGCGCGGGTGTGGGCGTCGGCCATCGAGTCCGAACTCGGGCCCGACGGCGTCGGCGCGTTTCTGGCGTGGGGCGACCCCTCGCTGTACGACAGCACACTGAGAATCCTGGACGCCGTCGCGCGCGAGGTCGACTTCGAGTACGACGTCATCCCTGGCGTCACCGCCATCCAGGCGCTGACGGCGCGACATCGCATCCCGCTCAACGACGTCGGCGAGCCCGTCCTCATCACGACCGGCCGGCAGCTGCGCGAGCAGGGGCTGTCGGGCAGCGCCGTCGTGATGCTCGACGCCGACTGCGCGTTTCGCAGCTGCCCGCCGGCCACCCGTATCTGGTGGGGGGCGTATCTGGGCACGCCCGACGAGATGCTCGTCGCGGGCACGGTCGGCGAGGTCGGTGATCAGATCGCGCAGACGCGCGCGGCCGCGCGGGCGCGCCACGGCTGGATCATGGACACCTACCTGTTGCGTCCTGCCGACCGGACACGACTAACGGGTTGATTGCAAGCACCTGGTGCGTGGGATCAACCCGTTAAGCCGCAAGACCCGCCATTGGCAACCGGCGTTGCGTCCAGTCCTTGCCGAACTCGTCGTAAAACGTGGAGAGCTCAAAGTATTTGCGGTCGTCGACGTAGTAGGGCTCACCTCGATTTTTCATCGGACTTGATGTCGGCTCAGTTTGATGGTGAATTGT
>NZ_ATDN01000015.1 GCF_004014805.1 Mycolicibacterium elephantis DSM 44368
GTCAGGGACCGACACGCCGCCATCACTTACACCACTCCCCGGGACGTTCCCTCGGTCGCCTCCGCCTCTACTTACCGGCGCTCGAGGAGCGGGTCGGCAAAATTGCGGATTCAGATGAGCGCGCCGCTGCACGCGAGTGGCTTGACTGGTGTAGTCGACAAATCGAAATGCGGGATCCACTAGCACGTCCGATCACAATGCCGCCAATCGAGGCACCGGGGTTCACCGAATTGCAAGCCTTCCGTAAGCGTTTGGGCTTTGCCCATTGGTGAAGTCGCTCTCAACCTTGAGGCTCGATCGACTCTCGCCAGCGCTACCGCACGAGGTCTTGATCGATGGGATGAAACAGTGCGGCGACCGCCGACGCTCATCGACGCAGATCAAACACATCTGACGCGGCCGAGCCATGAGCAGGTCACTACTTCGACTTGGCGTCCCCGGACGGCGAAGCGTCCAGTTGTTGGACGAGTTCCCGCAGTCGCACCATGAGCTCGTCCTGCGACAGAGCGTGAGCGGACGGACTGGGCTGCGTCTGCTTTTTCTTACCCTTGGCTGGATCGGATTGCTCGACCGCCGGCTCTAGCAGAGCTGCACCCGTGACGCGGTAGGTGCTGCGGACGCGGTCTACCGAGAAGGTCTTGCCCGGAGCTGGTGGGATCAACTTTCGCTCCACCGCCAATAGGCCAGCTTCCTGCAATTCCCGTGTACCTCGTGCCCGAGTGGCGGATGACACGCCGTATCGGCCTGGGAACCTTTCCGTTGACCACCACACTGGGCCGCCTGGGTATTTCTGTTCGGCGAGAACCGCGATAAGCATGGCGAGTCCTGGCGCCGAAAGCTGTTGCATCGTGCCCGACGTCCACATCTGAGCGGGAATCTGGAAGTAGAAGTCGCCGTTGGTGCCACGCGGCACGGAATACGGTTGATCGCTTCCGTCCTCGCGCAGCAGAGTAACTCGCGGACATTCGCCGCGGCGTGGCTCGACGGTGATGAGCCGGAATTCGGCAAGAGTCTTCAGCGCGTCGCTGACTCGGCGTGCGCCATTCTTCGACGGATCTGGAAGCGCAAGCAGTTGTGCCCATTTGCGCGCGGAGACCTCAGTGGCAAACGGCTTGGCCGAGCTGCGCCAGATGAGCGCCAGGTAGAGCTTCAGCAGAACCTCGCCGCCGCGCCCACCTATCGCAATCAGCTTGCCCATCGGAGCGCTTTTTCTTTCGTTCATGTCGCGGGCGAACACTGCGCGCACAGGCACGCTACGCCGCCTGCCCGACGACTGGTCGATTTCCACGGCCAGTTCGCAAGCCCGTTCAAAGTCCCTGGTCAATGCCATTTCCACCTTCGCCGATAGCGGCTATCCTGACTATGTGTACGAGCAATAAGTTAGTCATAACTAGTTCGATGCTCAGAGGTCAGAGCGCCTGATCTACAAGCGTACCTCCAAACTATCTACAGACGCCACAGGAAGCTGGTGTCCCGCACTAACACACAGCTCAGCATAGCTATAGCCACCACGATCGTGTAGCGTCTCAATGTGTCCAAGGTCGCTGGGAAGGTATCTGAGGGATTTTGGTACAGCTGGCCAGAAAAGCATTCGCCACGTTGGCCAGGTTGGCGTCCAACTCGCGGGGACAGACATCCCCGGGGGGCCGGACCTGCAAAAAGAATCAGGGAAGCCGCTGTAACGACTTCCCTGACCAGTTCGTCACCGTCCCTGGGACAGCCACGACCTGCACCTCAAGGCTACTGCGGACGGCGGCACTTCACCAAGGAAGGAGTACCGCGGATGTCCGCAGTACCCAACGCCACGGAGTGGCTTCAAGTTGTCCTGGTCGGTGACCACCAGACCGCGGAGCGGACGGAGATGCTGGAGGAGATGGCGGCGCGACATGACGCCGCGATAGCCGCCGTCTTCTCCTACGCGCCCGGAGAGGCTGCTGGCTGCCAGGAGCTTGCCGACATCGATCAACTTGTGTCGGCAATTGGCCATGCGATCAGGAGAAGGCTGCCCATCTGGATGCCGTACCCAATCGAGGACCTCGGACGCGAGCAACACTTCCGCCGTCTCGCCCTGGTGCTCCAGCGTCACGGCCTGAACATGCTTGCCGGCCCCGAGCTGATGCCGTGCCCCATTGACGGGGGCATGTCGGAGATCGACTTCGCCCTGCGGAGCGAGGTTCGAGCTGTCGACACCCTCGACCGCGCAGCGCTCGCTGCTGCGGCGGCTAGACCGCTCTTGCGTGAGATCGAAGCGACCCTGACTGCTACGGCGCTATCCGACCGCCAGGACGATCGCGTCGCGGTACCGATCGGACCAGAACGGCAGCCGGTCGAGCGCGGCGAGGAAGGATCGGCGGCGGTCGACAAGGCTGATTTGGACACCGAGGTCAGTCCCCCGCCCACTCTTCCGCCGCCGCACGCGCCGTGGGTACTGCGGGAGCCATTGCTGCGGCGCTTCGCCACATGGTTGACCCGCAATTGCGGCCTAACCCAGGCCGCTGCAGCGCGGTGCCTCAGCGCTACGGGGCACCGAACGCCGCACGGTCGCTTGTGGCAACAGGCGACCGTCTCCGCATTGGTCAAGGGCCGATACGCCCGTTCATGCGGAGGCGCGCGGCGGCGGGCTAGACGGATCCACTGACCGACCGGGGTGGCGCGTCGGCCCGATGGGCACGATGTCCGTCGAGCCTGCGCGCCCTCGAACTGGATGCCATTCAAGTCACTCGACAGCCGGCGCTTTGCCGTGGCCGGCTACGAGAGCTCAGCTTGGGCAATAGCACTGATCACGTGATGGTCGTGCATATTCGCTGCCCAAGGGGCCGCGGTGCTCCGAATCGGACTTGAAAACCCGTACATGAATAGGCAGCCGCATAACCGACCGGTCAAACGCTCCGGGGGCGGGGGTAACCCCCCTGGGGTGCTGGGTCGGCGGCGTGCGGTAGCCCCGCACAGGCGGGGGTGCGCTCACTCAACTCGGCCTAGTGGCTGAAGCGGGGTCTGCTCTCACGACCGCATCCCGGTTCCGGTGCCGCACCCCGTGTCTGATACCGACTCGCTAAAGAACGCGCTAGGGACCTGGAGAAGTACGACACGCGAATCAACCACCTAGCCCAAACCCCATCGCGAAGCGCGGGCACGTAGCCGTCCTCTACGGTTCAGCGGTCCTTGCGTCGGGGCCGAACTGTCCACGCGCTGGGTTTCCGCGACCGGAAAGTCTCACCGGCGAGGATCCGGGAAGAGTCCGGGATTGCAGGACCGTTAGAGGCCGGCTTGTACTCCTTTTTGGGCGGAGCCTGAATGTTCCTCCCGGACGGCTTTGACCCCAAGCCGTCCTTCCCAGCCGCCCGCGACTTCTGAGTCTCAGACTTCGGGGTTTTCTCGCCTCTGCTCATGCCGTTCAACGTAACTGTCATCGCCGCCAGCTCGGAGGGTTCGCTTATGAGCTAGAGCCTTGTACGGCAGATCGGCGGAGTTGAACGGTTCGGTGGGGCGCTGTGCACTGTGCCGTACTGGCGTCTCGCGGCCACGCTGAGGATCGAATGCCCATCTGGGGTACACCCGTGCTGGACAGCCTCCACAACTGTCTACAGCGTCAAACTAGAGTCCGTAAACCATTATTTGACATACTGTCCAATGGGGTCTAAAAGTCCATATAGACAGACGGTCAGGCGAGGAAGCGGGAGGCATGGGACATCGCGTCGGGTATCAGCGAGTCAGCACGGTCGATCAGAACACCGCTCGCCAGCTCGACGGCGTGCAACTGGACAAGGTGTTCACCGATAAGGCCAGTGGCATGGACACCAAGCGCCCAGAACTGGCACGGGCGCTGGAGTACGTCCGCGAAGGAGACACGCTCGTCGTCCACAGCATGGACCGCCTCGCTCGCAACCTTGAAGACCTCCGCCGGATTGTCCGTGAACTGACCGGCAAGGGTGTCCGTGTTGAGTTCGTCAAGGAGTCTCTCGCCTTCACGGGCGAGGACTCGGCCATGAACACCCTGCTTCTGTCGATGCTTGGTGCCGTCGCAGAGTTCGAACGGTCGATGATTCTTGAGCGTCAACGCGAGGGGATCGCCCTCGCCAAGGCTGCAGGGAAGTACACGGGCCGTAAAGCGGCCCTGACACGTGCCCAGGCCGCCAAACTGCGTGAGCGATTGGCGGGCGGCGAGTCGGTCACGGCTCTGGCTCGGGATTACGGCATCAGCAGGCAAACCGTCTACAACTACGCCGGGTGAGCTACAGGATTCCCAACTGCCTCATCAGTTCGTCTTCTTCCTCTCGCCGTCGACGTTCGTCGTCTTCGTAGATCGCCGGTCCCTCATCCGGCGGTGCGTCTCCTCGTGGCCGGGACCGTTCTTCCTCTATCCGCGCGGCGAGGCGGGCCTTCCTCACCACCGCTCCCCGGCTGACCGCAAGCGGGTCGGCTATGTCGTCGATCTCAGACGGCAGGTTGTAGACCCTGCCGTCACGTTCCAACAATCCGGTATCAACTAGGACTGTCAGCGCCTCACGCGTTGCATCGAGACTCATCCCACCCGCCTTTGCGATCGCACTCGCACGGCGGACACCAACGCTCACCAAATCGAACACTTGAGAGTGACGGCCCGTTAAGCCGTCACCCAACCAAACAAGATGAAGGGGGTCTACTGATGACTCCCTGGGGGGAGTCATCTCCTTACTTAGAACTGTGGTCATTTCCCCCACCACTGGGGCGTACTCCTGGCTCCCGTCGTCTGCAGCCCCAACGACACACAACCGGCCAGACTTCACCAGTCTCTCCAGGGCGGCGGATACCGTCTTCGGCTCCAAACCTGTCAAGAGTGCCAGCGTTCGCACGCTGGCCGCTGTGGTCATGGTATGGCCATCCCTGCACCGCTGCACAACGGCGAGAAACACCTTCCGGTCCGTGGTGCCGGACCGACCCCTCCAAGTCCCGAACCGGGCTGACTGCCACGCCGTCAGCAGAGCTTCCCGGACGTACTTGGATCTCCTGATCAGTGAGCCAGGCGCAGCAGAATCGCCGTACTTCTCCAATGCGCTCTTGACCGCACTCTGGATCCAGCTCTCATCGTCGCCGAGGTAGGCAGCCATGAGCATGTCGGCACCCTTAGCTCCCTTCAACCGGATCACAATTGGAGCAACCTCAGTGAATACATCGTTCCGGCTGCCACCGGGAGCGTCGCCGAAACGCTCCACAAGCCTCGTAACCAAATCATCGTCGTTCCGGCCTTCGTCACGGTCGTCCGCGTCTCCGGTCACTACTTCGGAGGCCAGGCCGACGATCTCGCCTTTGTCAACAGCGGCCAGAAGGCCCAGGGGCGCCGGGGCCGGCTCACGATCGTCGGTCAGTTCGTACTTGCGATCCACGCCGTCAGCGCCGGTGACGACGCTGCCGGGGAGCAGTACCGAATGCGGTATGTCAATGCCCGGGCCAAGCCCTCGCCCGCTCAGGCGAACGTCGCTTGGAATCGTGAACAACAGATGCGTGCCGAACCCAGCGGGATGCGGTGTCGATGTGCGAACGGTCCTGGTTTCGGGCAGGTCCGGGAAGCGTCTACGCAAAGCCTCCACGGACCCGCCGTTCTTCGGATCAACGTCCACGATTAGCAACCGGCCAGAACCGTTGATTACTTTGGCGTTTCGCAACAGCATTGAGACATTCCGACGAGTGGCTTCGACCGTCCAACCGCCGCACCCTTTGCGGGTGCTTTTAGTCTTCCCGTAGCCGGGAACAACGACACAACCTCGGTCCAAGTAGAACCGCAAGTACTTCATCGCGGGCACAGGGCGTCCACCCAACTAGTATCCGCACTGACGTGCGCCGGAGGGCCCAGCCAGGGGTACGAGCGGCCGCAAGATGGCGTGCACAGCGAACTGGAACTATTCACCGCTGAGCTTCGGCGACCGGGACATCTGACGCTAGGCCGAAAGTTTGTGACCTCTGCCCATCGGGGCTGACCAACACCACGCCGTCGCCGCTCAGCTCCATACCCGCTACGCCGTTCTTCCCCATGGCTTCGAAAACTTCCTGCCATTGAGCCGCCGCTCCGCTGGCGTTCAGCTGCTGCGTAAGTGTGCCGAGGTCTCCGAGGTCTACATTGATTCCCTGACGGCCGAACTCGGCTCTCACGTTCATCGTTCGGAGCCAGACATTCCTCGCGGTCACGTCCTGGCGCTCCCACCAGTCGCCGAATCTCTCGCCGGTCGGCCTCCACGTCCAGCCAGCAGGCGTTACTTCATCGGCGGATAGTTTCTCCTGGCGAGCTACGAGGCCTTCGATCCGGGCCATTAGAGCGTCGTATTGCGGTGTTCCGGCGCGAAAGGCCGGGGTACCGATAAAGCTGGTTACCTCCACCAGTTCGGCGTTGATCTCTTCCAGCTCTGCTGAGTTGTCAGACCCGGAATCCCACACCCGCTCAAGGCGTTCCGAGTCACCGAGCAACGCGAGTATCGCGCCCTCTACGAGCAGATCGAGTTCGTCTGCGCGGGTGGTTCTATTGCCGCATTTGACGGCTTGAGTCATCGACTTGCATCTGTACCGGGGGAACTGGCTATGGCTGCCGCCGTTGAACTTGTAGGCGGGCTTCCCGCAGATCCCGCAGTGGAGCACACGCAAGAGCAGCGACGACGAGCGCTCGGTCGGCTCACCGCGCGTGGACCTGCTGTCCAGTTCCACCCGTAGCCGCTCGAATACCTCGCGGGTCAAGATCGGCTCAGCACGGACGATCGGGGAGCCGTCATCACCGCGGATCGACTTGCCGTGGGCGTCGGTTACACGTCCGAGCATCGCCTCACTAAGTAGTGACCGTTTCAGCGGAGTCACGCTCCACGCCCTTCCCTTCGTCGGCTTGCCTTGCCGTTTCAAGGTGTGATCCTTCGGGGTGGGAACGCCCCGACGGGTCAAGTCGTGGGCGATCCGCTGTAGCGGCTCTCCGTCGACCACGCGACCTGCAACCTCGTGAATCACCTGGACCTGTTCGGCATCCTGGACCAAACGCCAAGTCCCATCGATCTTTTCGGGTCGGTATCCCCATGGTGGTTGTGATCCCCGATACCTGCCCGCCCTGATGCTGTGGCGGGCAGTCGAGGCATTGCGCTCCGAGATGGCCTCCAGCTCCATCTGCGCGACCGTGCCCATCAGCGCGATGACGACACCAGCGAACGGTGTAGTGGTGTCGAAGTGCTGCTCTGTAGCCGACACGAGCGTCTTCCCGTGGTCGTCACACCAATACACAAGCTCTTGCAGGTGGCGCAGCGACCGGGTGAACCTGTCAACTCGGTACGAGATCAGCACGTCGAACTTATCGGTGTGTTCATGCAGCCAGCTCGACAGTTGGGGCCTCTTCTTACGGTCGAACGGATCGACCGCACCGGACACGTCTAGATCTTCGGCAACGCCGATCTCGTCGTAGCCGCGTTGCGCGATCAGCTCCCGACAGACCGCAAGCTGGCGTTCGGGGGAGGTAGTAGTGTCGGTGACTCGCGAGAGTCGAGTAACGATGAGTGCCCGTTTGACCAGCTCAACCATGGCTTAAATATAAACCACCGAGGCCTATGTCGTCGGCAAGCTGCCGAGCCGGAGGAGGGCAGTCATGGTCACGGACATCACCACTGCGAGGTACTGAGGCGAAACGCCCCGATCCTGTTGGTCCGGGGGCGTCTCGGCGCGATGTCTCTCCCGCGGATCGGTGAGCTGGTTCGTCAGCTCCGCTGAGTACGAAGCTTTGAATCGGCTCCACGAGCGACATCCATTGCTCGGTCGGGTCCAGTGTTTGCGCCACTCTGAAGCTTCTGGATCACTCCTCCATTGATATACGCCCGTCGCGACATATCGTGTAGTCCACGAAACGCGTTCGACTGTCGAGCGGAGTTCGTCGAAGGGGGAGCACTTGAAGTTTGAGTCGGCGCGCGATCTCAAAGAAGAGGCGCTCGAACGGTTCATCAACCGCCCAACCATCCTCGGTACGAAGGTTGACGCCCGAATTCGCGCCTCGCAGGCCCGGCTGTCGGCCTTGGCTGACGACCTCCTACCCGAGCAGTTAGGAATCCCATTCATCCGTCCGGAGCCCACAGTTGGTCTCGGAGTAGCAGTGTTCCCAGACGGCGACTGCAAACTAGCGGTCCGATACCCCTGGCTCGATAGATCGCGTGCCCCGTTCCATGACGAGTTGACCGAGTTGGCCATGAAAGAGATCCAGTTCGATTGGACGGGTCCTATCCGGGCGTCGACTGCGCCAGGTGTGCGCCGTTTTCAAGAGCGTCGGAGGCCGATATCAATTGGATGCTCGGTAGCGCATGATCGTGGAACTGCCGGAACGATAACCGCTTTCGTTCAACGGGGTGGTGGGGCGCCTGAGTTGCTCAGCTGCAATCACGTACTGGCAGACTGCGGTCGGGCTCAACCCAATGCCGCTATCTTGCAGCCTGGGCCGCTTGACCATGGTGTCGCCAGAGATGTGATTGGGCGTTTGGCTTACGTCGTTCCGATTGAAGGTGGGACGTCGGAGAATGTCGTCGATTGTGCGCTTGCCACGTTGGACACTGGCGTCGACGTTGACCTTCGCTCGATCGACAATCAGGGCGAACTGTCCGGCACGGTTGAGCCGGACTGGTTCGATGAAACTGCGGTCGGTCAGAAGGTGGCGAAGGTTGGGAGAAGCACTGGGCTGACCATGGGTACTGTCACAGTTCTCTCATTCATTGGAGACATCGACTACTCGGTAGGACTGCGGTCCTTTACGGACATGCTTGAGATCGAGGGCGACGGCGGACTGTTCGCGAGTGACGGCGATAGTGGGTCGCTGGTCTACACGGTTGCTGACCGACGTGCAATCGGGATGATCATCGCGGTCGCCGATGATGGAAAAACTTACATGACCCGCCTGGACACAGTCCTGTCACGCCTGGGGGCGCAACTTGCAATCTAGTCGGCACGAACCTGCAGCGTAGGGCTATCCTGGCGAGATGGCCACGTACGAGGACGCACGGCGAACGCAGCGAGATGCGCTACGAAAGCTGCGGTCCAGGTACCCCGAGGTTTCCGGATTGGGGATCGCCCGTATCGCAGACGGCTGGGGCTACAAAGTCAACTTGCGCCGTCGGCCGCGGCGCAAATTGCCAGCTCAAGTGGATGGGGTCCCCGTTATTTCCGAGGTCGTTGGGAATGTAGTTGCCGTAGGAGCAGCCCACCACTAGGCACCTCTCGAGGCCTTCTAGTGCCAAACGGACTGGCTCCGCTGACGCCGGCGCACCTTATTCGCTCAAGTAGCGCCTAGCGTCTTCGTACCGCTTCTTGGCCTCATTTGCTTGCTTCTGCAAGAAGCCAGCCGCGGCGCCGGTTGCAATGTCGCCGACTATGACCACTCCGGACAGGATCGCCTCAGCCGTGTCCGGGTTCGTGGAAAGGCGCCATATCGCGATAATCAGCGACGTTGTCACTGCAATCGCTAGGGCAAGAACCAGCACTTGGAACGCGACGTAGAGCGCGTACTGCGTTACTTGAACAATCTTGACTTGACTGTCGCGGGCGGGTTTTGCCGAGGCTGCTCGCAAGCCACCGGCAGCGTCGCTGGGATATGCGTGCTGCAGGAGTTCGTAAAACGATTCCGCCACTTGAGTCCTGTCTGTCCGCCACTGAGTCCTGTCTGTTCCGCTCAGTCAGTCCAGTATGGGACCGGCACGTCGGGTGACGTGTTCGCCCCGCCGATGATGCCTCGATTGCGGCGGACGAGCCCCGCATGGACCGGTGTAGCTGGTGCCGCGCCAACCGGCTGTAAGTGCGCGACGGTCGCCGGTGCCCCGGCCCGCGGAGCGCGAATCGAAGGGCTTAACTTTCGACCACCGAGACCGCGGTCGTCGACAAGCCCGAGGAGCCGGAAGAGGACGGCCACGGCCACGGCCATCACGGCCACGCGCACTAGTTCGTAGTTCGGCAAAACACCCCCGGTCGTCGCGGCCGGGGGTGTTTTGTTTCGGCCGCTCGCGAGATTGCACTGAGGGTTGTGGTCTGGTCTCTTTCCACAACCCTCAGTGATCCTCAGTGCTATCCCCTGATGGGATCTTGGCCGAAACACGCCCGGTCACCAGCCCGGGGGTGTTTTGATTCGGCATGGACCGCTTTTTTCAGTGGATGTGGGTTCGATACGGACCAAGGTATTCGTGGGCGATCTGTGCTCTCGCATACTGTTCCGGGCTGGTCGCGTACCTCGGCTACACGTGGATCGTTGTCGCGTTCGAAAGATCCGATCGCTACGTCACGGCGACGGTCGCCATGGCTGCCGCCATGCTGGTGCGGATTTACCTGATGGTCCTGCCTGGCTCGAAGAACGTGCGCCTGATTGAAAGCTGGGCAGCGGGCCACGGGCCCGATTCGATGCAGGCGCTGAGCGCCACCTATGACTATGCGCGCACGACGCGGATCCGAATGCTTGTGACCGATGTGATCTGGGGCGCACTCATCGCAATCATCGTTGGCACGATCGCTGGGGCGCCCGGGTGGCGGCTGGTCCAGTATGTGACCGTCGGTGCGACGTACGGAATGGCTATCGGGGTGATGGCCATGCACAGTTTCGTGGAAGGCGCATTGCGGCCGGCGAGAACAGCTATGGCCGGTGACACGGGAATTGGCGACTCCCTACCACGCTCTCGGCCGACCTTCGCCGCGTGGTCCGCGTTGAGCATTCTCGCTGTGGGGTTCTCATTCGGCACCGGGGGCGCCTTCGTGGCGCCCGTGCTCGGTCCGGCTCGCGAGTATCCCATTGTCGCCGTTGTCATCGGGGTTGTGTTCACCCTCATCTGTGGGCCGCTCGCACTCATGAGCGTCTCACCGTTCATGCGGCCGATCCGTGACCTCGCCGAGGGTACCGAACGCGTAGCCGCCGGGTATTACAGCCAACGGCTACCAGTGGTGCAGGATGATGACCTGGGCGCGCTTGCCGCCTCCTTCAACCGTATGCAGGCGGGATTGGCTGAGCGGCAAAGACTTCAGGCGGCGTTTGGAACATACGTCGACCCGGTGCTTGCGGGTCGGCTGCTCGAGCAGGGCGACTATGTGTTCAGCGCTGAGCGCCGCGAGGTAACGGTGATGTTCGTAGACGTCCGCGACTTCACCCCGTTCGCCGAAGCGAACACCGCCGAGGACACCGTTGCCCGACTCAACGCTCTGTTCGAAATCATGGTGCCCGCCGTCGTCAACGCTGGTGGGCACATCAACAGGTTCCTCGGCGACGGGGCGATGGTCGTCTTCGGCGCTCCCAACGATCTTGCGGAGCATGCCGACGCCGCAGTGAACGCCGCCGTGCGGATCCACCGCCTGGTCGCAGCGCAATTCGGCGCGGGGCTTCGGATCGGCATCGGCATCAACACCGGCGTGGTGATCGCCGGCACCATCGGCGCCGGGCCCCATCTCGAGTTCAGCCTCATAGGCGACACGACGAACGTGGCCGCCCGCGTCGAGCAACTCACCAAGGTCACGGGCGACACCATCCTCCTGACCGACCAAACCGTCGACGCCATGGTTTCTCGACCACCCGGACTCGTCTACCGGGGAGCGCATGTCCTGAAGGGAAAGTCTGCCCCGACCGCGGTTTTCAGCGTTAACCCAGCGCTGCCGCATTCACGCCTGGCGTCCACGACTACCCAGACCGCGGTCGTCGACAAGCCCGAGGAGCCGGAAGAGGACGGCCACGGCCACTCGCGGCCGGGGGTGTTTTGTTACTGGCATGGACCGGGTCTGGCAGTGGGTATGGGATCGGTTTGCGGCGAGATACTCCTGGGCGAGCTACGCCACCGTGGTCGTATTGAGCCTGCCGGTTTACCTGCTCTGGTCGTTCCTCATTGTCGCCGTCGAAGACTCTGCTGCCTTCGTCGAGTCGGCTGCCGTCACCGCCGTCGCCGTGCCGGTGCTCGGGTACGTGAACACGCTGCCCGGAATGGGGCCGAGCCGGGTGGTGGAACGGTGGGCGGCCGGCGCCGAGGTTGATCGGGCGAACGCGCTCGTCGCCACCTACTCGTGGGCCCGCACGGCCGTGCCGAGAATGGTGGTCGGCAACTCCGTCGGCGTCGGCCTGCTGTCGGTCACCGTCGCTGCGGTCGCGGGTGCGACCGCGGACCGGCTGATCGGGTATGCCGTCCTGGGCGTCTTTGCGGGGACGGCCTTCGCGTTGTCCTCCGCGCACGGCTTGGTGGAAGCGGCGATCCGACCGGCCAGAGTGGCGATAGCCGGTGATACGGCGATTGGCGATGCGCTCCCTCGCTCGCGCCCGAGCTTCGCCGCCTGGTCGAACGTCATGGTGCTCGCGGGTGTGTACGCGTTCGCGGTCTACGGCGCGATGGTGGCGGCGGTGATCGCCCGGGCGCCTATGCAGCCAGCCCTTTTCGTCGTCATCGGATGTGTGCTGACACTGATTTTCGGCGTGCCCTACACCCTCGGCACCAATTTCTCGCCGGCCGTGCGACCCATCCGCGATCTCGCCGAAGGAACCGAACGGGTTGCGGCCGGCGACTACAGCCAACGCCTGCCGGTCGTCCACGACGATGACCTCGGCACGCTGACGGCGTCGTTCAACCGCATGCAAGCGGGATTGGCTGAGCGGCAACGACTTCAGACCGCATTCGGAACCTACGTCGACCCCGCTCTGGCGGCGCGGCTGCTGGAGCAGGGTGACGACGTCTTCACCGGGGAACGTCGCGAGGTGACGGTGATGTTCATCGACGTCCGCGATTTCACTTCGTTCGCCGAAGCGAATCCCGCCGAAGACGTCGTCGCTCGTCTCAACACGCTCTTCGAGATCGTCGTGCCCGCCGTGGTGGAGGCCGGTGGGCACGTGAACAAGTTCCTCGGTGACGGTGCTCTCGCCGTCTTCGGCGCGCCCAATGACCTGACCGATCACGCCGATGCCGCATTGACCGCCGCGGAGCTCATTCATCGCCGGCTCGCCGAGCGATTCGGGGAAGAGCTGCGCATCGGGATCGGGATCAACACCGGTCCGGTGATCGCCGGCACCAGCGGTGCGGCGGGCAAGCTGGAGTTCACGCTGATCGGCGACACCGTCAATGTCGCGGCCCGCGTCGAACAACTCACCAAGACCACCGGCGACACGATCCTTCTCACCGACCAGACCGTCGACGCCTTGGCTCAGCGACCGCCCGGACTCGTTGACCGGGGAATGCACGCCCTGAAGGGAAAGTCAGCCGAGCTGAGGGTCTTCACCACTCCGGCGGGCGCTTCTCGATGAAGGCTTGCACGCCTTCCAGGGCGCTCGGGTCCATCATGTTGCAGGCCATGGTCGCGCCGGCGTCCTCGTAGGCGGCCTCCATGCCCTGCTCGAGCTGGCGGTAGAACACGGCCTTGCCCAACGCAATCGCGGCGCGCGGCTTCGCGACGATGCGCGCCACCACGGCTTCGATCTCCTCGTCGAGCGCGTCCGCCGGAACGACACCGTTGACGAGGCCCATAGCGTGTGCCTCCTCGGCGGAGATGAAATCGCCGGTGACGAGCATCTCGAAGGCCGCCTTGCGCGGCACATTCCGCGACAGTGCCACGGCCGGCGTCGAACAGAACAACCCGACGTCGACGCCGTTGACCCCGAAACGCGCATCGCTGCCGGCGATCGCCAGGTCGCACATCGCGACAAGCTGGCATCCTGCCGCGGTCGCGATGCCCTGCACGCGCGCGATCACCGGCACGGGTAAGCGCTGGATCGCCATCATCACGGCGGTGCACTGTGCGAACAGCCGCTGGTAATACTCGAGCGATGGTTCGGCCCGCATCTCCTTGAGGTCGTGGCCCGCGCAGAAGGCCTTGCCTGACGCCCCGATCACCACAACGCGCACAGAATCGTCGGTCGCGATCTTCTCGAACGCCTCACCGAGCGCCGCGAGCATTCCCTCCGAGAGCGCGTTGAAGGACTGCGGGCGGTTCAGTGTGAGGGTGACGACCCCGCGCTCGTCGCGGTCGCGCAACAGCATGGGTTCCATCCGATCACCTCACTCGGTGTGAATTCTGCACCACCGGGCAGCCCCAGGGCATACCTTGAGACGATGTCCTCGAGGCGGTGGTCTCAGGCGGCGGCCGGGCTGTTGGTCTCAGCGGCCGCGATCGCGTGTGCGCCGCCGGCGGCGGCCGCACCGCTGGATCCCATCCCGGGAAACGGGTTCTTTCTGGTCGGCCCCGACATCGCACCGGGCCTCTACCACTCGGACGGGACCGCGTCCGCGTTCGGCGTCTGGATCAACGACATACCGACACAGGATTCGATGTGCGTGTGGTTCACCTACAGCACGCCCGATGCGAACAAGGACAACGTCGTCGCGACCAACATCTCCATGGGCCCGATGTATGCGAACATCAACTCGACGGTCAAGGCGTTCGAGTCGCGCAACTGTCAACCCTGGACCCGGGTCAACTGAGCGAAGCCTCGGCGAGGATGAGATCGGCTGCCCGCCAAGCCATTGCCATCACCGGACCGTTGAGGTTGCCCGACACCATCGTCGGCATGACCGAGGCATCCATCACCCGTAGATTGCGGACACCCCGTACGCGTAGGGACGAATCCACGACGTCATCGTCGTTCGGGCCCATGGCACACGTGCCGACGGCGTGGTAGCCGCAGTAGCCCTCGTCGAGGCCGGCGTCGATGATCGCTTGGTCCGTAACGACTTCCGGACCCGGGCGGGTCTCACCGATCAGCAAGTGCGCGATCGGCGGCTGGCTGAACAGCCGGCGCATGCTGTGAAACAGCGCGACGCTCTTCTCGCGATCGTGCGCGGTGGTCAGGAAGCCGGCGTCGATGTCCAGCGGAGCGTCCGGATCAGACGACGTGATGGTGACCGAGCCTTCACTGTCGGGACGCAGCACGTAGCCGATGGCCTGAACCCCCGGAGCGCGCTCGACGGCTGCCGCTTCACCCTGCTCGTACGGCGCCAACGAGAACGGCGCCATGAGGAGCTGGGCATCCGGTTGGTCGAGTTCAGGTTTCGTCTTGAAGAACCCGATGACGTCGAACGCCGCACCGGCGAGCGGACCCCGCCTGGTCGCCAAATACCGTGCGGTCGTGGCGGCCTGGCGCAGCGGAGTGCTCAGCAGCCGGTTGTAGCCGATGTCGCAGTTGAGCCTGAATTGGACGACGAGGCAGCGGTGTTCGCGCATGCGGCGGCCGACGTTGGGGCTGTCCGCGATGGTGTCGATCCCCAGGCTGCGCAGCAACGACCGATCTCCGATACCGGACAGCTGTAGCAGTTTCGGGGTGGAAATGCTGCCCGCAGAAAGGATCACCTCACGCCGGGCGGTGTAGTCGGCCGGGGCACCGCGTATGGTCGCTTCGACGCCGACCGCCTTGTCGTTCTCGACGAGCACCCGCTTGACGTTGGTGTCGGTGGCGACGGTGAGGTTCGCGCGGTGGGAAACCGGATGAAGGAACGCGTGCGCAGCGCTGACCCGCTTGCCGTTCTTGATGGTTCGGGGCGCTGGACCGATCCGTTCGCCGTTGCCGGCGTTGACGTCGTCGGTGGCCGACCAGCCCAGGCTGTCGCCGGCGGCGATGACGTCATCGCAGATGCGCGGGCGGTCGGTGTCGACCGAGATCGCCAGTGCGTGGTTCTCGATCGCGCGGAAGGCGGGGAGCATATGGCGCCAGTCCCAGCCCGGGTTTCCCAGCGCCGCCATGGCGTCGTAGTCGGCGGCGCTGCCGCGGTTGTAGACCATTCCGTTGACCGAGCTGGACCCGCCGAGGGTCTTGCCGCGCACCCATTGTTCGACCACCTCGGACGGCCCGACGGGGCGCACCGGGAAGTGCCAGGTGAGCTTGGGGTTGCCCAGGATCTTTCCGACGCCCTTGGGAATGCGGATCATCGGGCTCCGGTCTTTGCCGCCGGCCTCGATGAGCAAGACGCTGGTGCTGGGATTTTCCGACAGCCGGTTGGCCAGGACGCAGCCCGCCGATCCGGCGCCGACGATGACGTAATCGAAAACGCTCGAGTTTCTCGAAGGCATCTCCGCCAGGGTTGGCTCAGCGATGCGCGATTGTCAAGACCCGATGCGGCGACGGCGGTTGAGACGAAGCACCCCCGGTCCGATCGGAAGCCGGGGGTGTTTTCGTCGTGATCGGGCTCGAATCTAGTTGCCGCCCTTGAGCAATCCCTGAACCGCGAACTTCACCAGCCCGTTGGCCGCAGTCAGCGTGGACTGCGCGGCGGGCACCGTGGCCTGCGCGGCATCGTTCAGTGACGCGACGCCGGACTGCAGGCCCTTGTTGTTGAGGTCGGTGACGTTCTGCAGGCCCTCGTTGTTGATCGCCGTGATGCCCTGCAGACCCTTGTTGTTCTGGTTGACGACGTTCTGCACCGCGCCGTTCGCGCCGTCGACCACCGAGCTGAGGAGGCCCCCGAGGCCACCGTCGGCGAACGCCATCCCAGCCGGCCCGCCGACCAGCATCCCCCCAGTCATCAGCCCCACCGCAAGCGCTTTGACCGCCATGTTCTTAGCCATGTTCCTCCCTGCCCTCCTGTGTGATGGCTGACTCTGGAGCGAGTCAGCCATTTGCCAATGATAACGCTTAGCAATCCAGAATCAATAGACTTCATAGGCGTTGGTCCATTATTGACCCAGGCAGAAGAATCTTTTAGTCGTGTCCATCGCCTAAGGAGCAAATTGAATATGCAAGTTAGATATTTACTGTGGTGTAAGTCGGTGTGGCGTGTGCGGGCCGGGCGAAGCAGGTCGCGTGGACTTCGCTGGACAGTGATCGACCGAGGGGGATTTGGCGGCTTTCGGGACGGCGGTATAGCCTGTTGCCCGTGACCAGCGGTGTGCGTGCCAGCTATTGGCGCTTTATCAAGGCTCCGGGTGGAGCCGATAGAGCGCAGCACTAAGCACGCGTCCGCCCGGAGCCCAGGCAGTGACCACCAGGTCGCTGCCTTTCGTCATTAAGAGGGCGCCGGACAATCACTCAGGTGCCCAGTCCAGAAAGGCACTCAACCACATGAACCCGGCACAGACCGTCATCCCGCCCGCCACGTCTGACCGGCGCGTCCGCAGCTTCAGCGAGATCCCCAGCCCGCACGACGTGGTCACCGAGTTCCCGCTGGGCGCCCGGCGCGCGGAGCGGGTGGCGCGGGACCGTGACGAGATCGCCGACATCGTGGCCGGCCGCGACGACCGGCTGCTGGTCGTCGTGGGCCCGTGCTCGGTGCACGATCCCGTCGCGGCGCTCGACTACGCCAGCCGGCTGGCCAAGGTGGCCGGGGAACTCAGCGAACAGCTCAAGATCGTGATGCGGGTGTACTTCGAGAAGCCGCGCACCACGATCGGCTGGAAGGGGCTGATCAACGATCCGGGCATGGACGGCACCTTCGACGTCGCCCGCGGATTGCGCATCGCCCGACAACTACTGCTGGACATCATCGACATCGGCCTTCCGGTGGGATGTGAGTTCCTCGAGCCGACCAGCCCGCAGTACATCGCCGACGCGGTCGCGTGGGGCGCGATCGGCGCCCGTACCACCGAATCGCAGGTGCACCGACAGCTGGCGTCGGGTCTGTCGATGCCCGTCGGCTTCAAGAACGGCACCGACGGCAACATCCAGGTCGCGGTCGACGGCGTGAAAGCCGCTGCGGCCCAACATGTCTTCTTCGGTATGGACGACACGGGCCGCGGCGCGCTGGTGAGCACCGCCGGCAACGAGGACTGCCACGTGATCCTGCGCGGCGGCACCGGGGGACCGAACTACGACGCCGAGTCGGTGCACGCGACAACGGCGAAGCTCACCGCCGCCGGGCTACCCGGGCGGGTGGTGATCGACTGCAGCCACGCCAATTCCGGAAAGGACCACGTCCGCCAGGCCGCCGTCGCCGCCGAGGTCGCGCAGCTGGTCCGCGACGGGGTGCCGATCAGCGGAGTGATGCTGGAGAGCTTCCTCGTCGCCGGCGCCCAGGCTTGTGACGCCCACCCGTTGACCTACGGGCAGTCGGTCACCGACAAGTGCATGGATTGGCCGACGACCGATCTGGTGCTGCGCGAGCTGGCCAAGCGGAGCTAGGCACACCCGGCGGACAGCGAGCCGGCTATGACGCGCGGCGGATGCCCCGCTTGAGCAGCAGTTCGCGTTCGGATTCCGTGAGACCGCCCCAGATGCCGTAGGTCTCGCCGACGGCCAGCGCGTGCGAACGGCACTGCGCGATGACCGGGCACTGATTGCACATCTCCTTGGCGCGCCGCTCGCGCTGGGCGCGGGCACGGCCGCGCTCGCCGTCGGGATGAAAGAACATGGAGGAATCGAGCCCCCGGCACAGTCCGGCCATCTGCCAATCCCAAACGTCAGCGTTGGGCCCGGGTAGTTGCTGCGGCAAAGGCATTCGAGGAACCCCTCTCTACGTGTTTCCGGCAAACGAATGAACACGTGAGTTCTGGAACTGGTCCGAGCGCAAGTCGCCGATGACTACTCGTGCCCACAAAGTAGGTGGGCTCATCAAAATCCGTCAATAGTTCCGATGCGTGCGGAAGGCCATAACCGCAGGCCAAGAATTTACCTCACGTTCATCCTTGGGTCTTTTACGCGGCGCCGTTCGTGCTAAGCGAACCGGCCGCGAGCCACCGCGGCGCCCGTTTCTCCTGACCGCGTCATCGTGAGGTAATCCAGCAAACGTCAACAATCGAGAATCGGGTTACTTGGAATTAACATCCACAGCACCAACTGTTAACCGAAGTCGTGGGGTTTGGCGTGTCGTTGATAGCGTCTGCGATCCGATGACTACATCTGCCTCCGCGGTGTTGGCCGACGCCGCGTTCGGCGAGGATCCTGGCCGCTGGCCGCTGCCGGTCGCCGCGACGCCGGACGAACTGTGGCTTCGCGCCGTCGCTTCGGGCGGTCAGGGGCGCTACGCCAGCGCCCGCGCCGACCTCGAACGACTGTGCCGAGCCCGGCCCGCCGGGCCGCTGACCTCGTTGGCGCACAGTACTCATGCGTCGTTCCTACGTCAGCTCGGCTGGCACGCCGACGCGCGCGGCTGGGACGGCCGAGCGCTGGCCCTTGCCGGATCCGACCCTGAGGCCGCGGCCGACGCCCTGATCGGGTTGGCCGCCGACGCGCTGGGGGTGGGCCGATTCACCGCGGCGCGACGGGCACTGGACCGGGCGGCCGAGCGGCTGCCGGGCGCGGCTGCCGGCCGGCTCGCGGTTCGGCTGGCGTGGGTGAGCGCGGAGTTGGCGATGGCCCGCGGGGAGGGCGCGCAGGCGGTGCGCCATGCCGAGGAGGCCGTCTTGGCCGCCGCGGCGTTCGGCTCGGCGCGACACGCCGTGAAGTCCGACGTCGTGCGCGCCGCCGCGTTGTGCAGCGCCGGTGACCTCGACGGTGCCCGGTTGGTCGCGGACGCCGCGCTCGCCGAAACCGGGCGCCTCGGAATGATCCCGCTGCGCTGGGCGTTGGCCTGCTTGCTGGCCGACATCGGCAGCGCGACGTGTTCTTCTGACCAGGTGATCGTCATCCGCGACGAATCCGCCGACACAGTCCGGTCACGGGGCGGCGTGTGGCCCGTCCGCGTGGACAAGGGCACGTCATCCTGAAAGTTATTGTTTAGCTGAGCCACCCCCGCCGGACTGCCGCCGGTTCGTAACGCTGGAGAGATCGCCCACGATGACAATTTCGAGAGAACGTCTCGATGCTGTCGTTGCTGAGGCGGTGGCAGGTAACCGAGACGCACTCCGACAGGTGCTGGAAACCATCCGTCCCATCGTTGTCAGGTATTGCCGGGCAAGGGTGGGGGCAGCGGAGCGCAGTGGGCTTTCAGCAGACGATATTGCTCAGGAGGTGTGCTTGGCCGCCATCACGGCGCTGCCGCGCTACAAGGATCAGGGACGACCGTTCCTGGCCTTCGTGTACGGCATAGCTGCACACAAGCTCGCTGACGCACACCGCGCAGCGGCCAGGAATCGTTCCGACCCGACGGATGTCGTGCCGGAGCGGTACTCGCTGGACGCCGGGCCCGAGCAGATGGCCCTCGACGCCGAGTCGTCGGAGCGGATGAACAAGCTCCTCGCCGTGCTGCCCGAGAAGCAGCGCGAAATCCTGATCCTGCGTGTGGTCGTCGGCATGAGCGCCGAGGAGACCGCCGAGGCGGTCGGAAGCACTGCGGGCGCCGTGCGGGTGGCCCAGCATCGCGCACTGGCGCGGCTGAAGCAGGAGATCATCTCGACAGGGCGGCACGACCATGCCTGACTTCGGACGCTGGAATGCAAACGGGGGGGACCCGTCCCTCAACGAGATCAACCGCACCGACCGGTTCCTGGACGCGTTGGCGTTCGAACAGCCGGTGTATGCCACCGACCCGGGCGAGGCCGAACTGGCGCAGCTGCTGGCCGGGTGGCGCGACGAGGTTCGCGACGCCCCGCTCACCGCGACCGTCACCCCGCGCGACGCGGTGTTGGCGTTGGATCGTGCGACCGCGGCGCGTCGGCGCACCCGCACGTCGCTGGCGGTCCTGGGATCGGTCGCGGCGGCGGTGTTGTGTATCGGTGGCTTCGGCGCGGTGGTTGCCGGCACCGGACCGGGCGACGCGCTGTACGGGCTGCGCACGATGTTGTTCGGTGAGCAGCAGGCCACCCGCGACGATCCGGTGATGCTGGCCTCGCAGCAGCTGGCCGAGGTGCAGCAGCTGATCGAACAGGGTGAGTGGCAGGCCGCTCAGGACAAGCTGCAGACGCTGACCACCACCGTGGCGACCGTCGACGACGTCCAGCGCAAACAGGAGTTCGTCAGCGAGTGGCAAGAGCTGACCGTGAAGGTTCAGGCTCAGGACCCGGCCGCGACCATTCCGCCGGACGTGCCGCCGCCGGTGTTCCCGGAGGTGCCCGTCGCGGTGCTCGACACCACGACGCCGACGTCGACGTCGCCGTCGGACACGACGAGCCCGCTGCCGTCGGACACCACCACTCCGTCGCCGTCGGATGTCACGAGCGTGCCGTCGTCGACGTTGCCGAGCCCGTCGCCGACACCGTCGCCAACTGAGACGCCGACGCCGTCACCGACGCCGGAGCCGACGAGTTCGCCCGCACCGCGGCCGACACCGACGACGTCAGCGCAGCAGCCACCGTCGTCCACGGCGACAGTGCTGCCGACGCCGTCACCGTCCACCCCGGTGCCGACGGCTGCCGAGCCGTCGCCGACGGCCACGGAGGAACCGCAGGCGATCGAAGCGCCGACCACGGAGCAGCCCGCGACGCAGCCCCCGGTCACGACGGTGCTACAGACGACTCAGCAGGCGACCACCCAGGCGCCCGTTCAGCAGGCGACCACCCAGGCGCCGCCGCAGGAGGCACCCAAGCAGCAGGCGCCGCCGCGGGAGGCACCCAAGCAGCAGGCACCCAAGCAGCAGGCGCCGAAGCAGGAGGGTCCGAAGCAGCAGGCGCCCAAGCAGGTGATCACCACGACTGTCGCGGTGCCGAAGCCCGGCCACGAGTAGGACGAGCTCAGTGGAGCGGGCTCAGCGGTAGCCGTCGGTGTCCGACGTTGCCTCGTTGAGCGACGCGTCGGCGTAACCACGGCAGTAATCCCAGGTCACGTACGCGTCGGGTTCCGGATCGTAGGCCGGCTCATGCGGCCGCACCGTGCCGTCGACGAGCAGCTGCAGCAGGTTGGCGCGCAGCATGTCCCAGTCGTGGTAGTGATCCTGCTGGCATTCGTCACAGCACACCACCAAACCGCGGATGCCCTTGTGCGCCAACAGCGCCTCGTAAACCGCCAGGTCGGCGAGATCAGCCTCGACCGCCGTCCGCTCCTGCGGGTCCAGCGGCTGGCCGGGCTCGATGGCGTCGAGCGCGGCGGAGGGGTCGCACGGGTCATCGGCAAACGGGTCGGGTGGCAAACCCGGTGGCAGGTGGTCACGCACGACTCCACCCTACGCAGCCGCACTCATTTTTCGCCAGCCGTTGCCCGGCATGGCGTCGTGCGATTCGGAACACCGTGTGGCACCGAACCGCAGGCGTCGATGCCTAGATAGGATGGGTTCTAGCTCGACGACTGTCCTCGTCACTGGAGGCCCATCCATGTCGATCGCTGAAAGCAGCGTTCCGCTCGCCGTGCCGGTGCCGACCGGCGGTGATGACCCGACGAAAGTCGCCATGCTCGGGCTCACCTTCGATGACGTGCTGTTGCTGCCCGCGGCCTCCGACGTGGTTCCCGCCACCGCCGACACCTCCAGCCAGCTCACCAAGAAGGTGCGGCTGAAGGTCCCCTTGGTCAGCTCGGCGATGGACACGGTGACCGAGTCGCGGATGGCGATCGCGATGGCCCGCGCCGGCGGCATGGGGGTGCTGCACCGCAACCTTCCGATCGCCGAGCAGGCCGGCCAGGTCGAGACCGTCAAGCGTTCCGAAGCCGGCATGGTCACCGACCCGGTCACCTGCTCGCCGGACAACACCCTGGCCGAGGTCGACGCGATGTGCGCGCGGTTCCGGATCTCCGGGCTGCCCGTCGTCGACGACACCGGTGCGCTCGTCGGAATCATCACCAACCGCGACATGCGCTTCGAGGTCGACCAGTCCAAGCCGGTCTCGGAGGTGATGACCAAGGCGCCGCTGATCACCGCGCAGGAAGGGGTGTCCGCCGAGGCCGCGCTGGGGCTGCTGCGCCGCCACAAGATCGAGAAGCTGCCCATCGTCGACGGGCACGGCAAGCTGACGGGCCTGATCACGGTCAAGGACTTCGTCAAGACCGAACAATTCCCGTTGGCGACCAAGGACGAAGACGGCCGGTTGCTCGTCGGCGCCGCCGTCGGGGTCGGCGACGACGCTTGGACGCGCGCGATGACGTTGGCCGACGCCGGTGTCGACGTGCTGGTGGTGGACACCGCCCACGCGCACAACCGCGGGGTGCTCGACATGGTGCACCGCATCAAGACGGTGCTGGGTGATCGCGTCGAGGTGGTCGGCGGCAACGTCGCGACCCGCGCCGCCGCGGCCGCGATCGCCGATGCCGGCGCGGACGCGGTGAAGGTCGGCGTCGGTCCCGGCTCCATCTGCACCACCCGGGTGGTCGCCGGCGTCGGCGCGCCCCAGATCACCGCGATCCTGGAGGCCGTAGCGGCGTGTGCGCCCAGGGGAGTGCCGGTGATCGCCGACGGCGGCCTGCAGTACTCGGGCGACATCGCCAAGGCCCTGGCCGCCGGGGCGTCGACGGCGATGCTGGGTTCGCTGCTGGCGGGTACCGCCGAGTCCCCCGGCGAGCTGATCTTCGTCAACGGCAAGCAGTTCAAGAGCTACCGCGGCATGGGCTCGCTGGGCGCCATGCAGGGCCGCGGCGGCGGGAAGTCCTACTCCAAGGACCGCTACTTCCAGGACGACGCCCTGTCCGAGGACAAGCTGGTGCCCGAGGGCATCGAGGGCCGGGTGCCGTTCCGCGGCCCGCTGTCCACGGTCATCCATCAGCTGACCGGCGGGTTGCGGGCGGCCATGGGCTACACCGGGTCGGCCACCATCGAGCAGCTGCAGCAGGCGCAGTTCGTGCAGATCACCGCGGCGGGATTGAAGGAAAGCCATCCGCACGACATCACGATGACCGTCGAAGCGCCGAATTACTACGCCCGCTAAGGGGATTCATTGGTCATGCGTGACATGGTGGAAATCGGCATGGGCAGAACCGCCCGCCGCACATACGAACTCGACGACATCAACATCGTGCCCTCGCGGCGCACGCGGTCGTCGAAGGACGTCTCGACGGCGTGGCAGCTCGACGCCTACCGCTTCGAGGTCCCGGTGATCTCGCATCCGACCGATGCGCTGGTGTCGCCGGAGTTCGCGATCGCGCTCGGCCGCCTCGGCGGGCTGGGCGTGCTCAACGGCGAAGGCCTGATCGGCAGGCACGCCGATGTCGAGGCCAAGATCGCCGAAGTCATCGAGGCCGCCGAGAAGGAGCCCGAACCGTCGGCGTCGATTCGCCTTCTGCAGCAACTGCATTCGGCGCCGTTGGATCCTGATCTGCTCGGCGCGGCGGTCGCCCAGATCCGCGACGCCGGGGTGACGACGGCGGTGCGGGTCAGTCCGCAGAACGCGCGGGCGCTGACCCCGACCCTGGTGGCCGCCGGGATCGACCTGCTGGTCATCCAGGGCACCATCGTGTCGGCCGAACGGGTCGCCTCCGACGGTGAGCCGCTGAACCTCAAGACCTTCATCTCCGAACTCGACGTGCCGGTGGTGGCCGGTGGCGTGCTCGACCACCGCACCGCGTTGCACCTGATGCGGACCGGTGCGGCCGGCGTCATCGTCGGGTACGGCTCCACGCAGGGCGTCACCACCAGCGACGAGGTGCTCGGCATCAGCGTGCCGATGGCCACCGCGATCGCCGACGCCGCCGCGGCGCGGCGCGAGTACCTCGACGAGACCGGCGGCCGGTACGTGCACGTGCTGGCCGACGGCGACATCCACACCTCCGGTGATCTGGCCAAGGCGATCGCGTGCGGCGCCGACGCCGTCGTGCTCGGCACCCCGCTGGCGGTGTCGGCTGAAGCGCTGGGCGGTGGCTGGTTCTGGCCCGCCGCGGCGGCCCACCCGTCGCTGCCGCGCGGTGCGTTGCTGCAGGTGGCGCTCGGGGAGCGGCCGTCGCTGGAGCAGGTGCTCAACGGCCCGTCCGACGACCCGTTCGGCTCGCTGAACCTGGTCGGCGGTCTGCGCCGGTCGATGGCCAAGGCGGGTTACTGCGACCTCAAGGAGTTCCAGAAGGTCGGGCTGACGGTCGGCAGCTGATCTCTTGCGCCGATTTCTGCACCAGGGTCGTGCTCAGCGCCGCGGCACAGTCCTGCTGCAGAAATGGGTGGGAAATGCTCGGACGACGAGCGCGCTTCCGGGTCGGGCCATACTGGTTTGATGAGACCTGACTATGACGTCTTGATCATCGGCTCGGGGTTCGGCGGAAGCGTGACCGCGCTGCGGCTCACCGAGAAGGGCTACCGGGTCGGGGTGCTCGAGGCGGGCAGGCGCTTCGCCGACGAGGACTTCGCCAAGACCTCGTGGAACCTGCGCAAGTTCCTGTGGGCGCCCAAGCTCGGCATGTACGGCATCCAGCGGATCCACCTGCTGCGCAACGTGATGATCCTGGCCGGCGCCGGGGTCGGCGGCGGATCGCTGAACTACGCCAACACGCTGTATGTGCCGCCGGACCCGTTCTTCAACGACCCGCAGTGGAAGAACATCACCGACTGGCGCGCGGAGCTGATGCCGCACTACGACCAGGCGCAGCGCATGCTCGGCGTGGTCACCAACCCGACGTTCACCGACGCCGACCGCATCGTCAAGGAAGTCGCCGACGAGATGGGCGTCGGCCACACCTGGGTGCCCACGCCGGTCGGCGTGTTCTTCGGCCCGGACGGCACCAAGACGCCGGGCAAGACGGTGCCCGACCCGTACTTCGGCGGGGCGGGCCCGGCGCGCACCGGCTGCATCGAGGGCGGCGAGTGCATGACCGGCTGCCGCCACAACGCCAAGAACACGTTGGTGAAGAACTATCTGTACCTGGCCGAAAAGGCTGGGGCAGAAGTGATTCCGATGAGAACCGTCACCGGTTTCCAGCAGCGCGCGGACGGCTTGTGGGAGGTCGACACGGTCCGCACCGGCGCCTGGGTGCGCAGGAAGAAGAGCACGCTCACCGCCACGCACGTGGTGCTGGCCGCGGGCACCTGGGGCACACAGAAGCTGCTGTTCAAGATGCGCGACAACGGCAAGCTGCCCAAGCTGTCCGATCGTCTGGGGGTGCTGACGCGGACCAACTCCGAGTCGATCGTCGGCGCGGGCAAGTACAAGGTGTCGCCTGATCTCGACCTCACGCACGGCGTCGCGATCACGTCGTCCATCCATCCGACTCCGGACACCCACATCGAGCCGGTGCGTTACGGCAAGGGCTCCAACGCCATGGGCCTGCTGCAGACGCTGATGACCGACGGCGACGGGCCGGAAGGCACCGATGTGCCGCGCTGGCGGCAGTTCATCCGCAACGCGGCCGCCAACCCGCGCGGGACGCTGCGCATGCTCAACGTCAGGCGATGGAGCGAGCGCACCGTCATCGCGCTGGTCATGCAGCACCTGGACAACTCGATCACCACGTTCACCGAGCGCACCAAACTCGGGTACCGTCGGATGACCAGCAAGCAGGGCCACGGTGAACCCAACCCGACGTGGATTCCGGTCGGCAACGAGGTCACCCGCCGCATCGCCGAGAAGATCGACGGCGTCGCGGGCGGCACCTGGGGCGAGCTGTTCAACATCCCGTTGACCGCGCACTTCCTCGGCGGCGCGGCGATCGGCGACAGCCCGCGGACCGGCGTCATCGACCCGTATCAGCGGGTCTACGGCTATCCGACGCTGTCGGTGCACGACGGGGCGGCGATTTCGGCGAATCTCGGTGTGAACCCGTCGCTTTCGATAACCGCACAGGCCGAGAGGGCGGCGTCGCTGTGGCCCAACAAGGGCGAGGATGATCTGCGTCCCGCGCAGGGGCAACCGTACAAGCGGCTCGCGCCGATCCCGCCGAAGCATCCGGCGGTGCCCGCCGACGCGCCCGCGGCACTGCGGTTGCCGATCGAACCGGTCAGCTCGACTGGTTGAGCCGCCGCCGATCTGGGTATGCAGTGCCCCATCGGGGGCCACCGGACGCGGTATAGGGAAGGTTCCGGCCATGCGCACCGCATATCACGAGCAGTTGTCGGCACTGTGCGCCCAGTTGGCCGAGATGTGCGGCCTGACCGCCGCGGCGATGGAGCGCGCGACGACGGCCCTGCTCGACGCCGACCTGACCTTGGCAGAGCAGGTCATCGCCGACCACGAGCACATCGCGATGTTGAATCGGCGCGCCGAGGAGACCGCGATCCGGCTGCTCGCGCTGCAGCAACCGGTGGCGGGGGAACTGCGCACCATCGTCGGTTCCATCCGGATCAGCGCCGACATCGAGCGGATGGGCGCGCTCGCGGTGCACGTCGCGAGCATCTCCCGGCTGCGCCACCCCGAGTGCGCGCTGCCCGACGAGGTGCGTGCCAGCTTCGCCGAGATGGGTTCCAGGGCCGTGCGACTGGCCAGAATCGCGCAGGAAGTGCTGATCGCGCCGGATCCCGACAAGGCGGCCCGGTTACACGACGAGGACGACGCGGTCGACGACGAGCACCGTCATCTGTTCACGCTGTTGCTCGACCACAAGTGGCAGGACGGCGTCTGCTCTGCCGTCGACGTGGCGCTGCTCGGCCGCTACTACGAGCGGTTCGCCGACCACGCGGTGGAGATCGGGCGTCGGGTCATCTTCGAGGCCACCGGCGGCCTGCCCGTCGGCAAGCAGATGGCCTAGCCGGAGGTCTTGTGGCGCATCGGCGCGCGGCCGGGGGGCTGTTGCGGCGGTGGCAGCAACGGTTCGATGGGCCTGACGGCGACCGTCGTCGGATGTTGGGTCTTGAGTTCGAGGTCTTCGCCGGCATGGCGGATCGTCAGCGACGTGTCGGGCCCGTCGCGAAGGGTGTAGGTGACGTCTTCGTGGTTGACGTCGACGGTGAGCCGAAAGTTCTTCCAGCGCAACCGGAATTTCAGGCGTTTGAGCGTCGCGGGTAGGCGGGGGTCGAGCGCCAGCACGTCTTCGTCGTCGCGTAGCCCGCCGAAGCCGGCCACCAGCGCCGACCAGGTGCCGGCGAGCGAGGCCATGTGGAGACCGTCGCGGGTGTTGTGGTGCAGATTGCGCAGGTCGATCATCGCGGCCTCGTACGTGTAGTCGTGGGCCAACTCCAGATGCCCGACCGCTGCGCACATCACCGCTTGTGTGCAGGCCGAAAGCGACGAGTCGCGGGCTGTGCGCCGTTCGTAGTAGTCGACGTTGCGCGCCATCTGCTCCGGGGTGAAAGCGTGGCTCTCCCAATGCATCGCGAGCACCAGGTCGGCCTGCTTGACGACCTGCTGCGGGTACAGCCGCACGTACGGTTCGTGCAGCAGCAGGGGATAGGCGGTGTTGCTTGTGAAGTCCCACTCCCGCAACGTGGTGAACCCCTCGCACTGCGGGTGTACGCCCAGTTCCTCGTCGAACGGAATGTGAACGGTCTCAGCGGCATGACGCCACGCGGCGATCTCCTCGGCGGTGACGTCCATGTCGTTGGCCGCGTCGGGGTGCCGAAGGCAGGCGTCGGCCGCCGCGCGCAGGTTGCGCGCCGCCATCAGGTTGGTGAACACGTTGTCGCGCACCACCGCGGTGTACTCGTCGGGACCCGTGACGCCGTCGATGTGCCACACCCCGTGCCGGTCGTGCTGACCGAGCGAGAGCCACATCCTGGCCGTCTCCACCAGCACCTTCAGCCCGCACTCGCGCTCCAGCGAATCATCGCCCGTCACAACGCGATACCGCTCGAACGCCATCGCGATATCCGCGTTGACGTGGAAAGCCGCTGTGCCCGCCGGCCAGTATGCCGAGCACTCCTCACCACGGATCGTGCGCCACGGGAACGCGGCCCCCTTGAGGTCGAGCAGCTCGGCGCGCTCTTTGGCCAGATCCAGCGTTGAGGCGCGCCACCGCAGCGCATCGGCGGCGGCATAGGGCGCCGTATAGGTGAGCAGCGGAAGCACGAAACCCTCGGTGTCCCAGAACGCGTGACCGTCATAGCCGGTTCCGGTCAACCCCTTGCTGGGAATCGCGCGCCGCTCGGCGCGCGCGCTTGCCTGCAGCACGTGAAACAACGCGAACCGCACGGCCTGCTGGATGTGGGAATCGCCTTCCACTTCGACGTCGGCGCAGTCCCAGAAGTCGTCGAGATAGGCGCGCTGGGCGTCCAGCAGGCCCTGCCAACCGGTGTATTCGGCACCGCTGAGCGCACCCGCGACCTGGTCGCGCAACGCCGGGCGGGACCGCAGGCTCGACCACGCGTAGCCCAGATACTTGCGGATGCGCAGCCGCTGCCCGGGCCGCAGCCCGCAGATGATCGTGGTGCGGGCCCAGTCCTCTGAGGTGTCGGTGCTCACCTCGACACGGCCGGGCACGTCGATTTCGTGGTCCATCGCGGCGGCCATCATCAACTGGCTCGCGCGTGTGCGGTGGATGAGGACCGCGCCGTTGACGGTGCTTTCCTGGTGCACCGCCTCCAGCGGGCGGTTGAGCACGGCCGCGACCCGCGGGTCGGCGGAGGTGGGTGGCAGGTCCTCGTTGGCCACCAGTTCGGACTGCACGGTGATGCGGGCGAACTGTTCGACGGCCTCGACAATGTACTCGATCGCGGCCACACCGCGCTGGTCAAGCGACACCAGGCGGGTGGAGACGACCTTGACCTCCTTGCCCACCGGTGACCGCCACCGCACGTTTCGGGTCAGCGTGCCGGCGCGCATGTCCAGCACGCGTTCATGCTCGAGCAGGTCGCCGTAGCGGACGTCGAACGGTTCGTCGTCGACCAGCAGGCGCAGCAGCTTGCCGTTGGTGACGTTGACGATCGTCTGGCCGGCTTCCGGATACCCGTAGCCCGCCTCGGCATAGGGCAACGGACGAACCTCGTAGAACGAGTTCAGGTAGGTGCCCGGAATGCTGTGTGGCTCGCCTTCATCGAGGTTGGCGCGTATGCCGATGTGGCCATTGGACAAGGCGAAGATCGACTCCGATTCGTCCAGAATCGATAGATCAAGCGAGGTTTCGCGGATGTGCCACGGCTCTACCGGATAAAGCTCGTCGGTCATCATTGCGTGAGAAGCTCCATCAGGTCGGCCACGACGATATCGGCACCGCTGCGGCGCAGAGCCTCCGCATGCCCGACGCGGTCCACTCCGACCACGTAGCCGAAGTTACCAGCCCGCCCCGCGGCCACTCCGGCGATCGCGTCCTCGAACACCGCGCACTCGCCGGGTTGGACGCCGAGCAGTTGCGCCGCCCGCAGAAACGAGTCCGGGGCGGGCTTACCGGGAATGTTCTCCTCCCGCAGGACCACACCGTCGACCCGGTGCTGGACGAACTTGTCCAGACCGGTCACCTCGAGCACCTCGCGGGTGTTCGCGCTCGAGGACACCACCGCGACGCCGAAGCCCGCGTCGATCACCGCCTCCAGGTAGCGCCGCGAGCCATCGAACACCGTCACACCCTCGGCGCGCAACACCTGGTGAAACATCTCGTTCTTGCGGTTGCCGAGGCCGAACACGGTCTCCGTGTCGGGACCGTCGTCGGGGCTCCCGTCGGGCAGCTCGATGCCGCGGCTGGCAAGGAAGGAGCGCACCCCGTCCTCGCGCTTCTTGCCGTCGACGTAGCGCAGGTAGTCGGCGTCGACGTCGAACGGCACGAACGGCTCGCCGCTGCGTTGCGCACGGGCACGCAGGAAGTCGTCGAACATGGCCTGCCACGCCTTCTTGTGCACGCTGGCCGTGTCGGTCAGCACCCCGTCCAGGTCGAACAGGCAGGCGCGGATGTGTTTCGGCAGACCATGCACGGTGGTCCTCGCTTCGAGCGTCGTGGTCGTCGGACGGGTACGGGCCGTTTACGGGCTATTGTCTGTCACCATTCCCACTTCGTGGCGCAGGTAACGAGGAGCGACGTTTTGTTCGCGCCAACTAGACTGACCGGGTGACATCGTCAGCACCCAGACCCGTGTTGGTGGTCGACTTCGGAGCGCAGTACGCGCAGCTGATCGCGCGCCGGATCCGGGAGGCGCGGGTGTACTCCGAGGTGATCCCGCACACCGCCAGCGTCGAGGAGATCATGGCCCGCGACCCGCAGGCCATCGTGCTGTCGGGCGGGCCCGCCAGCGTCTACGCCGAAGATGCGCCGCAGCTGAACCCGGTGGTGTTCGACCTGGGGGTGCCGGTGTTCGGCATCTGCTACGGCTTCCAGGCGATGGCCCAGGCGCTCGGCGGCACGGTGGCCAAGACCGGCACCCGCGAGTACGGCCGAACAGAGCTGAAAGTCACCGGGGGACAGCTTCATTCCGATCTGCCCGACACTCAGCCGGTGTGGATGAGCCACGGCGACGCGGTCACCGAGGCCCCCGACGGGTTCGACGTGGTGGCGGTCAGCCCCGGCTCGCCCGTCGCGGCCTTCGAGAACCGCGAGCGCCGGTTGGCCGGCGTGCAGTACCACCCCGAGGTGATGCACACGCCGCACGGCCAGCAGGTGCTCAGCCGGTTTCTCTACGAGTTCGCGGGCATCAGCGCGACATGGACCGCGGCTAGCATCGCCGACGCGCTCGTCAACGAGGTGCGCAACCAGATCGGCAACGGACGCGCGATCTGCGGGCTGTCCGGCGGCGTGGATTCGGCGGTGGCCGCCGCGCTGGTGCAGCGCGCCATCGGGGACCGGCTGACGTGTGTGTTCGTCGACCACGGTTTGTTGCGGGCCGGCGAACGGGCCCAGGTGCAACGGGATTTCGTCGCCGCGACCGGCGCCAAGCTCGTCACCGTCGACGCCGAGAAGCGGTTTCTGGAGGCGTTGTCCGGGGTGACCAACCCTGAGGGCAAGCGCAAGATCATCGGCCGCGAGTTCATCCGCGCCTTCGAGGGTGCGGTGCGAGACACGTTGGGCGCCAACGACGGTGATGTGGAGTTCCTGGTTCAGGGCACGCTTTATCCCGATGTGGTGGAGTCCGGCGGAGGATCCGGCACCGCCAACATCAAGAGCCACCACAACGTCGGTGGTCTGCCCGCCGACCTGAAGTTCAAGCTCGTCGAACCGCTGCGGCTGCTGTTCAAGGACGAGGTTCGCGCGGTGGGCCGCGAACTCGGATTGCCCGAAGAAATCGTTGCGCGCCAACCGTTTCCGGGGCCGGGGTTGGCCATCCGGATCGTCGGCGAGGTCACCGCGGACCGGCTGGCCACGCTGCGGCGCGCCGACGCGATCGCCCGCGAGGAGCTGACCGCGGCCGGTCTGGACCACCAGATCTGGCAGTGCCCGGTGGTGTTGTTGGCCGACATCCGGTCGGTGGGCGTGCAGGGCGACAGCCGCACGTATGGCCATCCGATCGTGCTGCGCCCGGTATCCAGCGAGGACGCCATGACCGCGGACTGGACCCGGGTGCCCTACGAGGTGCTCGAACGCATCTCCACCCGCATCACCAACGAGGTGTCCGAGGTCAACCGCGTGGTGCTCGACATCACCAGCAAGCCGCCCGGCACCATCGAGTGGGAGTGATTTAGCCCCCTCGCGCACTGAAAAAGCGCCTTGACGCTGTCGGTGGGGGAGTGTTTACTGACGGTATCGAACATACATTCGAACAACCGGTGAATCAGATGATACAGGAGGTGCTGCTGTGACAGCGGCAATGGACCTGGATCGGCGCCAGCTTACCCGCGCTGAACAGGTGGAACACCTGCGTCGCAAGATCGCGGCGGTCTCCGGCAAGGTGGGGCTCGGACGCAGCGGCGCCGCGCCGTCGACGGACCCGTTGCCGGCCTCGGAAGCTTTGCTGCCGATACCCGAATCCCATGCAGAACTCCTATCGGAGCCGTTGCCGCGCGGAACGGTGGCAGTGGTGTCGGGGGCGCGGTCGCTGCCGCTGAGCATGGTGGCGGCGGTGACGGCCGACGGCGGACACGCCGCGATCGTCGGTCAACCCGATGTCGGCCTGCTGGCGGCCGTGGAGATGGGAGCCGATCTGAGCAGGATCGCCGTCATCCCCGAAGCCGGAGCCGACCCGGTCGAGGTGGCCGCGGTCCTGATGGACGGGATGGACCTGGTGGTGCTCGGCCTGGGCGGGCGCACGGTGCCGGCCACCCGGGCGCGGGCGGTGGTGGCCCGGGCTCGGCAGAAGGGCTGCACGCTGCTGGTCACCGACGGCGACTGGCAGGGCGCATCCGCCAGGCTGGAGGCCCGGGTCTGCGGTTATGAGATCACCGGCCCCGCCCGCCCGGGGTTCGGCCGCATCGGCAAGGTGCGGCTGGCCATGCGGGCGATGGGCCGGGCCGGGCTGGCCACGGTCGCACAGTGAGTGTGCGATGCAGTCCCGCGTTCTGGCCATCTGGTGCATGGACTGGCCCGCGGTCGCCGCGGCCGCCGCGGCGGGCCTACCGCCGACGGCTCCGATCGCGGTGACGTTGGCCAACCGCGTCATCGCGTGTTCGGCGTCGGCCCGGTCGGCCGGTGTGCGACGCGGACTGCGCCGCCGGGAGTCGCAGGCGCGCTGCCCGGAACTGCATGTGGTCACCGCCGACCCGGCACGCGACGCCCGCCATTTCGAGGCCGTCACGGCCGCGGTGGACGATCTGGTGCCGCGGGCCGAGGTGCTGCGTCCCGGCCTGCTGGTGCTGCCGATCCGCGGGGCGGCCCGCTACTTCGGTTCCGAAGAGGCCGCCGCGCAGCGACTGATCGACGCGGTGGCCGCGGCCGGAGCCGAATGCCAGGTCGGCATCGCCGATCAGCTGCCCACCGCGGTGTTCGCCGCCCGGGCGGGCCGGATCGTCGAACCAGGGGAGGACGCGGCGTTTCTGTCGCCTCTGTCGATCAGGCAGCTGGCCGCCGAGCCAAGCCTGGCCGACCCCGGACGTCAGGAGCTGGTAGACCTGCTGTGGCGCATGGGGATCCGCAGCATCGGGCAGTTCGCGGCGCTGTCGCGCAGCGATGTCGCCTCCCGGTTCGGCGCCGACGGGGTGGTGGCGCACCGGTTCGCGTGCGGCGAGCCTGCCCGTGGCCCGTCGGGCGCAGAGCCCGCCGCCGAACTCGACGCGGTCATGAACTGCGACCCGCCCATCGACCGGGTGGACGCTGCGGCGTTCGCCGGGCGATCGCTGGCCAGCAGCCTGCATCGAAGCCTCGAGTCGTCCGGGGTGGGATGCACCCGGCTGGCCATCCACGCGGTCTCCGCCAACGGTGAAGAGCTCGAACGGGTTTGGCGCTGCGCCGAGCCGCTGACCGAGGACGCCACCGCCGACCGGGTGCGCTGGCAGCTCGACGGCTGGCTGAACAGACGCCGTCCCGACGAGCGGCCCACCGCGCCCATCACGATGATCCGGTTGCGGCCGGTCGAGGTGGTCTCGGCCGAGGCGCTGCAGCTGCCGCTGTGGGGACCCCCAGCGAAGATGACCGACAGTGCCTATCGCGCGCTCGTGCGGGTCCAGGGGCTGCTCGGCCCCGAGGCGGTGCAGATGCCCGTGTTGTCCGGCGGTCGGGGGCCCGCCGAGCGCATCACGTTCACACCGTTGGGCGACGAGCAGGTGCCGCGGGCCGATCCCCGCCAGCCGTGGCCCGGTCAGCTGCCCGAACCGTCACCGACCGTGCTGCTCGACGACCCGGTCGAGTTGGTCGACGCCGACGGCAATCCGGTGCGGGTGACCGCCCGCGGACTGTTCTCCACCGACCCGTGGCAGCTGGTGGCGCCCGGTAAAGGTGGTCGGAACGGCCGGCTGGCCTGGTGGGCGGGGCCGTGGCCCGTCGACGAGCGGTGGTGGGATCCCCAGCGGGCCAAGGTGGGGAGGACGGCACGCGCGCAGGTGCTGCTCGATACCGAGCCGGCGCAGGCCCTGCTGCTGTGTTACCGGCAGCGGCGCTGGTATCTCGAAGGCATCTACGAGTAGCCCTCTTTTTGCGCGAGCAGACGTGAAAACCCCCACAATGGGGTGTTTTCAGGGGTTTTCACGTCTGCTCACCGAAAGGAAGTCAGCGCAGGCGCTTGGCGAAGGCGCCGACGCGCGCGATGAACCGCTCGAAGAACGCCGCCGGATCGACGTCGACACCGACCAGCGCGTTGGGTTCCCGGCCCCAGCGGTGGCTCCAGTCCGCGATCGTCATCCCCCGGGTCAGCGTGCCCGTCAACTCGACGTCGACCGTGGTCGGCCGGCACCGGACCAGATCGGGGTCCAACGCCACCGCCGCCGCCAACGGGTCGTGCAGGTGTGCCAGATAACCCTCGCTCTGGGAATAGTGGAACTCGAAGTAGAACCGCATCGCGTCCTCGAGCACCGCGATCAACGGGTTGTCCGCCGCCGAGCGCGTGCCCGGGTCGTCGCGCGGGCTCATCGGCGCCGACGACGACTCCGCGGCCGCCGCCAACCTGCCCAGCAGCTCGGGTGTCAGCACGATGTGCTCGGTCAAGTTGAGCCCCAACACAATCGGCAGATGTGCGGGCGGTTCGCCGCCCCATGACCCACCCCACTCCGCGAACACCTCGGCCGCGGCTTCGGGGTCCACGCTGACGTTCCACTCGGCCACCGGCGTGGTGTTGCCGCGGTAGTCGAACGCACCGCCCATGATCACCAGCCGGCGCAGCAGTCGCGGCAGGGCCGGCTCGCTGCGCAGCGCCAGCGCCAGGTTCGTCAACGGACCGGTGGCCACGCCGATCAGCTCACCGGGATGCTCCCGGGCCGCCCGCACCCACGCCTGCGCGGCGTCGTACTCGGTGAGCCTGCGATCGGGCGCGGGCAGTTGCGCATAGCCCATGCCCTCGGGGCCGTGGGTGTCCTCGGCGGTGCGCAGCGGTGCGGTGAGCGGCTTCGCCGAGCCCCTCGACACCGGGACGTCGACGCCGCACAAGTCCAGCAGCGCAAGGTTGTTCGTGCAGACCTGTTCCACCCCGACGTTTCCGGCGGTCGAAGCGATGCCGACAACCTCGGCGTCATCGCTTGCGAACAGGTACACCAGCGCCATCGCGTCGTCGACTCCGGTGTCCACGTCGACGAAGACCGGCAGCGCGCTCACGCCGCCAACGATAGGCCGGGGCACTTACCAGTGCACACCGGGTACCAGGCGCACCGCGCGCTTGATCGGCCTGGGCACCCGCACCGACACCGGCGGGCTCGCCGGGCGTTTCGGGCGCCGCGTCGGCGTCTGCGTCGACGTCTGCGTCGACGACGACTCCTGCGCCAGGCCGCGGGCCGCCGCGGAGTCCGGATAGCCGAGATAGAGCTGGTGCAGGATGCGTCGTGAGAGTTTCGGGGTCAGGTAGTTGCCGAAATCGGCGAGCGTGCCCAGCGGCGTGTCGATGCGGGCCGGCTTCTCCACCAGTCCCCGCACCACCATGGCCGCCGCGTGTTCCGGGCTGATCGCCGGCACCGGGTTCAGCCGGTGCGACGGCGCGATCATCGGCGTGCGGACCAGCGGCATGTGGATGTTGGTGAATGTGATGTGGTCAGAGAGCGTCTCGGTGGCCACCACGTCGGCGAAGGCGTCCAGCGCGGCCTTGGTCGGCAGGTACGAGCTGTACTTCGGATTGCGTGCCTGCACACCGGCACTCGACACGTTCACCACGTGACCGAAGCGGCGCTCACGCCAATGCGGCAGCAGCGCCAACACCATCCGGACCGCACCGAAGTAGTTGACGGCCATCACCCGCTCGTAGTCGTGCAGCCGGTCGGTGGAGGCGACGACCGAGCGCCGGATCGACCGGCCCGCGTTGTTGACCAGATAGTCGACGTGGCCGAACCGGCCGAGGATGTCTTTGACCGTGTGCTCCACCGAGGTGGAATCGGTGACGTCGCACGTGAATGCGTGTGCCTGCCCACCCGCGGAGCGGATCTCGGCCACCAGCTCGTCGAGCGCATCGGCGTTGCGCGCCAACGCGAATACCGTCGCACCTCGTTCGGCGACCGCGATCGCCGATGCCCGCCCGATCCCGCTGGAGGCGCCCGTGATGATCACATGCCTGCCGACCAGCGGCCCGGCCGGGTCGGCGCGGCGGGCACGGTCGGGATCGAGGTGCTCGGCCCAGTAGCGCCACAGCCTCGGCGCGTACGACGCGAACTCCGGCGGTGCGATCCCGGTGCCGCGCAACGCCTCTGCGGTGTGGTGCGCGGTGAACGTCGGCGCCAGATCGACCACGTCGAGGATCTCACCGGGAATACCCAGCTGGGTGACCGCCATGTTGCGCAACACCCTGGCGCGCCCGGTGGCGCGCAGAAACGGCGTCGCCGTCGCCGACGGCAGCGATCCCCGCAACGGCGGCAGACCGGCCTCTTGCGCGACAGCACGGTAAATGCCCCTGAGCCCAACGGTTTTAGGTGCGGTCAGGTGAAATGTCTGCCCGTCGCGGCCGTCGGCGTGCATCAGCGCGACCAACGCATCCACCACGAAGTCCACGGGCACGATGTTGTTGCGGCCGGCGTCGGGCAGCACCACCGGTGTCAACGACGGCAGACGGGCCAGCTTGGCCAGCAGGCTGAAGAAGTAGTAGGGCCCGTCGACCTTGTCCATCTCGCCGGTGCGCGAATCACCGACCACCACCCCCGGCCGGTACACCCGGTACCGCAACCCGGGCGCCGAGCGGACCAACAGCTCCGCCTCGAACTTGGTCTGGTGATACGGGGTGGGCAGCTCCTGGCCGAGGTCGAAGTCGTGCTCGGTGAACTCGCCGCGGTGGCGCCCCGCGACGGCGATCGAGGACACGTGATGCAGCGTGGCGTCCAGCCGGCTCGCCAACTCGATGACTGCGCGGGTGCCCTCCACGTTGGCCGCACGCTGGACGGCGTCGGGCGCGGTGATGTCGTAGACCGCACCGCAGTGCACGATGTGGTCGACGGCGCCGAGTTCGCCGATCGTGCGGTCGGTGAGCCCCAGCGCGGGCGCCGTCAAGTCGCCGACCAGCGGTTTGGCCCGGTCATCCCAGCCGTCGGCGAGCCGTTCGAACCGGGAAAGCGATCCTCTCCGGACCAGCACCCACACCTCGGCGTTCTCGTCGCGGGCCAGCAGCTGCGACACCACGCGGCGACCGATGAACCCAGTACCGCCGGTAACGACATAACTCATCCGAGCATCGTCGCCCCTGCTGGGGGAAACGTCAATGCGCGCGGGACAGCACGCTATCGTCCGTCTATGCCCCTCGATCCCAACTCCATCGGCGCCAAGACCGACCCGCAACTGTTCGAATGGACGGACCGCGACACGCTGCTCTACGCGCTGGGTGTCGGGGCGGGAACCGCGGACCTGCAGTTCACGACCGAAAACAGCCACGGCATCGAGCAGCAGGTGCTGCCCACCTATGCCGTCATCGCCTGCCTGCCGTTCGCCGCCGCCGGCCTGATCGGATCGTTCAACTTCGCCATGCTGCTTCACGGTTCGCAGGCCATCCGGCTGCATGAGCCGCTGCCGCCGGCGGGCAAGCTCAGCGTCGTCGCCGAAGTCGCCGACATCCAGGACAAGGGCGAGGGCAAGAACGCCATCGTCATGCTCAAGGCCACCGGCACTGACCCCGACACCTCCAAGGTGGTCGCCGAGACGTTGACCACGGCCGTCATCCGCGGCGAAGGCGGATTCGGCGGGCAGCCCGGCCAGCGCCCGGCGGCACCGGAAATCCCTGACCGCGAACCGGATTCGAAGATCGCCCTGCCCACGCGTGAGGATCAGGCGCTGATCTATCGGCTTTCCGGTGACCGCAACCCGCTGCACAGCGACCCGTGGTTCGCGCGCGAGCTGGCCGGCTTCCCCAAGCCGATCCTGCACGGGCTGTGCACCTACGGTGTGGCCGGGCGCGCGCTGGTGGCCGAACTCGGCGGCAACGACGCGAGAAAGGTCAACGCGATCGCCGCCCGGTTCACCTCTCCGGTGTTTCCCGGCGACACGCTGACCACCTCGATCTGGCGCACCGAACCGGGTCACGCGGTGTTCCGCACCGAGGCGTCCAACCCCGACGGCTCGGACGCGCGGTTGGTGCTCGAGGACGGCACCGCCGAATACAGCGACTGACGCGCTGTGCCCGTTCGACCCAATCGGGTCGATCCACCGATATCACCGGCCGCCGGTTGACAGGATGATCGCGGCGACGTCTTCGTTCCGCGTCGCCAGAGGGCGGTGGTTGTTTCGATGAGGATCGTCGTTGGGTACCTGGCCACTCCCGGGGGCGCCGACGCCGTGGCGCTCGGGGTTCGGCTGGCCCGCACGCTCGGCGGTGAACTCGATCTGTGCCTGGTGCTGCCGGCCGACCGGGTACCGCCGTCGCTGGCGCCGATCGGCCGCTACCGCGAGCACCTGACCGAACAAGCCGAGGAATGGCTGGCCGCCGCGCGCGCAATGGTGCCCGACGACGTGGTGGTGCGCAGCCATATCGCGTTCGACGATTCGGCGGCCGACGCGCTGATCAAGGAGGCGGCCCGGGTGGAGGCGGAGCTCATCGTCGTGGGCGGCTCGGGCGGCGGGCTGGCGGCGAGCTTCTCGCTGGGGTCGGTGGTCAACGAACTTCTGCACTCGGCGCCGCTGCCGGTGGCCGTCGCGCCGCGCGGCACCCGGCACTCGTCGGCCGAGCGGGTACGTGAGGTGACGTGCGCGATCGGTCAGCGTGAAGGAGCAGATCTGTTGCTGGACACCGCAGTTCGGTTCAGCCGGGCGGCAGGAACGCCGTTGCGGTTGGTCTCGCTGGTGGCGCTCGACCCGGTCTTCGGGGTGTTGCGCGGTGACGACGAGGCCGTTCGCGAGCGGGCGCTCGCACATGCGCGGCATACCCATGAGGCAGCGAAACTGCGCCTGCCCGAAGGCTTTCCGGTGACATCGATGGTCGTGGAAGGGCGTTCCATCGAGGACGCGGTGGGCAAGCTCGACTGGCAGGCCGGCGATCTGATCATGGTGGGGTCGAGCCGGCTCAGCGCGCCCAAGCGCCTGTTCCTGGGTTCGACGGCGGCCAAGATGCTGCGGGTGCTGGACGTGCCGATGGTGGTGGTGCCGCGGGATCAGTTCGGCGTCGAGGATTTGCCGTGAGCGGCTGCTTCTAGCATGCGGTACTGACATTTCTCGGGTCTGTGCTTGAGCTATCCCCAATGGGGAGTTGATCCACAGATTGTGTCTTGGAACCGCTGAGCCCTCTGAATTGGTGCGGTTGCTGTATAGCGTTGGGGTATGGGTGGTTTCGTATCAGGTGAGGTGGCGCGTGAGCGGGTGGGCGTGTTGCTGGACCAGGTCGATGCCGCCTATGACGAGTTGAGGCAGTTGTCCTGTGACGAGGTGGGCAGTGATTTTCGGTTGGTGATCGCTGAGCGGTTGGAGAACCAGCAGCGGGCCAATCGGGGGTTGATGTATCTGGTGTTCTCCCAGATCGCCGACCCGCCCGATGGGACCGGTATGGCCGTGGGGATTATGGATCGATTGTGGGCGCGGCTGCGCATCCCTCCGCGTGAGATCAAACGCCGGTTCAAACTCGCCAAGCGGATATGTCCGCGCCGGCAACTGGCCGGCCCGCCGCTGCCCGCCGATTTGGCCGAGGTTGGCGCCGCGGTCGAGCGAGGCCTGCTGGGAGAGGATCACCTCAAGGCGATCTGCACCGCGCTGGATCGGTTACCGGCCAATGTGTCGGTGACCGACCGTGACGATGTGCAGGCCAGCCTGGTGCGCCAGGCGGTCAAGGGCGATGCCGATATCGTCACCGCGGTTGGGCGGCGTATCGATGAGATCTTCAACCCCGACGGGCACTTCAGCGAAGAGGACCGAGCACGGCGGCGCGGCCTGAGGTTGGGGCCGCAGGATTGTGATGGGATGTCGCGGCTGAGCGGCTGGATTGATCCAGAGACCCGTTGCTATGTGGAAGCGATCAGCGCGGCGGTGCGCCCGAACTGTCTGGCCCCCGGCTATCACAGCGAAGTGCACCACAGCACCGACTGGGCCGCCGGCGGTACCACCGATGCCGACACTTTGTTCTTTGCCTGCGGACCCGACCACAAACAAGTCACCGAAGGCCGGCTGCACACCGTCGTCACCCCCACCGGGCGCCTGGCATGGACCGACGGCACGACCGCACCAGCCATCAACCACGCCCATCACCCGGACGAGCTCCTCCACAACAACACCGACCCTCCCGATCGTGAGCAGAGTGAAAAGTATGACCACGCAAGCTGATTCGATGACTGCACTACACGGGGATGGATTGTTGGCTGGTGGATTCGGGCGGGGAGCGGTATGCATGACGAGTGCATGAGCGAGGAGCCGAGCCCTTGGGTGCCTGGTCGGTCGGGCCGAGCCCAAGACAGTCGCCGCGGTGACGGGCTGGCTCTTCGCGCTGGGGTCGGCGCTGTTCTACGGCACCTCAGATTTCGTCGGCGGCTTGGCGTCTCGGCGGGCCCACTATGTCGTTGTCGCTTTGCTCGGTCAGCTCGCGGGTTGGTGGTCGCGGTGGTCGCGGCCCTGGTGGCGATCGCGCCGTCACCGTCGGCGGTCGATCTGTGGTGGGGAGCGTTGTCGGGGATCGGCACCGCCGCCGGGATGGTCTTTCTGTTCCGCGGCATGAGCCACGGCGCGATGTCGGTGGTCGTCCCGACCAGCGCGGTCACGGGTATCGCGTTGTCGGCTCTGGTCAGCGTGGGTCTCGAGCGGTCGCCGGACAGATGCGGGCGCTCACCCCGGCGGGGCGGGTGACGGGCTGTTGGCGGGGGTGGGCATCGCCGTGCAATATCTCGCGCTCGCGCAGGCCTCGCCGGCGTCGGGCTTCTGGCCCGTAGCCACCGGACGCGCCGGAGCACTGGGTGTGCTCGTCTCGGCGCTGGTGGTCGCCGGTCGGCAGGCGCTTCGCGTGTCGCAGGGCCCGCTTGTCCTCGCGTTGGCCTCGGGAGCGCTGGCCGCCGCGGCGCTGATCTCGTACTTCCTGGCGACCCAGCACCAGATCGTGGCCGTCGCCGTGGCGCTGGCGTCGCTGTATCCGGTGATCCCGGTGCTGCTCGGCATCCTGGTGCTGCACGAGCGCCTCACGGGCGACAGACGGCGGGGCTGTTGGCCGCCGGAGCGGCGACCGTGCTGATGGCCGGCTAGCAGTGTATCGAACATCAGTTCGATACACTGGCCCTCGTGGGTTGGCACACCGGTCCGCCGAGCTGGACCGAAATGCAGCGGGTGCTGAACGGCAAGCCGCGCCGATCCGGCTGGCCTTCCCCCGCGAGCGGGGGGTATCACCACGACGAGCAGCAGGTCGGCGATGGCGGTGACAGCCCCGCCTGGTCCCGCAAGCGCGCGGCATACCAGGCGGCCGACATCGACCGGCCCGGCTCCTCGACCCCGTATGCCGAGCTGCACGCGCATTCGGCGTACAGCTTTCTCGACGGCGCCAGCACACCGGAGGAACTCGTCGAGGAGGCCGTCCGCCTGGATCTGCGCGCGATCGCGCTGACCGACCACGACGGGCTCTACGGCGTGGTGCGCTTCGCCGAGGCGGCCAAGGAACTGGACATGTCTACGGTGTTCGGCGCCGAGCTCTCGCTGGGGGGAGGGGACCGCACCGAGGACCCAGATCCGCCCGGCCCGCACCTGCTGGTGCTGGCCCGCGGCCCGGAAGGCTACCGGCGGCTGTCCCGCGAGCTCGCCAAGGCGCACCTGGCCGGTGGCGAGAAGGGCAAGCTGCGCTACGACTACGACGCGCTGACCGAAGCGGCGGGCGGGCACTGGCACATCCTCACCGGCTGTCGTAAAGGACATGTGCGCCAAGCGCTTTACACGGGCGGGCCGGAGGCGGCGGCCGATGCGCTCGCCGATCTGGTGGACCGGTTCGGCGCCGAGCGGGTCAGCGTCGAACTCACCCACCACGGAAGCCCCGTCGACGACGAACGCAACGCGATGCTGGCCGAGCTGGCACCCCGCTTCGGTGTCGGCGTTGTCGCCACCACCGGTGCGCATTTCGCCGAACCGTCGCGCGGCCGGCTGGCCATGGCGATGGGGGCGATCCGGGCCCGCCACTCGATGGAGGAGGCCGCGGGTTATCTTGCCCCGCTGGGTGGTTCGCATCTGCGATCGGGCGAGGAGATGGCCCGGCTGTTCGCCCACTGCCCGGAAGTGGTGACCGCGGCGGCCGAGTTGGGCGAGCAGTGCGCATTCGAGCTGGCGCTGATCGCCCCGCAGCTGCCGCCGTACCCGGATGTGCCGCCCGGCGAAACCGAGGACAGCTGGCTGCGGCATCTGGTGATGGCGGGGGCGCGCAACCGGTACGGCCCGCCGGAGCGGGCGCCGCGGGCATACGCCCAGATCGAGCACGAACTGAAGACCATCGAACAGCTGAAGTTCCCCGGCTATTTCCTGGTGGTGCACGACATCACCCAGTTCTGCCGCCAGAACAATATCCTGGCTCAGGGCCGGGGTTCGGCGGCCAACTCGGCTGTCTGCTACGCACTAGGAGTCACCAACGTCGACCCCATCGCCAACGAGCTGTTGTTCGAACGGTTCCTGTCCCCGGCGCGCGACGGTCCGCCCGACATCGATATCGACATCGAATCGGACTTGCGGGAGAAGGCGATCCAATACGTCTACGACCGCTACGGTCGCGACTACGCCGCGCAGGTGGCCAACGTCATCACCTATCGTGGCCGCAGCGCGGTGCGCGACATGGCACGTGCGCTGGGATTCTCGCAAGGGCAGCAGGACGCCTGGAGCAAGCAGATCAGCCAGTGGAACGGGCTGGCCGACTCACCCGACGTCGAGGGCATCCCGGAACCGGTGGTCGACCTGGCGACGCAGATCCACAACCTGCCCCGGCACATGGGGATCCACTCCGGCGGCATGGTGATCTGCGATCGGCCGATCGCCGACGTGTGCCCGGTCGAGTGGGCGCGCATGGAAAACCGCAGCGTCCTGCAATGGGATAAAGACGACTGCGCGGCAATCGGTTTGGTGAAGTTCGATCTGCTCGGGCTCGGCATGCTCTCGGCGCTGCACTACTGCATCGACCTGGTACGCGAACACAAGGGCATCGAGGTGGACCTGGCGCGGTTGGATCTGTCCGAACCGGCGGTGTACGAGATGCTGCAACGGGCGGACTCCGTGGGGGTGTTCCAGGTGGAGTCGCGCGCGCAGATGGCTACGCTGCCCCGGCTGAAACCCCGGGTGTTCTACGACCTGGCGGTCGAGGTGGCGCTGATCCGCCCGGGCCCGATCCAGGGCGGCTCGGTTCATCCGTACATCAAGCGACGCAACGGTGTCGAACCGGTCACCTACGACCATCCGTCGATGGAACCCGCACTGCGAAAGACGTTGGGTATTCCGCTGTTCCAGGAGCAGCTCATGCAGCTGGCAGTGGACTGCGCGGGCTTCTCGGCCGGTGAGGCCGATCAGCTGCGCCGTGCGATGGGGTCCAAACGCTCGACGGAGCGGATGCGCCGGCTGCGGGACAGGTTCTACGACGGGATGCGCCAACGGCACGGCATCACCGGCGATGTCGCCGACCGGATCTACGAGAAGCTGGAGGCCTTCGCCAATTTCGGCTTCCCGGAGAGCCATTCACTGTCGTTCGCCTCGCTGGTGTTCTACTCGTCGTGGTTCAAGCTGCACCATCCGGCAGCATTCTGCGCGGCCTTGCTGCGGGCGCAGCCGATGGGTTTCTACTCACCACAGTCGCTGGTCGCCGACGCCCGCAGGCACGGAGTCACCGTGCACGGCCCCGATGTCAACGCCAGCCTCGCGCACGCCACGCTGGAGAACCACGGCACCGAGGTGCGGCTCGGCCTTGCCGGCATCCGCCACATCGGTGACGAGCTTGCCGAGCGGATGGTCGACGAGCGAAATGCCAACGGGGCGTATGCCTCCCTGCTTGACCTGACCCAGCGGGTGCAGCTGTCCGTTCCCCAGACCGAGGCGCTGGCCACCGCGGGTGCACTGGGTTGCTTCGGTATCACGCGGCGTGAAGGGCTGTGGGCGGCGGGTGCCGCCGCCAGAGAGCGTCACGACCGGTTGCCCGGAGTGGGGTCGTCGTTGACGACCCCCGCGTTGCCCGGCATGACCGAACTGGAATTGGCCGCCGCCGATGTGTGGGCCACCGGTATCTCACCGGACAGCTTTCCCACACAGTTTCTGCGTGCGGATCTCGATGCGCTCGGCGTGGTACCGGCGGACAAGCTGCTGGAGGTTCCCGACGGAACCCGGGTGCTGGTGGCCGGGGCGGTGACCCATCGCCAGCGGCCCGCGACGGCGCAGGGGGTCACCTTCATCAACATCGAGGACGAGACCGGGATGGTCAACATCCTGTGCTCGCAAGGGGTTTGGACACGCCATCGCAAGCTGGCCCAGACGGCGGGCGCCCTGCTGATCCGGGGGCAGGTGCAGAACGCCACCGGCGCAGTCACCGTCGTCGCCGACCGAATGGGCCAGCTCACGATGGCTATCGGCTTGCGAAGCCGCGACTTTCGCTAGCTCGCCTCCGATCCCGACTTCGGCCCACCCCTCGAAGAGCCGTCGTCACCTGCGTCGTCAGCTTCCCCCGCATCGTCCGAGTCGTCGGAATCCGTGTCGTCGGAGTCCGTGTCGTCAGAGCCGTCCGACCCCACCTGCCCGGGCCGGGCCACCAGACCGGTGCGTACCGGTTCGCGTGAGTCGTCCTCGGCGGCCTCCTCGCCGGCGAGGTCGTCGGCCTCCGCTTGAGCGTCGGTCTCGGTCTCGGTCTCCTCGGTCTCGGCGTCGGCGTCGACGTCGACGTCGACGCCGCCGTCCTCCGGCTCCGCGGCGGGAACCTGCTCCTCGACCGCGTCCGCCTCCTCGGTGACCGTCTCCTCGGCGGCCGCCTCCTCGGTGACCGACTCGTCCACCGCCGTCGGCTCTTCGGTCTCGGTCACCGCGGCCTCGGCGACATCCGTGTCCGAAACCTGTTGTGCCGCCGAATCTTCCGAGTCCTCGGCATCATCTTGTGCCGCAGATACCGTCCGCCATGACATGGCCGCCATGTCGGCGCCCGCAGCGACCTCGCTTTGCACATCTGCCGGCAGCGCGCCGGCCGCGGCGCCTAACGGCCGGAAGATGTTGGCTATCGCCTGCGCGATCGAGTTGACGAACGCGGTGATCGCACTGATGAAACCCTGCACCGCATTGGCGATCAGCTGGAAGAACGCCTGCAGGGCTTGAGCGATCTGCTCGCCCAGGTTCGGAAGGCCCGGCTCCACAGGCTCCTCCGGCTCCTCGGGCTCCTGCGGGACCTGGTTCTCCTCGATGAAGTCCTTGATCACCTTGGCCGCCAGCTTCGCGGTCCAGTCGACGTTGAAGATGCCCAGCGACGTGCCCGCCGTCAGAACACCGTCGACCAGGCGATCACGCAACGTGTAGATGAACGACGGACCCGTATACGAGGTGCCGTCCGCATCCTTGAGGTCCTTCCACGTGTTGAGGAAGTCCTCGATGAACGCGGCCTGGTGCTCTTCGGAGACCGCGTCGGCGCCGAAGGTGGGCAGCCCGTACTCGGTGGCCCAGATCTTCAGTGCCTGATCGCCGTTGTCGAGCATCAGCTGCCTGATCTCGATCAACTGCTCGAGGGGCGAGCGCCAGATGTCGTTCGTGATGCCCTCCGAGAACTTCAGCGTGTAGTGGTACGGATGAAACGACAGGGCGTCGAAGTAACCCTTGGCCCCGCTCGCGTACATCCCTTCGACGAACCGCACCGGATCCAGGGTCACGGGGCTGCTGATCACGGCGCCGAGCACGCCGGCCACCACGAGCGGATCGTTGGGGTCGTCGCCGTTGGCGTCCTTGATCGCGGTGTAGGCGGCCTTCAACATCTCCGTGTAGGCGGCGGCATCGATCGTCGGCGCCCAGGCCCGCACGTAGTTCGGTTCGTTCCAGATCTCGTATGCGGCGATCTTGTCGCCGTACCGGGCGGCCACGCGCCCGGCGTACTCGCCGAACAGATGCGGCTGCGGGGGCTCTTCGAACCCGATCAACGACCAGTCCATGTTCGGGTCCACACCGGCCCAGTCCGGTCCGTGGGCGAGCACCGCGACGATCGCCATTCCTCGGTCGGCCGCGGCGTTGACGATGTAGTCGCTTCTCGCCCAGGCGGCCTCCTCCACCGCCGGCGGGAAGGTGCCCGGCCGGAACGGCTCGTTACCCCGCCACGGCAGGACGACGCGGACCGTGTTCACACCGAGGGCCTGCATCTCGTCCAGGTGCCGGTCGACCGCCGCGGTGTCGAGCTTGCGGTCCGGTGTCGACAAGGCCCACAGGTCGGAGTCGGCGATACCGACCGTCGTCCCGGACTCGACGATGCCCGCAGTCAGGACGTACTCCAGCGCGACCCGGTCGATGCGCGGTTTCTGCTGGGCCGTCGTCGCGGTGAGCATGAGCGACATCGGCGCCATCGTGATGACGGTCGCAACAGCAAACGCTCGAAGGCGAGTGTGCAGACGCTTCATCGGTTTCCCCTCAGTCGCGGATCAATGAGCCACGGACGTGTATCGACAAATTAACGTATTAGCTAGCTAGTTTGCATGCAAATTCAAAAAACAATTCTTATCAGCCACAGTTACCCCCATTGCCGGTCAGGGAATCCGCCGAGAAATTTGCTGCGGGATGCAAATCGGCGCAAAATTGACGCTTTAGCAAAGGGTGGGGTGCGGGTGCCGCGCTGGGGCATCGCCACTGGTCGCAGCCGGATCTGCAGGTTAACGGCCTTTCTGCCGAATAACTTTGCCGAATGCTGCGGCGGAATTATCCGAAAGCCGTCGATGCTGGCGAACTCGGCGACGGTAAACGGCGATTCGATGCCGGCGTGTGCGTACGATTACCGGCGGTCTGGCGCCGGTCGTAGCGAACCTATTTCAAGATCATTCGGCGGTCGGGGTTGTCCATACTTTGTCGATGTTGATCCTCAGTCGGGTGCTGTAGGCGGCGAGGAACTCGTCGGTGAAACCGAGGCTGGCGGCGTGCTCGCGGTACTTCTTCTGGTACCGCTCGTCCTGCAACGGGTTCGCATTCTCCGCGTCGACGGTCGCGGTGCCGCCGACGGCGATGATTCCGCCTCCCTGTCCGTCGGAGTCCAGGTGCAGGCTGACCCGAGGATGGTTCCTGATGTGGCGGACCTTGGCCGCGCCCGGTTCGGAGTAGACCGTGATGTCGGCGCCGTCGAAGTAGAACCACACCAGCCGCGGGACGGGCTGGCCCGATTTCGCGACGGTGGTCAGCCAACCGTAATTGTCCGACTCCAGCCTGCGGGACACCTCTTGCGCGAATTCGACTGTCATGAAGCGAATGTAGTCTCAGCGGAATGACGGCCCAGCAGAGTTTGAACATGTCCTTCGACGAAGTCGTGACGACGACGCGGTCGGTGCGCAAGCGGCTCGACTTCGACAAGCCGGTGCCCAAGGACGTGCTGCTGGAGTGCCTCGAACTGGCCGTGCAGGCGCCGACGGGGTCCAATGCGCAGGGCTGGCAGTGGGTTTTCGTCCAGGACGAGCACAAGAAGAAGGCACTGGCCGAGATCTACCGGAACAACTTCACGTGGTATCGCAGCCAGACCCCGCCGGAGTATCCCGACGGTGACAGCCGTGCGGCCCAGAGGGAGCGGGTGGTGTCCTCGGCGAGCTACCTGGCCGAGCAGATGCACCGGGCGCCGTGGCTGCTGGTGCCGTGCCTGGAGGGTCGCCCGGACGGCGCGCCCGCGGGCGTCAGCGCGGGGTTCTGGGGTTCGCTGCTGCCTGCGGTCTGGAGTTACATGCTGGCGTTGCGGTCGCGAGGGTTGGGCTCGGCGTACACCACGCTGCACCTCGTCGGGGAGGGGGAGAAACAGGCCGCCGAACTGCTCGGCATCCCGTTCGACAAGTACAGCCAGGGCGGGCTGTTCCCGATCGCCTACACCAAGGGCACCGATTTCCGTCCGGCCAAGCGGCTTCCGGTCGAGCAGATCGTCCATTTCGACGGTTGGTGAGGCGCGCCGGCGCGAGCGCTCAGTCCGCGCCCGCGAACCCGTGCTGGCGCCATGCCTCGTAGGCGGCGACGGCGGCGGCGTTCGACAGGTTCAGCGAGCGTCGCCCGGCCAGCATCGGGATGCGAACCTGGGCGGTGATGTGCGGATCGGCCAGCGTCGCGCTGTCCAACCCACTGGGTTCCGGCCCGAACATCAACACGTCCGCCGGCTGGTAGGCGATGTCGGTGAACGACGTCGCGGCGTGCGCGGTGAAGGCGAACACGCGCGCAGGCATCAGCGCCTGCCACGCCGCGGCCAGGTCACGGTGCACGGTGACCGACGCCAGGTCGTGGTAGTCCAAGCCCGCGCGCCGCAGTTTGGGTTCGGACAGGTCGAACCCCAGCGGCTCGACCAGATGCAGTTCGCATCCGGTGGCGGCCACCATTCGGATCGCGTTGCCGGTGTTCGGCGCGATGCGAGGCGTCACGAACAGCAGCCGAAACATTGGGCCATGATCCATCACGGCGCCGCGAAACTGAGCGTGCGGGGTGAACGCGGCGAAAAGCCCTGCCCACCTTCGCTTTCCAATCGAGCGTCGGCCGCCTTTGCTCCAACATCACGGTCGGCGGCCGACGGACGATCATGAAGTCTGTCTGTTCAGTAAGAATTGTGGAATCCGCAGCACATCGCTGTCATACTCGACCAGTTGCCAGGCGTAGCACACGCCCGCCCCTACATGGGCGAAGTCAACAGGAAGCCATATGAACCACGCGCCATTACTGACTTGCGGACACCCGGCCGATAACGCAGGCCAGCCTCGATGAGCGCCTTCTCACAGCTCAAGCAATCCGACGGCACGCTCGTCGACTTCGAACGCACGGCAGAGCCGCCGATCAAGCGGCCGTCGCGATGGTCGCTGACCAACTGGCCGGTCCGGTGGAAGGTGCTCGCGATCGTCTTGGTGCCGCTTGTGGTGGCAGCCACCTTCGGCGGCCTCCGCATCTACAGCAGTGCCACTGAGGCGTCGGAGATGCGCCTGGCAGCCGACCGCGTCGACCTGCTGCCCACCGTCGAGAACTACATGGCCACCCTCGAGGCGGCGATGCTCGCGCGGGCCACCGGCGGCGACGCCCAGGCGGCGTTGACCGCGTTCGACGCCAGTCGCCAGCGACTGCAGGACCAGCTGTCCACCGTCGACGTCGCGCCCGACGTCCGCGACGGCGTGCAGACCCTGGTCGACGGCGGTCAGGCGCTGATGGACAAGGTCACCGCCAACAGCATCGGGCTGCGCGAGGTCATCCAGTCCTACGCGTTGCTGCTGTTGCCCGCCGAGGATGCCATCAACGGGTCGGTCCGCGTGGACGACGAACGGATCCGCGCCGAGACCGCCGGGTTGTCCAGGGCGATCGGGGCGCGGGGCCAGATGATGATGCAGACGCTCATCATCACCCGCGGTGGCGAGCTGCCGGAGCCGGAGCTGCGCACCTCGATGATCGCGCTCGCGGGCACCGAGCCGTCGACGTTGTTCGGGATGAGCCAGGTGCTCGGTGTGGCGTCACCGGACGCCCAGAAGTTGCAGGCCGAGTTCGTCAAGCGGATGGCCGCGATGACGGATCCGGCTGTTCCGCTGGTCAACAACCCCGAACTGCTGGCCTCGGTGAACGCCACCGACGACATCGCCCGTCAGATCATCGAGCGCACCACCGCCTCGGTGACCTCGGCCGTGAGCGAGAAGGCCCCGACGGCGCGCACCGCGCTCATCCGCGATTCCGTGATCGTCGCGGTGGTGATACTTCTGGCACTTGTCGTGGTCGCGCTCGTGGCCCGGTCGCTGGTGCGGCCGCTGCGCCGGCTGCGCGACAGCGCGCTCAAGGTGGCCCACGAGGACCTCACCCGCGAGATCGACCACGTCCGCGCCGGCGGCGAGTCCCCTCCGGTCGAGCCGATCCCCGTGTATACCTCCGAGGAAGTCGGGCAGGTCGCCCACGCCGTGGACGAGCTGCACGAGCAGGCGCTCCTGCTGGCCACCGAACAGTCCCGGCTCCAGCTGCAGGTCGGCGACATGTTCGAGACGCTGTCGCGGCGCAGCCGCTCACTCGTCGACCAGCAGCTGGCGCTGATCGACCGGCTGGAATTTAACGAGGAAGACCCCGACCGGCTGGAAAGCCTCTTCCGGCTGGATCACCTCGCCGCGCGCATGCGCCGCAACGGCGCCAACCTGCTGGTGCTCGCGGGCGCCAAGGTGCCGCGGGAGCAGGCCGAGCCGGTGCCGGTCTCGGCGGTGATCAACGCCGCCGCCTCGGAGGTGGAGGACTACACCCGGGTGGTCACCGCCACCGTGCCCGACAGCGAGATCGTGGGCGAGGTCGCAGGCGACATCGTGCACCTGCTCGCCGAACTGCTCGACAACGCGCTGCGCTACTCGCCGCCGGTCTCGCAGGTGCGCGTCTCGGCGGTGCACACCGGCAACGGCGGCCTCGTCATCGAGGTCAGCGACATCGGGTTGGGGATGACCGAATCGGATCTGCGGGTCGCCAACGCCCGGCTGCAGTCGGGCGGTGAGGTCACCGCGTACACCGCGCGGCACATGGGCCTGTTCGTGGTCGGCCGCCTCGCCGCCCAACACGGTCTCGTGGTGCGGCTGCGCAGTACCGTTGCGGGCGAACCGAATTCGGGTACGACGGCCGGTGTCTACATTCCGGCCGAGCTGCTGGCCGACGCCGAGGCGACCGACCAGTTCAGCACCCCCGAGTACGCCAGGCCCGCCGACGCGCATGCCGGCATCGCGACCGCGCTCGCGCTCGACGAGGACCACTACGACGACTCCTACGACGACTCCTTCGACGACGAGGCCGCCGCGCTCGGCGACGCCGACTCCAACGGCCATGCCGAAACACCGCTGACACTGCTACCGCAACGCGACCCGGGGGCCAGCGGCATCTCCGGCACACCGTCGCCGCAGCCGACGAGCACCGCTCGCCCGACCGACACCTCGAGCTTCTTCGCGGCGCGGGCGCAGGCGGCCCAGCCGCCGCCCGCCGAACCCGAGCCCGAACCCGCGGCCCCGGGCGCCGCCGAGCCGTCGGACACCGCGGGTTCGGACGACGCGATCTATCAGAAGATGCTCTCCGAGTGGCTGATCGACCCGACCGAGTTGGCCAACAGCACGGACCTGGACTGGGAATCGGTATGGGACCACGGCTGGTCGGCGGCGGCCGCCGCCGAGGAGGCGCCGGTGCTGCGCCACACCGAGGAGGGCCTGCCGGTACGCGAGCCCGGCGCCCGGCTGGTACCGGGCGGTGCCGACGCCGCCGACGCCGACGAGCCCGTCGAGCACGCACGGCACCGCATCGACGCCGCACAGCCGGGCACCGGCCACGAGGTAGCATCGGCGCCGCACCTCGACCCCGAGGCTGTCCGCGCGAGCATCAGCAGCCACTTCGGCGGGGTGCACGCCGGGCGGTCACATGCGCGAGAGACCAGAGGAACAGAAGACGAATGACCGATCTGCCGCCGCGTCCGACGCAGCGCGCCTCGCTTGATTGGCTGGTCTCCAAATTCGCCAGGGAAGTGTCGGGGGTCTCGCACGCCGTGCTGGTGTCCGCGGACGGCCTGTTGATGGCGGCCAGCGAGCACATCCCGACCGAACGCGCGGATCAGCTCGCCGCGGTGGCGTCGGGGCTGGCCAGCCTCTCGACCGGCGCCGCGCAGCTGTTCGAGGGCGGCCACGTGTTGCAGTCGGTCGTCGAGATGGAGAACGGCTACCTGCTGCTGATGCGGGTGGGCGACGGCTCCAACCTGGCGACGCTGGCGACGCGCAATTGTGACATCGGCCAAATCGGTTACGAGATGGCGATATTGGTGGAACGGGTGGGTTCCGTGGTTCAGTCGGGACGGCGGCGCGCACCGTCGCACTCGTGAGCGGCACATGGACCATTGGGAGCGGGATGTCGCAGACGAGCCAAGCCTCGTGCGGCCCTATATCCTGACGGCCGGGCGCACCGATCCGACCGTCTATCTGCCGCTGGAGGCGCCGATCGAGACCTTGCCCGACGACAAGCCGGTGCAGTGGCCGGGAAACGATGTGCGGGGGCAGATCCTGCGGCTGTGCGACGACCACCCGTCGGTCGCCGAGATCGCCGCGCAGCTATCCTTGCCGCTTGGTGTGGCACGGGTGCTGGTCGGTGACCTCGTGACGCAGGGGTATCTGCGGGTGCACACCACCCTCGAGGATGCGGCGACCCTGGACGAACGGCGCGAACTGATAGGAAGGACGCTGCGTGGCCTTAGGGCACTCTGAGGGGCGCCACGCCGCCACCCGCGGCGAAAAGACCGCCGCCTCAACATGGTCTTCGCGCGAGCGCTCATCCGCGACCAAGATCGTCATCTCCGGCGGGTTCGGCGCGGGCAAGACCACGTTCGTGAGCGCGGTCTCCGAGATCATGCCGCTGCGAACCGAAGCGCTGGTCACCAACGCGTCGGCAGGCGTCGACGGGCTCGACGCCACCCCGGACAAGAACACCACCACCGTGGCAATGGACTTCGGCCGCATCACGCTGGCCGAAGATCTGGTGCTGTACCTGTTCGGCACCCCGGGGCAGCGCCGGTTCTGGTTCATGTGGGACGACCTGGTGCGCGGCGCCATCGGCGCCATCATCCTGGTCGACGTCCGCCGTCTTGCCGACAGCTTCGCCGCGGTCGACTTCTTCGAGGCGCGCAGGCTGCCGTTCGTCATCGCGATCAACCAATTCGACGGGGCGCCACGACATCCCGTCGGCGCGGTGCGCAAGGCACTGGCGTTGTCCGAACGGGTGCCGGTGATCACCATCGACGCCCGCGATCGCCAGTCCGCCCGATCGGCGCTGATCACGGTCACCGAGTACGCCCTCGACAGCCTCACGGCTTCACCCGGCTGAGTGGACGCCTCCGAAACGGTCTGGGCCGAAAGGGAATTCAGCGGACACGACTTCCGCGACGAAGACCTGAGCCGGCTGCGCACCCAGCGCGTGGTGTTCGATGAGTGCGACTTCCGCGGTTGCGACCTCACCGAGTCCGTGCACGTCGGTTCGGCTTTCCGCAACTGCACCTTCGAGCGGGCCACCCTGCATCACAGCAGTTTTCAGCAGTGCAGCATGCTGGGATCGGTGTTCACCCAGGCCCGGCTGCGACCGTTGACGCTGGACGACGTCGACTTCACGCTGGCCGTTCTGGGCGGATGCGACATGCGCGGCGTCGACCTCTCCGGCTGCCGGCTGCGGGAAACCGGCCTGGTGGACGCTGACCTGCGGAAGGCGGTGCTGCGTGGGGCCGACCTGACCGGGGCGCGGGTGCAGAACACCCGGTTCGACGAGGCCGATCTGCGGGGCGCGCGCGTCGACCCGACGCTGTGGACCACCGCCACCGTGCGCGGCGCGAAAATCGACGTCGACCAGGCACTGGCTTACGCGGCCGCGCACGGGCTGCACATCCACGGCGCCTGAGGTCGCGGCCGTTGGCCTATAACCGCTGATCAAAAAACCGCACGTGGCGAGGTGTTCAAGCACACACCCGCAACAGTCGCATCGGCTATGCCGAATTACTACGGTCCGTAGTATGCAACTCACGCGGTTCACCGACCTCGGTCTACGCGCCATGATGCTGCTGGCCGCGGGCGAGGCCGGGGACAAGCGGATCACCACCCGCTCCATCGCCGTCGGCGCCAACGCCTCCGAGCACCACATCGCCAAGGCAGTCGCCCGACTGACGGAACTGGGCATGGTGCAGGCGCGGCGCGGTCGGATCGGCGGGCTGACCCTCACCGACGCGGGACGACAGGCGTCGGTGGGCTGGCTCGTGCGGCGTCTGGAGGGCGACAGGGAAGTCATCGAATGCGATGGCGCCGATCCGTGCCCGCTTGTGCCCGCATGCCGGTTGCGGCACGCCCTGGTCGCGGCCAAGGAGGCGTTCTACCGCGAGCTCGACGAGTACACGATCAGTGATTTGACCAGGGACGCAGGACTTCTCGTGATCTCTGGGCCACAGTCTCGGCTCGGGCACCAGCCCGACCGTCAACTCAGCGAAAGGACCGCCCGATGACCGCCATTGCCGCCGCCCCACTCGAACTGGAACCGCAGCACGCCGACATCGTGACCGCAACGCTTCCGCTCATCGGCGCACACATCGACGAGATCACCGCGGAGTTCTACCGATTGATGTTCGAGAACCACCCGGCGCTGCTGCGCAACCTGTTCAACCGCGGCAACCAGGCCCAGGGCGCACAGCAGAGGGCGCTGGCAGCATCGATCGCGACCTTCGCCGCCCACCTCGTCGACCCCGACCTTCCGCACCCTGCCGAACTGTTGTCGCGGATCGGGCACAAGCACGCGTCGTTGGGCGTCACCGCCGACCAGTACCCGATCGTGCACGACAACCTGTTCGCCGCGATCGTCGCGGTGCTGGGCGCCGAAACCGTGACCGAGGAGGTGGCCGCCGCTTGGGACCGGGTGTACTGGATCATGGCGCAGACGCTGATCGATCTGGAGCGCGAACTCTACGCGGCGGCGGGGGTGTGCGACGGAGATGTCTACCGGCGCGCACGGGTCGTCTCCAGGGTCGACGATTCGTCCGGCGCGGTGCTGCTGACTGTCCGGCCCGAAGGTGAGCCGCTCACCAAATTCTCGCCGGGACAGTATGTCTCGGTGGGCGTCACTATGCCCGACGGTGCCCGGCAGCTGCGCCAGTACAGCCTCGTCAACGCGCCGGGAGCAACGGATCTGACGTTCGCGGTCAAACCCGTCGGCGCCACAGCCGACCAGCCCGCGGGCGAGGTCTCCACCTGGATCGCCGCCAACGTGTGCGTCGGCGACATCCTCGACGTGACGGTGCCGTTCGGAGACTTGCCCACCCCGACGGGGGATCGGCCCGTGGTCCTCATCTCCGCGGGAATCGGGATCACCCCGATGATCGGGATACTGGAATTTCTCGCCGCCGACGCACCTGACACCGTGGTGCAGGCGCTGCACGCCGACAGCTCCGATCAGAGCCATCCGCTGCGGGAGCGGCAGCGTGAACTGCTGGCCGCCCTGCCCAACGCTGCGCTGGACGTCTGGTACGAGGACGGCCTGACCGGCGGGCAACCCGGCGCGCATCCCGGGCTGCTGACACTGGACGGCGTGACACTGCCCGTCGGGGCCGATGTCTACCTGTGCGGCAACAACGGTTTCGTGCAGGCGGTGCGTACTCAGCTGATGGCGCGCGGGATACCGGCCGCGCAGATCCACAGCGAGTTGTTCTCACCCAACGACTGGCTGTTGTCCTGAGGCGCGTGGACCCCGACGGCTTTCGAGGCTGAGCTCAGAAATTGCTGCAGGTATTGGCCACCCGCACGACGATCGGGGTGAACTGCTCCGCCCCGGGGGTGGCCTGAGCCTGCGCGATCATGTCGCGACGAACCTCAGGTGATGCAGCGATCAGGGTCTGCAGCCAGCCGGTTGCCGCGGGGGCCGACACCAACTGGTTGGCGAGTTCCGGCGATTCGGCGTTGAGCGCCGCAACGACCTGTGGGTAGGTGCATTTCGAGTAGACGATCGTGTCAACGTCGGGCTGCGCGGCCGCGATGCCTGCCCCCACGCCGGCACCGGCCAGCATCAAAGCCACACCGCCAGAGGCGAAAGCCAATTTCATGGTCGAGCGCATTCGATACACCTTCCGCCGCACACCGGGCTGTTCGTGAAGGTTTCACGCTAACACCGTCCGCCGGTTTCGTGCGATTTTCGGTGATCAGGCGGCTTTCAGCCGGATCTTCCAGCGCACGAACGACACGTAGCCCACGGAGATCAGGGCGAGCATCGCCATGTCGAACAGCCAGGTGCCCGACGAGTGGTCCCAGTGCCGGTCGTTGGGAGTCAGCGGGCCCGGCACGAGCCGGATCAGGTCGATCGTCGAGGCCGATGCCGCGAAACCCCAGCGCGCCGGGGTGAACCACGACATCTGGTCGAGCACGATGCGATCGGTCACCGGGATCATGCCGCCGGAGAACACCAGCTGCGACATGATCGCCACCACCAGCAGGGGCATGATCTGCTCGTTGGACTTCGCCAACGCCGACAACGCCAGTCCCACCATCGCCGCGGCCACTGTGGTCACCGCGATGTCGAGGAACAACTCCACGCTGCGATTGCCGAGCAGCGCGCCCCGCTCGACCGCGCCTGCGCCCCAACCCTTACCGATGATCGCGATGACGGTGACGATCGCCGACTGGATGACCGCGAAAACCGTGAACACGAACATCTTCGCCAAAAGGTATGCCGTCGTTGACAATCCGACCGCCTGCTCGCGGCGGAAGATGGCGCGCTCACCGATCAGCGCGCGGATCGTCAACGCGGTGCCCATGAAGATGGCGCCGACGTTGAGCATCACCAGGATCTGGCCGGGCTCGTTGGGTGCGGCGCCGCCCTCGATCGCGGGCACGGGCACCCCGAAGCCGACGTCGCCGGGCACCGACAGCGACAGCACGCCCATGATGAACGGCAACAGCATCAGGAAGGCGAAGTAGCCGCGGTCGGAGACCACCAGGCGCACCTGGCGCCGCGCGATCGTCGAGAACTGGCGGGTCACGCTGGTGCGCGTCGGGTTGCCGAGGTCGGACGGCTGCTCGCTCGGCGGCGGTGGCGGCGGCGGGCCGTGCTGGGCCAGGAACCGCTGGTTGGCCGCGTTTGGGTCGTTGGCGACCGCGCTGAAGATGTCGGCCCAGTTGGTGGTGCCCATGGCCGGACCGATCTGGCTCGGCGGCCCGTAGAACGCCGTCTTTCCGCCGGGCGCCAACAGCAGCACCTGATCGCAGACGTCGAGGTAGGTCAGCGAGTGCGTGACGACCAGCACCACACGGCCGGCGTCGGCGAGTTGGCGCAGCATGGTCATGACCTGCCGGTCCAGCGCGGGATCCAGGCCCGATGTCGGCTCGTCGAGGATCAGCAGCGACGGGCCGGTGAGCAGTTCCAGCGCCACCGACGCCCGCTTGCGCTGCCCACCGGAGAGCTTGTCGACGCGGGTGTCGGCGTGCCGGGTCATCTCCAGTTCCTCGAGCACCTGCGCGACGACCTGTTCGCGGTCCTCCTTGGTGGTGTCGGGCGGCAGCCGCAACTCGGCCGCGTACATCAGCGCCTGGTTGACGGTCAGCTGGCCGTGCACCACGTCGTCCTGCGGCACCATCCCGATCCGGGAGCGCAGCGAGGCGTACTCGGCGTGGATGTTGTGGCCCTCGAACGTCACCGTGCCCGACGTCGGATGGGTATAGCCGGCCACCAACCGGGCGAACGTCGACTTGCCCGCGCCCGACGGGCCGATCACCGCTGTCAGCGTGCCGGGCCGCGCGGCGATCGAGATGTTGTCCAGCAGCGTCTTGTTGTTCTCGATCGTCCACGTGACGCCGTGCACCTCGAGCCCGCCGGTGCGGGTGGCCGCCTCGGTCTCGCTGCGGCGGACCAGCGTGCCGCCCGTGAACACCAGGTCGATGTTGCCGATCGTGACGGTGTCACCCTCGTGCAGCACCGCCGTCTCGACACGGGCGCCGTTGACGAACGTGCCGTTGATGCTGCGGTTGTCGCGGATCTCGGTGCCCGCCGGGGTGGGCACCAACGTGGCGTGGTGGCGCGACGCGAGCACGTCGGGCACGACGATGTCGTTGTCGGTGGCGCGGCCGATCTTGATGGCTCCCGGCACCCCGGCGTCGGCGGGCCGGCCCGGCCGCAGGATTTTCAGCATGCTCGTGGCGAGGTTGCCCTCGCTGGAGCGGGGCGCCGCCGTCGGGCCCAACGCCGTCACCGACTCCAGCGACGACGAGGACACCGGCGGCGGTGGGGGTGGGGCCGCGTGGCGCGCCGGTTGCGGGGTGCTCGGCGGGTACGTCGTGGGTCCGCCGGTGTGGGCCTGGGGACCGGTGGGATATCGCGGCGGCTGCGGCGCCGTCGGATACATCGGTTGGGGCCGCGACGGGTGCGACGGCTGCGGTCCTGAAGCCTGCGGGCCCGCGGCGGGCCAGGACGCCGAACCGTGGCGCTGCGTGGCGATGGGCACCGCCGTGGTCGGCGTGCGGCCCGCGGCGCCCTGGTGGCGGCCGACCTCGAAGGTCAGCCGCGGGCCGTCGGGGTTGCCGATGTTGACGCTCTGTCCGTCGACGATGTCGACGGTGGGCACCCGCCGGTTGTTGACGAACAACCCGTTGAGGCTGCCGTTGTCGATGGCGACCCACCGGCCCTGATCGAATCGCAGCACCAGGTGCGCCCTGGAGATCAGCGGATGGGCGATGCGCACGTCGGCGCGCAGGTCCCGGCCGACGACGACGTCGTTGCCTGGCGCGAAGGTTCGCGTCGTGCCGTCGTACCGAACGGTCAGCGCGGGAGGGACGGGTCGGCTCGTCGGAGCCGGACGGCCGGCGACATTGGACATCGCGACAACTGTATCGGGTCGCTAGCCCCGCGGAATATTCCACCGCGCGGTGTCGGTGATCTGCTGCAGCGCCGTCATCTGGTCGCCCCGGGTGGTGATGATGTGGGCGAACCGCGCGTCCACGGCGGTGTCGCCGTCGCGGGCCGAACCCCGGTACCGGCCGGTCACCACGACCCGGTTGTCGTCGACGACAAGGAATTCGGCGGGGTCCACGTGCATGTCGTACAGCGCGTCGATGCGGCCCCAGACGTTGACGATCATGTCGGCCGGGCCGCGATGCTCGCCGCCCACCTCGTGCGGCATGCCCGCGCTGACCTCACCGACGAAGTCGTCGGTGAGCAACGCGAAAAGACCGCGGGCGTCGGCTCGGGCGAGCACCTCGTAGAACCGCTGTGCGACATCAACGGCAGTGGCCATGGCGTTCCTCCAGAGTATTAGAGAGTACTCTCTACTATGATAGGGCCATGCCGCGACCCGCGCGATACACCGTCGACGAGCTTCTGGATGCCGCAGCCGCGTTGTTGGCGCAAGGCGGCCCGGCCGCGGTGACGATGTCGGCGGTGGCCCGTGCGGTCGGGGCGCCGAGCGGCTCGCTGTATCACCGCTTTCCGAGCAGGGCAGCGCTGTGCGGGCAGCTGTGGATGCGCACCGAGGAGCGCTTTCTGTCCGGTTTCCTCACCGAGGTCGGCCGGGCGCGCGGTGCGCAGCACAAGTGTGTCGCGGGCGCGCGGTTCACCGTGCAGTGGTGTCGCGACCATCCGCAGCAGGCGCAGGTGTTGCTCGTCGGCGCCGACTCGCTGGGCGAAGCCGAGTGGCCCGAGGACCTCCGGGCCCGGCGACGACGCCTGCACCGTCGACTCCGGCAGGCGCTCACCGACATCCACGCCGACGCCGACCGGGTCACCGCCGCGGTGATCGACATCCCGTACGCGGTGGTGCGTCGCCACCTGCTGGCGCGACACGCGGTTCCCGCCGGCGCCGACGCCATCGTCTCGGACTGCGCGAGGGCGCTGATTCCGCCGACTTGACGGCCGGTGCGGCGCGCCGCCGCGAATTGACGCCGGTTCATGGGGACACTGAGTCATGGTGTCTGTGACGCCTGCGGTGCTGCTCCTCGGAGCGGCGGTGGGCGTGAGCCTGGCGACGACGGTCGCGCCGTCGACGGCCCTCGCGCAGCCGTCGTACCCCACCGACGATCGCGGTTTCATCGGCACGTCCGTGCGTTGCGACGCCCCGCGCTCGGCGGTGAGCTTCGGGCGCACGGCGCAGTCACTCGTCGCGATCTGCCTGGTGCCCGAGGGGCACTACGAGTACCGCGGTGCCCGCCTCGGCGACGACGCGGTGTTGGTCGTCGTCGCCGAACCCACCGTGCCCGGCGAGTTCTTCGCCCAGAAGGACGGCGCCACCTACACCGTCACCGCGAAGGACCTCGTCATCAGGACCGACGAGTGGGTGCGCGCCGAGCCGATGCTGCAGTTCGAGACGCCGCCGATCCTGGCGGTGGAGACGCCGACGCGGTAACGGATCAGCCGGGCGTGCCCACCGAGGAGTAGTGCGGCGAGCCGGTCACCACGCAGCGGGTCTGGCTGTAGATCGTGGCCATGCACTGGTTGCAGTGCGTGCACGCGGAGAACACCGAGTGCTTGTCGCCGTCGGCCTGGATCCGGTTGATCAGGTCGGGTTCGGCCAGCAGCGCGCGTCCCATCGCGACGAAGTCGAACCCTTCGGCCATCGCCAGGTCCATGGTTTCGCGGTTGGTGATGCCGCCGAGCAGGATCAGCGGCATCTTCAGCTCGGCGCGGAACTGCTTGGCGTCGCGCAGCAGATAGGCCTCGCGGTAGGGGTACTCGCGGAAGAACTTGTTGCCCGTCATCCGGATGCCCCAGCGCAGCGGCGGCTTGAAGGCGTTCGCGAACTCCTTGACCGGGGCGCCGCCGCGGAACAGGTACATCGGGTTGACCAGCGAGCTGCCCGCGGTGAGCTCGATGGCGTCCAGGCCGCCGTCCTCCTCGAGCCACTTGGCCGTCTGCAGCGACTCCTCGAGCGAGATGCCGCCACGCACCCCGTCGGCCATGTTCAGCTTGGCGGTGACCGCGATCGGCGTGCCCGCCTTCTCCACCGCGCGGCGCACCGCCAGCACGGTGCCGCGGGCCACCTTGGCGCGGTTCTGCAGCGAGCCGCCGAATTCGTCGGTGCGGCGGTTGATCAGCGGGCTCAGAAACGAGCTGGCGAAGTAGTTGTGGCCGAGGTGGATTTCGACGGCGTCGAACCCGGCCTCGATCGCGAACCGGGCCGCATCGGCGTGGGCGGCCATGATGTCGTCGATGTCCTCGCGGGTGGCCTTCTTGGCGAAGCGCATCGCCAGCGGGTTGAAGAACCGCACCGGCGCATAGGCGGTGGTCTTGTTCGAGCGGGCGTCGGCCACCGGTCCGGCGTGACCGATCTGCGCGCTGATCGCGGCGCCCTCGGCGTGGATCGCGTCGGTGAGCCTGCGCAGCCCGGGAATGGCCTCGGGGCGCCAGTAGATCTGCCTGCCCTCGGTGCGGCCGCCCGGCCTTACCGCCAGATACGCCACCGTCGTCATGCCGACACCCCCGGCGGCGGGCAGCCGGTGGTAGGTGATCAGGTCGTCGGTGACGAGCGCGTTCGGCGTGCACGCCTCGAAGGTCGCCGCCTTGATGATGCGGTTGCGCAGCGTCACCGGGCCCAGCTTGGCCGGGGTGAACACATTCCGGGGAGTGTCCATGGAATGAAGCCTGCCACAATGACCCCTGTGGGTGCGATCACGCTAGACGGTAAGGCCACGCGCGACGAGATCTTCGTCGACCTCTCCGAACGGGTTGCGGCCCTGACCGCGGCCGGGCGCACGCCCGGGCTCGGGACGGTGCTCGTCGGCGACGACCCCGGGTCGCACGCCTATGTCCGCGGCAAGCACTCCGACTGCGCGAAGGTGGGCATCACCTCGATCCGTCGCGACCTGCCCGCCGACATCAGCCAGGCCGAGCTCGACGCGACCATCGACGAGCTCAACGCCAACCCGCAGTGCACCGGCTACATCGTGCAGCTGCCGCTGCCGAAGGGGCTGAACGAGAACGCCGCGCTGGAGCGGATGGATCCGGGCAAGGACGCCGACGGTCTGCACCCGACGAACCTGGGCCGGCTGGTACTCAACGAACCCGCGCCGCTGCCGTGCACCCCGCGTGGCATCGTGCACCTGCTGCGCCGCTACGAGGTGCCGATCGCCGGCGCGCACGTGGTGGTGATCGGGCGCGGGGTCACGGTGGGCAGGCCGCTGGGGCTGTTGCTGACCCGTCGCTCGGAGAACGCCACGGTCACGTTGTGCCACACCGGAACCCGTGACCTGCCCGCGTTGACCCGGCAGGCCGACATCATCGTCGCCGCCGCCGGTGTGCCGCACATGGTGACGGCCGAGATGGTCCGCGCCGGCGCCGCCGTCGTCGACGTGGGCGTCAGCCGCGACGACAACGGCAAGCTCGTCGGCGACGTGCACCCCGACGTGTGGGAGGTCGCCGGGCACGTATCGCCCAATCCCGGCGGCGTCGGACCGCTGACCCGGGCATTCCTGTTGACGAACGTCGTGGAACGCGCGGAAGCCCTTGCCGCGACGTGACCCCGAAGGAGTTCGCGCGCAAGGTGTTCGCCGGGCAGTGGCCGATCTGGTCGGTGGGCCTGGTGTTCGTCGCCGCGTTCGGGCTTGTGATCGCGGGGTATTGGCGGCGCGGCGCGTTGGTCATCGCGATCGGCGTGGGCGCCGCCGCGGCCTTGCGGTTGCTGTTGCCCGACGAGCGGGCGGGCCTGTTGGCGGTGCGCAGCAAGCCGATCGACTTCGTGACGACCGCGACGGTCAGCGCCGCGATGCTCTACATCGCCTGGACGATCGACCCGCTGGGCACCAGCTAGTTCTGCGCCGAAACTGAGCTTGTGCACGCCGCCTCTCGGCGTTTGTGTGCAGAACTTCAGTTTGGGCGAAGAGCTAGCTGGTCGCTAGCTCGGCGCGGATGCACACGGTGACGTAGGGCAGCGCCAACCCCGTCGTGTTGGCCAGCGCCGGATGGGTGGCCAGCAGCTCGCGCACCTGATCGAGCGTCTTCACGCGCACCTTCTCCGGCGAGGTGATGCAGTAGCTGCGCGAGGCGACGAGATCGATGAGGGCCTGCGGCGTCAGGTAATTCGTCCACTCCACCTGATGGCGCGCCACATCGGTGAACGGCTCGGGCAGCGTCACCCGGTTGCTGAACGGGTCGTCCTCGTGGCCGATGATGCGGCCGAGCTCCTTGACCCAGCCCATCCGTTCGTCGCGGGTGTTCCACACCAGCCCGAGCCGACCACCCGGACGCAGCACCCTGGAGACCTCCTTGACCGCGAGCTCCGGGTCGAACCAATGCCAGGCCTGCGCGACCAGCACGGCATCGACGCTGTCGTCGGGCAACGGGATCTCCTCCGCGGTGCCCAGCAGCGCCGGCGTGTCCGGCAGCGAATTACTCAGCAGCTCAAGCATTTCCGGGATGGGGTCGACGGCCACCACGTCCAGGCCGCGTTCCACCAGCCGCGTGGTCAGCTTGCCCGTTCCGGCCCCCAGATCCAGCACGTCGCGCACACCCGCCGGCAGCAGCCAGTCGATGGCCTCCGGCGGGTACGACGGTCTGCCGCGCTCGTATGCCGCGGCTTCCGCGCCGAACGACAGTGACCGCTGCTGATCCGGGCGGGTCACCGCGAGGCCAGCTCCAGCGTCTGGCGGACCAACTTGCCGACCGCCTCCATCTCCACCAGGAAGCCGTCGTGGCCGTAGATCGAATCGACGACGTGCAGCCCGCCACAGTTCGGCAGCAGTTCGGCCAGCTCCTCCTGCAGCCGCAGCGGATACAGCCGGTCCGAGGTGATGCCGCCGACCAGCGCCGGCACCGGACAGTTGCGCAGCGCGGCCTCGACACCGCCGCGGTCGCGGCCGACGTCGTGGCTGGACAGCGATTCGGTGAGCGCCACGTAGGTGCCCGCATCGAAGCGCGCGACCAGCTTGCGGCCCTGGTGCTCGAGGTAGCTCTGCACCGCGTAGCGGCCGCCGGTGCGGGGGTCTTCGCTGCCCTGCGGGTCGTTGCCGAAACGGTTGTCCAGTTCCAGCTCACCCCGATACGTCAGGTGTGCGATGCGCCTGGCGATGCTCATGCCGACGTCGGGTGACGTGCCGGTGCCGTAGTAGTCGCCGCCGTGCCAGTTCGGGTCGGCCTTGATCGCGGCGATCTGGGTGCTCTGGGTGCCGATCTGGTCGGCGGTGGCACGCGCGCCGACCGCGAGCAGCAGCCCCGAGCGCACCTTGTCGGGGTGTCCGACCATCCACTCCAGCGCGCGGGCGCCGCCCAGCGACCCGCCGACCACCGCGGCGACCTCGGTGACGCCCAACGCCTTGAGCGCGGCGATGTCGGCCTCGACCTGGTCGCGCACCGTCACATGGGGAAACCTTGAGCCCCACGGCTTTCCGTCGCGGTGCAGCGAGCTGGGACCCGTCGAGCCGCGGCAACCGCCCAGCACGTTGGTGGCCACCGCGCACCACCGGTCGGTGTCGATCGCGGCACCGGGCCCGGCGATGCCGTCCCACCAGCCCGGCGTTGGGTGGCCGGGTCCGGCGGGGCCGGTGATGTGGGAATCTCCGGTCAGCGCGTGCAGCACCATCACCACGTTGTCGCGCTCGGGCGACAGCTCGCCCCAACGTTGCACGGCGATCTGCACGTCGTCGATGACGGCGCCGCTCTCGAGCGTCAGCGGCCCGATGTCGACAATGCCGATCTCGCCTTCGGCGGGAAGAGTCAAAGCTGGCACATCGGCCTCGAAATCAGTGAGGGTCATCAGAACGCCGCCGTGGTCTTGGGGTCCGTGGGCCCCGCGGTCGAGAACGGCTTGGCCGCGGCGAAGCCGCGCTCGAGGTCGGCCAGGATGTCGTCGATGCCCTCGATCCCGACGGCCAGACGCACCAGTCCCGGGGTGACCCCGGTGGCCAGCTGCTCCTCGGGGGAGAGCTGCGCGTGGGTCGTCGACGCCGGGTGAATCACCAGCGACCGCACGTCGCCGATGTTGGCGACGTGGCTGTGCAGCTTCAGCGCGTTGACGAACGCCTTTCCGGCGTCCACCCCGCCGGCCAACTCGAAGGCCAGCACCGCGCCGGTTCCCTTGGGCAGCAACTTGTTCGCCAGCGCATGCCACGGCGAGCTGGGCAGCCCGGCGTAGTTCACCGAGAGGACGGCGTCGTGCCCGGACAGGTACTCGGCGACGCGTTGGGCGTTGGCGACATGTCGCTCGACGCGCAGGCTCAGCGTCTCCAGTCCCTGGGCGATCAGGAACGCGTTGAACGGGGAGGCGGCCGAGCCGAGGTCGCGCAGCAGCTGCACCCGGGCCTTCAGCGCGAACGCGGGCGGGCCGAGTTCGGCGTACACCACACCGTGGTAGCTGGGATCAGGGGTGGTGAACCCGGGGAACCTGCCGTTGGTCCAGTCGAAGGTGCCGCCGTCGACGATGACACCCGCGATCGCGGTGCCGTGCCCGCCGAGGTACTTGGTGGCCGAGTGCACGACGATGTCGGCGCCGTGGCTGATGGGCTGCAGCAGGTACGGCGTCGCGATGGTGTTGTCGACGATCAGCGGCACCCCGACGTCGTGCGCGACGGCGGCGACGTTGGGGATGTCGAGGACGTCGATCTGCGGGTTGGAGATCGTCTCGGCGAAGAACGCCTTGGTGTTGGGCCGGGCCGCGGCGCGCCAGGACTCCAGGTCGTCGGGGTCCTCCACGAAGCTGACGTCGATACCGATCTTGGGGAACGTGTAGTGGAACAGGTTGTACGTGCCGCCGTAGAGCCGCGGGCTGGACACGATGTGGTCCCCGGTGTGGGCGATGTTGAGGATCGCGAAGTGCGACGCGGCCTGACCGGATGCCAGAAACAGCGCGGCCACCCCGCCCTCCAGGGCCGCGATGCGCTGCTCGACGACGTCCTGGGTCGGGTTCATGATCCGGGTGTAGATGTTGCCGGGCTCGGCCAGCCCGAACAGCGCGGCGGCGTGCTCGGTGCTGTCGAACGTGAAGCTGGTGGTCTGGTAGATGGGCAGGGCCCGCGCGTTCGTCGCGGGATCGGGCGTCTGGCCGGCATGGACCTGCTTGGTCTCAAACGCCCAGTGCGCGGCGGGATCGTCCAGCTGGGTGTCGTTGCTCAATGGTTTCTCCTGTTGTGATGCGGCCGGGGCGGATTTCAGCGACACATGCGCACGCCGGACCTCCACCTGTCTCTCTGGGGGCCCGTCACAACGGACCCGCGCTTGCCGGTACCACTTGTCAGTGGGTACTCAACCTGGTCATCACCCGGGGCACCCCACCGCGGTTGGAGGGTTGCCGGCCAGCAAGCCGGGGCTTGTCGCTGGCGCTCATGACCTGTGGAGAAGCTTATCCCATCGTGGCGACGAAGTGCCAACAGGTGCGCGCCAGGGCGGAGGTGGCCACGCGTAGCGTCGGGGACAACGGAATACTGGTAGGCGACGACGTTTCCCCCGATCCCGATCGTGACGCCCGGAAGAGAGATCATGAGTGCTCAGCAGCCAACCATCATCTACACGCTGACCGACGAGGCGCCGCTGCTTGCGACCTACGCGTTTCTGCCGATCATCCGCACCTTTGCCGAGCCCGCGGGTATCGAGATCAAGACCAGCGACATCTCGGTGGCGGCGCGCATCCTGGCGGAGTTCGGCGACTACCTGACCGAAGAGCAGCGGGTGCCCGACAGCCTCGGCGAGCTGGGCCGGCTGACGCAGCTTCCGGACACCAACATCATCAAGCTGCCCAACATCAGCGCATCGGTGCCGCAGCTGCTGGCGGCCATCAAGGAGTTGCAGGGCAAGGGCTACGCGGTTCCGGACTACCCCGGCGACCCGAAGACCGACGAGGAGAAGAAGCTCAAGGAGCGCTACGCCAAGGTGCTGGGCAGCGCCGTGAACCCCGTTCTACGGGAGGGCAACTCGGACAGGCGCGCGCCGAAGGCGGTCAAGGAGTACGCCCGCAAGAATCCGCACAGCATGGGGGAGTGGTCGCAGGCGTCGCGCACCCACGTGGCCACGATGCGGGGCGGCGACTTCTACGCCGGTGAGAAGTCGATGACGCTGGACCGGCCGCGCAAGGTCCAGATGGTGCTCAACACCAAGGGCGGCGAGACGATCGTGCTCAAGCCCGAGGTCGCGCTGGACGAGGGCGACATCATCGACAGCATGTTCATGAGCCGAAAGGCGCTGTGCGACTTCTACGAAGAGCAGATGCAGGACGCCTACGAGACCGGCGTGATGTTCTCGCTGCACGTCAAGGCCACGATGATGAAGATCAGCCACCCGATCGTGTTCGGCCACGCCGTCAAGATCTTCTACAAGGACGCGTTCGCCAAGCACCGGGAGCTGTTCGACCAGCTCGGCGTCAACGTCAACAACGGGCTCTCGGACCTCTACGAGAAGATCGAATCGCTGCCCGCGTCGCTGCGTGACGAGATCATCGACGACCTGCACCGCTGCCACGAGACCCGCCCGGAGCTGGCGATGGTGGACTCGGCGCGCGGCATCACCAATTTCCACTCGCCGTCCGACGTGATCGTCGACGCCTCGATGCCCGCGATGATCCGCGCCGGCGGCAAGATGTACGGCGCGGACGGCAAGCTCAAGGACACCAAGGCCGTCAACCCCGAGTCGACCTTCTCCCGGATCTACCAGGAGATGATCAACTTCTGTAAGACCCACGGCCAGTTCGACCCGACGACCATGGGCACGGTGCCCAACGTCGGCCTGATGGCGCAGAAGGCCGAGGAGTACGGCAGCCACGACAAGACGTTCGAGATCCCCGAGGACGGCGTCGCCGACATCGTCGACATCGACACCGGCGAGGTGCTGCTCACCCAGAACGTGGAAACCGGTGACATCTGGCGCATGCCGATCGTCAAGGACGCCGCGATCCAGGACTGGGTGAAGCTGGCGGTCACCCGCGCCCGCGCGTCGGGCATGACCGCGCTGTTCTGGCTGGACACCGAGCGTCCGCACGAGGTCGAGTTACGCAAGAAGGTCAAGCAGTACCTCAAGGACCACGACACCGAGGGCCTGCACATCCAGATCATGCCGCAGGTGTGGGCGATGCGGTACACGCTCGAGCGGCTGGTCCGCGGCCAGGACACCATCGCGGTGACCGGCAACATCCTGCGTGACTACCTCACCGACCTGTTCCCGATCCTCGAGTTGGGCACCAGCGCCAAGATGCTGTCGATCGTGCCGCTGATGGCCGGCGGCGGCATGTACGAGACCGGCGCGGGCGGCTCGGCGCCCAAGCACGTCAAGCAGTTGGTGGAAGAGAACCATCTGCGGTGGGATTCGCTCGGCGAGTTCCTCGCGCTCGGCGCGTGTTTCGAGGACCTGGGCCGCAAGACCGACAACAAGACCGCGGCGTTGCTGGGCAGGACGCTGGACTCCGCGATCGGCAAGCTGCTGGACAACAACAAGAGCCCGTCCCGCAAGACCGGTGAACTCGACAACCGCGGCAGCCAGTTCTACCTCGCACTGTACTGGGCCCAGGAGCTGGCCGCGCAGACCGAGAACAAGGACCTCGCCGAGCATTTCGCGACGGTGGCCGAGGAGCTGGCCAAGAACGAGGACACGATCGTCACCGAACTCGCCGAGGTGCAGGGCAATCCGGTCGACATCGGCGGTTACTACTACCCCGACCGGGAGAAGACGACCGCGGTGATGCGGCCGAGCAAGACCTTCAACTCGGCGTTGGAGTCTGTTACTGCTCAGTAGCCCTAGCTGGGCCTTTGCCGGGCGGGGCCGGCTTGTAATGTGGCCGGCATGTCCAAGGTCAAGGTTGAAGGCACGGTAGTCGATATCGACGGCGACGAGATGACGCGCGTCATCTGGAAGCTCATCAAGGACACGTTCATCTACCCGCACCTCGACATCAACCTGGACTACTACGACCTCGGCATCTTGAACCGTGACGCCACCGACGACCGGGTCACCATCGAGGCGGCCGAGGCGATCAAGCGCCACGGGGTCGGGGTGAAATGCGCGACGATCACCCCCGACGAGGCCAGGGTCAAGGAGTTCGGGCTCAAGCAGATGTGGCAGTCGCCCAATGGGACCATCCGGAACATTCTGGGCGGCACCATCTTCCGGGCCCCGATCGTGATCAAGAACGTGCCACGGCTGGTGCCGGGCTGGACCAAGCCGATCATCATCGGCCGCCACGCGTTCGGCGACCAGTACCGCGCCTTCAACACCAAAGTGGACCGGCCGGGCACGTTCACCGTCACGTTCACCCCCGACGACGGCAGCGAGCCGCTGGTTCACGACGTCGTGCACATCCCCGAGGGCGGCGGCGTGATCATGGGCATGTACAACTTCCGCAAGTCCATCCAGGACTTCGCGCGCTCGGCGTTCAATTTCGCGCTGCAGCAGAAGTATCCGGTGTACCTGTCGACGAAGAACACCATCCTCAAGGGCTACGACGGGATGTTCAAGGACGAGTTCCAGCGCATCTTCGACGAGGAGTACAAGGACAAGTTCGACGCCGAAGGGCTGACGTACGAGCACCGGCTGATCGACGACATGGTGGCCGCCAGCCTCAAGTGGGAGGGCGGCTATGTGTGGGCCTGCAAGAACTACGACGGCGATGTGCAATCCGACACGGTCGCACAGGGTTTCGGCTCGCTGGGGCTGATGACGTCGGTGCTGATGACCCCGGACGGCAAGACCATGGAGGCCGAGGCCGCGCACGGCACCGTGACCCGGCACTACCGGCAGTACCAGCAGGGCAAGCCGACGTCGACCAACCCGATCGCCTCGATCTTCGCCTGGACCAGGGGCCTGGCGCACCGCGGCAAGTTGGACAACACCCCGGCGGTGATCGAGTTCGCCGAAACGCTGGAAGAGGTGGTGATCGGCACGGTCGAGGGCGGTCAGATGACCAAGGATCTGGCGCTGCTGATCGGCCCGGAGGAACAGTGGCAGACCACCGAGGTGTTCCTCGAGTCGATCGCCGAGAACCTGGAGAAGGAGCTCGGTTAGCTCCGGCTACAGCACTGCCTTGCGCGGTGGCGGGCTGGCATAGCGGTCGACGAACCCGACGATCGTCTCGGTGACCCGCTCGGGCGCCTCGAACATCGGGATGTGCCCGACGCCGTCGAGGTGGGTGATCTGGGTGTCCTTGGGCAGATGCGCGGTGAAGTGCCGGGTGAACCGCGGATGCGGCAGCACGCGGTCGTTCTCGCAGATCACCAGGTGGGTGGGCGCGGTGCCCTCGGCCAGCTCCCGCAGTCCCGGCAGCAGCAGCGCCTTGAGCAGCAGCTGGAAGTAGGCCGGGCAGTGGGTGACGTCGTCGACGATGACCAACAGGTCCTCGTCGGACAGCCCGTCCGGGCTGGCGCTGACCGGCACGTATGCCAGCTGGCGCGCGAACGGCAGCCGCAGCGCGCGCGGGCCCAGCGCCTTGGCGATCAGCCACACCGGCAGCCCGGCGACGAACTTGAACACGATCTCGAACTTGGCCGGCGTGAAGCGGCGCCAGCCGCCCGCGGGCGCGATACCGGTCAGCGTGCGGGCCCGTCCGCGGCGCTCCAGCTCGAACGCCACCCAGCCGCCCAGGGAGTTACCGACGATGTGGGCGGTGTCCCAGCCCAACTCGTCCATGCGGCGTTCCATGTCGTCGGCGAGCTCGGCGGTGTCGAGGAAGAAGCGGCCCTTCACCCCGCCGTTGTGGCCGGGCATGGTCGGTGCGTAGACCTCGTAGCGCCCGGTGGCGGCGATCTGCGGTGCGACGTCTTTCCACACGCTCTGCGACATCATGAACGGGTGCAGCAGAAGCATCGGCTCACCGGAGCCGAGGTGGATCGCGGGGCGCAAGGTCATCCTGCCGACACTAAAGGCGATACCGCCGGTACCGCAAGCTCCGGGGCTATGGTCTGCTGCGTGATCGTCAGCACCGTCAACGTCAACGGAATCCGCGCCGCGGTCAAGCAGCGTTCGCCGGACAACCTGGGCCTGCTGGCCTGGCTTGCCGACACCGCCGCCGACGTGGTGTGCCTGCAGGAGACCCGGGCCGACGACGACCAGCTGGCCGCGGCGCTGGCGCCCGCGCTGTCCGACGGCTGGCAGCTGGCCTCGGCCGAACCACATATCAAGGGCCGCAGCGGCGTTGCCGTGCTGTCGCGCCGGCCGATCACCGCGGCGCGGCCGCTGGAGTCCGACGAGTTCGCGACGCACGGGCGATACCTCGAGGTCGACGTCGCCGGGGCCACCGTGGCGAGCGTCTACGTGCAGACCGGCGAAGCCGAAACCGACCGCCAGCTGGAGAAGGAGCGCTTCATGACGGCGCTGGCCAAGCGGATGGCCGAACTCGCCGACCGCGACGCGGTGGTGTGCGGCGACTGGAACATCGCGCACACCGAAAACGACATCAAGAACTGGAAGGGCAACCTCAAGAAGTCGGGCTTTCTGCCCAGCGAGCGCCAATGGCTCACCGAGCTGCTGGACTCCGGCTGGGTCGACGTGGTCCGGGCCCTGCATCCAGGGGTGGCCGGACCGTACTCGTGGTGGTCATGGCGCGGGCGGGCCTTCGACAACGACGCCGGCTGGCGCATCGACTACCACTTGGCGACTCGGACGTTGGCCGCGCGGACGGTGTCGGCGCGGGTGGAGCGCGCCGCGGCGTACGCGATGCGGTGGTCCGACCACGCGCCGGTCACCGTCGAATATCGCGGTTAGACACCGCCGAGTGTCAGGTTGTCGCACGCCTCGCGCCGCGGAACGTGTCTCAACCCGACACTCGGCCGGTGTGAAATGATCGGGCCACCATGAGCATCGACCGCGCCGCTGCGCAGAAGAAGACCGTCTTCTCCGGTGTGCAACCCACATCGGACTCCCTGCATCTCGGCAACGCCCTCGGCGCCGTCAAGCAGTGGGTGAATCTGCAGGAGGAATTCGACGCGTTCTTCTGTGTGGTCGACCTGCACGCGATCACCGTGCCGCAGGAGCCCGAGCAGTTGCGCAGGCGCACGCTCGCAGTCGCCGCGCAGTACCTGGCGTTAGGCATCGACCCGGCACGCGCCACGATCTTCGTGCAGAGCCATGTTCCCGCGCACGCCGAACTCGCCTGGGCGCTGGGGTGTTTCACCGGCTTCGGGCAGGCGTCGCGGATGACGCAGTTCAAGGACAAGTCGCAGAAGCAGGGCAGCGAGGCCACCACCGTGGGGCTGTTCACCTATCCGGTGCTGATGGCCGCCGACGTGCTGCTCTACGACACCGACCTGGTGCCGGTCGGCGAGGACCAGCGCCAGCATCTGGAGCTGGCACGCGATGTCGCGCAACGGTTCAACGCGCGCTTCCCCGGCACGTTCGTCATCCCCGACGTGATGATCCAGAAGGCCACCGCCAAGATCTACGACCTGGCCGACCCGACCGCCAAGATGAGCAAGTCCGCGGCCACCGAGGCGGGGTTGATCAACCTGCTCGACGACCCGAAGGTGTCGGCCAAGAAGATCCGCTCTGCGGTCACCGACAGCGAGCGTGAGGTGCGTTACGACCCGGACGCCAAGCCGGGGGTCTCCAACCTGCTCACCATCCAGTCGGCGATCACCGGCACCGACATCGACAAGCTCGTCGAATCGTATGCGGGCCGCGGATACGGCGACCTGAAATCCGACACCGCCGAGGCCGTCGTCGAGTACGTCACCCCGCTCAAGGCCCGCGTCGATGAACTCCTCGCCGACCCGACCGAACTGGAATCGGTGTTGGCGGCCGGCGCACAGCGCGCCCGGGAAGTGTCTGCGAAGACGCTCAAGCGGGTATACGACCGACTGGGCTTTCTGCCGCCACGTTCTTGACCGGGAGACACCGATGGCCGCGCCAGACACGGAGACCGAGCCGGAGAAGCCGGGCATCATCGACCGGATGCGCGCCCGTTATCGCTGGTTCGATCACGTGATGCGGGCCCAGGAGCGCTACAAGGACAGCAAGGGCGACTTCTACGCGGCGGGCATCACCTACTTCACCGTCTTCGCGCTGTTCCCGTTGCTGATGGTGGGATTCGCCGTCGGCGGCTTCATCCTGGTGCGCCAGCCCGACCTGTTGGCCCAGATCGAGGACCGGATCCGTGCGGCGGTGTCGGGCGACGTCGGCAACCAGCTGGTCGACCTGATGGACTCGGCGATCGCGTCGCGCACGTCCGTCGGCATCATCGGCCTGGTCACCGCGGCCTGGGCGGGGCTGGGCTGGATGGCGAACCTGCGTGAGGCGCTCAGCCAGATGTGGGGCCTCGCCCGGCAGGAGTCCAAGGGGTTTCTGCGCACCAAGGCCTCGGACCTGCTGGCGATCCTCGGGCTGTTCCTCGCGATCGCCGTCACCGTTGCGCTGACCGCGCTGGGCAGCGCCGGACCGATGAGGCAAGTGCTCGAATGGGTTGGGCTGGAGGAAGTTCCGGGTGTCGGCCTGGCGTTGCGGGTGGTCTCCATGCTGACCTCGCTGCTGATCAGCTGGCTGTTGTTCACGTGGATCATCGCGCGGCTGCCGAGGGAGTCGGTGAGCTTCCGCAGCGCGATGCGAGCGGGGCTGCTGGCGGCGGTGGCATTCGAGGTGTTCAAACTGGTGGCCGCGCTCTACCTGCGCTCGGTGGTCACCGGCCCGGCGGGCGCGACGTTCGGTCCGGTGCTGGGGTTGATGGTGTTCGCTTACATCACCGCGCGGCTGATCCTGTTCGCGACGGCCTGGGCCGCCACCGCGACCGAGAACATGCTTCCCGCGCCCGTCGAGCCGCCGGGGCGGGCGGTGATCACCCCGCGTGTGCAGGTCCGCGAGGGGGTCGGGTTCGTCGGCGCGTTGACCGCGGCGCTCGTGGGAGCCGTTGGCGCGCTTAGTCTTTCGCGGTGGGTGCGACGCTAGCTGCTGACCAGCTGCAGGCCGACGACACAGCCCACGATGCCCAGCAGCAGAACCACCTTGAGAAGTGATGCGCTCTCGGCCCCGGAGGCCAGCGAGTAGACGACCGTCAGCGCGGCGCCGACGCCCACCCACACCGCGTAGCCGGTGCCGACCGGTAGGTCACGCAGCGCGATGCCCAGACCGCCCATCGAAATGATCAGTGCCACAACGAACACCGCTACGGGCATCGGTCGGCTGAACCCCTCCGACTTACTCAGCGCGACGGCCCACACCGCTTCGAAGGCGCCGGAGACGATGAGAATGAGCCAGGCCATGAAACACCTCCGTGACGCCGTCTTGTCGCTGGCCGGGTACGGCGCCCCTCGTCCGGTGTCGGATGCCGACCAGTGCGAGGTTAGTGCTGCGGGCGGCGATTCAGCGACCGGGCCCCCATGATCAGGCTGAACACGATGACCGCGCCGACGACCGCCACCCCGACGCGCACCGGCATGGCGTCGACGTCGGAGAGCATCGGTGCGGCGTTGACGCCGGCGGCGGTGCCGTCGGCGGCCGGTTTGCGGCCCTGCAGTGAGGGATCCGGTTCGATCAGCGTGCCCACCTTGGTCCCGGGCGGGGTCGCGAAGCCGTAGTCCAGCAGGTGCGCGGCCTGCTCCCACGGCGCGATCGGCTGGCGGGTGCCGCGCAGCAGCACCGCGACCAGGCGGCGGCCGTCCCGGTCGGCGGCGCCGACGAACGTCTGGCCCGCGTCGTCGGTGTATCCCGTCTTGCCGCCCAACGCGCCGGGATAGTTGAGGAGCAGCTTGTTGTCGTTCTCGATCGGATAGCCGACGTCGCCGCGGCCGGGGAAGTCGAAGCTGCGGGTGGCCACGATGTCGGCGAACACCGGGTTCTGCCAGGCATACCGGTAGAACAGGGCGATGTCGTAGGCCGACGTGCTCATCCCCGGGCCGTCGAGGCCCGACGGTGTGGCGACGCGGGTGTCGTGGCCGCCGAGCTTGCGGGCCAGGTCGTTGAGTTTGTGCAGCGCGGCGTCCATCCCGCCAAGCTGGATGGCCAGCGCGTAGGCGGCGTCGTTGCCGGAGTACATCAGCAGGCCGTGCAACAGGTCGTTGATCGAGTAGTGACCGCCGGGCCCGACACCGACCTTGGTGCCTTCCTGCGCGGCGTCCTCCGGGGTGCCCGCCACCACCCGGTGCAGCGGCAGTTCCTTGATGGCCGCCATCGCGGTGAGCACCTTGATGACGCTGGCGGGCCGGTGCCTGCCGTGGGGGTCTTTGGCCGCGATGACGTCGCCGGTGTCCAGGTCGGCGACGAGCCAGGCCTCGGCGGAGACGTCGTTGGGCAGCGGCGGGGTGCCGGGCGCGGTGATCACCCCGCACCCCGACAGCGCGTCACCGCCCAGCGGGGTGGCGGGCACCGGAAGCGGCGCGGGCGGGGCCTGGCCGGGTTTGGGAACCTCGGACGCGTCGACGGCCGGTGGCGTCGTCTCGCGGTAAGGGCAGGCGGTGGCCTCCGGCGCCGACGGTGGCTGCGCGCTTGCCACCGCCGGGCTGACCATCACGAAAAGGGCCGCTGCCAGGCCGACAGCGCGCCGGGACGCGGTTCGCAGATTCGCCATCGTGTGCGCAGATTAGGCCGTACGGGCCGCGATTGCCCGGAGGCGCGCTGTGACTGTTGTGATTAGAGGTGCTGAAGTGATTGCTGGCCGGTTTATTTTGGCGCCTCGTCGGGCGGCTTGGCGCGGGGGACGAGGCACACCTCGGTGATCGCGTGGTGTCTGGTTCCGGTCACCTGAATACTCCAGTCGGCGAGCTCGACGCGGTCACCGGGCGCGGTCGGGATGCGCCCGAGTTCAGCCAGCACCAACCCGGCGACGGTGGTGTAGTCCCCGTCGGGAGCGTCGCGGAACTCCACGCCGATGTCGGGCAGGTCGTGAATGGGGAATCGACCCGGGAGCACCAGCCGGCCGTCGGGCAGGGCGCGCACCGACTGGATGTCGGTGTCGGCCTCGTCGTAGATCTCGCCGACGATCTCCTCCAGCAGGTCCTCGAGGGTGACGATGCCCTCGGCGCCGCCGTGTTCGTCCACGACGACCGCGAACTGCTCACGGTCGTTCTTGAACCGGCGCAACGCTTCTGAGACCCGCAGGCTCTCGGGGAACCGGACGACGGGCCGGGCGACGTCGCCGACGACCAGACCGTCGCCGAGCAGGTCGCGAAGATGCACCATGCCTGTCACATTGTCGAGGTTGGCGGTCTGGACGACGGGGGCGCGGGTGTGCCCGCTGTCGGCGAGCACGGCGCGGGCCTCCTCGGTCGGCATGTCGACCGACAGCATCACCACCGCGCGGCGGGGGACCAGGACTTCACGCAGGGCACGCTCGTCGATCTCGAGTGCGCCGGTGATGATCATCCGTTGTTCGACGGTCAGACCGCGGTGACCCGCCACGAGGTCGCGCAACTCCTCCGGGGTGGGCGGCTGTTGTCCGATCTTGGGATCGCCGCCGAACAGCCGCACGACGAGGTTCGTCGCCCTGCTCAGCAGCCACACCGCCGGGCGTGACACCGTGGCCATCGCATCCAGCGGCCGGGCGATGAGCATGGCCCACGGCTGCGCGTGCTGCATGGCCAGCCGTTTCGGCGCCAGTTCACCGAACACCAGGGTGACGAACGCCAGCGCGATCGTCACCAGCGCCACCGTCGTCGGCCGCGCCGCGGCGCCGAGGAACCCGAGCATGGGAACCAGCGGCTGGGCCAACGTGACGGCAGCCGTCGCCGAGGCGAGGTAACCCGACAACGTGATGCCGAGCTGGATGGTCGCCAGGAAACGATTGGGGTCGCGGGCCAGGTCGGCCAGCGTGCGCGCGGTGCGGTTGCCGCGGCGCTCCAGCTGACGCAGTTGCCCCTCACGCAGCGAGATCAGGGCGACCTCGCTGCCCGCGAAGACCGCATTGATCAGCACCAGCGCCGTGATCAGTACCAGGCTCGCCCAGTATTCGCCCATAGAGTGTGCGTACCTGATCGGCGGGCACCGGGTGCTCGAACGTGCGCTTGTGTCCGAAAAATGACTGAAATCTCGCGCACAACTTCACGTTCGGCGGGGAGGACCCCTCGGCTACAGCAAGCGGCCGGCTTGGTCGAGCACGCCGCGCAGGATCTCGTAGATTGCGTCGAACTCCTTCTGCCCGCTGATCAGCGGCGGCGCCAGCTGCACCACCGGGTCGCCGCGGTCGTCGGCGCGGCAGTACAGGCCGGCTTCGAACACCGCCGGGGTGAGGAAGCCGCGCAGCAGGCGCTCGCATTCCTCGTCGTTGAACGTCTCCCTGGTGGCCTTGTCTTTGACCAGCTCGATGCCGTAGAAGAAGCCCGCGCCACGGATGTCGCCGACGATCGGCAGGTCGTAGAGCTTCTCGAGCGTCGCGCGCAGCGCAGGGGCGTTCCGCTTGACGTGGTCGTTGAGGCCCTCGCGCTCGAAGATGTCGAGGTTGGCCAGCGCCACCGCCGCCGAGACGGGATGCCCGCCGAAGGTGTAGCCGTGCCCGAACACCGTCTTGCCGTCGTCGAACGGCTCGAACAACCGGTCGCTGGCGATCATCGCGCCGATCGGTGAGTAGCCCGAGGTCAAACCCTTCGCGCAGGTGATGATGTCGGGCACATAGCCGAAGTCGTCGCAGGCGAACATCGAGCCGATCCGGCCGAAGGCACAGATCACCTCGTCGGACACCAGCAGTACGTCGTAGGTGTCGCAGATCTCCCGCACGCGCTCGAAATACCCTGGGGGAGGCGGGAAGCACCCACCCGCATTCTGCACCGGCTCCAAGAACACGGCCGCCACGGTGTCGGGCCCTTCGAACTCGATCGCTTCGGCGATGCGGTCGGCGCAGTACTGGCCGAAGGCCTTCTCGTCGTCCTGATACGGCGCGGGCGCACGGTAGAAGTTGGTGTTGGGCACCCGGAACCCGCCGGGGGTCAGCGGCTCGAACGGCTCTTTGAACACCGGCAGGCCGGTGATCGCCAGCGCCCCCTGCGGTGTGCCGTGATAGGCCACGGCCCGCGAAACCACCTTGTGCTTACCGGGTTTGCCGACGAGCTTGAAGTAGTTCTTGGCCAGCTTCCACGCCGACTCGACCGCTTCGCCACCGCCGGTGGTGAAGAAGACCCGGTTCAGATCGCCGGGCGCGTAGTGCGCGATCCGTTCGGCCAGCTCGATCGCGGTGGGGGTGGCATACGACCACAGGGGGAAGAACGCCAACTGCTCGGCCTGCTTGGCCGCGGCCTCGGCCAACTCCTGGCGGCCGTGGCCCACCTGCACGACGAAAAGCCCTGACAGCCCGTCGATGTAGCTCTTGCCGGTGTCGTCCCAGATCGTGACACCCTGACCGCGGGTGATGATCGGCGGTGTGATGCCCGGGCCGTGCCGGGCGAAGTGTCCCCACAGGTGCCGGTTCGCCTTGGCGCCGAGGTCGACAGTTGTCATCTGGTGCCCCAATTGTATTGCTGCTTGACGAGTTTCAAATAGACGAGCGTCTCGGTGGAGCTCACTCCCGGCAGGGCGCGAATCTGCGTGTTGAGCAGATCGAGCAGGTCGTCGTCGTCGGCGCACACGACCTCGACGATCACGTCGAACGAGCCCGCGGTGAGCACCACGTAGTCCACCGCGTCGATGGCCGCCAACTGTTCGGCGACCTTGGTGGTGTCGCCCGTGCAGCGGATGCCGATCATGGCCTGGCGGGCGAACCCCAACTGCATCGGATCGGTGACCGCGACGATCTGCATCACCCCGGCGTCGACCATGCGTTGCACGCGTTGGCGCACCGCGGCCTCCGACAGCCCCACCGCCTTGCCGATGCCGGCATACGAGCGTCGGCCGTCTTGTTGCAGCTTCTCGATGATCTGCTTGGACAGTTCGTCGAGCTGAAACGCCGCACCCGGACGGGATTGCTTGACCCGAAACGACAACGGGCCGACGCCGCGCACGGGACCAGGGCTTGCCATGCATGAATTGTGCACGGAATCCGTCGTCGCAGGCAACCACGGCGATGAAATCACGCGTAATAGCCGGTCTCAGTGCCTGGATTACGTAGCTGACGTCGGCGAGGTCGGTTAGCGTTGGCCCATGACCGTGACCGCGAGCTGGATCGCAGGTGCGTCGGTGGCCGACGGCGCCGAAACGCATCACATCATCGACCCCGCGACCGGCCGGGCGGTCGCCGAGTGCGCGCTGGCATCGCCCGCCGACGTCGACGCGGCGGTGGCGGCCGCGCGTGCCGCCCTACCCGAGTGGGCAGGCGCGACGCCCGCGGAGCGGTCGGCGGTGTTGGCCACGCTCGCGCGGCTGGCCGGCGAACATGCGGAACAGCTGGTGGCGGAGGAGGTCCGCCAGACCGGCAAGCCGGTGCGGTTGGCGGCCGAGTTCGACGTTCCCGGCAGCATCGACAACATCGACTTCTTCGCCGGTGCCGCGCGTCATCTCGAGGGCAAGGCCACCGCGGAGTACTCCGGCGACCACACGTCGAGCATCCGGCGCGAGGCGGTCGGCGTCGTCGCGACGATCACCCCGTGGAACTATCCGCTGCAGATGGCGGTGTGGAAAGTGTTGCCCGCCTTGGCCGCCGGGTGTGCGGTGGTGATCAAGCCGAGTGAGCTGACGCCGTTGACGACGCTGACGCTGGCCCGGCTGGCCCGCGAGGCGGGGCTGCCCGACGGCGCGTTCAACGTGGTGACCGGCGCGGGTCCCGACGTCGGCGCCGCGCTGGCCGGTCACCGCGAGGTCGACATGGTGACGTTCACCGGATCCACCGCCGTCGGGCGCACGGTGATGGCCGCGGCCGCGGCGCAGGGGCACCGGGTGCAGCTGGAACTGGGCGGCAAGGCCCCGTTCGTGGTGTTCGACGACGCCGATCTGGACGCCGCGATCCAGGGCGCGGTCGCGGCCGCGCTGATCAACACGGGCCAGGACTGCACGGCCGCCACGCGCGCGATCGTGGCGACCGACCTCTACGACGACTTCGTCGCCGGGGTCGCCGAGGTGATGGGCAAGGTCGTCGTCGGGGATCCCGACGACCCCGACACCGACCTGGGCCCGCTGATCTCGGCCGCGCACCGGGAGAAGGTGGCGGGCATGGTCGCGCGGGCCCCGGCCGAGGGTGGGCGCGTCGTCACCGGCGGCGTCGCGCCCGAGCGGCCGGGCTGGTTCTATCTGCCGACGCTGATCGCCGACGTCGCCGAGCAGTCGGAGGTCTACCGCGACGAGATCTTCGGCCCGGTGCTGACGGTGCGTGCCTTCACCGACGACGACGATGCCCTGCGCCAAGCCAACGACACCGAATACGGGCTGGCCGCATCGGCGTGGACCCGTGATGTTTATCGCGCGCAGCGCGCGTCACGGGAGATCAAGGCCGGCTGTGTGTGGATCAACGACCACATCCCGATCATCAGCGAGATGCCCCACGGCGGTGTGGGTGCGTCGGGTTTCGGCAAGGACATGAGCGACTACTCGCTCGAGGAGTACCTGACCGTCAAGCATGTGATGAGCGACATCACCGGGGTGGCCGACAAAGCCTGGCATCGAACTGTTTTCGCCAAGCGCTGAGCGCCTAGACTCGAACCATGACCGCGAGCACGCGGATCGACGAGTTCGAGGAGCTACGGCCGCACCTGATGGCCGTGGCATACCGGCTCACCGGCACTGTCGCCGACGCCGAGGATGTCGTCCAGGATGCGTGGCTGCGCTGGAACCGTGCCGAATCCGACGTCGATGATCTGCGGGCCTGGCTGACCACCGTGGTCAGCAGGCTCAGTCTGGACCGGTTGCGCTCGGCCGCGCACCGCCGCGAGATGTACTTCGGCGAGTGGCTTCCCGAGCCCGTGGTGACCCCGTTGGAGGGGTCGGATCCGTTGTCGGCCGTGGTGGCGGACGAGGACGCCCGGTTCGCGGCGATGGTGGTGCTGGAACGCCTGACCCCTGATCAGCGGGTGGCGTTCGTGTTGCACGACGGCTTCGACGTGCCGTTCACTGAGATCGCCGACGTGCTCGGCGTCAGCCCTGCCTCCGCACGCCAACTCGCGTCGCGGGCGCGGCGGGCGGTGGCGGGCGCGCCCGCTCCGGTCGGCGACGATACGCACAACGAGGTGGCCGCGGCGCTGATGGCCGCGCTGGCCGCCGGTGACATGGAAGCCGTTGTGCGACTGCTCCATCCGGAGGTCACCTTCACGGGCGACTCCAACCGCAGCGCGCCGACGGCCCCGCGCGTCATCCACGGGCCCGAGAAGGTGGCGCGGTTCCTGTTCGGGCTGGCGCGGCGGTACGGGCCGAACTGGCTGGCGGGCAATCAGCTGGCGCTGGTCAACGGCCAGCTGGGCGCCTACACCGCAGGAGCACCGCCGGTCGAGAACCATCCCGAGCTGATGCCGCGGGTGACGGCGATGACCGTGCGCGACGGAAAGGTCTGCGCGATCTGGGATATCGCCAACCCCGACAAGTTCACGGGGTCGCCGCTCAGGTCGGATTCTGCTCGCGCAAGCGCTCGTCCGAGTCGTCGGTCAACCACGGCACCCGGCACGCGTCACCAGAGTTGAAGCCCTGCTCGGTGATGCCGAGTGCGGAATACATCCGCGCGCGCATGTTCTCCACGCCGATCTGATAGGTCAGCTCGATCACGCCGGCCTCGCCGAACCGGCGCTTGAGGTCCTCGACCTGTTCGTCGGTGATGGTGTGCGGATCGGTGGTCATGGCGTCGGCGTAGGCGATCGCGGCCCGTTCGTCGTCGCTGAACAACGGTGAGGTCGCGTAGTCGTCGATGTGCTTGAGCCGGTCGACGTCGAGGCCGTCGAGGCGTTGCAGCATCGCGCCGAAGTCGACGCACCATGAGCAGCCGATGGTGCGGGCGGTCCAGAACACCGCGAGCTCGCGCACGCTCGCGGGCAGCTTCTTGGAGCCCGACTGCAGCATGCCCTCGTGCACCACGTTGGCCAGCATCAGCCGCGGGTGATGGGCGGCGACGGCGAACGGCTCGGGCACCTCGCCGAAGCGCCGCTTGGCGACTCGGTACAAGAGCCTGGTCAGCAGCGAGGCCTGCTCGGGGGCGACGGGTTGGATCCGGGTCTTCTGTGTTTTCTCGGTCATACCCCTTAGACGAGACAGCCCGCCGATGTGTGACGGGTTTTCGCCAGGTTTTCCGCCCAAAGGGACATTTGGCGAGAAAGTGCGAGTGGATTTCGCCAAAGCGTCGGTCTCGGTGCCGGGTCGGTGCGGGGGGCGCACGGCGGTTTCGGCGTGGTTCGTCAACCTCAGCGTGACGAAACACGCCGAAATCGCAAACTTCTAACGCGCAAACATCAACGCGCGCTTGACCTCCTGGATCGCCTGGGTGACCTGGATACCGCGCGGGCAGGATTCGGTGCAGTTGAAGGTGGTGCGGCAGCGCCACACCCCGTCCACCTCGTTGAGGATGTCCAGCCGCTCGGCGGCACCCTCGTCGCGGCTGTCGAAGATGAACCGGTGCGCGTTGACGATCGCCGCCGGACCGAAATAGCTGCCCTCCGTCCAGTACACCGGGCAGCTGGTGGTGCAGCACGCGCACAGGATGCACTTGGTGGTGTCGTCGTAGCGGGCACGGTCGGTCTGGCTTTGAATGCGTTCCCGCGTCGGCGGATTGCCGCTGGTCATCAGGTAGGGCTTGATGGCGCGGTAGGCGTCGAAGAACGGCTCCATGTCCACCACGAGGTCCTTCTCCACCGGCAGGCCGCGGATCGGCTCGATCGTGATGGTCAGCTGCTTCTTGAGGTTCTTCGGCAGCATGTCACGCATCAGCACCTTGCACGCGAGACGGTTCACGCCGTTGACGCGCATGGCATCTGAGCCGCACACCCCGTGGGCGCATGACCGCCGGAACGTCAGCGTGCCGTCGAGATACCACTTGACGTAGTGCAGCAGGTTCAGCAGCCGGTCGGTCGGCAGGCACGGCACCCGGTAGCTCTGCCAGCCCCCGGAGTCGGCGAAGGCGTCGGGATCCTCCGGGTTGAACCGGGCGATCTTCAATGTCACCATCACCGCGCCCTCCGGCACGGGCGGCAGGCCGGGATCCTTGGTCTGCACGTCAGGGCTGACGGTCATCAGTACTTCCGTTCCATCGGTTCATATCGCGTCTGGACCACGGGCTTGTAGTCCAACCTGATGTCGGACAGCAGCTCGGTGCCCTGCTTGTAGGCCATCGTGTGACGCATGTAGTTGGTGTCGTCGCGGTTGGGGTAGTCCTCGCGGGCATGGCCGCCCCGGGACTCCTTGCGGTTCAACGCACCCACGACGGTCACCTCGGCCAGCTCCAGCAGGAAGCCCAGCTCGATCGCCTCGAGCAGATCGCTGTTGTAACGCTTGCCCTTGTCGTGCACCGTGATTCGGCTGTAGCGCTCCTTGAGGGCGTGGACGTCGGTCAGGGCTTGCTTGAGCGTCTCCTCGGTGCGGAACACCGCGGCGTTGTTGTCCATCGACTGCTGCAGCGCGGTGCGGATGTCGGCGACGCGCTCGCTGCCGTGCTCGGAGAGGATGTTGCCGATCCAGCCGACGACCATGTCCGCCGGATCCGACGGCAGGTCGACGTGGTCGTGGCCCAGTGCGTAATTTGCCGCGGCGATGCCGGCGCGGCGGCCGAACACGTTGATGTCCAGCAGCGAATTGGTGCCCAGCCGGTTGGCGCCGTGCACCGACACGCATGCGCATTCGCCCGCGGCGTACAGCCCGGGCACGATCGTCGTGTTGTCGCGCAGCACCTGACCATTGACCGTCGTCGGGATGCCGCCCATCAGGTAGTGACAGGTCGGATAGACCGGCACCAGTTCGTTGACCGGGTCCACACCCAGATAGGTGCGGGCGAACTCGGTGATGTCGGGCAGCTTGGCCTCGAGCACGTCGGCGCCGAGGTGGCGCACGTCGATATAGACGTAGTCCTTGTTCGGCCCGGCGCCGCGGCCCTCGAGCACCTCGAGCACCATCGACCGGGCGACGATGTCGCGCGGAGCCAGGTCGACGATCGTCGGCGCGTAACGCTCCATGAACCGTTCGCCCTCACCGTTGAGCAGCCGGCCACCCTCCCCGCGCACCGCCTCGGAGATCAGGATGCCCAGCCCGGCAAGGCCCGTCGGATGGAACTGGTGAAACTCCATGTCCTCCAACGGAAGTCCCTTGCGGAACACGATGCCGAGCCCGTCACCGGTCAGCGTGTGGGCGTTGGAGGTGGTCTTGTACATCCGGCCCGAGCCGCCGGTGGCGAACACGATCGCCTTGGCGTGGAAGACGTGGATGTCGCCGGTGGCCAGCTCGTAGGCGACGACGCCGGTGGCCACCGGGCCCGACTGCGTCTCGGTGATCGCGATGTCCAGCGCGTAGAACTCGTTGAAGAACTCGACGTCGTGCTTGACGCAGTTCTGGTACAGCGTCTGCAGGATCATGTGGCCGGTGCGGTCGGCGGCGTAACAGGCCCGGCGCACCGGCGCCTTGCCGTGATCGCGGGTGTGCCCGCCGAACCGGCGCTGGTCGATGCGGCCCTCGCGGGTGCGGTTGAACGGCATCCCCATCTTCTCCAGGTCCAGCACCGCGTCGATGGCTTCCCTGCACATGATCTCGACGGCGTCCTGGTCGGCCAGGTAGTCACCGCCTTTGACGGTGTCGAAGGTGTGCCACTCCCAGTTGTCCTCTTCGACGTTGGCCAGCGCCGCGCACATGCCGCCCTGGGCCGCGCCGGTATGGCTGCGGGTGGGATACAGCTTGGTCAGAACCGCGGTGCGGGCGCGCGGGCCGGCCTCCACGGCGGCGCGCATACCCGCTCCGCCTGCGCCGACGATGACGACGTCGTAGCGATGTTCCAGAATCATCGATCAAACCCCGATGTTCGCGTCGAAGGTGACCAGAACGTACGTGCCCAGCACCAACGTGAACCCGGTGGCCAGCAACAACAGCGAGTTCAGATAGAACTTGGTGACGTTCTTGCGTGAGTAGTCGCCGATGATGGTGCGCATGCCGTTCGCGCCGTGCAACATGGCCAGCCACAGCAGCGCCATGTCCCAGATCTGCCAGAACGGCGACGCCCAGCGCTCGGCGACGTAGTTGAAGTCGATGCGGTACACGCCGTCCTGCCACATCAGCATGACGAACAGATGGCCGACCGCGAGAAACACCAACGCCACCCCGGAGAAGCGCATGAACAGCCAGGCGTACTTCTCGAAGTAGGGGATCCCCCTGGCCCGTCGGGGCGCGCGGGGATGGTCCAGCCCGGCCGGACGGTCGTACTCCTTCTCTATCACCGGGGCGATGCGGCCCTCGCGGTGATGGGGCGTCCACTTCTCGGTCGGCGCGCTCACAGGAACCGCTCCGCCATGTGCATGCCGATCACCCCGACCGCGGGGATGAAGACGGCGAGGAACAGCGCGACGACCGCCCACAGCATCTGCCGTTGATAGCGCGGTCCGTGCTGCCAGAAGTCGATGAGGATGACCCTGATCCCGTTGAGAGCGTGGTAGAGCACGGCGACGACCAGCCCGATCTCCATCAGCCCGACGATCGGTGTCTTGTAGGTCTCGATCACCGAGTTGTAGGCCTGCGGGCTGACCCGCACCAGCGCGGTGTCGAGCACATGCACGAACAAGAAGAAGAAGATCGTCGCGCCGGTGATGCGGTGCAGCACCCACGACCACATGCCCGGATCGCCCCGGTAGAGGGTGCGTCTGCGCGACCGCTTCGGTCGTGCCACCGCCGCGCCCCCGGTCTGAGTACTCATCTGGCCTCCAACGCCTTCGGTGAACGCTTGGGCGCAGAGGCGCACGCACGCCGAACCTGGGTGATCATTCGGCCCGGTTCGCCTCGCCCAAACCTCGGGGCGACTCTAAACCCAGTCGCACTACCAAACGAACTACGGTTTAGCCGTCGATGCACCGGAAAATGCGAAATTGGGGTTACCTATTTCACAGCTGCCGCGGCGGCGAAACCATCGGAACCCATTCAGAAGCGGGCTCGTGGAGGTGGCATGAAGATCGATGTCAACTGGAAGATGTTGCGCGCCAAGGCAACTGATGCCGCAACCCACGCGTATGCGCCGTATTCGAGGTTCGCCGTGGGTGCGGCCGCGCTGGTCGACGACGGTCGGGTGGTGACGGGCTGCAATGTGGAAAATGTCTCATATGGTCTCGGTCTCTGCGCCGAGTGCGCGGTGGTCTGCGCACTGCATTCGGGCGGCGGAGGACGCCTGATCGCGCTGTCGTGCGTCGATGCCGCGGGCGAGTTGTTGATGCCGTGCGGGCGGTGCCGGCAGGTGCTGCACGAGCACGGCGGCCCCGAGATGCTGATCGAGCACCCGCTCGGCCCGCGAGCGCTGGGCGACTTGCTGCCCGACGCGTTCGGCCCGCACGATCTGGCCCGCCGCGAGGAAACCCCGTGACACAGCCCAAGTTTGACGCCCGACCGCCGAACGTGGGTTACCGGCACGCGTCGGGCGCGAAAGCGTGTCACAACCCCACACTCGGCGACAAGAAGACAGGGGGGTGCGATGTCGCAGTCGTTTGACGCGCCGACGGTCATCCGGACCAAACGCGACGGCGGGGAGCTGTCGGACGAGGCGATCGACTGGGTGATCGACGCCTACACGCACGGGCGGATCGCCGACGAGCAGATGTCGGCGCTGCTGATGGCGATCTTCCTGCGCGGGATGACGAGCGCCGAGATCGCCCGCTGGACGGTGGCGATGGTGGCCTCCGGGGACCGGCTGGACTTCTCCGACCTGCGCCGCGACGGTAAGCCGCTGGCGCTGGTCGACAAGCATTCCACCGGCGGGGTGGGCGACAAGATCACGCTCGTGCTGGTGCCGGTGGTGATGGCCTGCGGCGGGGCGGTGCCGCAGGCCGCCGGACGCGGGCTCGGCCACACCGGCGGCACACTCGACAAGCTGGAGTCCATCCCCGGCTTCACCGCCGAGATCTCCACAGCCCAGGTCCGCCAACAACTTTGCGACCTGGGCGCGGCAATTTTCGCCGCCGGTGAGTTGGCCCCCGCCGACCGCAAGATCTATGCCCTGCGCGACATCACCGCCACCACCGAGTCGCTGCCGCTGATCGCCAGCTCGGTGATGAGCAAGAAGATCGCCGAAGGCACCCGCGCGCTGGTGCTCGACACCAAGGTGGGCTCCGGCGCGTTTCTGAAAACCGAGGCCGAAGCCCGCGAGCTCGCCCGCACGATGGTCGATCTGGGCACGGCCGCGGGGCTGGTGACCCGCGCGCTGCTGACCGACATGTCGACGCCGCTGGGCCGTGCGGTCGGCAACGCGGTCGAGGTCGCCGAATCCCTGGAGGTGCTGTCCGGCGGTGGCCCGCCCGACGTCGTGGAGCTGACGCTGGCGCTGGCCGCCGAGATGCTCGACGCCGCCGGGCTCGACGGGGTGGACCCGGCCGAGACGCTGCGCGACGGCTCGGCGATGGACCGGTTCCGTCGCCTGGTCGCCGCCCAAGGCGGGGATGCGACGCGAAAACTGCCGTTCGGCGCGCATATCGAGACGGTGACGGCGCCCCGGGGTGGCACCATGGGAAACATCGACGCGATGGCAGTGGGACTTGCGGTGTGGCGGCTCGGGGCGGGCCGCTCGGCCCCGGGTGAGCGGGTGCAGCCCGGCGCCGGGCTGCGCATCCACCGCCGCCCCGGCGAGCCCGTCGCCGCCGGTGAGACGCTGTTCACCCTCTACACCGACACGCCGGAGCGGTTCGCCGGCGCGCTCGCCGAGCTGGACGGCGGCTGGACCGTCGCCGACGACGTGCCCCCGCAACGTTCGCTGATCATCGATCGGATTCCGTCATGACGACGCCGCTGACCCCGGAGAACATCCGGCGCGCCCCCAAGGCGCTGCTGCACGACCACCTCGACGGCGGCCTGCGCCCGGCCACCGTCGTCGAGCTGGCCGACGCGGCCGGCTACACCGATCTGCCTTCCACCGACGCCGACGAGCTCGCGAAGATCTTCCGGACCGCCACGCACAGCGGGTCTCTGGGGCGCTACCTGCAGCCGTTCGCCCACACCGTCGGGGTGATGCAGACCCCGGAGGCGCTGCACCGGGTGGCCTACGAGTGCGTCGAGGACCTCGCCGAGGACAACGTCGTCTACGCCGAGGTCCGCTTCGCGCCGGAACTGCACATCGACGGCGGGATGTCGCTGGACGCGGTCGTCGACGCGGTGCTGGCCGGCTTCGTCGACGGGGAGAAGGCCGCCGCCGCGGAGGGTCGTGCCATCACGGTGCGCTGCCTGGTGACCGCGATGCGCCATGCCGCCCGTTCGCTGGAGATCGCGAAGCTGGCGATCCGGTTCCGCGACAAGGGCGTCGTCGGCTTCGACATCGCCGGCGCCGAGGCCGGATATCCGCCCACCCGGCACCTCGACGCGTTCGAGTACATGCGAAGCAACAACGCGCGCTTCACGATTCACGCCGGCGAGGCGTTCGGCCTGCCGTCCATCCACGAGGCGATCGCCTTCTGTGGTGCCGACCGGTTGGGCCACGGGGTGCGCATCGTCGACGACATCACCGTCGCGGAGGACGGCACCGCGAAACTGGGCAGGCTGGCGTCGCTGCTGCGCGACAAGCGAATTCCGTTCGAGCTGTGCCCGAGCAGCAACGTGCAGACCGGCGCGGTCGCCAGCATCGCCGAGCATCCCTTCGACCTGTTGGCGCGGCTGCGGTTCCGCGTCACCGTCAACACCGACAACCGGCTGATGAGCGACACCTCGATGAGCCAGGAGATGCTGCGGCTGGTGGAGGCGTTCGGTTACGGCTGGACCGATCTGCAGTGGTTCACCATCAACGCGATGAAGTCGGCGTTCATCTCGTTCGACGAACGGCTCGCGCTCATCGACGACGTGATCAAGCCCAGCTACGCCGTTCTGATCGGCTAACGCGTTTCGCCCCACCGGCCGAGCAGCCGCTCCGCCTCGGCGCCCAACCGCCCGATCACGTCCGCCGCGGATTCGACGGTGTCCAGCACCCCGACACCCTGACCCGCGTTGATCGGCGCCAGCCGGTGGTCCTCGGCGGCGACGGCGGCGGCCAGCGCGTCGCGCTCGGCGTCGGTCAGCTCGGCTTCCCTGCCGTCCCACGTGTCGGTGAAAGCGTTGCGCAGCACCCGTTCCGGCAGGGTCGCCGGCCACGGGTAGCCCTGTGCGACGTCGAAGACCCGGGTGGTGACGGTGTCGGTGTCGCGTGCGGCGAGCAACCGCGTGCGCACGGCGAGGGAGACCGACGCCTCGAGGCAGGCGCTGAACGCGGTGCCGACCCACGCGCCCGCCGCGCCCGCCGCCAGCACGGCGGCCACGCCGCGGCCCGAGGAGATTCCGCCCGCGGCGAGCACGGGCACCGAGTAGCGGTCGAGCACCGAGGTGAGCAGCGGCAGCGTGCCGATCAGGGGTGCGCCGTGGCCGCCGCCCTCGGCGCCGCGCGCGATCAGCACGTCGACCCCGGCGTCGACCGCGCGCTGCGCCGCGGCGAGATCCCCTACCTGCGTCGCGGTGGGCACCCCCGCGTCGCGCGCGGGCGCCACCCAGGAGAAGTCGTCACCGAAACCCACCGACAGCAGCGCCGGACGCGCCGCGATGGCGGCGTCGAGCAGCCCGGGCTCGGCGGCCGCCACCCAGTCCACGAGCCCGATACCGAACGGCGACTTCAGTTCCGAGAGCTCACGCAGCCCGGTCTCGAGCTGCGACAGGGACGCCGAACTGCCGAGCCCGAGCATGCCGAGCCCACCGGCGCGCGACACCGCGGCGGCCAGCGCACCGCCGGCGACCCCGCCCATCGGCGCGTTGACGATCGGCACGGTGAGACCCATCCGGGCCGACCAGTCGGTCGCGACCATCAGCCGTAGGCTTGCTCCGGACGCAGCCGCGACTCCACGAACGCCTCCAGCGCCTCCCACTGCTCGACGGCCTTGGCGTAGGGCGCGTTGGGGCGGTTCACGCTCTTGGGATCCAGCACGTGGGCGACCAGCCGGCCCAGCGGCTGATCGGCGTCGAGGCTCTGCTCCACGATGGGGTCCTCGGCGTAATCACCGATGTCCCTGAGCAGTTCGACGGCCAGATCCAGCTGGTCGCGGTCCAGCGCGTCGGGTCCCTCGGCCATGTCGTCGACGATGCCGGTCAGCACGTAGACGTTCTCGTCGCCGACCTCGATCTGCAGCGACCCGTCGGTGGCCGCGGTGCGGATGTCGTCGTAGGTGGCCAGATCCGACAGGTCGTGGTCGTGTTCGTCGGCCAGATACCGCGCGAGCGCACGCTCGGAGCCGAACACGCTGATCCTTCCGTTGCGGCCCAAGAAGACCGGCTGATCGTCCAGGTAGCAGCGCAACGTGTAGTAGGTGTTGGCGCCGGCCATGATCCGCACCGGGTCGATGCCGACCTTGATCCAGAAGTCCTCGTCGCTGCCCAGCACCAGGCTGGTCGCCTGGGTTTCGAGCGCGTCGGACTCTGCGTCGGCGGTCTCGTCGGCCTGGGTGTCGGCGGCGAGCTCTTCGATCGGATCCTCGTCGACGTCGGGCTCTGGGGCGGGTTCGGCCAGCTCCGCCTCGGCCTTCTCCGCGGCGGCCGCGTCGACGTCGGGGATGGTGACCAGCTCGTCGAGCGCGTCGATGACGTTGTCCCAGCCGCGGTTGACGACCGCGAGGATCTCGCCCCACCGCTTGCGCCCGCTGCGGCCGCGGAACGCCTCGATGCCGCCGCCCAGCGTGGCGAGCACCGGGTTGCCGTTGAAGAACTTGGTGATCGGCGGCAGCTCACATACCGAGCCGATGGCCGAGACCACCGCCATTGTGCGGTGCACCTGGGTCACCGACTCCTCGGTGGGCTTCTCGGCGACCAGTTCGGCCACGCCGATCACGTCGAACTGGCGGTCCTCCGAAGGATCGAACCGGTGCGCGTTGGCCTCGGTCAGCTTCTCCCACGCCGGGTGGTCGTCGAGGTCGTTGTCGTTGTTCGTCCTGACGAACGCCACCATGTCGGCCACGGTTTCGAACGCGTAGAGGTCGTCGCCCTTGCCGAGGAACGCCTCCCACTCGTCGCCCGCGTCGCGCCAGCGTGGCGCCCACAACGTGTACAGGTCACCCTTGGTCAGCCCGAGCCGGATCGGCACGATGTCAGCAGCCATGGCGCACAGCCTAACCACCTGACCTGGCAGTGCCTCACGCCGTCGGTCGCCAGAAGCCCTGGAACCCCTGCCCGGCGTTCTCGGTGCGGATCGGCGACAGCTTGACCGGATCGCCCGCCTCGATCATCGTGCCGTTGCCGACGATCATCGCGACGTGGCCGTCCCACACCGCCAGGTCGCCAGGGCGCAGCGAGCCGGCGTCGACGGCGGCGCCGATGTCCTGCTCCTGCGCCAGCCGGGGAATGTTCAGCCCCGCCTCGCGATAGGCCCACTGGGTGAGGCCGCTGCAGTCCAGGCCGACGCCCGGGGTGGTGCCACCCCACTGGTACGGCACCCCGAGCTGGGTCAGCGCATGACGCACCGCGCTGGCGGCCACGGCGTTGGGCGCCGTCGCGACGCTGCCGTCGGGCAGCCGGACCGCGACGCCGTCGCCGAACGTCGCCGCATCGGGCACCGGCGTCGCGGGCTCGCGCGCCAGCGACGCCAGCTCACCCAGGGCGCCGCCGAGCCCGGAACCCGCCGGTGCGCTGCCCAAACCGCCCGAGCCGCCCGAGGTGGGCATCGCGGGCATGGCCGGGGGTGCCGTCGACGCGGGCGCCGACGACGGCGACGCGGGTGCGCGCACCGCCGCGACGTGCCCGTCCAGTTCGGCCTCGAGTTCCTCGACGGCCCCGACGGCCTCCCGCAGCGAGCGGCGTGCCTCGGCCAGCAGCTTCTCGGCCACCCCCGGCGAGTCGAGGTAGGGCTCCAGCGCGGCGGCGCGGGCCTCGAAGTCCTCGACGATCGCCTGCAACCGGGCACGGACCCGCGCGACCGAATCCGACGCGGCGCGCGCCGACACGCCGAGCCGGTCGGCGTGCTCGGCGAGTTCGTCGATGGCCGCGAACGTCCTCGCCATGAAGCCCGCCGCGCCCTCCGCGCCGCGCCCGGACCACGACATGCCCGCCTGCAACCAGGCCCGCCGGGCCCCCGCGGCGACGTCGGCGAGCGCGTCGCGGGCCCGGTCCAGCGCCGCGGCGGGATCGTCCGGCCGGCCCGGCCCGACCATCGACGCCACCTCGCGGATGGGCGCCGCCAACGCCGCGACCAGGGCGCTGGGCACGGCTACACCCCGGTGATGCGATCGCGGGCACCGGCATCGGCGTCGTCGTAGGCCGCCGCGGCGGCGTATGCGGTGGTGTGCGCCGCCGCGAGCCGCTCGCTCACCGCGGTGACGGCGCGGGCGCCCTCAGCGGCCGCCTCGTTGAACGCGGCCACGAACCGGGCGCCGACGGGGCCCAGGTTCGGCGGCGGCAACGACGCCAGCAGCGCGGCGACGTCGGCGAGGTCAGCGGCGTGCGCGGCGCTGGCGGAGCCCAGGGTGCGGATCGCGTCGGTATCGGCGAAGGTATCGGCGAGCATGCGGTTAGGACGCACGGCGAGGGCGGTCGGTTCCATTAAGGTTCGGCGCATGGATGTGCGCGTCGTCGACCACCCGCTGGCCGCCGCGCGGCTGACCACGCTGCGCAACGAGGCCACCGGCAACGCGGCCTTCCGCGCGGCGCTGCGCGACCTGACGCTGATGCTGGTGTACGAGGCCACCCGCGACTTGCCCGTCGAGCCGGTGGCGGTGCACACCCCGATCGCCGACACCACCGGGTGCAAGCTGGCCAACCCGCCGCTTCTCGTCCCGGTGCTGCGGGCGGGCCTGGGCATGGTCGACCAGGCGCATGCGCTGATCCCCGAGGCGCTGGTCGGCTTCGTCGGCGTCGCCCGCAACGAGCAAACCCTCGTGCCCACACCGTATCTGGAGTCGCTGCCCGGCGATCTGAGCGCACAGCCCGTGATGGTGCTGGATCCCATGCTCGCGACCGGAGGTTCGATGGCCCACACCATCGAGCTGTTGCATTCGCGCAATGCCGTAGACATCACCGCGATCTGCGTGGTGGCCGCTCCGGAAGGCCTTGCGAAGCTGGAGAAGGTGGCCCCGGAGTTGCGGCTGTTCACCGCCGCGATCGACCAGGGGCTCAACGAGATCGCCTACATCGTGCCGGGCCTCGGCGATGCCGGGGACCGCCAGTTCGGCCCGCGTTGATCTTTCCCGGCGAGCAGACGCGAAAACCCCCTGAACTGGGGGATTTTGGGGGTTTTTACGTCTGCTCGCGCCCGAAGAAATCAGCGGCCACCTCGTCCTGCAGGCGCTGCGCCCGGGCCCGCGCCGTATCGAGGTCACCGTTCTCGCTGCAGCGAACTTCGATGTAGGCCTTGACCTTTGGCTCGGTACCCGACGGCCGCACCACCAGCCGCACCGAGGTCTCCCCGTCGCCTCCGGACAGGATCAACGCGTCGGTGCGCAGCGGGCCGTCCGCGTCGAGCAGGTCGGTGACGGTGACGTCGAAGCCGGCAAGCCGATCGGGCGGGTTCCGGCGTAACCGGTCCAGCACGGCCGCCGCCTGACGCACGTCTTCGACCGGCCGCGACACCGCGGTGGTGGTGTGCACACCGTGGCGGCGGGCCAGGTCGTCGAGCGCGTCGAGCAGGGTGTGGCCGCGGTGCTGCATCGCGACGACCAGATCGCAGGCCAGCACGGCCGCACTGATGCCGTCCTTGTCCCGCACCGCGGCCGGGTCGACGCAATGGCCGATCGCCTCCTCGTAGGCGTACACCAGCGTGCTGCCGGGAAGCTTTTCGTCGGCGCGCACGAGCCACTTGAACCCGGTGAGGGTTTCGACGTGTTGCGCGCCGTGCTCGGCGGCGATCGCGGCCAGCATCCGCGACGACACCACCGTGCTGGCCACCACCGAGGCCTCGGTGACCGGACCCGGCTCGATCTGCGAGAGGATGTAATCGCCCAGCAGCCAACCTGTTTCGTCACCGGTGAGCATCCGCCAGCCGTCGGGGGTGGGAACGCCGATCGCGCACCGGTCGGCGTCGGGGTCCAGCGCGACGGCGACGTCGGCGTCGACGTCGGCGGCCAGCTTCAACAGCGCCTCGGTCGCGGCGGGGTCCTCGGGGTTGGGCGACGACACGGTGGGGAAGTCCGGGTCGGGCGCGAACTGCTCGTCGACGACGTGCACGTCGGAGAACCCGGCAGCCACCAGCGCGTCGAGCACGAACTCCCCGCCGACGCCGTGCAGCGGCGTGACCGCCACCCGCGCCGAGCCGTGCGTGTGCCTCACCTGCGCCGCGCGCTCGACGAACCGCTGTACCTCGTCGACGCCGGAGGGTTCGACGGCGGCGCGCCGGATCTCGTCGGCGTGGGGGGCCTTGGCCATCGCCTGCTCGATGTCGCGGTCGGTCGGCGGCACGATCGGGTAGCCGCCCTCGAAGTAGACCTTGTACCCGTTGTCGGTGGGCGGATTGTGCGACGCGGTGATCATGATCCCCGCGACGGCCGACTGGCGGCGCACGGCGAACGGCACCACCGGGGTCGGTACCGACGTGAACATCAGCGTGACGGTAAAGCCCTCGGCGGCAAGGACTTCGGCGGCGGCCAATGCGAACTCGTCGGAGCCGTGCCGGGCGTCGCGGCCGACCACGACGTTCTGGCCGGACAACCCGCGGTCGTGCAACACCTTTGCCACCGCCCACGTCGCGCGCAGCACGACGGCGAGGTTCATCCCGTTCGGTCCGCCGCGCAGCGGACCGCGCAGCCCCGCCGTGCCGAACGTCAGCGGGTGGGCGAACCGCTCGGCGAGCTCCTCCTCCGAGAGCGCTTTGAGCTCGGCGGCGGTGCGGGGATCGGGGTCGTGGGCAATCCACTCCTGCGCGGTGGTCGAGGTCCGCGACAACGTCATGCGGCTAGTGTGCCCACTTTGTCGGCGGCATATGCGGGCTCTGCGCTCAGAGCCGCGCGATGACCCCGGCCAGCAGGGCGCCCATCCGTGTCGCCGACCGGCGGCCGGCTTCCAGTACCTCTTCGTGGTTCAGCGGCTGCCCCGTCATTCCGGCCGCCAGGTTGGTCACCAACGACATGGCCAGCACCTCGGCGCCGGCCGCGCGCGCGGCGATCGTCTCGTGCACGGTCGACATGCCGACCAGGTCGGCGCCCAGCGTGCGCAGCATGCGGATCTCGGCGGGCGTCTCGTACTGCGGTCCGGGCAGGCCGGCATAGACGCCCTCGGCCAGCGAGGGTTCGATCTCGCGGGCGACGGCGCGCAACCGCGGCGAGTAGGCGTCCACCATGTCGACGAACCGCGGGCCGACCAGCGGCGAGCGCCCGGTCAGGTTGAGGTGGTCGCTGATCAGCACGGGCTGGCGCACCGAGAAGTCGGCGCGCAGGCCGCCCGCGGCGTTGGTCAGCACCATCGTGTGCACGCCGCCGGCGCAGGCGGCCCGCACCGGGTGCACCACATGGCGCAGGTCGTGGCCCTCGTAGGCGTGGATCCTGCCGACGAACACGATCACCCGCCGCTCGCCGATACGCGTCGACAGCAGCCGCCCGCCGTGCCCCTGCGCGGTGGGCGGGGTGAACCCGGGAAGCTCGGCCACGGGCAGCACCGCCACTGGATCACCGAACTGCTCGGCGGCGGGCGCCCACCCCGAGCCGAGCACCACGGCGACGTCGTGCCGCTCGACGCCGGTGCGGTCGGCGATGGCGGCCGCCGCGTCTCGCGCCAGCGCGTCCGGGCTCGTCACGCTGCGCAGCTTAGCCGCCGCAAACGGGCACCATCCGAGCAGTGAGATACTTCCAAGATGCCCACCTCCACCGCGTCGAGCCGCGTCGAAGACGCCGTCACCCGACGCCGTGGCGACCTGGTGGAGCTGTCCCACGCCATCCACGCCGAGCCCGAACTCGCCTTCGCCGAGCACCTCAGTTGCGCCAAGACCCAGGCGCTGGCGGCCGAGCACGGCTTCGCGGTCACGGCCGCGCCGGCCGGGCTGGACACCGCGTTTCGCGCCGAGTACGGCAGCGGGCCGCTGGTGATCGGCGTGTGCGCCGAGTACGACGCGCTGCCTGGCATCGGGCACGCCTGCGGGCACAACATCATCGCCGCCTCGGCCGTCGGCACCGCGCTGGCGCTGGCCGAGGTGGCCGACGACCTCGGTCTGACCGTGGTGCTGCTGGGCACGCCCGCAGAGGAAGCCGGCGGCGGCAAGGTGCTGATGCTCGAGGCGGGGGTCTTCGACGACATCGCCGCGACGGTGATGCTGCACCCCGGGCCGCAGGACATCGCCGCCGCGCATTCGCTGGCGCTGTCGCAGGTGGCGGTGCGCTACGACGGCAGGGAGGCCCATGCGGCCGTCGCGCCCTATCGCGGTGTCAACGCCGTCGACGCGGTCACGGTCGCGCAGGTGGCCATCGGCCTGCTGCGCCAGCAACTGGAGCCCGGCCAGATGGTGCACGGCATCGTCACCGACGGCGGTCAAGCCGCCAACGTGATCCCGGCGCGCGCGGAGATGCAGTACACGATGCGGGCCAACGACGCGGCCTCGCTGCGCGGGCTCGAGCAGCGGATGGCCGACTGCTTCCTCGCCGGCGCGGTGGCCACGGGTTGCGATTACCGGGTGACCGAGACCGAGCCGGCCTACCTCGAACTCGCCCCCGACCGATGGCTCGCCGAGACCTTCCGCGCCGAGATGGTGCGGGTCGGGCGCAACCCGTTGCCGCCCGAGGTGGAGGCGTCCTCGCCGCTGGGCAGCACCGACATGGGCAATGTCACCCAGGTCATGCCCGGCATCCACCCGATCGTCGGCATCGATGCCGACGGCGCCTCGGTGCACCAGCCGGAGTTCGCGGCCGCGGCGGCCGGGCCCAGCGCCGACAGGGCCGTCGTCGAGGGCGCGATCATGTTGGCGCGCACCGTGGTACGGCTGGCCGAGACGCCCGCCGAACGCGACCGGGTGCTCGACCTGCAGGCAAGGCGGGCGGCATGAGCCTCGCCGATGCGACCGAACGCTGGCTGGACGCCCACCACGCCGACCTGGTGGGCTGGCGCAGGCATTTTCACGCCCATCCGGAGCTGGGCCGCCAGGAGTTCGGCACCACCCAGTTCGTCGCATCGCGGCTGGCCGACGCGGGCCTGAACCCGAAGGTGCTGCCCGGGGGCACCGGCCTGACGTGTGACATCGGCCCCGAACACGGGGCCAGGATCGCGCTGCGGGCCGACATGGACGCGCTGCCGATGGCCGACCGCACCGGTAAGCCGTTCGCGTCGGTGGTGCCCAACGTCGCGCACGCCTGCGGGCACGACGCTCACACCGCGATGCTGCTGGCGGCGGCGCTGGCGCTGACGTCGGTGCCCGAACTGCCGGTTGGGGTGCGGCTGATCTTCCAGGCCGCCGAGGAGTTGATGCCCGGCGGCGCGCTCGACGCGATCGCCGCGGGCGCGTTGGTGGGGGTGTCGCGGATCTTCGCGTTGCACTGCGACCCGCGGTTGGCGGTCGGCCGGGTCGCGGTGCGGGCGGGGCCGATCACCTCGGCGGCCGATCAGCTCGAGGTGACGCTGAACTCGCCCGGCGGGCACACCTCGCGGCCGCATCTGACCGGCGACCTCGTCTACGGGCTGGGCACGTTGATCACCGGTGTGCCCGGCGTGCTCTCGCGCCGCATCGATCCGCGCAACAGCACGGTGATGGTGTGGGGCGCGGTCAACGCGGGGGTGGCCGCCAACGCGATTCCGCAGACCGGCACGCTGGCCGGCACCATCCGCACCGCCAGCCGTGACGCCTGGGAGATGCTGGAAGCGATTGTGCGAGAAACGGTTTCGGCGCTGTTGGCGCCGCTGGGCCTGGAGCACAGCCTGCAGTACCGGCGGGGGGTGCCGCCCGTGGTGAACGAGGAGATCTCCACGCGCATCCTCACCCACGCGATCGAGGCGATCGGCCCCGACGTGCTCGCCGACACCCGCCAGTCCGGCGGCGGCGAGGACTTCTCGTGGTATCTCGAGGAGGTGCCGGGCGCGATGGCGCGGCTGGGTGTGTGGTCGGGCCGCGGTCCGCAGCTGGACCTGCATCAGCCCACGTTCGACATCGACGAGCGCGCGCTGGCGGTCGGGGTGCGGGTGCTGGTCAACGTCGTCGAGCAGGCGGCCCGGTTCTAGGGTCTGGTAGACCTACGAAATGGGTGCTACGGGCGAGATTGCAGCCAGGGCTGCTGTCGAGAATCCACAGCCCTGACTGCACTCTCGGCCCTAGCGCTCAAATCGTGTCAGATGGTCAGGTCAGCATCACTGCATGGAAGATGTCTTCATCGGCAGTGAGGCATTGGCCGACGGCGTGCTCACCCGCGGGCAGCTGCGGTGGAACTACCGAGCCATCTACCCGGACGTGTACGTCCCCGCGCAGGCGACGCCGTCACTGCTGCAGCGCGCTGTCGGCGCCTGGCTGTGGTCACGCCGCCGCGGGGTGGTCGCGGGTCTCGCCGCAGCTGCGCTGCACGGCGCGCGCTGGATCGAGGCCGACGCCGATGTCGAACTGATCCGGCATAACGGCCGCCCTCCTTCGGGAATCGTCGTCAGAAACAACCGAATACGTCCCGATGAAATCATCGAGCTCGCCGGGTTGCCCGTCACGACAGCGGAGCGGACGGCCTTCGACCTTGCCCGGCACCGCCCACGCGACGAGGCCGCTTTCGGTTGGATGCGCTTGCCTCGGCGACGGGCATCACGGCCGCCGACGTGCAGTCCCTGACCGATCGGTATCGCGGGGCACGGCACTGGTGGCGGGTGTTCGACGCGGTGGCCCTGATGGACGGCAAAGCGCAGTCGCCGCGGGAATCCATGGTCCGCCTTGCTCTTCTCGACGCCGGCTTTCCCAAGCCGAGGACGCAGTTCACGGTTACGGACGGAGACTCGACGGCGACTCTCGCGATGGGGTACGAGGCGCCGATGGTCACGGTCCAATTCACCTCCACGACACCGGAATTCATCGAGCGAATCGGCTGGCGGACGATCAGTGCCGCAGATTCGAGGAACCCGCTGGTTGTCGCGGGCCTGGTGCGATTCGCGGTGATCGAGCGCGGCTACCCGCTGTGGAAGTTGCGCAGGCTCAACTTTGCTGCGGCGACCTGATCCGGGGCAGCGGAATCCGTTCGCCCACTTCGCCGTTGGCGTCGCGCAGCGCGGAAGCGGCGAGCCCTTCCCGCAGCAGCCAACGCGCCAGCTCGAGCGTCTCGGCGATCTCCTCGTCGGAGATCCGCAGCCCGTCGGGCTGCTGACGCAACGCGATCACGCCGTTCCACGCGCCCCACAGGTAGTGGGTCAGCCGCAGCGAGTCCACGGGCCGGGCCTCCCCGGCCGCGACCGCGTTGTCGATCTGTGCGGCGAACCGGCGAAGCAGCAGCCCCACCCGGTCACGGATGCGCGCCTCGGTCTCGTCGTCCCCGGACAGCGGCTGGGCGCCCGGGCTGCGGTACGCCAGGAAGTGGAACGCGCCGGGATGGTCGAGGTGGAACCGCAGATACGCGTCGCCGCCGGCCAGCACCCGCTGCAGCGGGCTCAGCGCGGGGTCCTCGCTGCGCTCCATGTACTGGGTGAACAGCCCGAGCGCACGGTCGACGAGCTGCAGATACATCCCGCGTTTGCCGTCGAAATGGCTGTAGATGGAGCCCACGGACACGTCGGCGAGCTCGGCGATCTCCTCGATGCGCGCACCGTCGTAGCCCTCGCGGCTGAACACCACCTCGGCCGCGTCCAGGATGGCCGCCCGGGTCCGCGCCCGGCGGCGGCCCGCACGGGCCGCGGCCATCGTCGGCGCGGGGTCGAGCGGCTCGGCGGACACCAGCCAAGGATAGGCCACAGCGGTGAATTGTAATCAAATTCATAAAATGAAAACACTTATAAAACGGGGGTTGAGCTGGCAGTCTGACGACATGACTGAGCACACTGACGTCGTCATCGTCGGCGGTCGCTGCGCTGGTTCGGCGGCCGCGATCGCACTCGCCCGCCGGGGCCGCAGCGTGGTCGTACTCGACAGCTCGTCGTTCCCCTCCGACACGCTGTCCACGCATCTGTTCTTCACCCACCACTGGGCCGAGCTCGAGCGGCTCGGCGCCCGCGACCGGGTGATGAAGCTCGGCGCCCCGCTGCACACCAGGGCCGGGCTCGGCGCGCCGGGCGTCGAGGTCGTCGGCCCGTCCAGCGTGTACGAGGGCCTGGCCGCGGGCGGCTGCGTGCGGCGGCCGGGCGTGGACCTCGCGCTGGTCGAGACCGCGCGCGAGGCCGGCGCCGACGTGCGGGAGCACGTCCGCGTCACCGACCTGGTCAGCGACCACTCCGGCCGCGCATCGGGGGTGCGGTTCCGGCTGCGCGACGGCTCGACGGGAACGATCTCGGCGAAACTGGTGATCGGGGCCGACGGGCGCCGGTCGACCGTCGCGCGCCTCGTCGGCGCCCGCGCACACCACCTCTGGCCGAACCAGCGCATGATGGCCTACGCCTACTACGAGGACGTGCACGCCGATCGGCGCGACGTGGCCATGCAGTGGCGCCAGCACGACGATCTGGTCACCGTGTTCCCGTGCGACGGAGAGCAGTTGGTGGCGCTGCAGATGCCGCCGGTGCGCCGCGCCGACGACTACCGCGCCGACCCCGTCGCGACGTTCGACGCCACGATCGCCTGCATCCCGCCCTACGCGGAGCGGCTGCGCGGCTGCCGGCGGGTCAGCAAGATCCGGATGTCGTACTCCCACCCCTCCTACTTCAGGCACTCCCAGGGCCCCGGGTGGGCGCTGGCCGGCGACTCCGGCCACTTCAAGGACCCGGTCACCGCGCAGGGCATGCGCGACGCGTGGCGGTTCGGGCGGCTGCTCGGCGAGGCCGTCGCGCCCCATCTCGATGACCCGGACCGACTCGACCGCGCGCTGGTGGCCTGGGAACTCGACCGTGACGCGCAGTGCCTGCCGATGTATCAGTGGGCCAACCTGCTCGGCCGCGACGACGCGATATCGCCGATCGAGTTCGCCGCCTACCGGTGGTTCGCCGCCCGGCCCAACGGGTTCACCGAGCTCGCCGACGTCTTCAACCGGGTGAGGTCGCCGCAGCAGGTCTTCTCGCCGGCGCGCGTGCTGCGCTGGGCCGCGGCGGCCGCCCGCGATCCCGGGGTTGATCGCCGCGAGCTGTGGCAGACGATCCGCCGAGACGTGCGCCGCGAAGCCGAACGCATCGTCGAGATGCAGATGTTCGAGCGCCGCCGCGCGGTGTCGGCTAGGACCCCAGCGCCCCCGGACCGATGTTCCGAGCCGGACGGGTGCGCAGATCGTGCACGTACTCCGGTGGTGCACCCGCGATCTCGGCCGCATCGGCCATGACGCCGAGGTAGCGCGCCGAGGGCAGACCGCCCTCCCAGGCGTCGACGACGTAGAGCCAGGCCAACACCGGGTCGGTGGTGGTGTCCGACGACGTCCGCTCCACCCGACATCGGATCTTCTTGTGAAACCCCAGCTCCGAGCCCTCCCAGCGGTCCAGGTTGGCCTCGTCGTCCTTGGTCATGTCGTAGAGCACGACGAACACCTTGGAGGTCGGGTCCTCCACCAGGGTGGCCAGCGCGCCCTCCCAACCGATGTCCTCGCCGGCGAACGTCAGCCTCCACCCATGCAGCCACCCCGTTCCGGCCATCGGCGAATGGGGCGCGCGCTGCAACATCTGCTCCGGATGCATGTTGGATCCGTAAGCGGCATAGAGCGGCACGGAGAAAGACTAAGCGTTCGTGCGTCGGCTGGGTGATCAACCTCCCGCTTCGTTAGGTTGGGGGCGTGCCAACCCGCATCGTCATCATCGGCGGCGGCCCCGCCGGCTATGAAGCGGCGCTGGTTGCCGCCCCGCGCGCCGAGGTCACAGTCGTCGACCGCGACGGCATCGGAGGGGCCTGCGTGCTGTGGGACTGCGTGCCGTCCAAGACGTTCATCGCCTCCACCGGCGTGCGCACCGAGCTGCGCCGGGCCCCCGACCTCGGCTACGACCTCGAGTTCGACGACGCCAAGATCTCGCTGCCGCAGATCAACAAGCGGGTCAAGGCGCTGGCCGCCGCGCAGTCCGCCGACATCGAGGCGCGGCTGCGCAAACAGGGCGTTCAGGTGATCGCCGGCCGCGGCGAGCTGGTCGACGACCGGCCGGGCATGGCCGCGCACACCGTCAAGATCACCGCCCACGACGGCACGGAGAGCAGGCTCACCGCCGACGTCGTGCTGATCGCCACCGGCGGCAGCCCGCGCGTGCTGCCCGGCGCACAGCCCGACGGCGAACGCATCTTGAACTGGCGCCAGCTCTACGACCTCGACAAGCTGCCCGAACACCTCGTCGTGGTGGGGTCCGGCGTGACCGGCGCCGAGTTCGTCAACGCCTACACCGAACTCGGGGTCAAGGTCACCGTGGTGGCCAGCCGCGACCAGATCCTGCCGCACGAGGACTCCGACGCCGCGGGGGTGCTCGAGGAGGTGTTCGCATCGCGCGGCGTGACCCTGGTCAAGAACGCCCGCGCCGAGTCGGTCACCCGCACCGGCACCGGCGTGAAGGTGTCGATGACCGACGGCCGCACCGTCGAAGGCAGCCACGCGCTGATGACCGTCGGCTCGGTGCCCAACACCAGCGGGCTGGGCCTGGAGCACGTCGGCATCGAGCTCGACCCCGGCGACTACCTCAAGGTCGACCGGGTGTCGCGCACCACCGTGCCGGGCATCTACGCCGCGGGCGACTGCACCGGGCTGATGCTGCTGGCCTCGGTGGCCGCCATGCAGGGCCGGATCGCGATGTACCACGCGCTGGGCGAGGCGCTGGAACCGATCCGGTTGCGCACGGTGGCCGCCGCGGTGTTCACCCGCCCGGAGATCGCGGCGGTCGGCGTGCCGCAGTCGCTCATCGACAACGGATCGGTGCCCGCCCGCATGATCATGCTGCCGTTGCACACCAACGCCCGCGCCAAGATGTCGAGCCTGCGCCGCGGCTTCGTCAAGATCTTCTGCCGGCCGGCCACCGGGGTGGTGATCGGCGGGGTGGTGCTCGCCCCGATCGCCTCCGAGCTGATCCTGCCGATCGCGTTGGCGGTGCAGAACGGCAACAACGTGAAGGATCTCGCGCACACGTTCTCCGTCTATCCCTCGCTGTCGGGATCGATCACCGAGGCCGGCCGACAGCTCATGAGGCACGACGATCTGGACTGATCACACGTAACCTGGGGACGATGAGTGACCCGATCCCCGCCAACGGACAGACGCTTCTGGGGCCCGAACAGCGGGCGACGGCGTGGGAACGACTCGGCAGCGAGCAGTTCGACGTGGTGGTGATCGGCGGGGGAGTGGTCGGCGCCGGGGCGGCGCTGGACGCGGCGACGCGGGGGCTGAAGGTCGCGCTCGTCGAGGCGCGCGACTTCGCGTCGGGCACGTCGAGCCGGTCGTCGAAGATGTTCCACGGCGGGCTGCGCTATCTCGAGCAGCTCGAGTTCGGGTTGGTGCGCGAGGCGCTCTACGAACGCGAGCTGTCGCTGACGACCCTGGCCCCGCATCTCGTCAAACCGCTGCCGTTCCTGTTCCCGCTGACCAAGCGGTGGTGGGAACGGCCCTACGTCGCGGCGGGCATCTTCCTCTACGACCAGCTCGGTGGCGCGAAATCGGTGCCCCCACAGAAGCATCTGACCCGCGCCGGCGCGCTCCGGTTGTCGCCGGGGCTCAAGCGGACCTCACTGATCGGCGGAATCCGCTACTACGACACCGTCGTCGACGACGCCCGCCACACCCTGACCGTGGTGCGCACGGCCGCCCACTACGGTGCCGTGGTGCGCTCGTCGACGCAGGTGGTGGCGTTGCTGCGGGAGGGCGACCGGGTCATCGGCGTGCAGGTGCGCGATTCGGAGAACGGCGCGACCACCGACGTGCGCGGGCACGTGGTGGTCAACGCCACCGGCGTGTGGACCGACGAGATCCAGGCGCTGTCCAAGCAGCGTGGCCGGTTTCGGGTGCGGGCGTCCAAGGGGGTGCACGTGGTGGTCCCGCGCGACCGGATCGTCAGCGAGGTGGCCATCATCCTGCGCACCGAGAAGTCGGTGCTGTTCGTGATCCCGTGGGGCACACACTGGATCATCGGCACCACCGACACCGACTGGAACCTCGATCTGGCCCATCCCGCCGCGACCAAGGCCGACATCGACTACATCCTCGGCGAGGTGAACAAGGTGCTGGCGACGCCGTTGACCCACGACGACATCGACGGCGTGTACGCGGGCCTGCGTCCGCTGCTGGCCGGCGAAAGCGAAGAGACGTCGAAGCTGTCGCGGGAGCACGCCGTCGCGGTGCCCGCACCCGGCCTGGTGGCGATCGCGGGCGGCAAGTACACCACCTACCGGGTGATGGGCAAGGACGCGATCGACGCGGCCGCGGAGTTCATCCCGGCCCGGGTGGCGCCGTCGATCACCGAGAAGGTCCCGTTGATGGGTGCCGACGGCTACTTCGCGCTGATCAACCAGACCGAAAGCGTCGGCGCGCACTACGACCTGCACCCCTACCGGGTCCGTCATCTGCTGGACCGCTACGGCTCGATGATCGGCGAAGTGCTGCAGATGGCCGAAGGCCGACCGGAGCTGCTGGATCCGATCACCGAGGCGCCGGTCTATCTCAAGGTGGAGGCGTACTACGCCGCCGCGGCCGAAGGTGCGCTGCACCTGGAGGACATCCTGGCGCGCCGGATGCGGATCTCCATCGAATATCCGCACCGCGGGGTGGACTGCGCCCGCGAGGTCGCCGAAATCGTTGCCCCGGTGCTGGGTTGGACCGCCGAGGACGTGGACCGCGAGGTCGCCACCTACTGCGCGCGCGTCGACGCCGAAGTGCGCTCGCAGCAGCAGCCCGACGACGAATCCGCCGACGCGCTGCGAGCCGCCGCGCCCGAGGCGCGCGCCGAGATCCTCGAACCCGTTCCGCTGAGTTGAGGAGGGCGGCGCCGCTTCCGGTGCGCGACGGCCTCGGGCCCGCGCGGGTGCGGCTGTTCGGCGGGCCGGTGCTGGCCGAACTCCAGGCGCGGTTCGGGGCGGCAGCGCGCGCCAAGGTGCGCGCGGGCGAGGTGGTCGACGCCGACGGCGTCGTGGTCACCGAGACCACGGTGTTGCCCGCCGGTGCCCACGTCTACCTCTACCGCGAACTGCGCGACGAGGTGCCGGTGCCGTTCGACATGCCGGTGCTGCACCGCGACGACGACATCGTCGTGGTGGACAAACCGCACTTCCTGGCGACGATGCCGCGCGGGCGCCACGTCGCGCAGACGGCGCTGGTGCGGCTGCGCCGCGAACTCGACCTGCCCGAGCTGTCCCCGGCGCACCGGCTGGACCGGCTGACCGCGGGGGTGCTGGTGTTCACGACGCGACGCGAGGTGCGCGGGGCGTATCAGTCGCTGTTCGCCGCCGGGGCGGTGCGCAAGACGTATGTGGCGCGCGCCGCCGTCGACCCGGGCCTGGCGCTGCCCACGGTGGTGCGCAGCCGGATCGTCAAACGCCGCGGTCACTTACAGGCGGTCGAGGAGCCCGGCGAGCCGAACGCCGAGACGCTCGTCGAGCACTGCGGCGACGGGCTGTACCGGCTGACACCGTCGACCGGGCGCACTCACCAGCTGCGGGTGCACATGGCGGCGCTGGGCGTGCCGATCTTCGGGGACCCGTTGTATCCCGAGGTGATCGACGTCGCGCCCGACGACTTCTCACGGCCGCTGCAGCTGCTGGCCCTGCGGCTCGAGTTCGACGATCCGGTGACCGGGCGCCGGCGCGAGTTCGTCAGCGACCGCAGGTTGCAGGACGGCTGCGTCAGCGACGCTCCTCGGGCGGCTCTCCCGGGTTCGCGCCCGCGACGATGACCGCGCGGTTGCGTTCGGCGACGGTGCGCAACACCACCTTGACCAGCCACCGGTCGTAGCTGAGGAATCCGTTCACCTCGTTCTCGACGTCGGTGGTCTGGGTGTAGATCGCCCCCGACAGCCCGCCCCTGCGCACGATCTCTTCGAGGTCGCGGCTCACCTCGACGTAGCGCTCGGTCAGCCGGGCCTGGCTGTCGGTCATCTCGTAGGCCTCCGGCCGGCCCGGCCACCGGTTCCCGGCGAGCACCAGCCCGAGGCCGCCGTACTCACCGTTGACCACGACGCGGTGCTCGGGCGGCGCCGCGGGCGCGGCGAGCTTCCTGGCCTCCTCATGCACCACGGGCCGGCCCGGCCCGACGTAGGTGTGGTCGTCGTAGACGTCGCCGGCGCGGCTGTCGGGCCGCGATTTGCAACAGTTCACGCCGCTGTTGGCGTTGACCATGCGGGTGGGGTCCTGCGCCTTCACCTGGTGAGCGATCCGCGCGGTGTCGAACTCGCCCCAGCCCTCGTTGAACGGCACCCAGCCGATGATCGAGGTGACGCTGCGCAGCTGGTCCACCATCGCGGCGAGCTCTGCCTCGAAGTTCGCCTTGGCCTGCGGGCTGGGCTCCGGCGCCGGGCCGGTCGGCGGGTCGAGCGAGACGTCCAGCGACGGCATGTCCTGCCACACCATCAGCCCCAGCTTGTCGGCCCAGTAGTACCAGCGCGCCGGCTCGACCTTGGCGTGCTTGCGGACGAAGTTCATGCCCAACGCCTTGGTGCGTTCCAGGTCGAACCGCAACGCGTCGTCGGTGGGCGCGGTGTAGATCCCGTCGGGCCAGTACCCCTGGTCGAGGGGCCCGTGCAGGAAGGTGATCCTGTCGTTCAACGCGATTCGCGGCCGCCCCCCGGCGTCGGGCACGGTGCCGACGGTGCGCAAGCCGGCGTAGCTGCCGACGTCGTCGGACACCTTCCCGGACGGCGCGACCAGCCGCACCTTCAGGTCATACAGGTACGGATCATCCGGGCTCCACAACCGCGGCTCCGGCACCGGGACCCGCAGGCTCTGACCCGCGTCGCCGGACATCCGCGCCACCTCCGCGCCGTCGGCCTCGTACACCACCACCTCGGCGAGCCCGTCGGCGGCGGCCTCCGAGACCCGGGGCGTGACGGTGAAACCGGTGAGATCCGAAATGATGTCGAGCTTTTCGATGTGCGCGGCGCGCACCGGCTCCATCCACACCGTCTGCCAGATTCCCGAGGCGCCCGTGTAGAACAGCCCGCCGGGCCGGTTGCGCTGCTTGCCCACCGGAAACGCGTTGGCCTCGTTGCGGTCCTCGACACGCACCGTCAACTCCTGGGCGCCCGACCATCGCAGCGCGTCGGTGATGTCCGCGCTGAACGCGGTGTATCCGCCTTCATGGTGGGCGACATGCTGGCCGTTGACCCAGACGGTGGCGATCTGGTCGACGGCGCCGAAGTGCAGCAGCACGCGCTGACCGCGCCAGGTGCCGGGCACCTCGAAAGTCCTGCGGTACCACATCTGGTCGTCGTGGCGCTCGATGCCCGACAGCGCCGACTCGGTGGGGTAGGGCACCAGGATCTTCTCGTCGTACTCGTCGGTCCTCGGCGGGGTCGTCGGGGCGTCGGCGCCGGAGCGGCCCGTGTACCCCCACAGCCCGTTGAGGTTGTGCCAGCGCTCCCGAACCAGCTGTGGGCGTGGGTATTCGGGCAGCGCGTTGTTCGGGCCGACCAGGTGGGTCCACGGCGTGGCCAACGGGGGACGCTTGCGCTGCCATGCCTCCGCGGCGTGCGCGGGCGCGCTGAGCGTCGCGACGACGGTCAGCAGCGCCGAACTCAGCACCACGAAGCGGACGAGCCGCAGGCGAAACGGCGACACCACGTTGGCAGACATGAACTTCCCCACGTTGGGATCCGGCGAAGACCGACGTGGCGGCGCCATGCCCGAAGGTCCCCCGACCGCCGCGGACGTCGCAGCAAACATACCGGGAAGTCGGCGAGGACGCCACCGGCTTCTGGCGTGCAACTTTTCGCTAAACGGATAGACAAGTACGTGATATCCGATGACGCACCGGGCCCACCGGCATCGGGATCGGTTGCGGGCCGGAAGTTGGTTCATTCCAAGGTTGCTGGCACTTCCGGGTGCCGCGGTGTTCACCTACGACCTTCCGAAACGTCGTGCGGAAACGCAAGCCGCCATGACGCGCGGAGGAGTTGCCAGTGCGCCCGCGATCGCCGAAAACCAGGACAGGCGGTCATCAGAGCAAATACAGTGTGAGCGTCAATTTCGGTGGCTCGTTTTCAGGCGTGGCGGTCGCCGGAATCGACCGGTTGTGCGGCACACTGAGGTGGAACCGGTGAGGAGGAAGTGTGCGCAAGGTATTCCTGTGCGCGGCCGCCGCGTTGTTCGTCGGCGGCCTGACGCTGCCCGTCGTGCCCGACGCCGACGCGACGGTGTGCGGCTCCGTCGGCGGCCGGTTCGTCGACGTCACCGGCTGCGCCGACCCGCTGTCCTATCTGAACGACGCGCTTCCCCCACCCCCTCCGCCGCCTCCTCCGCCCCCGCCACCGCCGCCTCCGGGTGAGGAGCCGCCACCTCCGCCGCCTCCTCCGCCACCTCCACCGCCGCCGCCGGCTTATGTGCCGCCGCCTCCACCGAACGTGAGCGTGTGCGCGAGCGTCGGCAGGCGCGTGAGCATCACCGGGTGCACGTGACGTGAGCTCGTCGCTGGAGCCCACCGCGCGCCAGCTCGAGGAGCTGGCGGCCAGGCCCGCCGACGAGCCGGTCGTAATGATCAATCTGCTGCGGTTCGCCGACGGCGGCCGGGAAAGCTACTTGCGCTATGTGCGCGAGACCGGTCCGCACCTGCAACGAGTCGGCGGCACCGTGCGCTATGCCGGTACCGCGCCCGCACAGGTCATCGGCGACGGTGCGAAGCCGTGGTGGGACGCGATACTCGTCGTCGAATATCCGTCGCCCGCGGCGTTTCTCGACATGGTGACCGACGAGGATTACCTCAAGATCCACGAGCACCGGGTGAACGCGCTCGAGCGCGGCGATCTGATCGCCACGTCGACGTGGACCATGGCCGACTAGCGACGGCCTGATCGCGGTCTGCTTGACTGACCGCGTGGACCGCACTTCGTTTGACCGTCTGTTCGACATGACGGACCGCACCGTGATCGTCACCGGCGGCACCAGGGGCATCGGGCTCGCACTGGCCGAGGGCTTCGTCCTCGCAGGCGCCCGCGTCGTGGTGGCCAGCCGCAAACCCGACGCCTGCGAGCAGGCCGCGCAACACCTGCGCGACCTCGGCGGCCAGGCCATCGGGGTGCCGACCCATCTCGGCGACCTCGATTCCCTCGACGCGCTGGTGCAGCGCACGGTGGATGAGTTCGGTGGGATCGACGTCGTGGTCAACAACGCCGCCAACGCGCTGGCCCAACCGCTGGGCCAGATCACGCCGGACGCGTTCGCCAAGTCCCACGAGGTCAACCTGCGTGGCCCGGTGTTCCTCGTGCAGTCGGCGTTGCCACATCTGAAGACCAGCGCCCACGCCGCGGTGATCAATATGGTCTCGGTCGGCGCGTTCACCTTCGCGCCCGCGTTGTCCATCTACGCCGCGGCCAAGGCGGCGCTGATGTCGTTCACCCGGTCGATGGCGGCGGAGTTCGTGCAGTTCGGTATCCGGGTCAACGCCATCGCCCCGGGTCCGGTGGACACCGACATGATGCGGAAGAACCCGCAACAGGCCATTGACTACATGGTCGGCGGCACGTTGATGAAGCGCCTGGCCACGCCGGATGAAATGGTCGGCGCCGCACTGTTGTTGGCCTCCGACGCCGGCAGCTACATCACCGGACAGGTGATCATTGTCGACGGCGGCGGAACGCCTCGCTGAGAGTTGGCTATTGGCGCGCCATTGCGACGCGGAGCGCGTCCTCGGGCGCTACTTTGTGGTCCTCGGTTTCCGCAGCCTCCGCGATGGCCAGCTGCACGCCCTTGACGCGACCGTTGAACGCGTTCCGTCCTGGCGAATAGTCGGGTGACACCGACGAGCCGCCGTCCAAGCCGACATCGCACCCGTCGTCAGCAGAGAAGATGATGGGCAGTGTTGCCTCGACTGTGCCCTGACCCACCTCCTCGCCATCGACAAACAGCGTTACCTCGCCGCCCTTTCCCAGGCCACCTCCGGCGTAGTTGAACTCCATGCGGACTTGATGCGCGCCTGGAGGAACTGCGTTGGCCGACTCAGCGAAGAAGTGCTTGATCCCACCCAGGTTGTAGCAGTACTTCAATTTGCCGTCCTTGGCGTAAAGGCTCCAGCCGCCAATGTTGGCTCCCTGGGCGATGATTACGCCTTCTGCGCCGCCGTCGGGCACCTCGATCTCAGCGGTCACCGAGTGTGACTTGTTCTTCAAATTGAGCACGCAGTTCTCCGACAGATGGCCCATTCCGGGGAAAAGTAGCTCTGTGTTGCCCTTGATCAGCACCGGTCGACCGGCCAAATCGGAATTCATCCGGCTTGCCGTGTCGTCATCCAGCGGCAACACGTTGTAGCGGGTGGCCTCGATGAGCCACAGCCGCTGCAGCTCGTGCAGCTTCTCCGGCATCTCCTTCGAGAGATCCGTGGCCTGAGTCCAGTCCTTGCTGGTGTCATACAGCTCCCACACGTCGTCGTCAAACGCCGGTTTCTGCCGCCCAACCAACTGCCAGGGCGTGCCATGCTTAGTCACCGCCGTCCACCCCTTGTGGTAAATGCCGCGGTTTCCAAGCATCTCGAAATACTGGGTCTCGTGCCGGTCGGGGGCTTGGCCGTCATCGAAGGAATACACCATGCTGACCCCTTCGAGGGGATGCTGCTGCACCCCGTTGACGAACAGCGGCTCCGGCAGCCCCGCCGCCTCCAAGATCGTTGGCGCTACATCGATGACGTGATGAAACTGCCAACGCATCTCGGCCTTGCTGTTGATTCGTTTAGGCCAGTGGACGATCGTGCCGTTACGCGTGCCGCCCCAATGCGATGCAACCTGCTTGGTCCATTGGTAAGGAGTGTCCATCGCATGCGCCCATCCCACCGCATAGTGGTTGTAGGACTCCGGCCCGCCGAATTTGTCAATCCGCTCGCGCATGAACTCCGGTGTTTCGATTTCCTCCATACCGTTGAAGGGCAACATCTCGTTGAATGTGCCATGCAGAGTGCCCTCGGCAGAGGCGCCGTTGTCACCGATGATGTAGTAGACCAGCGTGTCCTCTAGAACGCCCAGTCGCTCCAGCGTGTCGAGGAGCCTGCCGACGTGATGATCGGTGTATTCGAGATAACCGGCATAAACCTCCATCTGGCGCCGCAACACCGGTTTGAGATCGTCCGGCATGTCGTCCCATGCTGGAATTTCGGCATGCCGGGCGGTGAGCTGACTTTCCGGCGGGATGACACCGAGTTTCTTCTGGCGGGCGAACGTCTGCTCGCGAAGGTCATCCCAGCCCCCGTCGAACTTGCCCGCGTACCTGTCGGCCCACTCCTTCGGCACGTGGTGTGGCGCATGGGTGGCGCCTGGAGCGAAGTAAACGAAGAACGGCTTGTCGGGCGCGAGGGCTTTCTGCTGACCGATCCAGCCGATCGCCTTATCGGTCATGTCCTGCATGAAGTGGTAGCCCTCTTCAGGGGTGCGGTTCACCTCGACCGGCGTTGTGCCTTCATAAAGGCTTGGATACCACTGGTTGGCCTCACCGCCGATGAACCCGTAGAAGTACTCGAAGCCGCCGCCGGCGCTGGGCCAGGAGTCAAACGGGCCCACCGGGCCGGTCTCCCATACCGGCACCTCGTGACACTTGCCGAACTGTGCCGTGTTGTACCCGTTGAGTTTCAGCGTTCGGGCGATCGGCGACATCGTGTTGGGCAGCACGGAGCTGTAACCTGGTGCGCCGGTGGCGATCTCGGTGATTCCGCCCATACCGGCCGAGTGATGGTTCCGACCGGTCAGCAGCGCCTGCCGTGTTGGCGAACACAGCGCCGTGGTGTGAAACCTGTTGTAGCGCAGGCCACCAGCCGCCAGGCGCTCAGCGACCGGCGTCTGGCATGGGCCGCCGAAGGCACTCGCCGCGCCGAACCCCACATCATCGAGCAAGATCAGCAGCACGTTCGGCGCGCCGTCAGGGGGGCGTACCTGTTCGATCGGCGGGTAAGTGCTGTCGGGGTCCTTCGCGTCGTAGGTGATCAACCCGGTACGGGGTGCACTGGGAATCGGCAGATGCGTCCTTGACTCCTGCATGGCTCCTCTTTCGATTCGCGCGTCACACCGCTGCGGCACTGCGACCTGGCTTTCAATCAGTGCAGACCCGGCGTCCACATCCGGCAGGATGACTCTAAGACCCGTCGATCGCCTGGGGGAGCAATAGCGGGGAACATGCCGCCGCCCGATTGCGAAAAGTGTTAGGCGCTCCAGCTAGGGTGCCCGTGCGATGTCAGTCGCGCATGTTGGCGAACGGGCACACTGCGCGCGAAGACATCGGCACCGAAGTGCCGTTCTGGTCATCTCTTGGCGAAGCTCACATCCCCACTGGTCGACGACAGGATCTGGCTGCGATTCTCCAGATGCAGCGCCGCCTCCAGGCTGGTGGCTTCGAGGTTGGCCCACAGCACCTGTTTGGTCGACTCCACACCGAACTTGCCGTACCCACAGAGCGTTTCGGCGATGGACATCGCGGTGTCGAGCACCTCATCGTCGGCGGTGACCCGCGAGACCATCCCGAGCCGCAGGGCCTCGTCGGCGTCGACGGCGCGCGCGGTGAGGATCAGGTCGAACGCCGGGCCCGCCCCGACGATCCGCGGCAGCGTGTAGCTGACCCCGATGTCGCAGCCACCGAGACCGAGCTTGATGAACTGGGTGCAGAACCGCGCCGACTGCGCGGCGATCCGGATGTCGCAGGCCAGCGCGATGCCCATGCCGCCGCCGTAGGCGACGCCGTTGACCGCGGCGATCACCGGTTGCCGCAGCCGGTGCAGCCGGGCGGTCAGGTCGGCGATGCGTTCCTGCCAGCGCATGCCCGATCGGGGGAACTCGACGCCGCCTTTCGCCTTCTCGGGGCTCGGATCGGTCAGGTCGAGTCCGGAGCAGAAGCCCCGCCCGGCGCCGGTGAGCACGACAACGCGGCACTCGTTGTCGGCGTTGAGTTCGGCGAGGCCGGCGTGCAGGTCCTCGACGAGGTCGTAGTTGAGCGCGTTGAGCTTCTCCGGGCGGTTCAGCGTCAGCACGGCGATCTCGGGGCGCGGACGGGTCAGTTCCAGGTGCGGCATGCGCCACACGCTAACCCTCGCTGCGCCACCCCGTGACGCCGACCACGATCATTCGCAGCTGTTTGACCGCGATGCGCCGGATCTCCTCTTGGGCGCGTGGATCGTGTGCGTCCTCGATGGCCTCGGCGATCGAGATCATCGCGTTGACGAACAACGTGGCGAGGATGTTGAGGTCCTCGCTGCTCCACGTGTTGAGTCCGGGAAACCGGGCGAGGTCGATCGCCAGTTCCGATGTGATCAGCCGGATCTCGGTGCGGATCGCGTAGCGCAGCACGGTGAGCCCGCTGGAGCGCTCGCGTCCGATGAAGCGCCAGTGCTCGCGGCGTTCGTTCACGCCGTCGATGAGGATGTCCACCGAGGACTCGATGACCCGGTTCGGGTCGAGCTTGCCGGCGCGTGCCCCACGCAGCATGTCGCGAAGCGCGCGGAACGACTCGTCGATGAGCACCAGGCCCAGCGCCTCCATCGACTCGAAGTGCCGATAGAACGCGGCCGGCACGATGCCGGCCTCCCTGGTGACCTCGCGCAGGCTCAGCGCCGCGAAGCTGCGGTCCTCCAGCAACCGCAGCGCGGCCGTGATGATTGCCCGCCGGGTGGCCTCCTTGCGTTCCTCCCTGGACAGGGTGTCCCGAGAACGCGACTTGGCCTTGCTCGACCTGCTTGAACGGCCCGTTCGTGAACTAGGCGTACGACTGTTCACTCTGTGAAACGTACCACAAGCTGGGGCGATCTCTTGACCGATGACCGTAGTAGCGCACACGGTATACATATGTTCACTCAAACTTTGACGCGCGGCCTGCGGGCCCGGCTGCTGCGGTCATCGCTGGCGGAGCTGCTGACCGGGCCGCACGGCGTCGACCGATACACCGAGCTCGTCGTGCCGACCTGGACGCAGCGGGACGCCAGGGCGACGGTGATCGCCGTGCGGCGACAGACCCCGCGCAGCGTCACCCTCACCCTGGAGCCGAATCAGGCGTTCACCGGATTTCGCGCCGGCCAGCACGTCAACCTGACGGTCGAAATCGACGGTCGCCGTCGCACCCGCCCGTATTCGCCGGCGAGCGCCGCCGGGGCGCCGTACCTCGAGCTCACGATCGGCCGCCACGACGGTGGCCTGGTATCGACTCACCTCAACGAACACGCGCGGCCGGGCATGGTGGTCGGGCTCGACGGCGTCGGCGGTGACTTCACGCTGCCCGCCCAGCGTCCGCGCCGCATCCTGTTCGTCTCCGGCGGCAGCGGCATCACCCCGGTGATGTCGATGCTGCGCACGTTGCGGGCCGAGGGCTTCACGGGCGAGGTCGCGTTCGTGCATTACGCGCGCGCCGCCGAGGACGTCTGCTACCGCGCCGAGCTCGACGCGATGCCCGACGTCAAGGTGCTGTACGGATACACCCGTTCGACGGAGGGTGCAGATCTGCACGGCCGGTTCGGCGCCGAGCACCTGGACGCGGCGATGCCCGACCCCGAGGCGGTCTACGTCTGCGGGCCGCCCGGGCTCGCCGAGGCCGTCCGCGCGCTGTGCCCGAACGCGCATTCCGAGAGCTTCGTTCCGCCGGTCTTCACGGCGCAGGCCGAAACCTCGGGTGGGGCGGTCAGTTTCGCCGACAGCGGGCTGACCGTCACCGACGACGGACGTCCGCTGCTCGAACAGGCGGAGGCCGCCGGCCTGACCCCCGAAAGCGGATGCCGAATGGGCATCTGCCACAGCTGTACCCGCCGCAAGACCCGCGGCGCGGTCAAGAACCTGATCACCGGCGCGGTGTCGGGCGTCGACGAGGAAGACGTGCAGATCTGTGTGTCGGTCCCCGTCGGCGACGTCGATCTGGCGCTGTAGACCCTTAAGGAGGCGACATGACTGTCACCATCACAGAACCCCGGACCATCGAGAAGGTCGTGCGCGGCAAGGCGATCCGCCTGACCCCCGAGCAGGCCGAGGCCTTCGGCCGTGAGATCGACGCTCTCAAGGAGCGCGTGATCGCCGATCTCGGCGAGCGCGACGCCGACTACATCCGCCGTGTCATCAAGGCGCAGCGCACGTTGGAGGTCACGGGCCGCGCGCTGCTGTTCGGCGGGATCCTGCCGCCGCTGTGGCTGGCGGGCACGGCGATGCTGAGCCTGTCGAAGATCCTGGACAATATGGAGATCGGCCACAACGTCATGCACGGCCAGTACGACTGGATGGGCGATCCGGCGATCTCCAGCCGCGGGTTCGAATGGGACACCGCGTGCCCGGCCGATCAATGGCGCCACTCGCACAACTACATGCACCACACCTACACCAACATCGTCGGCATGGACCGCGACGTCGGCTACGGCATCCTGCGGATGAGCCCGGACCAGAAGTGGCGGCCCTACTTCCTCGGGAACCCGGTGTACGCGTTCCTGCTGATGGTGCTGTTCCAGTACGGCGTTGCGCTGCACGAACTGGAGACCGAACGCATCCGGGCCGGCGAGATCACGCTGGCCGACAAACGCGAGATCCTCGAGGGCATCTGGCGCAAGACGAAGCGGCAGACGCTCAAGGACTACGTCGCGTTTCCGCTGCTGGCAGGCCCGTTCGCACCATGGGTGTTCGGGGGAAACCTGACGGCGAACCTGGTGCGCAACGTGTGGTCCTACATGATCATCTTCTGCGGGCACTTCCCCGACGACGTCCAGGAGTTCTCCATCGAGGAGACGAAAGCCGAGACGCGCGGGCAGTGGTACTTCCGCCAGATCCTCGGATCGGCGAACCTCACCGGTAACAAGCTGTTTCACGTTCTGTCCGGCAACTTGTCGTTCCAGATCGAACACCACCTGTTCCCCGACATTCCGGCGCACCGGCTCGCCGAGATCGCGTCCGACGTGCAAGACATCTGCCAGCGCTACGGCATTCCGTACAACAAGGGGTCGCTGCCGCGTCAGTTCGGGACCGTCGTGCGCAAGATCGTCAGGCTGGCGTTACCGCGCTGAGTCCGTGGCGGTCAGGTCTGACAGACCGGGCACCAGTAGGAGACGCGTTCACCGCCCCGGTCGAACTCGATGCGGGTGCCACAACGACGACACGGCTCGCCGCCGCGGCCGTACACCCACAGCTGGCGGCCGCGCCGGGTGTCGCCGGTCGTCGTGCGGTTCCACCGGGACCGGTTGAGCCACAACATGTCCCTGGCCCGCTGCACCATCCGCAACGGATCCTTCAGCCTGCCGACAGGCGTGGTCGGCAGACGGCCCGCGACGAAGCACAACTCGTTGCAGTACACGTTGCCCACGCCGGCCATCACCCGTTGGTCCAACAGCGCCTCGGACAGTCGACGATCGGGATCGGCGATCAGGTTCCTCCTGGCCACCTGCGGGTCCCAGTCATCGCCGAGCAGGTCCGGGCCGAGATGGGCGACGACGTCGGCGTCGTGTTCACGGTCGAGCACCTCGAGCACGCCGAGGTCGATGCCGACCGCCTGAATGTCCTCGGTTTCCAAGATGATTCGGATCCGGTGGCCGGCCCTGCTCGGTGTGCTCAGCGGATTGACCTTCCAGCTGCCCTCCATCTTCAGATGGGAGTGGATGCTGGCGTCGCCGACGCGGATGAACAGGTGCTTGCCGCGGCTGATCACCTCGTCGACGACCTGGCCGGTCAGGTCGACGGTGGCGTAGCGCGGAACACGGACGTCGCAGCGGGTCAATGTCTTTCCGGCGAGCGTGTCGCGCAGGACGACCGCGGTGTGCCAGACGGTGTCGCCCTCGGGCATCGTTACCGCAGCCTCAACCCGCGCGGCGTACGCGAAAAGCCCGCGCCCGTCAGCGCGTCGTGTACCGCCGCGCGTTGCCCCTCGGCGGCCGGGTCCAGCACGGAGACACCGTTGACCTTCTCAACCAGCAACGACTGGACCCGCCCGCTGCCCACGAGTTCGGCCAGGGCCGCGGCGGCCGCGGCGTGGGCTTCGGGGTCGTCGCTGAAGCTCAGCAGGGTGCGGCCACCCCGCTCGAGGAACCACACCAGTTCCCCGTCGACGATCGCGACCAGCGCACCGGCTTTGCGGCCCGGACCCTGACCCGGCCACGGCAGCGCCGCGCCGTAGGGGTTGGCCGGGTCGGCGGCGGCCAGCACGACGGCGTGATACTCGCGGCGTTCGGGATCCACCCCGTCGAGATAGCTGCGCAACCGGTCCACCGTCGAGGCCACCGCGAACTGGGCTCCGCCCAACGATTCCACGAAGTAGCCGCGCTGGCACCGGCCCGCCTCCTCGAACGCCGTCAGCACCTTGTACAGCGTCGCGAACCCGCCGGGCACCTGCTCGGCCGTCACCGCGCCCTTGGTCAGCACACCGTGGCGGTTGAGCAGCTGTTCGGCCCGAAAATGCGCCCGCACAGTCGATTCCGGTTCGGCGGCGGGCAGCGCCGACCAGCGTCCGGCCACCGTCGGATCGGCACTGCGGGTCTGCGCGTGCGCGACGCTGTAGCGGCTCAACCGGGGAGGCCGCTGCCGCTGCCGATGCGCCGGCGAGCCACGGCGGCCTGAGGGGCTCCTGGACCCGGTCAGCACCGCTCGTACCGGGGCGAACGTGTCACCGGTGACCCAGCCGGCCCAAACCAGTTCCCACAGCGCCTGTTTGAGCTCGTCTGTCGGGGTGTCGGCGAGTTGACGGAAGAAGGTGTCAGCGAGCTGACGGAAGAAATACGCGCCGCCACCTTCCAGCGTCTGCAGGATCGCCCGGTGGGCGTCGGTGAACTCGATCTCCGCGGGCACGCCCAGCGTCATCGGCGCGGACTCGGCGAGGTGGAACGCCACCCATCCGTCACCGGAACCGATCTGGCCGGCACCCGACCAGATCACCTCGCCGGAGGCCAGCAGTTCGTCGAGCATCGCCGGTTGGTAGTCGCGCACCCGTTGGCCGAACACCAGCGGTTCGACCGCCGACGCCGGCAGCGGCACTCCGGCGAGTTGTTCGACGACCGCGGCCAGCCCGTCGATGCCCGCGTTGTGCGAGCCGACCTGATGCCACTCCGGCAGGAACCGGCCGTACGCGGCGGTGCTGACCGGCTCGACCTGAGCCCGCAGCGCCGCCAGCGACCTGCGCCGCAGGATCTTGAGAACGTCAGCGTCACACCATTCGACGGACTCGGCCGCTGTGCCCGATGTCGCCGTCGGGGCGGCTCCGGAGGTGAACTCGCCGCGGATCACCTTGCCGTCGATCGCCATCCTGCTCAGCACGTCGGCGGTGACCCGCAACCCCAGTCCGAACCGGCTCGCCGCGTCATGCGTGGTGAACGGCCCGTGCGTGCGTGCGTAGCGGCCGAGCAGTTCACCGAGCGGGTCGGGGACCGACTCGGTGAAGGCCGCCGGCACGCCGACCGGCACCGCCACCCCGACACCGTCGCGCAGCAGCCCGATGTCCTCGACGGCCACCCACCATGTCTCGTCGGCGAAGGTCACCGTCAACGCGCGCTTGGCTGCGCGCAGCCCGTCCAGCCACGGACCGACCTCGTCCGCCGTCGCGCGTTCGGCGATCTCACGTTCGGTCAGCGGACCCAGCAGCCGCAGCAGGTCGGCGACCGCCTCGGCGTCGCGTGCCAGCCGGTCCTCGGCCAGGTGCTGCAGCTGGCGCGTCGTGGTCGCGATGACCTGAGGGTCGAGCAGCTCGCGCAGCTCCACCCGGCCCAGCAGTTCGGCCAGCAGCACGCTGTCCAGTGACAGCGCGGCCGCGCGCCGTTCGGCCAGCGGGCTGTCGCCTTCGTACATGAACGCGCCGACGTACCCGAACAACAGCGACGCCGCGAACGGCGACGGGGTCGTGGTCTGCACCTCCATCACCCGCAGCCGCCGCTGCCCGATCCGGTGCATCAGCTCGGTCAGCGCAGGCACGTCGTACACGTCCTGCAGACATTCGCGCACCGCCTCCAGCACGATGGGGAAGTCCGGATACTTGTGCGCGACGTCCAGCAGCTGCGCGGCGCGCTGACGCTGATGCCACAGCGGTGAGCGCTTCCCGGGATGACGGCGCGGCAAAAGCAGTGCGCGGGCGGCACATTCGCGGAACCGGGACGCGAACAGCGCCGAGCCGCCCACCTCGGCGGTGACGATGGGCTCGATCTCGTCGGGGTCGAACACGAACAGGTCGGCGCCGGGGGCGGCCTCGTCGGTGTCGGGCAGCCGCACGATGATGCCGTCGTCGGAGGCCGTCGGCTTCTCCTCGATGCCGTAGCGTTCCCGCAGCCGGTGTGTGACCGCCAACGCCAGTGGGCCGTGCACCCGAAGACCGTAGGGGGAGTGCAGGATCACCCGCCAGTCGCCGAGCTCGTCGCGGAACCGCTCGACGACCAGCGTCGCATCCGAGGGCACCACCCCGGTGGCCTGGCGTTGATCGTCGAGTAGGCGCCACAGGTTGTCCGAAGCGAATTCATCCAGACCCGTTGCGCGGCAGCGGGCGTCGAACTCGTCGCGGTTCAGCTGGGCCAGTTCGCCGGTGAACGCGCCGACCGCGGCGCCGAGTTCGGCCGGCCTGCCGACCCCGTCGCCGCGCCAGAACGGAAGCCGCGCCGGTTGCCCCGGCGCGGGAATCACCAGCACCCGGTCGTGGGTGATCTCGGTGATGCGCCAGCTCGTCGCGCCCAACGAGATGACGTCGCCGGGCCGGGACTCGTAGACCATCTCCTCGTCGAGTTCGCCGACGCGCGAGGGCTTGTCGGTATCGGTGGCGAGATAGACGGTGAACAGACCGCGGTCGGGGATGGCGCCGCCCGACGTCACCGCGAGCCGCTGCGCGCCCGGCCGGGCGGTGAGCGTGCCGGTGTCTCGGTCGTAGACCAGCCGCGGGCGCAGCTCGGCGAACTCGGTGGACGGGTACTTGCCCGACAGCAGGTCCAGCGTCGCCTCGAAAGCGCTGCGCGGCAACGTCGTGAACGGGGCGCTGCGCCGTACGGTGTCGAACCAGCGGTCGGCGTCAAGGGATTCCAGTGCGCACGCGGCCACGGTGTGCTGAGCCAGCACGTCGAGCGGGTTCGTCGGCACCCGCATGCTCTCGATCTCGCCGGACAGCATGCGCTTGACCGTGACCGCGCAACCGATCAGATCCGTCCGGTGCTTGGGGAACAGCACGCCCTGCGAGATCTCACCGACCTGGTGGCCTGCGCGCCCGATGCGTTGCAGACCGCTGGCCACCGACGGCGGGGCCTCGACCTGGATCACCAGATCGACCGCGCCCATGTCGATGCCCAACTCCAGGCTGGAGGTCGCGACGACGGCCTTCAGCCGGCCGCTCTTGAGGTCGTCCTCGACCTGCGCGCGCTGCTCCTTGCTGACCGACCCGTGGTGGGCGCGGGCCAGCAGCGTCGGGGCCCCGGACGAGGCGCCGCTGGCCATCAGCTGTGCGGGTGCGCCGCCTCCGACCTCGGGATTGTGTTCCTCGGGCAGCTCGACACCGAGCCGTTCCGCGTGGATCTCGTTGAGCCGCGAGGTCAGTCGCTCGGCCAGCCGGCGCGAATTGGCGAACACGATCGAGCTGTTGTGCGCCTCGATCAGGTCGACGATGCGGCGCTCGACGTCGGGCCAGATGGTGTTGTTCTCCAGGCTTGCCATGTCGGGCACGGGCACCTGGACGGACAGGTCGAACGTCTTGGCCGCAGGCGGCGCGACGATTCTGGTGCGCTGCTGACCGGACAGGAACCGCGCCACCTCCTCGGGGGGCCGCACGGTGGCCGACAGCCCGATGCGTTGGGCGGGCTTGTCGTTGAGCTGATCGAGCCGCTCCAGCGACAGCGCCAGGTGGGCGCCGCGCTTGATGCCTGCGACGGCGTGCACCTCGTCGACGATGACCGTCTGCACCTCGGCCAAAGTCTCGCGGGCGGATGAGGTCAGCATCAAAAACAGCGACTCGGGCGTGGTGATGAGGATGTCGGGCGGTCGGAGGATCAGCTGCCGCCGCTGTTTGGGCGGGGTGTCCCCGGAGCGCACGCCGACGGTGATGTCGGGGGCGGGCACCCCGCGTCGTTCGGCGACCCGGGCGATGCCGGTCAGCGGGGTGCGCAGGTTGCGCTCGACGTCGACGGCCAGCGCCTTGAGCGGGGACACGTACAGCACTCGGGTGCCTGCTCCGGCGGGGCGCGGTTCGGCCACCGCCAGCCGGTCGATCGCCCACAGGAACGCCGCGAGCGTCTTACCCGACCCGGTCGGCGCGATGACCAGCGTGTTGTCGCCGTCGGCGATTGCCGCCCACGCCTCGGCCTGGGCGGGCGTCGGCTCGGCGAACGTGCCCGCGAACCACTCCCTGGTCAGTTCGCTGAACCGGGACAGCGTGGTGGAGCTCATCTAGTCATCGTGCCAACGGGGTCCGACATTGATAATGGAAGAGCATTACCGCGCAGGTCGTGACTCTGG
>NZ_ATDN01000016.1 GCF_004014805.1 Mycolicibacterium elephantis DSM 44368
CTCGACGATGTGATCATCAACGCTGACCAAGATCATCTCGTCCTTGTTCATGCCTGTTCCCTTCCTCGGGGTCGCCACTGCCACCCACCCTAGACCGGTCAGGTTCTCTAGCTGAGAAAACTAGCTTCTCTCATCGCGAGAATCAATGTCCGAAACTCGCCGCGGGGCCTCCTGGCAGCGCAGTTGGGCGACAGGCGCGACCACCGTGACCGGCGCGTCTGCCCGTCGGGATTGACCGTGAGCGGTAAAGGTGGAAATCTATTAGCCAAATATGAGAACCTGATTCTCGTGATCGAGAGGAAGCTATCGGTGCGAGTCCAGCCGCTGCCCGCCGATCAGTGGGACGAGGCGGTCGACCATGCGTTGTCCAGCATCCCCGCCGACCGGCGCTGCCCGGAGAAGACCGGCAACCTGCTGGCCACCCTCGTGCGCCACCCGAAGCTGACGCGAGCCTTCCTCCGTTTCAACAACCATCTGCTGTACTCGTCCACCCTGCCCGAACGGTTACGCGAACTGGCGGTGTTGCGGGTGGCGCACAGGCGCCACTGCGAGTACGAGTGGCGCCACCACGTGCGCATGGGCCTGGAGGCCGGGCTGACCGACGAAGTCATCGCGGGGGTTCAGCGGGGGGAGGCCACCGACGAACTGGACCGTGCCGTGCTTCGCGCTGTCGACGAACTCGAGGACACGTCCGAGATCTCCGATGCCACCTGGACGGCACTGTCCGAGCATCTCGACGAGCGTCAGCGCATGGATCTCGTCTTCACCATCGGCTGCTATGGCGCGCTTGCCATGGCGATCAACACTTTCGGCGTGAAACCCGACTCCGAAACACTCGCAGAGAGGTAGAACAGTGGCATTTTTCCCGAAACCCGCTGAGGGCAGCTGGACCGAGCACTGGCCCGAACTCGGCACCGCACCGGTGGATTACACCGACTCGATCGACCCCGAGCAGTGGAAGCTCGAGCAGCAGGCGATCTTCCGGAAGTGCTGGCTGAACGTGGGTCGGGTCGAACGGCTCCCCAAGAAGGGCAGCTACTTCACCAAGGAGATGCCGTCCGCGGGCAAGGGCACGTCGGTGATCGTCGTCAAGGACACCGAGAACCAGGTCCGCGCCTTCTACAACTTGTGCCGCCACCGCGGAAACAAGTTGGTGTGGAACGACTATCCGGGTGAAGAGGTCTCAGGTACCTGCCGCCAGTTCACCTGCAAGTACCACGGGTGGCGCTACAACCTCAAAGGCGATCTCACCTTCATCCAGCAGGAGGGTGAGTTCTTCGACGTCGACAAGGCCGACTACGGGTTGGTGCCGGTGCGATGCGAAGTGTGGGAAGGCTTCATCTTCATCAACTTCGACGACGACGCCGAACCGCTGATCGACTACCTCGGCGAGTTCGCGAAGGGTCTGGAGGGCTATCCCTTCCACGAGATGACCGAAACCTATTCCTACCGAGCCGAGGTCAACGCCAACTGGAAGCTGTTCATCGACGCGTTCACGGAGTTCTACCACGCGCCGGTGCTGCACATGAAGCAGGCGGTCAAGGAGGAAGCCGAGAAGCTGGCCAGCTTCGGCTACGAGGCCCTGCACTACGACATCAAGGGCAGGCACTCGATGATCTCGTCCTGGGGCGGCATGAGCCCGCCGAAGGACCTGAAGATGGTCAAGCCCATCGAACGTGTGCTGCACAGCGGGCTTTTCGGACCGTGGGACCGCCCGAAGATCAAGGGCATCCTGCCCGACGAGTTGCCGCCGGCGGTCAATCCGTCGCGCCATCACGCCTGGGGTCAGGACTCGTTCGAGTTCTTCCCGAACTTCACACTGCTGTTGTGGGCGCCGGGCTGGTACCTCACCTACCACTACTGGCCCACCGACGTGGACAAGCACATCTTCGAGTGCACGCTCTACTTCGTGCCCGCCACCAACACCCGTGAACGGCTTGCCCATGAACTGGCGGCGGTGACGTTCAAGGAGTACGCGTTCCAGGACGCCAACACCCTGGAGGCCACGCAGACGATGATCAGCACCAGTGTGGTCAAGGATTTCCCGTTGTGCGACCAGGAGATCCTGCTGCGTCACCTGCACAAGACGGCGTGGGACTACGTGAACGCATACAAGAAGGAGAAAGGTCTAACCGACGGCTCGGGCAATGGGAAGGCCTCGTCGTCGGCCGGTCAGAAGGATGCGATCAATGCCTAAGTTGCCTGAAGAGTTCGCCGATCTCGAGCGGTTCACCGACTGGTGCCTGCCGACTGAGGAAGAGCGCTACCAGAAGCGGCTGTCCTCCACGATGGAGGAGATGCAGGATTTCTATGACACCGCGTTTCCCCGCCTCGAGGCCGTCATGGAATACTGCGACGCCAGATTCCCCTTGGACGGAATGCCCGACGACGCAAAGGCGCTCATTCACATGATGCAGTCACTGGTCAACGTGTCGTTCCCGGTCGAGGTCTGGAAACAGCCGCGCGTGCTCGACAGCGGCGCCACCTACATCACCTGCGTCCGGGAGCCGGTGGTCTAGGGGTGCCGACCCTCAAAGCAGCAGGTCTGCTCGACGTCGACGCCGGCGAGATCGTCCAACCCGGGGTGATACGGGTCGACGACGACCAGATCACCGGCGTCGGCGCTTCGGCATCAGGGGACGGCGACGGCGTCATCGATCTCGGTGACGCCATCCTGCTGCCCGGGCTGATGGACATGGAGGTCAACCTCCTGATGGGAGGCCGGGGCGAAACCCCCGGCCTGTCCCAGGTCCAGGACGATCCCGCGACGCGGGTACTGCGTGCGGTGGGCAATGCCCGACGCACGCTGCGGGCGGGGTTCACGACGGTGCGCAATCTCGGGCTGTTCGTGAAGACGGGTGGTTATCTACTCGACGTCGCGCTGGGCAAGGCCATCGACGCGGGTTGGATCGAGGGACCGCGGGTGATTCCCGCCGGGCACGCGATCACCCCCACCGGGGGTCATCTCGACCCGACGATGTTCGCCGCGTTCATGCCGGGTGTGCTCGAGCTGACGATCGAAGAGGGCATCGCCAACGGCGTCGACGAGATCCGCAAAGCGGTGCGCTATCAGATCAAGCACGGCGCACAGCTGATCAAGGTGTGCTGCTCCGGCGGCGTGATGTCGTTGACCGGAGAAGCCGGTGCACAACACTATTCGGATGAGGAACTGCGGGTCATCGTCGACGAGGCACATCGTCGTGGGCTGCGCGTGGCCGCGCACACCCATGGCGCCGAGGCGGTCAAGCACGCCGTCGCGTGCGGCATCGACTGCATCGAGCACGGTTTCCTGATGGACGACCAGGCCATCCGGATGCTCGTCGACAACGACCGCTTTCTGGTGAGCACCCGCAGGCTGGCCGAGGCCATGGATGTGTCGCGGGCGCCAAAAGAGCTGCAGGACAAGGCTGCCGAGATGTTTCCCAAGGCACGCACGTCGATCAAGGCGGCCTACGAGGCCGGGGCGAAGATCGCCGTCGGCACCGACGCACCGGCGATACCGCACGGCAAGAACGCCGACGAGCTCGTCACGCTCGTCGAATGGGGTATGCCACCTGCCGCGGTGCTGCGCGCAGCAACCGTCGTCGCGGCCGACTTGATCAACAAACCGAACCTGGGTCGTCTCGCCGAGGGCTACCTCGCCGACATCATCGCCGTGCCATCAGATCCGTTGAGTGACATCACCGTCACGCGGAACGTCAACTTCGTCATGAAGGGCGGAAAGGTTTTCCGAAATGACTTCGCCAATCAGTAGGCCGACCGGCAACCCGACACGAACCGACGATCTGGTCGAGATCCAGCAGCTGCTCGCCAAGTACGCCGTCACCATCACCCAGGGCGACATCGACGGTCTCATCTCGGTGTTCACCCCGGACGGCACCTACAGCGCGTTCGGGTCGACCTACACGCTGGCCCGCTTCCCCGAACTGGTCGACGCCGCGCCGAAGGGGTTGTTCATGACCGGCACGTCGCTGGTGACGCTGGACGAGAACGATCCCGACAAGGCCACCGGCACCCAGCCGCTGTGCTTCATCGAGCACTCCAAGCACGACATGCGCATCGGGTACTACAACGACACCTATGTCCGCACCGAGGACGGTTGGCGGCTGAAAACCCGTTCGATGACGTTCATCCGGCGCAGCGGCGACCACGATTCCGGCCGCCCGCACGCCATCGGAAGGCCCGACCCCGATGTCGCCGCCGGAGCGGCTCCGGAGGCGGGATGAGCGACGCGCTCTTAGACCCCGCCACGTTCCGCATTGCGCTGCGGGACTGGCTCGACACCAATGACCTGACGCCTCCTGCCGGTGACGATTCCTTGGAGGCCCACCAGGCGCAGCATCTTCGGGTGCTGAAGGCGCTCTACGACGCCGGCTGGATGCGCTACGGATGGCCGGAATCGGCAGGCGGATTGGGTGGTCCAGACATCCTGCGCGCCATCGTCGGCGAGGAGGTGGTGGGACGCGGGCTCGACCATCCCGGGCCGTATTCGATGCTCGATGTGCTGACGCCCACGATGATCGGCTACGCGCGCCCCGAACTGGCCGCCGAGATGGTGCCCAAGCTGCTGTCCGGTCAGGAGTCGTGGTGCCAGGGTTTCTCCGAACCCGGATCCGGCAGCGACCTGGCGTCGTTGACCACCCGCGCCGTGCAGGACGGCGACACGTGGATCATCAACGGCCAGAAGGTGTGGACCAGCTTCGCGCAGTTCGCCACCCGGTGTGTGCTGCTCACCCGCACCGGCGGGCCGGACACCCCCAACCACGAAGCCATCACCGCGTTCTTCGTCGACCTGAAGACGCCGGGCGTGACGGTCCGCCCACTGCGGACCATGCACGGCGTCGACGAGTTCTGCGAGGTGTACTTCGACGATGTCGCGGTCCCCGCCGACCGGATGCTCGGCAAGCCGGGCGACGGCTGGCGGTTGGCCATGGACCTGCTTCCCTACGAACGCTCGACCTGCTTCTGGCAACGCATCGCCTACCTGTACTCGCGTTTCGACGCGCTCGTCGACCAGGTGAAACGCGTTGGCCAGGCGGTGGATTCCGACCTGGGCGAGACGTATTTGGCGCTGCACACGCTGCGGTGCCGATCGCGGGCCACCCAGCACCGGCTGGCCGACGGGCACAAGCTCGGCGCCGAAACCTCGATCGACAAGGTGCTGCTGGCCGGCGCGGAACAGCAGCTCTATGACACCGCACGTGATCTGCTGCCCGGCGTCATCGAACTCGACGACAACGACTGGCGCACCGAGTATCTCTATTCGCGGGCGGCCACCATCTACGGCGGCACCGCGGAGATCCAACGCAACATCATCGCCCGTCGCCTCCTTGACCTCGGAAAGGAGTGACTGTGGAGACTCTGGACGCCGAGTCACTCGCGATGCTCGAAGACACCCTCCGCAAGACGATGCTGTCGACGTCCGGCGCCGAGCTGGACGCCGCGCTGGCCGAGCTCGGCTGGGCCGAGATGCTCGCCGACATACCCGACGTGGCGATTCCGCTGGTGTTCCGACTGCTGGGCGAAACCGGTTCGCACGCTTCGATTCTCAACGATGTCCTGCTGGAGACGATCGGCGGTCTGCCCGGCGGCACCCCGCCGATGCCGTACGCGGGCGGCGGCTGGGTGGTATGGGAACGCTCGGCGAACGCGGAGCCGACGCTCGGCGGGCTGCCGCTGCGACGGGTGCCCGACGGTGAGACGATGCGGCTGGGCGAGACGCGACGGGCGGTCAGCTGGTGGCTGATCGGCTCGGCGCGGGCGATGCTGTCGCTGGCCCGCCAGCATGCGCTCGACCGGGTGCAGTTCGGCAAGCCGATCGCGTCGTTCCAGGCGATCCGGCACCGGCTGGCCGAGACGCTGGTGGCCATCGAAGGCGCCGAGGCGACGCTCGGGCTGCCAGGCACCGAGAGCCCCGACCTGACCGCGATGTTGGCCAAGGCCGCGGCGGGCAAGGCCGCGCTGACGGCGGCCAGACACTGCCAGCAGGTGCTCGGCGGCATCGGCTTCACCGCCGAGCATGAGCTGGATCGCCACGTGAAACGGGCCCTGGTGCTCGACGGGTTGCTCGGCAACACAAAGGAACTCACGCGCAAGGTGGGCGCCGGGTTACGCGCCCGCGGCTCCGTGCCACGCCTCGCCGACCTGTAAATCTTCTTTTGGCGCGAGCGCGCCCGTTTCTCGGCGCGAGCGTGCGTGTCTGAGGGCGACACGCCGCTGCAAATCGCGACTTCACGCACGCTCGTGCACAACTGAACCGTAAGCGGCTGCCGCTCGCACCACGTCGCCGGTGGCGCGACCGTGCGCAAACTCCGGCTTCTGGTCGGCGTGTCGCCCTCAGACACGCACGCTCGCGCAAGAAGGTAGAGCTACTGGATGTTGGCCTTCATCTCGTCGAGGTTCACCAGCACCGGCCAGCCGCCCACGCTCAGCGCGTTGCCATGGCCGGTCTGGTGGATGTCGAACACCGACTGGATCGCCGCGTAGAAGCCTTGCACATCGAGCGTCTGGTTGACCGCCCGTTTGGCCTGGCGCAGGGCGAACGGCGGCATCTTGGCGATCTGCTCGGCCAGCGCCCGGGTCTCGGAGTCGAGTTGGTCGCGCGGCACCACCTTGTTCACCATGCCCGTGCCGGCCACTTCCTCGGCGGTCATCGCGCGACCGGTGAACAGGATCTCCTTCGCCTTGCGCGGTCCGAGTTCCCAAGTGTGGCCGTGGTATTCGACTCCCCCGATGCCCATCAGCACCACGGGGTCGGAGAACTGCGCGTCGTCGGCCGCGATGATCAGATCGCAGGGCCAGCACAGCAGCAGGCCACCGGAGATGCACCTGCCCTGGACCGCCGCGATCGACGGCTTGGGTACGTTGCGCCAGCGCAGCGTGTACTCGAGGTAGCGCTTGGCCTCGTGCTGGATGATGAAGTCCAGGGTGATCTTGTCCGGCACCGGGCCACCGCCGCGCAGGTCGTGGCCGGCCGAGAAGTGCTTCCCGTTGGCGCGGAGAATGATCACCGATACGTCGTTGTCCTCGGCGGCGCGGGTCCACGCCGCGTCGAGTTCGTCGAGCAGTTCGGTGTTCTGGGCGTTGGCCGCCTCGGGACGATTCAGCGTGATGGTCGCGATGCGATCGGCGACCTCGTATTCGATGTACACAGTGGGTCCTTCAGTTTCGGGGCAGGCCCAGCAACCGCTGGGCGATGATATTGCGTTGGATTTCAGAGGTTCCGCCGGCGATGGTGCCGCCGAATGTCCGGACGTAGCGCTCGAACCAGCCACACCGGTACACGTCGAGGTGTTGCGCGCTGTACGGGCCGGACATGTTCGGGTGCGCCAATCCGTCGACGCCCGTTGCGTTCAGCGCGTATTCGGTGGCCATCTGCGAGGCTTCCGACCCCATGAGCTTGAGCACCGACAGCGCGGACGCGTCTTCCTCGCCACGGGCGGCCCGGGCCAGCGCAACCGAACCGAGCAGTCGCAGCGCCTGGTTGTCCATGACCAGCGACGCATACCGGTCATGGTCGACGACCGACGCCGGGCGGAAGTCCTCGACCAGCTCGGCGAGCCGGTCGGCGTAGCTGAGCCACAACATGTTTCGCTCGTGTCCAAGCGATCCGCTGGCCACCCGCCAACCCTCGTTGAGCGGCCCGACGAGGTTCTCGGCCGGTACCCGCACGTCGTTGAAGAAGACCTCGTTGAAATCCAGGTCGTGTTGGTCGCACACCGACGCGAACGGCCGCCGCACCACACCGGGCAGGTCGGTCGGGATCAACAGCACGCTGATCCCCTTGTGCTTGGGCGCTTCGGGGTCGGTGCGCACGAAGGTCAGCAGCACATCCGCGTCGTGCGCACCGGACGTCCACACCTTCTGCCCGTTGACCACGAAATGGCCGCCGTCTGCGCCTGGGACGAATTCGGCGCGGGTGCGCAGCGAGGCCAGGTCGGACCCGGCGCCGGGCTCACTCATGCCCAGCGAGGCGGTGATCTCGGCGCGCAGAATCGGCACCGCCCAGCACCGCTGCTGTTCGGGTGTGCCGAACGTGATCAGCGAGGCCGAGACGATCCCGACGCCCTGCGGGTTGAACGTCAGATAGACGCGTCGGCGCGCCAGCTCCAGCTGGTGCACGTACTGCTGCAACAGCGTGGCATTGCGCCCGCCGAACTCGGGCGGATAGCCGGGCAGCAACCAGCCGTTGTCGAACATGAGGCGCTGCCAGTCGCGCGCCCAGCCAGGGACATCGCTGCTGGAATACGACCGCGCGAGCGCGTCGGCGTCGGACGGAAGGTGTTCGTCGAGGAACGCGCTGAACTCGGCGCGGAACGCTTCGACGTCAGCATCAAAGGTGAGCTGCACAGCACTCCCGCTGGATCAAATTTTTGGTAAGGCCTACTGTTATCGACAAAATGAGAATACTATTCTCATCGTGAGAAAGTTACAATCTCTGACACGTTTACCGCGAGGGGGTCGAGGACCGCAATGGCAAGGCGTTCTCCGGTACAGTCAGTCCATGTTCTCCCGAATCGGCACGCATCTGAGCCGCCGGTGACCAGCCCCAGCGAAGAACCAGCCTGGAAGCAGCGCGCGGTCGAGCGATCGATAAAAACCGCGAAGCTGCGGGCTGCGCAACGCGTGCAGCGCTTCCTGGACGCGGCCCAGGCGATCATCATCGAAAAGGGCAGCACCGACTTCACGGTGCAAGAGGTCGTTGACCGCTCGCGGCAGTCGCTGCGGAGCTTCTACCTGCAGTTCGACGGCAAGCACGAGCTTCTGCTCGCGCTGTTCGAAGACGCGTTGAGCCGCTCCGCGGACCAGATCCGCGCGGCCACCACGACCGAGGACGAACCGATCGAGCGGCTGAAGGTCGCCGTCCAATTGCTCTTCGAGTCCTCGCGCCCCGACCCGACCGCGAAGCGGCCGCTGTTCACCGACTTCGCGCCGCGGCTGCTGGTGTCACACCCGGCCGAGGTCAAGGTCGCGCACGCTCCCCTGCTCGCGCTGCTCACCGAGTTGATGGAAGAGGCCGCCGCCGCCGGCCAGCTCCGCGAGGGCATCAACCCCAAGCGGATGGCCGCGATGACCATGCAGACCGTGATGTTCGTCGCGCAGTCCAGCGGCGAGGCCGACGAAAGCGGCACCACGCACCCGATCACCGCCGACGAGGTATGGGACTTCTGCGCCCACGGTTTCGCCGCCTCGTAGGGTGAGAATCACGTTCTCGTGAGAATTACGTTCTCGTCATCGAGAAGCTGACTTACACTGACCGGGTGCCCGATCTCTGGCGCGACCTGCTCGCGTGTCTGGATCTCACCGCGAGCGCCGCGCCCGCTTCGCGCGTCGACGCAATCAGGTATCAGGGCCGCAATCAGCGCCTGAACTACCACCGGGTGTTCGGTGGCCAACTACTCGCACAGTTCCTGCGCATCGCGTCGCTGACCTACCCGGACAAGGCCATCAAGTCACAACACGCGGTGTTCACCAGCGAGGGCCGTGCCGACGAGCCGATCGAGTTCCTGGCGACGCCGCACCATGAGGGACGCTCCTTCGCCGCCATGACGATCACCGCCACCCAGGCGCACGGCGTGGTGGCGACGTCGTCGATCTCGGTGCATGCCAACGAAGCCGGCCCCGAGCATCAGGAGGTCGAAGCGGTGCCGCCCGTGCTCGGTCCCGAGCACAACCTCGAGCTGGACCTGATCCCCTGGGAGACGCGCGCGACAGTCGATCTCAACACCACCTCGACCGGACCGCCGTCGTTCGAATTCTGGATGCGCACACCCAAGTCGGAGGTCGCCCTGGCGCCGGCACTGACCGCCTACGCCACGGATCTGACCCTGATCGGCACGGCGCTGCGTCCGATCGCGGGCGTCGGCCAACGCGGCAACGGCACGGACTTCACGTCCGCCGTCACCTCGCACACCGTGTGGTTTCACCGGCCCTTCAGAACCGACGACTGGTTGCTGCTGCGCCAGCACAGCCCGCTTCTGGCGCACGGTCGCAGCTTCGGGCGCGGCGACGTGCTGACCCGCGACGGTGCGCTGGTGGCGTCCTATGCCCAGGAGGCGCTGCTCCGCTTCCCCGAAGCCGGCCGAGAAGCACGTTCTTCTAAGCAGAGAGTATAAATTGCCCAAAACGATTGTGCGGTTGACACCTGCGCACGGTGAATGCCAAAGTTGTGAGACAAAATCGAGCCCAATGTCTTACGCGATCCTGGTCCAGCGAGAGGCGAACCCGTGACGATCAGCGCCGAGAATCCCGACGTCCACAATGTCGACACGGACGCCGAGTTGTATTACGACCCGTACAACATCGACCTCAACATGAACCCGTACGCGGTGTTCGCCCGCCTTCGCGAAGAAGCGCCGCTGTACTACAACGACAAGCACGACTTCTACGCGTTGAGCCGGTTCGAAGACGTCAACAAGGCCGTCATCGACCACGAGACCTTCATCTCGGGGCGCGGCGCGCTGCTCGAGATCATCAAGTCGGGCATGGAGATCCCGCCCGGCACACTGATTTTCGAGGATCCGCCGATCCACAACATCCACCGCAACCTGTTGTCGCGGGTGTTCACCCCGCGCAAGGTGCTCGCGCTGGAACCGCAGATCCGCGAGTTCACCGCGCGCTGCCTGGATCCGGTGGTCGGCTCGGACAAGTTCGACTTCGTCAACGACCTCGGCGAGCAGATGCCGATGCGGGTCATCGGCATGCTGCTGGGCATTCCCGAAGAAGATCAGCGCCGGGTGACCGACCACGGTGAGGCCACCCTGCAGAGCGACACCGTCGACCTGATGGCCACCGGTGAGGTGTTCGCCGAGTTCATCGACTACCGCACCAAACATCCCTCGGACGACATCATGACCGACCTGCTCAACGCGGAGTTCGAGGACGAGACCGGCACGCGCCGCAAGTTGCGCCGCGACGAACTGCTGATGTATCTGACCGTCATCGCCACCGCAGGCAGCGAGACGACAACGCGTCTGATCGGTTGGGCGGGAAAGACACTCGCCGACTACCCCGACCAGCGGGCCGAGTTGGTGGCCGACTCCAGCCTGATCCCCCAGGCGATCGAAGAGATCCTGCGTTGGGAGCCTCCCGCCTTGCAGATCGCCCGCTACGTGACCCGCGATGTGGAGTACTACGGTCAGACGGTGCCCGAGGGGTCGGCGATGCTGATGCTCGTCGGTTCCGCGAACCGGGACCACCGCCGCTTCCCACCGGACGGCGATGTTTTCGATATTCATCGCGAACAGCGCTCGCACATGACATTCGGAGCGGGCACGCACTTCTGCATGGGGAACGCGCTGGCACGCCTCGAGGGCAAGATCGCACTCGAGGAAGTCCTCAAGCGGTTCCCGACGTGGGAGGTCGACTGGGAGAACGCACGACCGTCGCAGACCACGGCGGTCCGGGGCTGGGAAGCCATGCCCACCTTCATCCCCTGAGTAGTCCCCTGACATCTTTCGGCAACGACAACGAATCGAGGTATCCGATGACTGGACGTGTTGAGGGCAAGGTCGCTTTCATCACCGGCGCTGCGCGTGGACAGGGACGCGCACACGCGGTGCGATTGGCACAGGAAGGCGCCGACATCATCGCCGTCGACATCTGCAAGAAGGTCGACACGGTCGACCTGATCGAGCCGTCGACGCCGGAGGACCTCGCCGAAACCGCGGACCTGGTCAAGAGTCTCAACCGCCGCATCTACACGGCCGAGGTCGACGTCCGTGACTTCGATGCGCTCAAGGCAGCGGTCGACACCGGCGTCGAGCAGCTGGGCCGGCTCGACATCATCGTCGCCAACGCCGGTATCGGCAACGGTGGTCAGACGCTGGACAAGACCAGCGAAACCGACTGGACCGCAATGATCGACGTCAACCTCGGCGGGGTGTGGAAGACCGTCAAGGCCGGCGTGCCGCACATCATCGAGGGCGGTCGCGGCGGTTCGATCATCCTCACCAGCTCGGTCGGCGGGCTGAAGGCCTACCCGCACACCGGCCACTACGTCGCCGCCAAGCACGGTGTGGTGGGCCTGATGCGGACGTTCGCCGTCGAGCTCGGAGCCCAGAACATCCGCGTCAACTCGGTGCACCCGACGAACGTCAACACCCCGCTGTTCATGAACGAGGGCACCATGAAGCTGTTCCGCCCCGATCTGGAGAACCCCGGTCCCGATGACATGAAGGTCGTCGCCCAGATGATGCACACGCTGCCGATCGGTTGGGTCGAGCCCGAGGACATCGCCAACGCCGTGCTGTTCCTGGCGTCCGACGAGGCGCGCTTCGTCACCGGCGTGACGCTGCCGGTCGACGGCGGCAGCTGCCTGAAGTAGGACCGGCCGTGACGGTCGCGGAGCTGTCGCTGCCGCGGGAGTGGGAAGAGATCACCCCGGATTGGATGACGGCCGCGCTGGCTCGTGATCATCCGGGTGCCGCCGTCGACAGCGTTACCGTCGCACTGCGCGACGACGGCACCAACCGCCGGGCAAGGCTGGCATTGACATACTCGGCGGGTTCGGGTCCGGCGACAGTGTTCGCCAAGGCGGTCGACCCGGAGCACGCCGATCTCGTCGCACTCACCAGCGGCCTGTACCACGAACCCCGGCTGTTCACGTCGCGAATCGAGCTGCCGCTGGATCACCCGGCGGTCTACACCGCCCTCATCGACGAGAACGCCCGCAATTTCGTGATGATCATGGAGGACGTCGTCGCCCGCGGCGCCGACCCCCGCGACTCCACGCGGCCGATGACAATCGCCCAGGCGGCGAGCGGAATACGCGGGCTGGCGCGCATGCACAGCCGATACTGGGGTGAGCGCCTGACGACCAACCCGGCGCTGGGCTGGGTCGAACCGTTCGTCGCGTTCGAAGGGCTCGAGTACGCGCCGCTGCACATCGCCCACGAGCGGTTGGGCGACTCGGTTCCCGCCGAGGTTCCCGCCCTCAGCGGCACGGAGTTGTTCGTCGACATCTGGGCGCGCTACATCGGAACGCTCACCACCACGGAACAGACGCTGCTGCACGGTGATCCGCATATCGGCAACACCTACGTGCTGCCCGGCGACGAGGTCGGCTTTCTGGATTGGCAGATGGTCCGTCGCGGCAACTGGTCACTGGACGTGGGCTACTTCCTACAGGGAGCGCTGACGATAGAGGATCGCAGGCGCGCCGAGCGTGACCTGCTCGGTGAGTACCGCGACGCGCTGAGGCTGCCGTCGGCGGAACTGCCTACGGCCGAGGAGATCTGGCTGCGGTACCGGGCGTCCGTCGCGCACGGGCTGGCGATCTGGATGGCGACGCTGTCAGGCGGCGACGCCTGGCAGGGAGCCGATGTCTGCCTGGCATTGGCGCAACGGTACGCCGCCGCGTTCGTCGACCTCGACACCCGCGCGGCCCTCGACACGATCGCCTGACGGGCAGAATCCTCAGCCCAGTAGCGGGAACCGGCGCTCGGCGGCCAGTTCGTCCAACGCCGCCTGCATGACCGCACGCACGTGCAGGTCCACCGCCTCGATGTCGGGGTCGGTGCCGAATTCCGCCACCACGTCGATCGGTTCGAGCACGCGCATCACGATCTTGGCGGGCAGCGGCAGGTTCGGCGGGAAGATCACCGACAGGCCGAAGGGGAAACCGACGCTCAGCGGCAGGATCTCCATACGCGCGCGGGTCAGCCCCACCAGGCGGGCGATCGAATCGCCACGGGCGAGGAACAATTGGGTTTGCTGCCCGCCGATCGACACCATCGGCACGATCGGCACCCCGGTCTCGATGGCCGTGCGGACATAGCCGGTTCTGCCGTTGAAGTCGATCACGTTCCCGGTGACGGAGGGCCGGTACGCGTCGTAGTCCCCGCCGGGGAACACCAGCACGACACCGCCGGATCGCAGTGCCGCAGCGGCGTTTTCACGGCTCGCCTCGATGACGCCAGACCGGCGTAGCCAGTCGCCGACGTTGCCGAGGAACACACCGTAGTGCGCCAGGGTGTACAAGGGCCGGTCGTAGCCGAATTTGTCGTAGAACTTCGGCGCGAAGATCATCACGTCGGGCGTGAACATGCCACCGGAGTGGTTGGACACCACCAGCGCGCCGCCCGCCGGCGGCATCGACTCCAGGCCGCGAACCTGTGCGCGGAAGTAGCGCCGGACGATCGGGCCGACCAAGTTCGTGATGCGTCGGGTGAACCCCGGATCCCACTTGGTGAGCTCTGCATTTCGCGCCCTGCTGCTTGCCATGTCGTTTCTTTCCCGCTTCTCCAGGCCGGTCAAACCTCGCAGGCATCCGGTCACGACCATTGAATATGGTACTTTCCGAAAAAGAGAATGCGATAACCCTCCAGGAGATGCATGTCCGACGCGGTGCTCGTCACCGGCGCGTTCGGCCTCGTCGGATCCGCGACCGTGCGCCGGCTCGCCGAGTTGGGCCGGCGCGTGGTGGCCACCGACCTCGACACGACCGCGAACCGCAAAGCGACCGCGAAGCTGCCGACCGGCGTCGAGGTCCGATGGGCCGACCTGACCGATCCCGCCCAAGCTCAGCGCCTGTTCTCCGACGTCGCACCCGAGACGGTCCTTCACCTCGCCGCGATCATCGCCCCGCCGATCTACCGCATCCCCAAGCTGGCGCGCCGCGTCAACGTGGACGCCACGGCCACCCTCGTGCGGCTCGCCGAGGAGCAATCCACGCCACCGAGGTTCGTCCACGCCTCGAGCAACGCGGTCTTCGGTGCGCGGAACCCGCACCGCACCACGCCGCCGCTGACGGTCGACGACCCGATGCGGCCCTGCGATGTGTACAGCGGGCAGAAGGCCGAGGGCGAGGAGATCGTGCGGTCCTCGAATCTGGACTGGGTGGTGTTGCGGTTCGGCGGCGTGCTCAGCACGGACCTCTCGGCGCTGCCGTTCAGCGCCGACGCGTTGTTCTTCGAGAGCGCGTTGCCCACCGACGGGCGGCTGCAGACCGTCGACGTGCGTGACGTCGCGTGGGCGTGCGCGGCGGCGACGACGGCCGACGTCGTGCGTGAGATCCTGCTGATCGCCGGTGACGACTCACATCATCTGCGTCAAGGTGACGTCGGCCCGAGCCTGGCGGAAGCAATCGGGGTTCCCGGCGCGCTGCCCCCGGGACGCCCCGGTGATCCCGACAGCGACGAGGACTGGTTCGTCACCGACTGGATGGACACCACCCGCGCGCAGGAAGCCCTGCAGTTCCAGCACTACTCGTGGCCCGACATGCTCGCCGAGATACGGGCGCAGGCCGGGTGGAAACGCTATCCGGGCCGGCTGATCGCACCGCTGGCGCGCGAGGTGATGAAACGCCGCGGCGCCTACTGGAAACAACCCGGCCAGTACGCCGATCCGTGGGGTGCGATCCGCCGCGAATTGGGCGATCCCGCATGGGATCGCCCGCGCGACCGGCCGTGACCGCATAGGGTCGCGCCGTGGACAGTTTCGAGGCACGCGCCGCGGTCATCACCGGAGGCGCCAACGGTATCGGTTTCGCCTGCGCACAAGAGTTCGCCAGGCGCGGCGCCCGGATCATGCTCGCCGACATCGACCAAACCTCGCTGGACGCGGCGGTGGCGACCCTGCGCGGCGACGGCGTCGACGCCCACGGCGTGCTGTGCGACGTGCGCAAGCTCGACGACGTCACCCGGCTGGCCGACGAGGCGTTCGGCGTGTTCGGTGAGGTGCATCTGGTTTTCAACAACGCCGGCATCGCCTACGCGGGACCGATTGCGCAAGCGAGCCATGAGGACTGGCGCTTCGTCATCGACGTGGACCTGTGGGGGCCGATCCACGGGGTCGAGGCGTTCCTGCCGCGTCTGATCACCCAGGATGCCGACAGCCATATCGCGTTCACGTCGTCGTTCGCCGGGCTGATCCCCAACGTCGGGCTGGGCCCGTACTGCGTCGCCAAGTACGGCGTCGTCGCGCTCGCCGAAACCCTGTCCCGCGAGGTGCGCGCCGACGGCATCGGTGTGACCGTGCTGTGCCCGATGATCGTCGAGACCAACCTGCTGACCAACACCGAACGCGTCCGCAGCGAGGACTACGGCCCACCGACCCCGTCGCCGGCGTCGACCGTGGCGCAGTTGGCGTCGGCTCCCGGTGACGACTCGGTGCTCAACGTCGACGACGTCGCCCGGCTGACCGCCGACGCGATACTGGCCAACCGGCTGTATGTGCTGCCGCACAGGGCATCACGGGAGTCGATCCAGCGTCGCTTCGCGCGTATCGACCGCACGTTCGAGGACCAGATCGCGCAGGGCTGGACTCACTGAGCCGGCGGGCCCAGCGTCGGCCTGCCGGTCTGGGGGTGGTGGTACCAGCCGCCCGCCGCGTGGGTGCCGCCGTCGACGTGCAGTGTCTGCCCGGTGATGTAGGCAGCCATGTCCGATGTGAGAAATACTGCCGCACTGGCGATCTCGTCGACATGGCCGGGACGGCCCATGGGGATTCCCGGCGCGTAGTCGGCCCGCAACGTCCCGCCGGACATTCGCGTCAAGCCCTCGGTCAGCGTCAGGTCCGGCGCGATGGCGTTGACCCGGACACTGTGCGGCGCCAACTCGAACGCCGCGGTCTGGGTGTAGTTGATGACGCCGGCTTTGGCGGCGGCGTAGGCGGCATAGCCCGGCGCCGCGCGCACGCCCTCGATCGACGTCACGTTGATGATGCTGCCGGGTCGTCGGGCTTCCACCAGCCGGCGTGCGATCCGCTGCGTGCACAACAGGACGTGACGCAGGTTGCTCTTGTACAGCGCATCCCAGCCGTTCTCCGTGGTGTCCAGCAGCGGCGAGTGGAATGTGCCGCCGGCGTTGTTGACGAGGATCGACACCTCGCCGAGTTCGTCGACGGTGCGGTTGAGCGCGGCGTCCACCTGGTCGCTGTCACGCACGTCGGTGACGACGCCGAGCGCGCCGGCGATGCGGTTGGCGGCGGCCGCGCACGTGTCGGGGTTGCGTTCCCAGATCGCCACCGACGCCCCGAACGCCGCGAGCCCTTCGGCGATGCCCTTGCCGATGCCTTCTCCCCCGCCGGTCACCACGGCGACGCGGCCGGTGAGCAGGATGTCGGACGGATCGATGGCCACGGAGCTGAGGTTATCCCGTCACGCCTTGGCCTTGCTCGGGCCCATCGCCGGGGCGTTGCCGATCACGCCGCTGGCCTGCAGGTCGGCAATCTCCTCGTCGCTCAGACCGAGTTCGGACAGCAGCTCGTGGTTGTGCTGTCCGAGGAGCGGGGCGGGCTGCACGTGGACGCGCTCGGGGCCACGCGACAGCTTGAACGGCAGGGTGCTGTGCGGGGTTCGGGCGTTGACCGGATGCCCGACGTCCTCGAAGAAGCCGCGGGCCGCCAGTTGCGGCAGTTCGGTCTGGCGATGCGGTTGCATCACTTTGGCCACCGGAACGCCGTGGCCCCAGAGGGTTTCGACGATGTCGTCGCCGGTGCGTTGCGAACACCACGCCGCGAGGTGCTCGTCGATGGTGTCGTGGCGGGCGCGACGGCCCGCCCCGGTGTCCAGGTCCGGGTGCGACGCCCATTCGGGGTGGCCGAGCGCGTCGCGGAGGCCGGCCCACTGCCGGTCGTCGGCCACCGCAATGGCGACCCAGCAGTCCTCGCGGCCGAACTCGTCGATCTCGTTGGTGCGGTACAGGTTCTGCGGTGCGGCGGTCGGCCCCCGGTTGCCGTCGCGTTGCAGCAGGGCGCCGTACGCGGAGTACTCGATGACCTGTTCGGCCGCGACGTTGAGCGCGGCGTCGACCATCGCGGCCTCCACCAGCACGCCCTGCCCGGTGCGGCGCCGGTGCTCCAGCGCCAGCAGCAGCGCGTTGAGCGCATGGATGCCGGCGTTGGGGTCGCCCACCGAGTACGGCTCGTACGGGTTGCGGTCGGGATAACCCGTCAGCCAGCTGATACCCGACGCCGCCTCGATGACGTAGGCGAATGCCGGGTTGTCCCGCCACGGGCCGTCCAGACCGAAGCCGGGCATGCGCAGCATGACGGCGTCGGGCCGAACGGATTGCACCGCAGCGAAGTCCAGCCCGATCTGGTCGAGCACCCGGGGGGTGAAGTTCTCGACGATCACGTCCGCGGTGGCGATGAAGCGGTTGAGCAGTTCGCGTCCGGCGGTGCTCTGCAGGTCGATCGTCACACCCCGCTTGTTGGTGTTGAGCCCGGAGAAGATCGGCGACTTCTCCCACCACTGGTCCTCGGTGACCGGGATGCCGGCTATCAGCCGGGTGCCGTCGGGGCGTCGGGTCGACTCGACGTGGATGACGTCGGCGCCGAGCATCGCCAGCAGGTGGGTGCACGACGGCCCGGCCCAGAAGGTCGTCATGTCGAGCACGCGCAGCCCCTCGAAGGGCAGTTTCGCCGAAATAGCATTCCGGGTCGGAAATTCGCCCTTCTCACGACCGTGGCTTCTCTCTCGCGAGCGGTAGTGCGCGGTGTGTTCGCCGAGGCGGGGCGCGGGTGCGGGTGCACGCAGCACTGCCGGCTGCATGCGATACGGCGGGCCGGGCTGGACGAAGTCGCCGCGGGGGTTGGTCACGAACGAGCCGCGTTCGCGGAAGTGGTCGAGTTCGACGCTGTTGGCGCCGTTGGCCACCGGGGCGTTGGGGATACGAAACGCGGTCGCCAGATCGCGGATGTCGTCGACGGTATGGCTCTCCACCCACGCGTAGAGTTCGTCGGCCTTCTCGTTGGCCTGCTCGGTGATCGACAACGGCGAATCCTCGTCGATCCAGTCGTCGTGCCCGGTCATCGCGCACAAGTCGAACCACTGCTGCGCGGTCCCGCAGCCGATGTCGATCAGCCCGTCCTTCGCCCGCGCGATCCCCGGCACCGTCAGCCGCCGCGCGTCACGCCACGGCCTGCCCAGCATCTCGTAGTAGGACACCGGATAGTAAGTGAGGCCGAGGATCTGGGTTTCCAGCATCGACACGTCGACGAGTTCGGCGCCGCCGCGCATGCGGGACGCCAGCGTCGCCGCGCTCGCGTACGCCCCCGCGAGATACCCGCCCACCTGTCCGCCGACGAAGACCGGGGCGCGGTCGGCGGAGCCGCGACCAAGCCCGACGATGCCGCCCGACCACGCCTGCAGGGTGAACTCCGTTGCGGGACGGTCGCTCCACGGGCCGTGCAGCCCGAACGGGGTGATCGCGGTGACGGTCAGATGTGGATGCGCCGACCGGATCGCGGCCGGGGTGCACAGCACGTGTTCGGCCACCGACGATCCCCGTGACCACACCACCGCGTCGGCGTCGGCGAGCAGCGCGTTGAGAAAGTCGATGTCGGTGTCCGGGTCGGCCACGACGCTGTGCTTGCCGCCGGCCAGGAAGCTGAACAGCGCACCGTCCTCACCCGGTGCGATCACCGCGCCCGAAGCCGACCACCTCCGCAGCCAATCCCCGTCGGCGGGTTCGACTTTGATCACCTTGGCGCCGCCGTCGGCCAGCAGCTTGGTGCAGTAGGCGCCGGCGATGCCGGTGGAGAGGTCGACGACGACGTATCCGTCCAGCGGCGGGTCGGGTGCTGCCACTAGTCCTTCTTCTTGCGGTTGGACTTGCTCAGCCGGAACTCGGGCGGGAACCTCATGTCGTTGTCGTTGACCGCGTCGGCCAACCCGCTGTCGATGGCTTCGTGCATGTCCAGGTCGTCGGTGTCGTCGTTGACGACGCCGCTGCCCATCGACTCGAAGAAGGCCGACAGCAGGCTGCCCATGTATTCACCCTGGTGCTGCTTGAACACCTCGAAGAAGATCTTCTGTTGAAACACGGTGTCCACCGGCCGGTTTCGGGCGCACGCCCGCGCGTACTTGTCGACCTCGGCCTCGAGCTGATCGCGCGACACCACCTTGTTGAGGAAGTTGCACTCATACATCTCCTCGGCGGTGAACGGCCTTCCGGTGAACACCATCTCCTGGAACTTGCGCAGTCCCATCATCTGCACCCAGGTCCACATCCGCGGACCCCAGCCGTAGTAGCGGAACGACGGGTGGCCGAACAGGGCGTCGTCGGACGAGATCACCAGGTCCGCGTCGGCGCACTGGTAGAAGTGCCAGCCGTAGCAGTAGCCCTTGGCCTCGACGATGCTGATCTTCTTCAGCTCCTGCAGCGGGCGGTTACCGGCCTGCACGTTCGCATACCAGGCGCTGATCGTGGCTCCGTGTCGAAACGACCCTTTCGGCGGGTAGGTGACCTCGCCGACGCCCTCGTCCTCGAGGCGCAGTTCCGCCAGGCGCAGATCCGTGTTGTCGTTGCCCTCCATGAACTCCGGAAGGTCGGCGCCGCTGCCGAGGTTGTCGCCGACACCGCGGATCACCACCACCTTGACGTCGTTGTCGACCGTCGCCGCCCGCAGCAGGTCCGCGTACCGCAGCCGCGCCGCGGACGTCGGCGCGTTCAGGAACTCCGGCCGGTTGAACGTGATGGTCGCGATCTTGGTCTTCGGGTCCTTGCTGTAGAGGATCAGCTCCTCGGGCTTGGGCCGATTCCCGTTCTCAGACATGTGTATCCCTTCAGCCGATACCGACGCCGGCGTTCTCGCCCGCGCTGGTGGCTTGACCGCCCATCGCCGAAGGGCTGCTGGTCAGGACCTCTGGTCCGTCGGCGGTGATGTGCACGGCGTCGCGGCCGAAGACCGCGCCGACACCGTTCTCCCACACATAGCTGGTGACCGCGAGCACCATTCCGGGTTCGAGGATCTCCTGCGCGCACGTCTCTTTCAGCTGCGGTGTCACCACCGGCGGGTCGAAGCCCAGGCCGAGCCCGTGCGCGACCTGCATCACGGGCAGTTGCTCGCCGGCGGCGTCGTAGACCGACAGCAGATCGCCGGCCGCAGCGCCTGGACGGCAGGCCGCGATCAGCCGGTCGCGCAGCTCATCCCAGCGGTGGAAGAGTGCCGCCGAGCCGTCGACGTCGCCGACCGGCCAGGTGCGTCCCACCTCGCCGAGGTAGCCGTCGGCCAGCACTCCCGCGGAAAACGCGACCAGATCGCCGTTTTCGATCTGGCCGCCGCTGCGGGCGCGCTGCCAAGGATGCTGCTTGCTCGTCGCCCACGCGCCGTCCTGGGTGGCGGGGGTGCTGACGCCGCCGGCGGCCATCGCCTCCATCAGCGCACCGGTCAGGGACTGCTCGCTGACCCCGGCGCGCAGCTCGGCGCGCGCGGCGTCGAGCGCCGTCTCGGCCACCGAAAGCGCACCGCGTAGCACCGCGATCTCGTCGGGGGTCTTGATCCGGCGCGCCGCTCGCAGCGCGGGCTCGGCGTCGACGAGCTCGGCGTTGGGGAAAGCCATCGGCAGCAGCTGAGCGAATGTCGGTGTCAGCGCGTCGGTCCCGACCCGTTTGACGGTGTCGGCACCGGGCAGCCCTTTGAGCACCTCGATGAGCGTCATCGGGTTCCACGCCAGCCCGTAGAGGTTCTCGTGGGGGATCTCATCCGGGATGCCTTCATCCCAGGTGCTGTTGAGATAGATCTCCCCCGACCTGAGAACCTCACAGATCGGTCCGAACGGCCGGGTGCCCGCGACCCAGAGCTGCGGGGCGCCGGTCACATACCGTACGTTGGCCTGGCGGCCCAACACCAGGATGTCGATGTCGTGGGCTTCCATCTGGGTCAATGCCCGCTCGCGGCGACCGCGGCGCAGATCGGCTGCGTCGGGCAGGATCTCGAGTGCCATTTAGTTCCGTCCGTAGGGCGCGTAGGGATAGTCGGTGAGGGATTGGTAGCCGTCGTCGGTGATCACCACGATCTCCTCGCTTCGATAACCGCCGGTCCCGTCCTCCCAGACCACCGGTTCGAGCACCAGCAGCATGCCCGCGGGGTAGACGAAGCTGTCGTCGTGTTCCTGGCCGAGATCGGTTCCGATCATGGGCATCTCGGCGGCGTTGGTGCCGATTCCGTGGCCGAGATAGAAGTGCGGCAGCCAGGGCTTGGTTCCCCCGTTGGCCGCGATCGCCGCACGCGCAAGGTCGCCGTTGGTCGCACCGGCCTTGGTGACCGCCAGCACCGCGGACAGGATTTCCTGCCATTTCTCGAACTGGGCGTGCTGGCGATCGGACGGTTCGTCGCCGACCAGCCAGGTGCGGCCGAAGTCGGAGCAGTAACCCTGGTAGGTGATGCTGACGTCGGTCCACAGCACGTCGCCGCGTTCGAGTTCGCGTTCGGTGGTCAGCAGCGGCAAGGCGAGATCCCCGGTGGTGGTCCAGACGGAGCCGCCGGTTCTCGTCGTGGGCATCACCTGCCAGATGGCCTCGAGCATGCTCGCCGTGGCGCCCAGTTCGAAGGCCCGCCGGACGAACGCCGCCGAAAGGTCGATCTGGCGAACGCCGGGCGCGAGCGCCTTCTGGACGTCGACCATCGCTTCTTCGGTGATGCGGCAGGCGTTGCGGACACATGAGATCTGGTCGGGCGTCTTGACGAGCTTTGCGGGCCCCACCACCTGCGCGGCGTCCGACGGCGGGCCGGACGGAAACAGGGTGCTCGACGCGCGGCGCATCGCACCGGTCAGTTCGTCGACGGCAACCGTGCTGCCCGCGGGTACCAGATCGGCCAGCACCTTGGCGAACTGCTGTACGCCCTCGTCGAATTCGAGGTAGAGCGCGGGGTGCACGTGATCTTCGGGCACCTCGCATGGCGACGACGACCCCTCACGCAGCGGCATGAACAGGTGTGGATGTGGGTCGTCGGCGAGCACGATCGCCACCGGCCGCTCGACGTGCGACAGGCCCGCGTCGAGCAGCGGCCAGCTGACCCCGGTCGCGTAGACGACGTTGCCGTTGCCGAGCAGAACCAGTGCGTCGACGCCCTTTTCGCGCATCGCGTCGCGCAACCTCTCCCCGCACTCGCGGTACATCCGGTTGCGGTCCGGAAACTCCGGGATGTCGATCAGCGTGGACTGTGCTGCGAAGGTGGTCACGCGATCCCCAAGAAGTTCTTGATGTTGGTGCTGACGATCTTGACGGCGTCCTCTGGGCCGACCGCGTCGACGACGGTCTGCAGCGACTTCTCCGAGTAGCCGAAGGTGGATTCGTTGTGCGGGTAGTCCGAGGACCACATCACGTGGTCCACGCCGATCTGGTCGATGAGCCGCAGGCCCAGCGGGTCGACCATGAACGACGCGCTCATGTGGTTGTCCCAGTAGTGCCGGATCGGGTGGCTGAGTTCATGGTTGAACATGTGCCGGTAAGAGGCGAGCATGTGCTCAGAGTCCTGCAGCGCCGTGGGCACCCAGGCGATTCCGCCCTCGAACCAGCCGATCTTGAGCTTGGGATGGCGGTCGAGGATGCCGGAGAAGAGGTACTTGGCGAACTGTTCGCGGAACGAGTCCACGTTGACCATCATTCCGACCACGACGCTGTTGTGCTGGCATGGCGTCTTCGGCGGCGTCTCACCGATGTGGTGGCTGACCGGCAGTCCGGCGTCCTCGATCTCGTCCCACACCGCGTCCATGTCGATGCTGCCGTAGTCGTAGATGTTGCCGTCGTCGTCCTTGCCGGGGTTCAAGGGCAGCAGGAAGGTCTTCAGGCCCAGCGACTTCAGCTGTTCCAGCGTGCTCCTGGTCCCCTTGGGGTCCCACCAGTTGATCAGCCCGACACCGTAGAAGTGTCCGTTGCTGCGGTCCTGGAGATCGGCGATGTGCTCGTTGTAGATGCGGAACACCCGCTCACGCAACGCCTTGTCGGGATAGTGGAACAGCGCCAGTACGGCGTTCGGGAAGGCCAACTCCTTGTCGATGCCGTCCTCTTTGAGCTCGCGGACCCGGGCCTCGATATTGTTGGTCGCGGCACCGGCCAGGTCGTCGTACTGCATCAGCACCCGGCCGAAATCGCCACCGGTCCAAGCCTTTCCCTTCATCCCGACCATGTACGCGCCGTCCTCGTACCAGATGCGGGGTGCGGCGCCCTTGAGCTCATCGGGGAAGCGCTCGTAGAAGATGTCGTCGGCCACCGAGATGTGATTGTCGGCCGAGAAGACCTCGGTGCCCTTGGGAAGTCCGCTCACGCATCCCTCTTGGGCGTGGCCCCTGCGGTGCTTGGGCGCGCCGAAACCTTCGGGCGGGTAGAGGGCTGTGGGTGCTGACATCGTTGACACTCCAATCGGGCTGAGAGATGGACCTGACTACCAGGCCACCGGAAGTTCGTAGACGCCGTAGGCGAGGCGGTCGTGTTTGAACGGCACCTCCTCGATCGGCACGGCGAGGCGCAGCGCCGGGATGCGACGCAGCAGGGTGTGGAACACGATCTGCAGTTCGGCGCGAGCCAACTGCTGACCGACACACTGATGCCGACCGTAACCGAAGCCCAGCTGCTGGCCCGCGTCGCGGCTCAAGTCGAGCTTGTCCGGTTCGGGGTAGACGGCGGCATCCCAGTTCGCCGGGGCGAGGTCGAGGATGATGCCCTCGCCGGCCCGGATGGTCTCGCCGGCGATCTCGATGTCCTCGATCGCGACGCGGCGCTGCCCGTTCTGGATGATCGACAGATACCGCATCAGTTCCTCGACCGCGTTGGCGACGAACTTCGGGTCGTCGGAATCCCTCAGCGCCGCAGCCTGTTCGGGGTTCTCCAACAGCGCCAGCACGCCGATGCCGATCATGTTGGCGGTGGTCTCGTGCCCGGCGATCAGCAGCCCGGTGCCCAGCTGCGCGGCCTCCTTGACGCTGATCTCGCCGGCGTTGACGCGCTCGGCGAGGTCGGACACCGCGTCCTCGGCCGGGCTCTCCATCTTCTTCTTGATCAGGTCGATCAAGTACCCCGCGAGGCTCATCGCGCCCTTCTGGCCCTCTTCGGCGGTGGCGTAGCGGGCCAGCCCGACGTTGGCGTGGTGCTGGAAGAACTCGTGGTCTTCGTATGGCACACCGAGCATCTCGCTGATGACGCGCGTCGGCACCGGCAACGCCAGCTTGGCGACGATATCGGCGGGTTGCTCACCGCCAAGGATGTTGTCGATGCACTCGTCGGTCACCGCCTGGATCGCCGGGCGCAGCCCCTCGACCCGCTTGAAGGTGAACGGCTTGGACAGCATCCGGCGGAACCGGGTGTGCTCCTCGGCGTCGGAGGTGAACACCGACCGGGGCCGCTTGTACACGGTCGAGAGCATGTGCTCGTTCCAGTGCGGGAAGCCTTCGCGGCGGTCGTCGACGCTGACCCGTGAGTCGGCGAACAGTTCGCGCGCCACGGCGTGACCGGTGACCAGCCAAGGGGTGGTGCCGTTCCAGATCCGCACGCGGGACAGCGGCCTGGATTCGTTCATCTTGAGCATCTGCGGCGGCGGGGCGAACGGGCACCGCGCGTCACGCTCCATGGGGTACTCCGGGATGTCGGATGCCGTTACGGCCGCGCCGGTGGTCAACGTGTCGGACATAAGCCTCTCTTGTCACTCCTGGATCTGGATGGCTAGTGCAGGGCAGGCGGCCGCGGCCTTGCGAACGTTGTCGGCGTCGCCGCCGTCGGGTGCGGCGTTGAGCAGGACGACGACGCCGTCGTCGTCACGCTGGTCGAAGACGTCGCCGGCGTTGAGGGCGCATTGCCCGGAGGACACACACTTGTCTTGGTCGACGGTGATCTTCATGTCAGAACCGCTCGGTGATCGGCGCGCGCCACAGCCCGACGATCGCGTCGATGAGGCCCGATGCCACCGACCTCCAGTTCGACCGCGCCATGTCGGTGCCCTCGGCGAACGCCCGCTCGAAGTCCGCACAGGTGTGCATCATCAGGTTGCGCACCATGATGTTTCGTTCCGCCACCACGGCCATCGGCAGGTCCGGCAGGCAGCGGGTGATGCCGTCGACGACCCGCTGCAGCGCAGGCGAACCGAGCGCGTCCTTGACGACGACCTTCTGGTAGGCCGGGTCGGCCAGGGCCTGCGCCGCGAACCGCGCGTACCACGTCGGGTTGCCGAGTTGCTCGAGGTGCTCGGTCAGCGAGCACACCAGGCAGGCGATCCAGTCACGCAGCTCCATGGAGTCCGCGGTCTCGGCGACCATCCGTTCGAGCAGCTGCTCGATCGGCACCCGGTGCTTCTGCTCGATCGCGCGCACCAGGTCGAGCTTGGTGCCGAAGTGGTAGCCGACCGCGGCGTTGTTGCCCTGTCCAGCGGCCTCGCTGACCTGGCGGTTCGACACGGCGTACACGCCATGCTCGGCGAACAGGCACTCGGCCGCAGCGAGGATCGCTTCCCGCGTGACGCTGGCGCGCTCGGCGCGAGCACTGCGGACTGTGGTCACGGTCACCAGTCAACCACCGCCATCACCTTAAGTCAAGCGATTGATTTAAATTCGTGTGCGGCCTCTCCGCGACTGTGCCGTTCCGTACGCAACACGCCGCTGTGTGCGTATGAAAGCGCACAATCGCGACGGCGGCGCTGCGCGGACGCACGCGACCGCTTAGAGTCCGGTGCTCGTGGTGGTATCCCGCTTCAGCGACAACGGTGACGTCCGGCTGCACTTCCTCGACTCGGGTGGCGACGACAGGGGCGCGCCGATCGTGTTCGTGCCCGGAATGACTTGCATCGCCGAGGATTACGCCGAAGTCCTGCCGCTTTTCGGCAGGCGGACTGTGGTCGTGGAGCTTCGGGGTCACGGCCGCAGCGATGCGCCGGCCGCCGGATACGACCTGGCGGCGTTGAGCGCCGATGTGGGAGCAGTGGTCGATGCCGTCACCCGCGGACGCGTACACCTGATGACGTTCTCCCGAGGCACGTCGTACACGGTGAAGTGGGCGCTGAGCAATCCCGCGCGGGTCCGATCGCTCGCGATCGGTGACTACATCCCCGAGGAACGGTTGCTGCCGGAGGGCGCGCCGCGTCGCCTGCTCGACGGACGGTGGCGGGGAACATCCGTCCGGGAGCGCCTCGACTACGACGCCGCGATGAAGACGTTTCAATCCGCCCGACCGCGCTCGTTCTGGAAAGAGCTTGCCCGGCTGTGTATTCCGTTGCTGGCGGTGCGCAGCGGCGAGCGCGTTCTGGTCACCGACGAACAGTGGGCGCGCTATCGGCGAGAGTTTCCGGATGCACAGCTGGTCGAGTTCGATGACTCACCGCACGACATCTTCCGTCCGGACCGCCGCAGGTTTCCGCTGCTGGTGCGAGAGCACGCCGAGCGGGCGGACGCTCGGTTCGGTTAGTTCGGTTTCTCGGATTTCGGTTTGCGCACGATGACTTTCCCCGCGACGGCGCCACCGTCGACCGGGAGTACCGTCCCGGTGACGTAGCGCGACCGGTCGGTGGCGAAGTAGAGCGCCGCTTCGGCGACGTCCTCCATCGTGCCCTCCCGCTTGAGCGGGCGGTCGTTGCGCATCTGCTCGCGGATCGCGGCCTCGAACTGCTCGAGCTTTTCGAGGTCCTCCCCCGTGGCCGACTTGCGCACGATCGCGGTGCGGATGTTGCCCGGTGCGATCGCGTTGACGCGGATCTCGTAGTGGGCCAACTCGATTGCCGCCGATTTGGTGAACTGGATGACGGCGGCCTTGGACGCCCGGTAGGTCATGACGCCGCCGCCGGCCTGGATACCGCCGATCGAGGTGAGGTTGATGATCGACCCGCCGCCGTGTTGCGACATGTGCCGGGCGGCGTCGCGGGTGCCTGCCATGACCGCGCGCACGTTGATCCTCATCACGTGGTCGAAGTCGGCCAGGTCGTCGTCGAGGAAGCGGCGGTGCATGGTGCCCGACACGCCCGCGTTGTTGACCATGACGTGCAGGCCGCCGAACCGCTCGATGGCCGTCGACACCAGCCCGCTGACCTGATCGATGTCGGCGACGTCGGCCTCGACGAAGTGCGCGTCGGCCCCGATGTCGGCGGCCAGGGCGGCGCCGGCCTCGCGGTCGATGTCGCCGATCAGGACCTTGGCGCCCTCGGCCGCGAAGCGCCGGGCCAGGCCCTCGCCGAGGCCCGACGCACCGCCGGTGACGACCGCGACCTTGCCGTCCAGCTCCCCCGTCATGACCCTCCTCGTTGATTTCCACCCAAAGGGACGTTTCGCACAGAAAGTGCGAGTAAATCCCGCCAAGACGTCGATCTCGGCGCCAACGGCAGGGTCATGCCGACGCCACCTTGTGCTCGGCCAAGAACTCCAGCAGCAGCCCGTTGACGACATCGGCTTGCTCGATCTGCGGACAATGCCCCGCGGCGTCCACGACGGCCGAGCGGGCGCCGCGGATCTGGCCGGCGATCTCGGCTGCCCAGCCGGCAGGCAGCAGCTTGTCGCCGCCGCCCTCCACCACCAGAGTCGGCACCGCGATGCGTTCGTACGCACGTCTGCTCGACGGCAACGGTGGCGGCTCCAGGCCTGGACGCCGAAACCTCGCCGCCGCCAACGCCTCCCACGCGCCCGGTGCGATGCTGGACTCGTAACGTCGTTGCACGTAGGGCTCGTCGGCGGGATAGGCCGGGCTGAAGAACAGCGCCTCGACGATGCGGCGCATCCCCTCCAGCGTGGCGTCGTAGTCGTAGAGCGCCGCGGAGAACTCGTTGCGTTGGATCTCGCCGCCGCCGCAGATCGTCACCATGCTGCGCACCGGCAGCCGCGGCGATTCCGAGGTGGTGTCGACGAAGAGGTTGACCGCGCCCATCGAGTTGCCGACGAAGTGCGCGGAGTCGACCCCCATCTCCTCGCAGAACCGCGCGATGTGGCGGATCCGCATGCCGCGGCCGTCGTTGAAGTCGACGACCTTGGCCGTCCCGCCGAAGCCGAGCATGTCGGGGGCCAGCACGCGATGGTGCTCGGCCAACGCGGCGATGGTTCTTTCCCAGCCGAGTTCTGCGCTGACGCCGAACTCACCGCCGTGCAGCAGGATCACCGGGTCACCCTGTCCTGCTTCGAGATAGCTCGTGACGAGCCCGTCGACCAGGACGGACTTGCGTTCGTAGGCCGTCACGTCGTTTCCCATGCCGCGCGGGCGAACGTGAGAAGTTGGGCGATCGCCGCCAGGCAGGAGCGAAGCGCTCGCTCGGTCGAGGAGTTGGCCCTCAGCGTTCCGCCGAGGCCCACGACGAACGTCGCCCCGCCGGTTGCAGTTGCGGTCATCGGCTACCTACTTGATCGCGATCGGACTGACGGGTGCGCCGACCGCGCCCACCACCTTCAGCGGCGGGGCGATCAGCTGAAATTCGTAGACTCCGTCGGCGGCGCAGTCGGCGGCCAGGCCGGTGAGATCCCAGTACTCGCCCAGCATCAGGCCCATGTCGCGCAGGCACAGCATGTGCATCGGCAGGAACGTGCCCTGCACGCCGTTGGCCGGGTCGGGGTCTTCCACCATGAGGTTGTCGGCCGCGACGGCCGCCACCTCGTGGTCGTGCAGCCACGACGCGCATGTCCAGTGCAGGCCCGAGCCAGGTTCGCCGCCGTCGCCGGTGGACAGAAACCGCGTCCACCATCCGGTGTGCACGACGACGATGTCACCGCGCCGGATCTGCACCCCTTGTTTGGCCGCGATGTCGTCGAGTTCGGCCGGGGTGATGGGGTTTCCGGGTTCGCAGAACACCTCGGCGCCGCGGTGCGCCACCACGTCGAGCAACACGCCGCGCGAGGTGATGCCTTTCACGTCGACCTTGTCGATGCCGCAGTGGAACGCGCCGAAGCTGGTCACCGAGTCCGCCGGGAAGCCGTTGTAGAGCTTGTCCTCGTAGTAGACGTGGGACAGCGCGTCCCACTGGGTGCCGGCCTGCAGCGGCATCACGATCATGTCGTCGTTGAAGCGGAACGGGTTGTCGGCGAAATATGCGCTGAGCTCGCGAGCGACGGAGTTGCGCAGCCATTGTGGTGCGTACTGGCACAGCGTGTTCGCGTCGCCGCCGTCGACGGTCATCACGTGAATCGGGTTGTGCCGGAACTTGAAAGCGCCCTGCGGACCCGATGAGCCGAAGTCGCCGCCGAGGGAGATCACCTTGCCCTGCCGGACCGTCGCGGCGGCTTCGGCGACCTTCTCGCGGGTGATGAAGTTGAGCGTGCCCAACTCGTCGTCGTCGCCCCACCGTCCCCAGTTGCGAACGTCGTCGGCGACGCGGCGAAAGTCCTTCATGGTGGCCATTACTCGTCCCTCGTACTCATCGTCGCGGTACCGACCCGGCGAGATCGGTCTCGCCGATTGTGCCACCATCCACCCAGATCACCTGACCGGTGATGTAGCTCGCGGCGCGGCTGTTCAGAAACACCAGCACGCTGGCCTGTTCCTCGGGTGTGGCGGTGCGGCCCAGCGGGGTCTGGAAGGAGTCCAGGAACTCCTGGCCGTAGGCGCTGCGCAGCTGGTCGAGGATCGGCGTGTCGGTGACACCCGGCGCGGTGCAGTTGATCCGGATTCCCTTGGCCCCCAACGCTGTGACGTTCGCCATGCCGTACAGGATGATCGCCTCCTTGGACAACCGGTAGCCGCCGCCGTCGGCGAGTGCGCCGGGATGGCCCTTGCACCACTCGATTCCGTCATCGATCGTCGTGGTGGCGACCAGCCCCGCGGTGACGTCGGCGTTCTGCCGGTAGCCCGACGCGGCCAGCGACGACACGTTCGCGATCGCCGACCCGGGCGGCATCGACGGCACCAGCGCCTCGGTGAACTGGCGGGTGCCGAGAAAGTTGATCCGCACCACCCGCAGCGGGTCACCGATGCCCGACGAGACGCCTGCGACGTTGAACAGTGCGTCGACCCGGCCTCCGATCGACGCGACCGCCGCGTCGATCGAGGCCGGATCCGACAGGTCGAGTTCCACGAACTCGCCGGATCGCCCTGTGGGCGGGCGGATGTCGAGGCCGATCACCTCGGCGCCGAGTTCGGCGACCTGGCGGGCGACCCGCTCACCGATGCCCGACGAGCACCCGGTGACCACGACTCGGCGGCCGTCGTAGCGCCACAAGTCGTCAATCGCGGCCATGGGTCAGCGCTGGTCGGCAGCCGGGTTGCGGCTGGTCCACCCTTCTCCTGACTTGAGCTTCTTGGCCGCTTCCTCGATGCCCTCGGTCATCTCGTCCATCGCCAGCGCGACTTCGTTGGCCGTGTAGTTCTGGCGGCCGGTGGGCAGCCCGCCGAACGCGTAGCTCTCGTCGAACACCGGCGCTGTGGACTCGGGCCGCCGGGCCTCCGCCTTCTCGAAGACGGGCTCAAGACGTTTGGCCTTCTCCGCACGGGCCTTTTCGTCCCGCTCGATGAACTCGGGCAGCACCTCCTTGCCCATCAGCTCGATGGACTCCATCGTCTCCTCGTGCCGGCGCGGGGTCAGCAGCAGGATGAGTTCGTCGACCCCGCTCTCCTCGTAGCCGCGTAGGAACTCGCGCACGGTGGCAGGGCTGCCGATGGGTCCGCGGCCGGGGCCGTAGACGATGCTCGGGTCCTTCTCGATCTCCTCGAGGTGGCGCTTCCAGACACCGGTGCGGCCCGGCGTGTGCATACCGGTCATGTAGTAGTGCATGATGCCGAACGCGAAGAATCCGCCGCCCTTGCCGAGCCGCTCGATGGCCTGCTCATCGGTCGGGGCCACCATCATCGACAGATCGCCGCCGATGGCAAGGATGTTCGGGTTCATCTGCGGGGTCACCGGTACGGCGTTCTCCTCGAACTCCTTGTAATATCCGGCGACCCGCTCGGCCAGCGGTCCGGGGCCGGTGTAGGCGAAGCTCAGTGCGCCGAGGCCTTTCTGCGCCGCCATCGCGACCGACGCGGGCCGGGTGCAGGCCACCCATACCGGCGGGTGCGGCTTCTGCCGCGGCTTGGGCACCACGTTGCGCGCCGGCATCTGGACGTGCTGACCCTCGAATCCGGTAAACGGCTCCTCGATCATGCAGCGGATCGACACCTCAAGCGCCTCTTCCCACATGGCGCGCTTGTCGGCGGGATCGATGCCGAATCCACCCAGTTCGCCGACCGACGAGGACTCGCCGGTGCCGAACTCCACGCGGCCGTTCGAGATGAGGTCGAGGGTGGCGACGCGCTCGGCGACGCGGGCCGGGTGGTTGACGACCGGAGGCAGGTGCATGATGCCGAAGCCGAGCCGGATGTTCTTGGTGCGCTGGCTCGCCGCCGACAGGAAGATCTCCGGCGCGGTGGAGTGGCAGTACTCCTCGAGGAAGTGATGCTCGGTGAGCCACACGGTCGAAAAGCCGGCCTTGTCGGCAAGCTCGACCTCGTCGAGGCCGTCTTGGAAAAGCTGGTATTCGTCGTCGTCACTCCACGGCCGCGGCAGCGGGAATTCGTAGAACAGCGAGATCTTCATTTGGTTACCTTTCGATCTTTGTCGACGGTCGAATCGGTCTTGGCTCCTGGCGGGATGCCGGTGCCGGTCGATGAGTTGGCGATGTGTTTGGCCGCCACGTAGCCGAATGTCATTGCGGGCCCGATGGTCGCACCCGCCCCGGCGTAGCTGCGGCCCATCACCGCCGCCGACGTGTTACCCACCACGTAGAGGTTCTTCACGACGCTGTCGTCACCGCGCAGCACCCTGGCGTGCTCGTCGGTGCGCAAACCGCCGGACGTCCCGAGGTCACCGAGGATGATCTGGAACGCGTAGTAGGGCGGTTTACCCAACGGGTGCAGGTTCGGGTTGGGCAGCGTCGGGTCACCGTAGTAGTTGTCGTAGGCGGAATCACCGCGGTTGAAGTCGTCGTCGTGGCCGTTGCGGGCCAGCTCGTTGAACCGTTCCGCGGTCTCGCGCAGCTGTGCCCTCGGGACACCGATCTTGTCTGCCAGTTCTTCCCAACTGGCGGCTTCGTGTACGACGCCGGACTCCAACCACGCTTTGGGTACCTTCCACCCGGTGGGCACCGGCGCGAACGGAATCTTCGGTATCGGCAAATGGCCTGCGACGACATAGCGGTGGAACGAGCGGATGTCGGTGATCAGCCAGCACGGGATGTGGGTGATCCCGGACTCTTGGCCTTCGATCATCGCGTGTGCGAAATCCATGTACGGCGCTGCCTCGTTGATAAACCGCTTGCCGGCGCCGTTGACCACGAACTGCGACGGCATCATCCGTTCGTTGAGCATGAACTGCAACCGGCCGTCCGGCCAGCAGATGGCGGGGAACCACCAGGCCTCGTCGAGCAGTTCGGTGGCCGCACCCACCTTCTCCCCTGCCCGGATCCCATCGCCCATGTTGGCCGGATTGCCGAAGCTCCAGTCTTTCCCCTCGCCGGACAGTTCGCGGACGCGGTCAAGCGCCGGCAAATGCTGTCGTCGCCAATGCATGTCGTGGTCGAAGCCGCCGGCGGCCAGGATCACGCCGCGTCGTGCACCGATCCGCTGCGCGCGGCCGTCACGTTCGATCACCGCACCCGTCACGGCGCCGTCGGCGTCGGTGATCAGTTCGGTCATGGGTGCGTTGAGCCACAGCGGGATGTCCTGCTGCTTGAGGGCCAGCCGCATGCGGGCGGCGAGTGACTGCCCGATCGCGGCCATCCGGTCTCCGAACACCCTCGCCCGGAACATCCGCCAGGCCAGTTTCACCAGCACGGCCTTGCCCCGCCAGTTCTGGCGCACCTGATAGAACAGCCGAAGGTCCTTGGGCGCGAACCAGATCCCCTTCGGTGCCAGCGCCAGTGGCTGCAGCAGGTTCTGCTCTTCGTCCCCGAGCTTGCGCAGGTCGATGCCGGGCACGTTGATGGTGCTGCCCAGTGCGGAGCCGCCGGGCAGTTCCGGATAGTAGTCGGCGTAGCCGGGTTTCCAGACGAACTCGAACCACGGGCTGAGCTTTTCCAGGAACTCCATCATCTCCGGCGCGGAGTGCACGTATTGGCGCAAGCGCTCGTCGCTGACCAGGCCGCCGGTGATCTGCCGCAGGTATTGCACGACGCCGTCCGGATCAGGGTGATAGCCCTCTTTGCGTTGCGACGGCGCCCCCGGCACCCAGATTCCGCCGCCCGACAGCGCGGTGGAGCCACCGAAGTGCGATGACTTCTCCACCACCAGCGTGTCGAGGCCGAACGCGTCGGCGGCCAGCGCGGCGGTCATCCCGCCGCCGCCAGACCCGACGACAAGCACGTCGACCGAGTGGTCGAACAGATCAGACATCGAGCACCGCCGTCCTGACCGCGAAGCCGGCGATCAACTCGGGTGCGGCGCGGTAGAACCGATGCCCGGTCCGGTAGGGCCCGTGCGCGGACAGCGCTGCGAAAGCCGCTACCCAGGTGCGGATCTCGTGCGCGGAGTGACCGGCCTCCCTTTCGATCCAGTCGTTCGACCAACCGTCCACCTCGGCAAGCCGGTTGGCGTCGATCAACTCGAGGAACGCGGCGTCCCAATCCGGGTTGAGCGGCTGTAACGGGCTGTCGCCGTGGGCGAACGTCTGCGCGGCTTCCATCACGGCGACCTGGCGGGCCTGGCGCTGCTCGGCCGTCATCGGCGCACCGTGCACAATGCGCTCCAGCGCCGCGGGCGGGGCGCTCGCCAACGTCGGGACCGGCGGATCATGGGACAGCCCACCGGATCCGACGACCAGCACCCGCTTTCCCAGCGTCGCGAGGTAGGTGCCCACGGCAGCGCCCAGCGCGCGTACCCGCCGCAGCGGCCCCAGCGGGGTGGCGACCGAGTTGATGAAGACGGGAATCACCGGGCGCGCCGTCGCATCGCCGAACAGCTTCTGCAGCGGCTGCACCGTGCCGTGATCGACGTCCATGCTCGCCGAGATCGCGAGGTCGATGCCGGACTCGAGAACCGCTCGGGCACAGTCGTTGGCGATTTCGGCGGGTACGTCGAGCGGGCCGGCGTGGGTGCCGTAGTCGCCCACCCCTTGTGCGGCGGTGCCGATGCAGAAGGGCGGCATCGTCCGGTAGAAGAACCCGTTGTAGTGATCGGGCGAGAAGATGACGACCAGTTCCGGGTCATAGCCCGTGACGAACTGACGCGCGTCTGCCAGTGCCGCTTCGATCTCATCAAGGAGATCCCGCGACGGTCCCGGAAGATTCAGCAGCGGGCTGTGCGACATACAGCACAGAGCCAGTGTTGTCATGGGAACCTGAACCTCCTTCCGGTGTCAGGCGTAAGACGCCGAGGAGCGACTCGCTGGTCTCGGCTGCGCGTTGAGCGATGCAAGCGGCCGCGATGCACCGATCGGGTCGCAGGAACAGCACCGCGTCGGTGTAGGTGTCGAACCAGCCTTTCAGCGTGCCGGTCTTGTCGCCGACCACCACCACATCGGCGTCGTCGTGACCCGGCCAGTGCAGCTGGGTCATCGGCCGCGCCTCGATGAACTTGGCGCCCAGTGCTTTCCAACGGCTGAATGCCTTGTCGCCGAGCACGGCCCGTAAGTTGTTGCTCCAGCACAACACCGCGAAACCCGGGCCGAGCACGTCGTCGAGCAGCACATTCTGCTGGTCGCGAGTGTCGACGCGGGGTTGGATGAACAGGGTGCCCGTCGGGGAGTTCTCCGCTTGGTGCGGAGCGTGGAACACCGCGCCCTGCTGGTACCGAGGCATCGGCTTGAACCTCATCTCGAGCACGTAGCGCTTGAGCGCGGGCAGCACCGACGCGGCGTGGATGAGGCGATCGCGCAGGCCTGCCACCCGCGGGTTCGTCGGCGAGATCACCCGGCCCACCATCGTGGACAGATCGATCATCGCCCTGGCGTGCTTACGGCGCTCGACGTCGTAGGTGTCGAGCAGCGCGTCGTCGGCCTGCCCGGTCACCACCGCGGCCAGCTTCCATCCGAGGTTGGCCGCGTCGCGGATTCCGCTGTTGTAGCCCTGCCCCTGCCAGACCGGCATGAGGTGCGCCGCATCCCCGGCCAACAGCAGTCGGCCCTTTCGGAACGACCCCGCGATGCGGGAGTGGTGTGTGTACACCCGGTGCCGGATGATGTCGACCCGGTCGGGGTACGGAACCCGTTGTGCCAACATGCGTCTGACGAACACCGGATCGTCGGCCTGCTCGTCGGTCTCGTCGGGGTGGATCATGAACTCGAAACGCCGGATGCCGTGCGCGATGGAGATCGAGACGTAGGGCCGGGCCGGGTCGGCGCCCACCTCGCTGTTCGGGTGACCGAGCGGGTCGTTGGCGACGTCCACGACCAGCCATCGGGTCGATGATGTGGTGCCGTCGAACGACACACCCATCAGCCGGCGCGTCGCGCTGCGGCCGCCGTCGCACCCGACCACGTAGCGGGCGTGTACATCGTCCTGCCCCCCGGCGAACTTCACCGTGACACCATCGTCGGTTTCGGCACAGGTCTGCATCTGGTGCCCGAACCGAACATCGACGTGGTCGAAACGTGCCAGCCCGCCGAACAATTCGGCGTCGACCATCGGTTGGACGAAGCCGTTGCGCTTGGGCCACCCGAACCGGGCGTCGGGCGGGGCCATCTCGGCCAGCAGCCGCCGCTTGGCATCGAAGAACCGCAGAATCTGGTTCGGCACGGTGTGCGGCAGCACCCGGTCGACCAGACCGATCGACTGGAAGGTGCGAAGCGCCTCGTCGTCGAGACCGACACCGCGGGGATAGTCGATGAGCGTGTCGCGCTCCTCGACGACGAGCGTTCGAACGCCCTGCAGCCCAAGGATGTTGGCGAGCGTCAGGCCCGAGGGGCCGGCGCCGACGATGACGACATCCACCTGCTCGGTCATCCCTGCCGCCCCAGAAGGAAGTCGAGGTGCAGGCGGTTGAAGGCCTTGGGGTCTTCGTATTGCGGCCAGTGTCCACAGCCGGGTATCAACTCGAACCGCGCGCCGGGGATCATCGAGGCGATGCGCCGCCCCTCGGCGACGTCAGCCGTCGGATCGTCGCTCGTCCACACCACCATCGTCGGCGCGGTGATCGACCCGTACTCAGCGGGCCCGAGCAGGTTGCGCGCACGGATCTCCGGATCCTGCAGCGCCATGATGTCTTTCATCGCCGCGACGAACCCCGGTTGCCGGTACACGCGTTGCCGGCTCGCGACGATGTCGTCGTAACCCTTGGATTTGTCGGCCATCAACCATTTGATGCGGGCCTGCACGGTCTCCCAGGTCGGGTTCTCCGCCGCGGCCATCGACAACGTGATGATGCGCTTCATCACCTCGGGGTCGGCTTGTGAGCCGCCGGCGGTGTTGAGCACCAGCTTGTCGATGCGCTCGGGGCGATCGACCGCCGCCCTGGCGGCCACCCAACCGCCGAGGGACTCACCGCTGATGTGGGCCCGCTCGGCGCCGATGGCGTCCAGCACCGCGATCAGATGGTCCACATAGTGGTGGACCTCGAGCGGATGCCCGGGCTTGTCGGTGTACCCGTGACCGAGCATGTCGATCGACCATGTCGAGAAGTGCTCGGCGTGCGCTTCGAGGTTTCGGACGTAGGCCTCGGCGTGCCCGCCAGAGCCGTGCAAAAACACCACCGCGGGCTTGCCGGGATCGCCCGCGTGCAGATAACGGGTGCGAACTCCCGCGGCGTCGAGGTAGCCCTGCGAGAACGGGACGCCCTGAAGATCGCTCCAGATGCTCTCGAACTCCGACACGCGCGGCCCTCTCTCGGAGAGAATCGAATTCTCGTGATTTGTAAGCACTTTGCTCATTTATCGCACATCTACGTGCACTATAGTCAGAGCATCACTCTCACGAGTGGCGAATGTCAAGGGAAACCCAGGAGGGGGCCGTAATGGCGCCGGGTCAGGGCGAAGCCCGACAAAAGCACGGGGACAGCCGCAAGGCTGAGCCCGGTTCCGGTGTGCCCAATGGCGCCCCCGGATCACAGACATTGGCCCGCGGGTTGGCCGCGTTGCAGTTGGTCGCGACGGCACGGGCCGGGCTGACCGCGCAGGAGGTCGCCGACAGCATCGGCGTGCACCGGACGATCGTGTACCGGCTGCTTTCGACGCTGTCGCAATTCCGGCTGGTGGCCAAGGGCGAGGACGGGCGCTATCGCGGGGCCGCCGGGCTGGCCGTACTGGGGGCGTCCTTCGACAACAACCTGCGCCAACTCTGCCTGCCGACGCTTCGCGCGCTGGCCGACGAACTCGGCAGCACCGTGTCGTTGCTGGTCGCCGAGGGCGACCAGCAGGTCGCGATCGCGGTGATCGTGCCGACCACCGTCTTCTACCAGCTGTCGTTCCACGAGGGCAGTCGCTATCCGCTCGATCGCGGAGCCGCGGGGATCGCGCTGCTGGCCAGCATGCCGCCGCGTCCGGGGGAACGCGACCTCGTTCCGTTGGCCCGGCAGCAGGGCTGGGTGATCACCCACGGTGAGGTGGAACCCAACACGTACGGGCTGGCCGTTCCGGTCCGGCGGCAGCCGCCGTCGCCGCCCACCTGCATCAACCTCATCTCTCATCGCGAGGATGTCGTGATCGGCGGGAAGGACGCCGTTGTCAGGGCGGCCAACGAACTATCCGCGATTCTCCGGTGAGGACCGCGGCAGCCGAAAGGAGCTACCGATGACGGATTGGGACCGTGACGCCGACGTGGTCGTCCTCGGCAGTGGCGCCGCGGGACTGACGTCGGCGCTCACCGCTGCGGCCAACGGCGCGTCGGTCGAGGTCTACGAGAAAGCGACGACGGTCGGTGGTACGACGGCGGTTTCCGGTGGCATTCTTTGGATTCCGGCGCATTCCCGGTCTGCCGACGGTGAGCTGACCGTCGATGACGCGATGGCCTACCTGCGGGCGCAGTCGCTGGGGTACATGGACGACGAGTTGGTGGAGACGTTCGTCCGCACCGGTCCGGAGATGCTGGACTTCGTCGAGAACAACAGCGAGCTGCGCTTCGAGATCGCCGAGGGATTCCCAGATTACAAGCCGGAGCTGCCCGGCGGCCGTCCCGGCGGCGGACGCTCGCTGAACGCCAAACCGTTCGACTTGTCGCGGCTGGGACAGTGGCGTGACCGCATCACGTCGTTTCCCGCGGACTTCAGCAACGTCGGAATCGACGCCGAAACCCGGGCCCGGATCCACGCATCGGTGGACGACGACTCGGGCGACTACTGCGTGGCGGGCACGGCACTGATCGCAGGCCTGCTCAAGGGGCTGCTCGACCGCGGTGTGGCGCCGCAGACCAACGCCAGGGCCGTCGAGCTCGTCTCCGACGCACTGGGTATCACTGGCGTGCGAATCATCCAGGACGGCAGGGAGATCCGCGTGCGTGCCCGCCGCGGCGTCGTGCTGGGCACCGGCGGTTTCGAGTGGGACCCGAAGCTGGTCGAGGCATACCTGCGCGGGCCGATGCGGGGCGCGGTGTCACCGCCGAACAACACCGGCGACGGCCTGCGCATGGCGATGGCCCACGGGGCGGACCTGGCCAACATGGGCGAGGCCTGGTGGGTGCCGATCGTGCAGTTGCCCGGCGACACGTACCAGGGACATCCCCGCAGCCGAAGTGTCCGGCTGGAGCGCACCCGGCCGAGAAGCATCATCGTCAACCGCGCGGGCAAGCGCTTTCTCAACGAGGCGGGCGAGTACAACTCGATGGCGGGACCGTTCCACTACCTCGACCCGAAACATGGCTACGCCAACGACCCAGCCTGGATCGTGTTCGACTCGCAGCATCTCAAGCGGTACGGCTTCCTCGGCATCGAGCCGGGCGGACAGGCGCCGGACTGGTTTTCGCCGTCGGCCGACCTGCCCGAGCTCGAGGCCAAGACCGGTATCGACGCCGAGGGTCTGGCCCGCACGCTTCGCGCATGGAACGACAGCGTCGCCCAGGAGGCCGATCCTGAGTTCGGCCGCGGGTCAAGTGCTTACGACGGGTACTGGGGTGACGACAAGGCTACGACGGCGGGGGGCAAGACGCTGGGCCCCATCGACACGCCACCCTATTACGCGGTGCCCGTGTCGATCGGGGCGATGGGCACCAAGGGCGGTCCGCGTACCGACCGCGACGGCCGGGTGCTGCACGTCAGCGGCGCGACGATACCGGGGTTGTTCGCCGCCGGGAACGCGATGGCCGGAGCAACGGGCAAGGCGTACGGCGGTGCCGGCGGAACCATCGGTCCCGCAATGGTGTTCGGGTATCGCGCGGGCTTGGCGGTCTCGGCGCGGCCCTAGCCGGCGACCGCCGAGCCGACGAAGTAGCTGCCCAGCAGACAAGCGCCGATCAGGACGACCCACCCGTCGGTGAGACGGCACAGGAACGCCGGGGCATGGCGTACTTCCATGAACTCGCGAAAGATGATGCGCACCTTGACGAGCGCGATGATGATGGCGCCGGCCGTGACGACGGCGCTGGCCTTCAGTGTTCCGTCCTCGTCGACCGAGTGATCCATCCAGACGTAGATCATCGTCATGGCCGTCAGAATCAGCCAGACGTTGAGCAGCCGGTTTTTGAACAGAACGCGCACGGGTCACCTCAAGACATAGAGCATGGCGAAGATCAGGACCCACAGAAAGTCGACTGTGTGCCAGTAGGTCGCCCCGGTTTCGATGAGCTGCTGGGACCGCCGGCCGGGGCTGCGCAACTGATAGACGACGACGCCCAGCACGATGAAGCCGATCAGTACGTGGATGCAGTGGATCGAGGTCAGAAAGAAATAGTGCTCGAAGAACTCGTCGCTGGTGAACGTGTTTCCCATGGCGATCTCTTTGATCCATTCCAGGACTTTGGATCCCAGGAACACCATGCCGAAGAAGATGGTCGCGTAGGCACTGATCAACGCCGTCCGGTAGGCGCCGGCACGGGCCGCTTGGACGCACCGTGCGATCGCCCAGGAACTCAACAGCAAGGCGATGGTGTTGAAGACCCCGAAACGCAGGTCCAGGTCTGCCTGCGACTGAAGATAGAGTTCCTCGTTCTGGGTGCGAGAGACCAGATACACCGAGAAATAGCCGGTGAAGAGCATCGACTCGAACAGGACGAACACCCACATGTCCGGCTGCCCCGGCACGGCCCGCCTCGGCGGTGCCGTCAGGCGCGGCGGCTTGGAATCGGCGACGTCGGTCATCGAATCACCCCAACGGTCGCCGTCTGCTCACGGGCGTCCCTGCCCGGTAGGTCGGGCAGCGCGCCGGTGCCGAAGTCCTCGCGTTCGATCATCTTGCGCAGCAACACGATGAAGACTGCGGTGTAGGTGACGAACACCACCATGTTGATCCACCAAGCGATCGCGCCGTTCCAGGCGAACACGCCGCGTTGGAAGATCCATGCGGGTGCGACGACAACTTCGGTGAGCGCGTTGCAGAGGCCCAGATAGGCGAACCACTTCGGAAACACGCCGTTCTTGTCGAGCAGGATCGCTATCAGCCAGACAACCGATCCGATCAGGAAGACTCCCATGGTGCCGCTGAACGACAGGAACGCGAAATCGTAAAGCCATTGGATCAGTGCCGGATCCCGATCGGGCCGATAGGCGGCGACAGTCATCGCGATGGCCATCACGAGCATGCCGGGTATGGCGCTGAGCGCATACATGGCCAGGTACGAATAACCGAAGATGGGGCTGACCGACATGCGCCGCATCGAGTAGGCAAGCAGAGCGTTCATCGGCGCACACATGCCCGTGATCAAGAAGACGACGCCGAACCCGGCGAGGATGCCGAGATGACGCTCGCTGAACCACTGGACGACCAACGGGGTGTCCCATGCCGGGCTCGGCGGCGGCTGCACGCGGGTGACGAGAAAGAACAGCACACCGTAGAGCTGGTAGAACACGACCATCACCCACCACGCGAACCACAGCTCGCGTTTCGGGTGGTGGCGGAAGTTCCAGAGAAAGCGGCTCACCGACGACCCGGCGGGCGGCTGCGGCATCGTGGCCTGCTCGGTGGTGGATGCGCTCATGCGGCCACTCGGTGCTGGGCACGTTGGCGCCGGATCGTCTGGCCGAGAACGACTCCCATCACCACGATCCACATCCCGATCGCGGTGTTCTTGACCCAGAACGACAACAACCCGTCCCAGGCGATCGGCCCGTCGAACGACAGCGCGGTGAACGCCGCGGGCATCAGCGCGACGGCGACGAGGATGTTGAAGTGCGCGACCCACGGTTTGAACACGGGCTGTTCCTGGTGATCCCAGTAGATCGCCAGCGCCAGCAGCAGGCACTGGGCGATCATGTACGGCACCAGGATGGTGAAGGTGATCCACGCGAGATCGTTGAACAACTGGGTGAGTTCTGGTGCGCGCTCAGGCCGAAAGGCTCCGAGAAGCCAGAACATGTTGGCGATGAGAAAAAGTGTGGGAGGGCCTGCGGCGCAGGCAAGCAGGCTGTAGGACAAGATCGGCGTGCGATGCGCCATGCGGCGCACCTGCATCACCAGCAGCATGACGATGGGGATCAGCCCGACGCCGAACCAGTTGAACAAGATCATGCTGTAGCGGATCCGTGCGGTCTCGTCGCGGTAGAACGCGGCGACCTCCTGCACGGGCATCGTCGGCGACATCGGCTGCACGAAGCCGGGAAAGAGGAAGAACGCGGATATCCAGATGACTGCCACCGCAGGCAGAGTCCAAAAGAGGATCAGCTCCCCATCGGTCTTTCTCATCGTCGGATTCCTCTCCGATTCCGTGGTTGCCGATCGGCAACTTGCAACGGTAGCCGATCGGCTACTCGACGGTCAATCCTGGGCTACCCTCATCGCTGTGACATCCATCCAGAAAAGTCCCGTGTTCAGTGCGATCACGCGCACCGCCGCTCAGACCCGCGTCATGGATGCAGCACTGAAGCTGATCGCCGAGCACGGGGTGAGCGGCACGTCGCTGCAGATGATCGCCGACCAGATGGGTGTGACGAAGGCGGCCGTCTACCGGCAGTTCAAGACCAAGGAAGAGATCGTCATCGCGATCACCGAACGCGAGATGGCCACGCTGGAGGACGCGCTGGAAGCCGCAGAGGCCGAGGGGCACGGGCCGCGCGCGCGTGATGTGTTGCTGGACCGGATGATCGACCAGGCCATCGAACGCCGCGGCATCGTCAGCGCGCTGCAGTTCGACCCCGTCATCATCAGGCTGCAGGCCGAATACGAACCGTTTCAGCGGTTCATCGAACGACTCTATGCGGCCCTGCTCGGTAAGGAGGCCGGCGTCGAAGCGCGGTTGCACGCGGCGATGCTCTCGAGCGCGATCAGCGTCGCCGTCATGCACCCCCTCCTGGCCGACCTGGACGGCGAGACGTTGCGCACACAGTTGAAACAGATGACCCGTCGGATGCTGGGGATCCCCGAATGACCGCCGACGCCGTGGCGGACGAGCACGCGATCCGCACTCTTGTCCACCGGTATGCCGATGCCGCCTCCCGCCGCGATCCGGCCGGGGTCGCAGGGACTTTCACGGTTGGGGGGGTCTGGCAGTCGCCGGACTTGGGAGAGTACAGGGGCCGCGACTCGATGCTGGAATTCTTCACCTCGATGCTCAGCGGCTGGAACGTCTTCCTCCAGGGTCTGATGTCCGGTGTGGTCGCCCTCGACCCGGCCGATCCCGATCGGGCGATCGGTCGCTGGTTCGTCCAGGAGATCGGCCAGCGCAGCGAGGGCACCCGCCTGAACATTTCGGGTGTGTACCACGACGAGTACACGCGGCAGGGCGGCGCCTGGCTCATCACGCGCCGCCGCTACGACGCGCTGCTGAGAAACGCGGACGGCACGGTGACCGCGATGCCGTTCCCCACGGACGTGCCGACGATCGGCGAGTAGGCGCTATCGCTCGACGGCCAGGCCGAACAACCGCTCGGCCGCGGTATACGCGTCGTCGCTGCCGTCGGCGACGGACCGCGCAAGCCGGTCCAGGTCCGGATGGTTACGCAGCAGGGTCTGCGCGAGCGACAGGATCTGGGCGCGAGCCCGCGCGGTGCGTCGCCCGGGATTGTCCGCACGATGATGCGCCTCGATGGCCTCGACCAACTCCGCGATCCCCTGCCCCTGGGTCGCAACGATTTTCAGGATCGGCACGCTGGTCTCGCCGCGCAGGTCACGGACAGTTTGATCGGCACCTTCGCGGTCCGCCTTGTTGATGACCACGATGTCGGCGACTTCCAGCACCCCCGCCTTAGCGGCCTGAACGGCGTCACCGCCACCGGGATTGAGGATGACGATCGTCGGGTCGGCGACGGCTGCGATCTCGATCTCCGACTGCCCGACACCGACGGTCTCCAGCACGATCAGGTCGTAGGACAGCGCGGCGAGCAACCTGATTGCCGCGGGCACCGCGGCGGCCAATCCACCGAGGTGACCGCGGGCGGCCACCGAGCGGATGAGCACGTCGGAATCGTTGATATGCGCGGCCATTCGGATCCGGTCGCCCAGCAGCGCACCGCCGCTGTACGGCGACGACGGGTCGACGGCGAGCACCGCCACCCTCATGCCCTTCTCCCGGTAGGCACCGACGAGCACGCCCACCATCGTCGACTTACCGGCGCCCGGCGGGCCGGTGACGCCCACGATACGTGGCGGGGTTACCGCGCCGAGCGCGTCGAGAACCTCGTTGCGGCGGGAACTTTCGACCAGGCTCAGCAGGCGCCCGGCGGCCCTGGTGGAGCCGCTGCGCGCCGCCGCAATGAGCTCGTCGATGGTCATCGCTTCCGCAGTCTACGGGGCCGGGACCTCGATCACCGTAGCCGATCCCATCCCGCCGCCCGCGCACATCGCGGCCACGCCGACCCCACCGCCGCGCCTGCGCAACTCGTGCACGAGCGTGACGAGCATCCGCGCGCCGGTGGCGGCCACCGGATGGCCGAGCGAGCACCCGCTGCCGCTGACGTTGACGCGTTCGGGGTCGATGTCGAGCAGCTTGATGGTCGCCACACACATCGACGCGAACGCCTCGTTGATCTCGAACACATCGACATCGGAGAGGGAAACCCGGGCCCGCGCAAGCGCTTTCGGAATCGCCTCCACCGGAGCCAGCCCGGTCGATGCCGGGTCGACCCCCACCGAAACCCACGAGCGCACGGTGGCCAGAGCCGGCAGCCCGAGGCGATCACTCGCGATCCCCAGCACCGCGGCGCCGTCGTTCGCACCACATGCGTTACCGGCAGTGATGGAGAAACCCTCGATCTCGGGATGCAAGGGCTTGAGCGCGGCCAGCTTCTCGAGGCTGGTGTCGCGGCGGGGATGCTCGTCGGTGTCGAACAGGCCGTGCGGCGTCTCGATCGGCACGATCTCGTGCTTGAACCGGCCTTCGTCGATCGCCGCGATCGCCTTGCGGTGCGAGCCCAGTGCCCACTCGTCCATCTCGGCGCGGCTCACCCCGGCCTTGACCGCGGCGTTCCAGCCCACGGTGATCGACATGTCCATGTTCGGCGCGTCCGGCCGGTCCGGATGCGTGGGTGGAAACCAGTCGACCCAGTCCTGCTCGTCCCCCTCGCCGGCTCGGCGCTTGAACCGCGGTGACGTGGACGCGGAGTTGACCCCGCCGGCGATGACGAGCTGGTCCATCCCCGCGCGAATGCTGGCCGCCGCGGCCTGCACCGCGGCCTGCCCCGCCGCGCAGTGCCGGTTCACGGCAAGCCCCGGGACCGCGGTCAACCCCGCGGTGATCGCCGCATGCCGGGCCACGACACCGCCGCCGTACAGGCCCTCACCGAGCACCACGTCGTCGACCTGATGCGAACCCAGATCGCCGACCGCGGCACCCACCACGTGCTCGGCGAGCCGATAGGCGTCGGTGTCGCGAAGCGTGCCCTTCATGGCGGTGCCGATGGGCGTGCGAAGCGCCGAAACGATCACGGCTTCAGGCATGGTGTCTCCGTTCCAAACGAGGGCGAGAATGTTATTCTCTCAGTTCGAGAGTGCCAGTTGCAAGAAGGGGAACCATATGCAAATCGCAGGTAACGCCGCGATCGTGGTCGGCGGTGCAGGCGGCCTTGGCGAGGCAACGGTTCGGCGCCTGCAGGGCGCGGGGGCCAAAGTCGTGGTCGCCGACCTCGCCGACGACAAGGGCAAGGCGCTCGAAAACGAACTCGGCGTGCGCTACGTGCCCACCGACGCCACCTCCGAGGAGTCGGTGCTCGCGGCGATCGCCGAGGCGGAGGCCCTCGGGCCGCTGCGCATCGCGGTCGACACCCACGGCGGCCCCGCCGGCGGTGGGCGGCTGGTCGGCAAGGACGGCGCCCCGCTGGGACTCGACGCCTTCGAGACGACCATCAAGTACTACCTGACCGCGGTGTTCAACGTCATGCGGCTGAGCGCGGCGGCGATCGGCAGGACCGAGCCCCTGGAGGAGGGCGGCCGAGGCGTCATCGTGAACACCGCGTCGATCGCCGGCTACGAAGGCCAGATCGGGCAGCTGCCCTACGCCGCCGCCAAGGGCGGTGTCATCGGCATGACGCTCAACGCGGCCCGCGACCTGTCGCCGCTGGGCATCCGCGTCGTCACCATCGCGCCGGGCACCATCAACACGCCCGCCTACGGCCAGGCGGCCGACCAGCTCGAGCAGTACTGGGGTCCACAGGTGCCGTTCCCCAAGCGAATGGGCCGGTCGACGGAGTACGCGCAGCTGGCGCAGAGCATCGTCGAAAACGACTACCTCAACGGCGAGATCATTCGCCTCGATGGAGCGTTGCGGTTCCCCCCGAAGTGATCCGGCAGTGACGCTGACGGGCAAGGTCGCGTTCGTCGCAGGTGCCAGCCGCGGCATCGGTGCGACGGTGGCGGCCGCGCTCGCCCGGGAAGGTGCGGCGGTCGCCGTCGCCGCGCGTTCGGAACAAGAGGGCAAGGTGCCCGGGACCATTCACGCTGTCGCCGAACGCATCACGTCAGCCGGTGGACGTGCGTTACCGGTGCAATGCGATGTCACCAGCGAAGAGTCGGTCCAGAATGCGGTCACAGCAACGGTTTCGGAGTTCGGCGGGATCGACGTGTTGATCGCCAACGCGGGTGTGCTGTGGCTGGGACCGATCGAGTCGACACCGCTCAAGCGCTGGCAGCTGTGCCTCAACGTGAACCTGACCGGTGTGTTCCTGGTGACCAGGGCCGTCATTCCGCACGTGCGCGCCCGCGGCGGCGGTTCGCTGATCGCGATCACCACCACCGGCGTCGACATGATCGAGCACGGCTCCAACGCCTACTGGGTGTCCAAGGCGGCCGTCGAACGGTTATATCTGGGGCTGGCCACCGATCTGCGGCCGGACAACATCGCCGTGAACTGTCTGTCCCCCTCGCGGGTGGTGTTGACCGAAGGATGGCAGGCCGGCGCCGGCGGTATGCAGGTGCCGCCCGAGATGGTCGAGCCGCCGGAGGCGATGGCCAACGCGGCGGTGCGACTGGCCGGCCAGGACGCCCGCGGCATCACCGGCACGATCCAGCGCTCCGAAGCCCTCACCTTCTAGCGCGAAATAGCATTCCAGGCGGTGATTTCGCCAAAGCAACGACCTGGAATGCTATTTCGGCGGCGGATCAGTTCTTCTTGTCGATCAGCCCGTCGACGATCTTGTTGAAATCGGCGGTACCGAACGACACGTATTCCGCGAGGTTCGCGTAATCCAGCGATGCCAGCACAGCCTTCTCCAGCTGCAAGTTCATCAGACGCTTTGTCGCCTCCACGGCTTGCTGCGGAAGCTCGATGAGCTTCTTGGCGCACGCGACGGCCTCGGCCAGCGGGTCCTCGACCACGTGATTGGCCAATCCGAGTTCGACAGCGCGCTGGGCCTTGATCCGCACACCGGTGAGCGCGAACTCCTTGGCCTGCAGCAGGCTGATCTGTGAACCCCACACCAGCGGACCACCGTCGGCCGCGACCAGCCCGATAGTGACGTGCGGGTCGGCGAAGAACGCGTGTTCGGCGATGTAGACGACATCCGAAAGCGCCGCGAGGCTGCAACCCAGTCCGACGGCCGGGCCGTTGACGGCGGCGACCACCGGGATACGGCAGCGCACCATCCCGATCACGATGTCGCGACCGTGCTTGATCGTCTTCTGGCGCAACGCTTCGTCGTTGCGCAACTCGTCGAGGTAATTGAAGTCACCACCCGCCGAGAATGCCCTTCCGGCACCGGTGATCACCGCCGCGCGCGCGTCGGCGTCCTCGTTGAGCGCGTCCCAGAGCCGCGCCAGCCCGACGTGCAGGGCGTCGTTGACCGCGTTCAGGTCATCGGGCCGGTTCAGCGTGATGATGCGCAGTGCGCCGTCGGCTTGAACGTCGATTTCCGGTGGCAGGTCGTACAAATCAGGCTCCTAACCCGAGAATCCGTGAGGCGATGATGTTCTTCTGAATCTGTGACGTGCCGCCCATGACACTTTGTGCGCGACTGTACATGTAGGCGCCAAACAACTCCGGGTCGCTGGTCCCGACCGTCGCCAGCGCCGCGTGTCCGACGGACTGCTCGACCCACGTCATGAGCAGCTTGTCGAGCGAGCCCTGTGGGCCGTGGGTGATGCCGTCGAGCTGCTCCGACAACCGCCTGCGTACGTGCAACCGCAGCATCTCGGTCTGCACCCACGCCCACGACAGCTCCTGCGGTGTCACGCCTTCTACCTGAGAAGCCAGCTGCCGCACCAGCTTTCCGTACCGGGCCGAGAAGCCCAGCGTCGAGGGCTCCCGCTCGTGGCTGACGACGGTCATCGCCAACTTCCAGCCTTCGCCGGGTTGACCCACCATCTGATCGGCGGGCACCCGCGCTCCGTCGAACGTGACCTGGCCGAACTCCTTGGTGACGCCACTGATCATCTTCAACGGCCGCTGCTCGATGCCCGGCTGATGCATCGAGACGATGAACGCCGAAATGCTTTTGTGTTTCGGTAAGTGCTTCGGGACGTCCTTGTCCGTGCGGGCCAACAGCAGACACCAGTCGGCCACATCGGAATAGCTGGTCCAGATCTTGTGGCCGGAGATGACGTACTCGTCGCCCTCACGGGTCGCCGTCGTGGTCAGCGACGCCAGATCGGACCCCGCGCCGGGTTCGGAGAAGCCCTGACACCAGCGCTCGGTGCCGTTGATCATTCCGGGCAGGAAGCGTTGCCGCAGCTCCTCGCTGCCGTGGTGCGACAGCCCGACGACCAGGTAGCCCAGGCTCGGCCGCGCCGGCGCCCCGGCCTTGGCGATCTCCTCGTCGACGATCACGTCGTACACCGGCGGAAGATCCTGTCCGCCGTACTTTTTCGGCCATGACGTGCCGAAGAAGCCGGCCTCATACAGCGCCTGGTGCCAGGCGCCCTGGGCGGCCCAGTACTCGTCCCCCGATGTCGGGAACTTCCCCTTCTGCTCGGTGAGCCAGGCGCGCAACCGTTCGCGGAACGCGGCTTCCTCCGGCGAATCACGAAAGTCCAATGGACAGCTCCTCCAGCTTGACAGGCCATGTCTCGGTGGCGGCCAGCACCCGCCGCAGATACACGTGCGCAAGGCATTCCCAGGTGTTGCCGATCCCGCCGTGCACTTGGATCGACGTCTCGCAGACCGTCAACGCCGCACGCGCACAGTAGATCTTGGCGACCCGTGCGGCCTCGACCGCTTCGGCGGCGGGCAACTCGTCGACCGCCCACGCGGCATGGCGCAGCACGCTGATCGAGCCCTCGATGAGCGCCAGCCCCTCGGCCAGCATGTGACCCACCGCCTGATACGACCCGATCGTCGCGCCGTACTGTTCGCGGACCTTGGCGTACTCCACCGCCAGGTTCTGCGTTCCCCGCGCCGCGCCGACCAGGTCCGCGCAGGTGACGGTGAGCGCCAAGGCGAGCCAACGGGTCGCGTCGTCGTCGCTCAGGTCACGAAGCTCCGCGGGTGACTCCACCACCCCCGCAAGCGCTTTCGTCAGATCGACGTCACCTCGCGTCACTACCGCCGCGGAGTACTGCCGACCCAGTCGACGGCCGAGGTCGTCGGCCAGCACCGGCCCGACGAACGGCACGTCGACCAGTCCGCGAGCGAACTCCTCGGCGACGATCGCCACCTCGACACCGGAGCCCCCATCGGAGCGCAGCGTGCGAAAGCCGGTGGCGTCGACGGCCTTCTCCAGCCGGGCAAGGCGCTCGGCGTCGTCGAGTTCGGCGACGGAGCCCGGACCGAGGTCGTCGGCGAGTTTCGCCGCGGCATCTCTCAGCTGCTGCTGTTCAGCCGTCAGTCGAACATCCATGCTGCTCCTTCAGCACTCGGCGCAATACCTTCCCGGAAGGTAAGCGAGGTATCTCGGGAACGATCACCACCCGGCTCAGCCGCTTGTAGGACGCCAATCGCTCGGCGACAAGCTCGCACAACTCTCGTGGCTCGAGTTCAGCGCGGGTCGCGACGGCGGCGACCACCGCCTCACCGTCGACGGGATCAGGCACGCCGAACACCGCGCAGTCCTTGACGGCCGGGTGCCCGTGCAAGACCGCCTCGATCTCGGCAGGGGCGATCTGAAAGCCTCGGACCTTGATCATCTCCTTGGCCCGATCCGTGATGCGCAGCCACCCTTCGTCGTCGAGACAGCCGACGTCGCCGGTGCGGTACCACCCGTCCGAGAACGCCTGAACCGTCGCAGAATCCGGCAGGTACCCGGCCATCACGGAGTCGGCTCGCACCTGGATCTCCCCCACCTCATGGTCAGGCAGCACGGCGCCGTCTTTCAGCGAGACGATGCGTACGCTCACACCGGGCACGGGACGGCCCACGGTGTCCAGCCTCGCCCCGTGCAGCGAGTTGCATGAGATCACCGGTAATTCGCTTGTGCCGTAGGCGGTTACCCAGTTAACTCCGACCTTGTCGGCGACGGCCTTGGCCACGCTCTCGGTGACCGGTGTCGCGCACCACATGATGTAGCGCAGGGACGATAGGTCGTAGGACTCGAGCTTCGGATGGCCGGCCAGCGCCAGCGCGATCGGCGCGACAGCCATCTCGATGGTGATTCGGTCGGCTTCGATGTGCTCCAACATCGAATCGATGTCGAACCTGCGGTGCAGCCGGATCCACGCGCCGGTGTCGAGCGCCATCACGATGTTCAGCAAGCCCAGGATGTGCGACGGCGGCGTCATGATCTGCATCCGGTCGGCCGGCGAGAGCCCCAGGGCCTCCCGCCAGTGCCGGACCGCTTCGGCGAAGCCGCGGTGAGTGTGGCGCACCGCCTTGGGCATCCCGGTGGTGCCCGAACTGAAGACGAACAGCGCGTCGGATTCCGGGTCGGGTGCTCCGAGTGCACGCCGCTGCGGGGGCGCCGGTTCGTCCAGGTGCAGCATCGGCATGAACTCGGCGAGCACCGGGTGGTCACCGACGGCGTGCGCCGGCTTCGTCAGCGCCAGCGCATGCTCGACCTCTGTGCGCCGCCATGCCGGGCTGAGCAGAACCACCGCGGCGCCGAGCCCCCAGATGGCGCGCAGCGCGACGACGAACTCGGGGCGATTGGACGACATCAGCGCGACGCGCTGGCCCGCCGTCACCCCGCGTCGCTCGAGCAACCCGGCCATCGCGGCGGCCAGGTCGTCGAGTTCCGCCAGGGTGTACTCGCGCTCCTCGAAAACGAGCGCGGTCGCCTCACTCACACCCTGTCCTCACTGGCCGCTGCCGAGTTTCTACGATGTATGGAGAATAGCGTATCATTTAACGAGAATGATATTCTCATTCAAATAGAATCCATATGCCAGGAGAGGTTGATGACGGCAGATCCGATGCCTGCCCCACCCGCCGACCGCGGCGACGGACAGGTGACGATCGTCCTCGACCACAAGAAGGTCTCGGTGCCGCGGATGGCGAACGAAACTCTCTTGGAGAGCGCCCGGCGCGCCGGCCTGTCCCCGCCGTTCTCGTGCGAAGCCGGCAACTGCGGCACCTGCATGGCCAAGCTGCTCGACGGCCACGCCACCATGCGGGTGAACGACGCCCTCGAACCCGATGAGGTCGAAGAGGGATACATCCTGACCTGCCAAGCTGTTCCGGAAACGCCGTCGGTCAGCGTCAGCTACGACGAGTGAGCCGCCAGCGGCCCCGTGCTGCCATGCTCGTCGACCCGTGGCGGTGGCCGGTACTCCGGTTCGTAACCGTCGATTCGGATGGGGCTGCCCACCAACCGGAACTTCCCGGCCGTGACCACCACCTCCGGTGTCGCCTCCAGCGCTTCGGGCAGTGTCCGCACCGCCGCCACCGGAATGCCGAGCGGACGCAGTCGCGCCTCCCATCCGGCTGCGGTGTCGGTGGCCAGCGCGGCCGACACGACCGCTAGCACCTCGTCGCGCCTGGCCGCGCGCTCGGCCATGGTCGGAAAGCCCTCGATGCCGGCCTCGGCGCAGAAGGAGCGCCAGAACGCGTCGTGGGTGATGAACAGCGCCAGATAGCCGTCGGCGGTCAAAAAGAGCTGCGCCGGAACGTAATACGAATGCGCACCCATCGGATAGCGCAGGGGCGGCGCGCCGTCGTTGAGATAGGCCGATGCGCGGTAGTTCAGCTGTGACAGCATCACATCGCGCAACGAGACGTCCACCTGGCCGCCGCGGCCCGACACGATCTGCGCCAGCAGCCCCAACGCCGCCGCCAGCCCGGTGGAGTTGTCCGCCGACGAATAGCCGGGCAGCGTCGGCGGGCCGTCCGGGTCGCCCGTCATCATCGCGACCCCGGTCGCCGCCTGGATGACGTAGTCGAACGCCGGGTCGTCGCCGCCGTCCAGACCGAAGCCCGTCATCGCCACACAGACGATCCGCTCGTTGAACTGCCGCAACGACTCGTAGGTCAGGCCCAGCCGCTTGATCGCCGACGGCTTCATATTCACCAGCAGCGCATGCGAACTCGCGACCAGCTCACCCAGCCTTTCGCGACCGGCGTCCGAGCGCAGATCCAGTACGACACTTTGCTTGTTGCGGTTGAGACTGGCGAAGTAGCTGTCGGACACCTGGCGCGAAATCTCGCCTCCGGGCGGCTCGACCTTGATCACTTCCGCGCCGAGGTCGGCCAGCAGCATCGTCGCGTACGGACCGGCCAGCATGACGCCGACCTCCAGGATGCGGATGCCGGCCAACGGAGGGGTCACCGGACCGCCTTGGCGAGCTCGGCGATGACTTCGCGCGTCCGGTATTTCGAGGCGACCAGTTCGTCGCGGTTGTCCCCGATGGGTAACAGCCGCACCGACAGGTCGGTGACGCCCGCGTCGGCGAACCTCTTGAACCGCGCGAGGATCGCGTCTTCGTCGCCCGCCGCGCAGAGATCGCCGACGCTGCGCGCGTCGCCGCGGTCCAGCAGCCGCTGATAGTTCGGTGACGTTTCCGCTTCGGCGAGGATCCGGTCGGCGCGGTCTTTGGCCGCGTCGATCTCCGAGTTCGCGCATAGGCACACCGGGATGCCGGCGACGATGCGCGGCGCGGGCCGGCCGGCCTCTGCCGCGGCCTTGTTGATCTTCGGCGCGATGTGCTCGCCGATGGCCTTCTCGTCGGCCATCCACAGCACGGTCCCGTCGGCGTGCTCACCGGCGATCCGCAGCATCACCGGTCCGAGCGCGGCCACCAGTACCGGCAGCGGGGATTCGGCGCCGAGCACCGTCGGGTTGTGCACGGTGAACGTGTCGTTCTCGACGTCGACGTCACCGGGCCCGGCCAGCGCGGCGTTGAGCACCTCGAGGTAGTCGCGGGTATAGGCAGCAGGCCGCTCGTACGGGATGCCCAGCATGTCGCGCACGATCCAGTGGTGCGACGGCCCGACACCCAGCGCCAGCCGGCCGCCGGTGCCGGCGTGCACGGACAGCGCCTGGCGGGCCAGCGCGATGGGATGCTGCGCCTGCAGCGGAACGACGGCTGTGCCCAGTTCGATGCGCGACGTGCGGGTGCCCATCAGGGTGACCATGGTCAGGCAGTCGAAATCGTTGGGCACCTGCGGCATCCACGCGGTGTCCATCCCGGCGGCCTCGGCCCACTCGATGTCGTCGAGCAACTTCTTGACCTTGCGGGCCATGTCGCCGCGTTCGGCCCCGATCATCACGCCCAGCCGCATGTGGCCCTCTCCCGATCGCGTTGTGGTGGAACACTCCCGGCGAGCAGACGTGAAAACCCCCGAAAACGCCGACTTCGGGGGGTTTTCACGTCTGCTCGCGCACGGGGGACGTCAGTTTGCGTACCTCCTCGACGAGCGTGTCCAGCGGTGTCCCGGTGGGAAAGACCGCGGCCGCACCGGCGTCGAGCAACTTGGGCACATCACCCTGCGGGATGGTGCCGCCGACCACGACCGCGATGTCGCCGGCGTCCGCTGCACGCAGCGCGTCAACGGTTCTGGTGGTCAGCGCCACATGCGCGCCCGAGAGAATCGAGAGTCCAACCAGCGCAACGTCTTCCTGCAGCGCGATCGAGACGATGTCCTCGATGCGCTGCCGGATCCCGGTGTAGATCACCTCGAAGCCGGCGTCGCGGAGTGTGCGCGCGACGATCTTGGCGCCGCGGTCGTGGCCGTCCAGGCCGGGTTTGGCGACCAGGACGCGGACCGGGTTTCCGGATGCGGAAGTCATCAGAACACCACCGGCTGCTGGAACTCGCCCCACACCGACTTGAGCGTGGACACCATCTCACCGACGGTGCAATACGCGTTGGCGCAGTCGATCAGCTTGTGCATCAGGTTGTCGTCACCTTCCGCCGATTTGGCAAGCGCGGCAAGGGCTTCCTTCACCGCCACCTCACTGCGCTCTGCCTTAACCCGGCTCAGCCGCTTGAGTTGGAGATCGCGGCCCTCCGCGTCGAGTTCGTAGGTGGAGATCTCCGGGGGCGGTTCGTCGGTGACGAACCTGTTGACGCCGACAACGGGGCGCGAGCCGGACTCGATCTCCTGGTGCAGCTTGAACGCCTCGTCGGCGATCAGACCCTGCAGATAGCCGTCCTCGATGCAGCGCACCATGCCGCCGTGCTGTTCGAGATCGTGCATGATCTCGATGATCTTCTCCTCCGTGGCGTCGGTGAGCGCCTCGACGAAATAGGAGCCGCCGAGCGGGTCGGCCACCTTGGTCACGCCCGTCTCGTAGGCGAGGATCTGCTGGGTGCGCAGCGCGAGCGTCGCCGACTCCTCGCTGGGCAGCGCGAACGGCTCATCCCAGGCCGCGGTGAACATCGACTGCACTCCGCCCAGTACCGACGCCATCGCCTCATAGGCGACCCGGACCAGGTTGTTCTGTGCCTGCGGCGCGTACAGCGACGCTCCGCCCGACACACAGCCGAAGCGGAACATCGACGCCTTGTCGGTGGTGGCGCCGTACCGCTCGCGCACGATGGTGGCCCAACGCCGCCGTCCCGCACGGTATTTGGCGATCTCCTCGAAGAAGTCGCCGTGTGTGTAGAAGAAGAAGGAGATCTGGGGGGCGAACTTGTCGATCGTCATCCGACCGCGCTCGATCACCGTGTCGCAGTACGTCACCCCGTCGGCCAGCGTGAACGCCATCTCCTGCACGGCGTTGGCGCCCGCGTCGCGGAAGTGCGCCCCGGCCACCGAGATGGCGTTGAAGCGCGGCACTTCGGCCGCGCAGAACTCGATCGTGTCGGCGATCAGACGCAACGACGGCTCCGGCGGCCAGATCCACGTGCCGCGCGAGGCGTACTCCTTGAGGATGTCGTTCTGGATGGTGCCGGTGAGCTTCTCGCGCGGCACGCCGTTCTTCTCGGCGGCCGCGACGTAGAACGCCAACAGGATCGCGGCCGTGCCGTTGATGGTGAAGCTCGTGCTGATCTGGTCCAGCGGTATGCCGTCGAACAGGATCTCGGCGTCGGCCAGCGTGTCGACGGCGACCCCGACGCGACCGACCTCCTCGCCGTACTCCGGGTCATCGGAGTCGTAGCCGCACTGGGTCGGCAGGTCCAACGCCACCGAGAGGCCCGTGCCGCCCTGGTCGAGCAGGTAGCGGTAACGACGGTTGGACTCCTCGGCCGTGCCGAATCCCGAGTACTGCCGGAACGTCCATGTCTTGCCGCGGTAGCCGCTCGCGAAGTTGCCGCGGGTGAACGGGTACGTACCCGGCGCAGGCGGGTCGGCCGCCCGGTCGTCGGGTCCGTAGACGGGTTGGAGCGGGATCCCCGACGGGGTCTGTACTGGCTCGCTCATCACTGGATAACGTACTTGCAAAAAATGAGAATGCCAATACCGAACACTGCAAACACGCACGGAGTGGGGCCGACGGTCCGCGGTTCGGCAGGCAGCGCCGACCCCGTACACAGCGGTTATGGGACTTGCGTAAAATGAGAACGCCACTGCCGTCGGGCGTGCCCGTCGCGTAGCATCGAGGCGGCCATCCCGAGGAGGTCCATGTCCACCCTCACTGACCGCACGCTCGTCGTGTCCGGCGGCAGTCGCGGCATCGGCTTGGCGATCGCGACCGCGGCGGCCAAACGCGGCGCCAACGTGGTGTTGCTGGCCAAGACGGCCGAACCCCATCCCAAACTGCCCGGCACCGTGCACACCGCTGTCGCCGAGGTGGAGGCGGCGGGCGGGAAGGGTGCCGGCCGGGGCGGCGGGAAGGCTGTCGCCGTGGTGGGCGACGTGCGCAAGGAAGAAGACGTGCAGCGCGCGGTGGACACCGCCGTCGAACGCTTCGGCGGCATCGACGTCGTCGTCAACAACGCCAGCGCCATCGCCACCGAACCGACCGAGCAGCTGAGCGCCAAGAAGTTCGACCTGATGATGGACATCAACGTGCGGGGCACGTTTCTGCTCACCAAGGCGGCGCTGCCGCATCTGCGCAAGTCAGCCAACGCCCACGTGGTGACCCTGGCGCCGCCGCTGAACATGAACCCGCACTGGCTGGGTGCGCACCCGTCCTACACGCTGTCGAAGTACGGGATGACACTGTTGTCTCTCGGGTGGGCCGCAGAGTACGACTCCATCGGTTTCGCCTGCCTGTGGCCCGAGACCTATATCGCGACAGCGGCGGTGACGAACCTGGCCGACGGCGCGAACCTGGCGGCGCGATCGCGCGATCCGCAGATCATGGGCGATGCGGCCGTCGAGATCCTGTCGCGGCCGCCGGCCGACGTCAACGGTCAGTGCTACATCGACTCCGCTCTACTCGCCGAGGCAGGCGTCACCGATCTGTCGCGCTACGGCGGCGGGAACGATCCCATCCTTGATATCTTCGTCGACAAATGAGCATCTCATTGCTGCTCGAGATGGCATCCTCGAGCGATCCCGATCGGACCGCGGTGGTCTCCGATGAAGTGCGCCTGACCACAACCGAACTGAGCGAGCTCGCCGACGGTGGCGCGGGCGCGATCGCGGCGTCGGGCGCTTCCCACGTGGCCTACGTCGGCACCGGCGGGTTCATGTTGCCGCTGCTGCTTTTCGCCTCGGCACGCGCAGGTGTGGCGTTCACACCGCTGAACTACCGTCTCAGCGGCGACGGGCTGCGCGAGCTGATCGACCGGTTGCCCGCACCGCTGGTGATCGCCGACGGTCAGTACCTCGACGTCATCGCCGGCGCCGGCAAGCAGGTGATCGGCGCCGACGAGTTCGTCGCCGCCACCCGCACCATAGAACCTGCCCCCGATATCCCTGAGTTTCCGGATCCCGACGATGTCGGCATCGTGCTGTTCACTTCTGGGACGACGTCACGTCCCAAAGCCGTTGAGCTCACACACAACAACCTGACGAGCTATGTCACCGGCACCGTCGAGTTCGCGTCGGCCGAACCCGGGGACGCCGCGCTGATCTGCGTGCCGCCCTACCACATCGCCGGTGTGGGCGCTGCGCTGTCGAACCTGTACGCGGGCCGAAAGATGGTCTACCTGCGCCAGTTCGACCCGAACCAATGGGTGCGCCTGGTGCGCGAAGAGGGCGTGACGACGGCGACGGTGGTGCCGACCATGCTGGACCGCATCGTGTCGACGCTCGAAGCCGGCCCCGTCGAACTACCCACCCTCCGCAATCTGGCGTACGGCGGCTCCAAGGTTGCGCTTCCGTTGGTGCGCAAAGCACTCGGGTTGCTTCCCGACGTCGGGTTCGTCAACGCATACGGGCTCACCGAGACCAGCTCGACGATTGCCGTGCTCACTCCTGACGATCACCGCGCCGCGATGAACGCGAATGACGCCGCCGTCGCGCGCAGGCTCGGCTCGGTCGGCCAACCCGTGCCGGGGATCGAGGTGCAGATCCGCAGCGAGAGCGGCGATGTGCTCGGACCCGGCGAGACGGGTGAGTTGTTCGTTCGCGGCGATCAGGTATCGGGCCGCTATGCCGAGATCGGGTCGGTGCTCGACGCGGATGGCTGGTTCCCCACCAAGGACGTCGCCATGCTCGACGAGGACGGCTACCTGTTCATCGGCGGCCGATCCGACGACACCATCATTCGCGGCGGGGAGAACATCGCCCCGGCGGAGATCGAAGACGTCCTCGTCGAGCATCCGATGGTGCGCGACTGCGTCGTGGTGGGGCCGGAGGATCCCGAGTGGGGTCAGATCATCGTTGCGGTGGTGGTGCCCGCGGATACTTCAGGCGCCAACCCGGATCCCGAGGAGCTGCGTGAGTTCGTCCGACGGCAACTGCGCGGATCGCGCACACCGGACCGGGTGGTCTTCCGGAACGAACTGCCCACCAACGCGACCGGCAAGGTGCTGCGCCGCGAGCTGATCGACGAACTCTCGCGAACAAGCGCGAAAAACTAAGGAGCCGAACATGATCAAGAACGGCACACGGCTGCAGAGCCAGGTCTGCGACACCCAGGTGATCGTGGTGCGCAGTGCCGACAGCCTCGACGACCTCCGTGCGGGCGGAGTTCCGATGGTGCCGCTGGATGGCGAAAAGGATCCGAACGCGACCCTCGACCCCGCGTTCGCGGACGGCAACGCGATGGGCAAGCGATACGTCGACGACAACGGCGCCGAGGTGCTGGTGACCAAGGCCGGTGCGGGCACGCTGAGCGTCGGAACCACCCCGCTGTCTCTCAAGGAAGCCAAGCCGCTCCCCGCAAGCGACTGATACCTTCCACTTTGTGAGGCCCCGCCGCCTGCTCGCCCGCTATGCGGCAGGCCTTGCGTCGGCCTATCTGCTGACGGTCGCCGAGGTCATCGCGATCGTCTTGTCCCTCAGCGGGGGAAGCGCCGCCACCGCCGAGAACATCGTCACCGCGGCGGTGCTCATCTGCATCGGAACGGCCACCACCGCCGTGGGCGCCGTGCTCATCGTCGCACCCACCCTGCGCCGGCTCGGTTCCGGCCGGGCACCGACCGAAGCCGAACGGCAAACGGCCCTCAAGACGCTGCAACGCCAGTCCATGATCACCGTTGCGCCGTGGGTGCTCACCGCCGCGGTGCTGGTCCCGCTCAACCTCGACGCGGGAACCGAGGTGCAGGTGGTCATCGCATCGGCCATCGGGTTCGGCGCTGTCGCCACCGTGGCCACCGGTTTCCTCTTCACGCTGCGGACTCTGCGTCCGGTACTGGCCAGCGTGTCACCCGATCCCGCGCTACGGGGACTGAAAGCCCCCGGCGTGCGGGCCCGGCTGGTGCTCATGTGGACGGTCTGTACGGCGTTGCCGGGCTTGGCGATCGCGTTGCTGCTGATCATGCGGTCTCGCGGCTGGCTCATCACGCATAGCACCTCGATCGACCTGGCGCTGTTGGTGCTGGCGCTCGTCGCCGTCGTGCTCGGGCTGCGCGCGATGATCCTGGTGTCGATGTCGATCTCGGACCCGGTGGGCGAGGTCGTCGACGCGATGGCCGAAGTCGAGCGGGGCCGCATCGACCACACGGTCGACGTCTATGAGTGGTCGGAGATCGGCAGGCTGCAGCGAGGTTTCAACAGCATGGTCGCCGGGCTTCGAGAACGTGACCGGCTGCGAGATCTGTTCGGCCGTCACGTCGGCGAGGAAGTGGCGCGCCGGGCGCTCGACGAGACCGACTCCCATTCTGGCGACGAACGCGACGTCACTGTGCTGTTCGTCGACCTGGTGGAGTCGACGCGGTTGGCGGCGTCGCGCGAACCGCACGAAATCGCCGAGGTGCTCAACGACTTCTTCCGGATCGTCGTCGCCGAGGTCGACGCGCAGCACGGGTTGATCAACAAGTTTCAAGGCGATGCCGCCCTCGCTGTGTTCGGCGCGCCGCTGCGGATCGACGATCCGGCAACGGCCGGGCTGGCCACCGCGCGCGCCTTGCGGCACCAACTCCGCAGGCTGCCTGTCGACTTCGGCATCGGGGTGTCTTCAGGGCCGGTGTTCGCGGGCAATATCGGCGCGGAGAACCGCTACGAGTACACCGTCGTCGGCGATGCGGTCAACGAGGCGGCTCGGCTGGCCGATCTCGCCAAGGAGTATGAGAGCCGGGTGTTGTGTTCGGGCGCGGCGTTCGAGCGCGCAAGCCCGGCCGAGCAACGTCATTGGACGACGCAGGGTTCCGAAGTGCTGTTGCGCGGCCGTGCGTCACCGACACAGCTATGGTCGCCGGCCCGCAGTTAGCCCATATGGCCCGCACGGGAATCGCGTTCTCATTAAGCTGCCCCACGATGAAGTTCGGCTTCTACACCCCCAACTTCGGCTTCTGCGGAGACGCTCGAGTCCTGTCGGAGCTTGCCTTCGATGCCGAGCAGGCCGGCTGGGACGGCTTCTTCATCTGGGACCACCTTCAGTTCGAGGAGCCGACCGCCGACCCGTGGATCGCGTTGACCGCGATGGCGATGCGGACCGAACGCATCGTGCTCGGGCCGCTGGTCACGCCGGTACCGCGACGGCACATCACCAAACTGGCCCGCGAGGTGATCACCCTCGACCACCTCTCGGGCGGCCGCGTCGTGCTGGGGGTGGGTGCGGGGTATCCACACCTACCGGATTACACCGCGTTCGGCGACGACGGCGACGCGAGCCTGCGGGCGGCCAAACTCGACGAGGCGCTCGATGTGCTTGCGGCACTGTGGGCGGGCGCCCCCGTGAACCACCATGGCACCCACTACCGCGTCGAATGTGACGCATTTGAGCCACCGCTGCAGAGGCCCCGGGTTCCGGTGTGGGTGGCGGCCACGTGGCCGTCGAAAAAGCCCCTGCGTCGTGCGGCACGTTGGGATGGCGTGGTTACGACCGGACCCTACGGCCTCGAGGTCGAACCCGACGACCTGTCCAGCATGAGGTCCTATATTTCTCAACAACGCAGCACCGCAACGGATTTCGATATCATCGCGTTCGGCCGGACCGCCGGACCGTCCGATACCGCCACGGTCCAGCGGTGCGCCGAGGCGGGTGCCACGTGGTGGATCGACTACATCTACACCGCAGACAACACCCTGGACGCGACGCGAGCGCGGATCAGGCAGGGACCACCGCGGCGGTAGCGACAGACCATGTCGGTGACGAATTCGATGCGGCAGACCTCGCCGGTGCGGGTCGCCACCGCCAGCTTCATCGGAACGACGGTGGAGTTCTACGACTTCCTCATCTACGGCACGGCCGCCGCGCTCGTGTTTCCGAAACTGTTCTTCCCCGAAGCGTCTCCGGCGATGGGACTGTTGTTGTCCTTCGCGACGTTCGGTGTGGGCTTCGTCGCCCGCCCACTCGGCGGCATCGTGTTCGGCCACTTCGGTGACCGGATCGGCCGCAAGAAGATGCTCGTGTACTCGCTGTTGCTGATGGGCACCGCGACGGTGTTGATGGGCCTGCTGCCGACCTATGGACACATCGGTGTGGCCGCCCCGATTCTCTTGACGCTGTTGCGTTTGGTGCAGGGCTTCGCTGTCGGTGGAGAGTGGGGTGGCGCCACCCTGATGGCCGTCGAGCACGCGAGCGCCGAACGCAAGGGCCTCTACGGCGGCTTCCCCCAGATGGGCGCGCCCGCGGGCACCGCGACCGCCACCCTCGCGTTCTTCGCGGTCTCCGGCCTGCCCGACGCCCAGTTTCTCGCATGGGGTTGGCGCCTTCCGTTTCTGGCCAGCGCCGTGCTGATCGTCATCGGCCTGGTGATCCGGCTGTCGGTCACGGAGAGCCCAGACTTCGATGCGCTTCGGCAGCGAGCCCAAGTGGCTCGGATGCCGATCGCGCAGGCGGTGCGCAAGCACTGGAAGCAGATTCTGCTGGTCGCGGGCGCCTACCTGTCCCAAGGGGTGTTCGCCTACATCTGCGTCGCCTACCTGGTGTCCTACGCCACGACCGTGGCCGGGATCGATCGCACCGCAGCGCTTTTCGGGGTTGCAGTCGCCGCGGTCGTGGCTGTCGCGACCTATCCGATGTTCGGCGCGCTGTCCGACCGGCTCGGACGCAAACCGGTCTTCGTCACCGGGGTCGTCATGATGGGACTGTCCATCTGGCCGGCCTTCGCGTTGATCAACACCGGAAGGCCCGCGCTGTTTCTGGCCGCGCTGTTGCTGGTGTTCGGTTTCGCGATGGCCCCGGCCGCCGGTGTCACCGGGTCGTTGTTCAGCCTGTCGTTCGACGCCGACGTGCGCTACAGCGGGGTTTCGATCGGGTACACGCTGTCGCAAGTGGTCGGCTCGGCGTTCGCCCCCACGATCGCCACCGCGCTGTACGCGGCGACGCACACCAGCAACTCGATCGTCGCCTACCTCGTCGTGGTGTCGGTGATCTCCGCCGTGTCGGCGTGCTTTCTGCCCGGCGGCTGGTCGCGCGCCTCACGCGACGACGTCGAACTCGACATGCAGCGCGGTCGGCCCGCTCATGCCGAGTAGCGGCTTCCACGGCGCCTGCCCGACGCGCCGGACGCCCGGTATCCGGCGCGCGAGGATCCTGAGCGCTTCGGCGAGTTCGCGGCGCGCGAGGTTGGCGCCGAGGCAATAGTGCGCCCCGCCACCGAACGTCAGAATCGGAGGGGGATCGTCGCGAGTGATGTCGAAGCGGGTCGGGTCGTCGTAGATCGCCGGATCACGGTTAGCGGCATAGGTGTTGACGATGATGAACGTGTTCGCGGGGAAGGTGTACTCGCCGATCGTGACGTCATCGACGGCGCTGCGCACGGTGCTGCACATCGACGGGGAATGCCGCATCGTCTCCTCGACGGCGGGCATGGCCAGGTCCGGCCGCTCCTGCAGCAGCGCCCACTGATCGGGATGATCGCAGAGCACCTGCATCGACGCGGCCAGCTGACTGCGGGTGGTGTCGGTTCCCGCGACCAGGATGCTGAACGCCAGCATGCGCAGCTCGCCCGCATCGAGGCGGTCCCCGTCGACCTCGGCGCGAATGAGCTCAGAAAGCAGGTCGTCGGTGAGGCCGTGTCGTCGGTGCGCGATCATGTCGTCGATGTAGTCGTCGAACTCATTCCACGCCTTGAGAATTGCAGGCTCTTCTTCGGCGATGTCGCAGTCGAAGCTGACGATTTTGAAGATGTCCTCTGCCCATCGCGAGAACTGCTGCCAATCCTCGCGCGGCGCACCGAGCAACGCGCAGATCACCGGGATCGGGTACGGCCTTGCGACATCGGCCACGAACTCGCACCCGCCGTCGTTGGCGACACGGTCGATGAGCTCGTTGACGACGGTGTGGATGGTGGGCTCCATCCGCGCGGTGCCCCGCGGCGTGAACGCCCTTGCGACCAGCCCGCGCAGCCGACGGTGCTCTTCGCCGTCCATGTTCAAGATGCTGCGCGTCACCCTGTCCCACAGCGGACCCGACGTGATGCCGTGTGCCGACAGATGGATTCCCTTGGGGATCCCGAACCGTGGGTCGCGCAGGACCGACCTGGCCAGCTCGTACGAAATCACCTCCGGTCCAATCGGTCCCAAGGCAATCGGAGCGACCCGCTGAGCGGCCTGAAACTGCGGATAGATCTCCTGGGGTGTGGCGGTGACGTCGTAGTCCAGCGTAGGGAGTCCGGCGTCGAAGACGCTGGGCTTGGCGGCACCGACGGTCATGGTCTCTCCTCTGGGCCGCCGTTATGTGGCTGCTCCGAGCCGCAACGGTAGTTCCGGCAAGGTGCAGGTGGCCGACGGCCATGTGATCTCGGGGACATAGCCGGGCGCCAGTTCGAAATCCGGTACCCGGTTGAGCCATTCGGTGACGACGATCTTCAGCTCCATACGTGCCAAGTGCGAACCGAGGCAGCGGTGCGGGCCACCGCCGAACCCCCAGTGCTTGTGCACCTTGCCGTCCATGAGCAGGTCGTCACCAGAGGCGGCGTCGCTGCCGTCGCGGTTGATCGCCCCCAGACACAGCCGGACCTCGGCTCCGGCGGGCAGCGTGACGCCGGCGAGGGTCACCGGTCGGGTCACGCGCCGGCCGACTGTCGGCGCAGGCGGCTCCAACCGGATCATCTCCTCGACGAAAACGTCGACATCGCGTGGCTTCTCGCGTAGTTGCATACGTAGTTCGGGCCGACGGGCCAGTTCGAGGATGGTGAAACCGATGGCGGAGGTGACGGTGTCGAGCCCGGCGAGCACGAAGACCAGCGACAGCCCCGTCGCCTCTTCATCGGTCAACGGGTCATCGCCGTGCAGCAGCTGCGACAGGATGCCCGCCTGCGGTTCGCGCCGTTGCCGGTGCACCGCCTCGGTGAGATAGGCGAACAGCTCCGCCGCCGGGGTGAGGTCGACGCTGGCCGGATCCTTGGCCAGGCTGACCGCGATGATCGCGTCCTTCCACCTGATCAGCCGCTCCCGGTCCGCGAGCGGCAACCCGAACAGGGTGAGGAACACCTGCGAAGGGTAGGGCGTGGCGAGATCGGCCATCACCTCACACTCGGATCGGCGTGCGACGTCGTCGATGATGTCGATGGCCTGCGCCTGCAGCGTCGGCAAGACGGCGGCCAGTGCCTGCGGGCTGAAGAACGGGTGCAGGATGCGGCGGTAGCGCGTGTGTTCGGGTGGGTCGAATGCCAGCGGCACCATCGGTACCGGGCTGATCAGGTCGTCGTAGCTTGTCTGGGACGAGAACGTCTCGTGATCACGCAGCGCGGCAAGAACATCCTCGCGGCGGGTGAAGTAGTACGAGTCGTCGCCGTACAGCACCGGCCCGAGGTCGCGGAGTTTCGCCCACCCCGCGCCGCGGTCGTGGGCCATCGGCAGGTCTTCGTAGCGGACGGGCGGGGGCAGGTTGGCAGAGATATCAGTCATGTCACATTCGTTGCTAGAAGGGTGATGGGAAGGTTGAACACAGAGAGATCGATCTCGTCGAGATAGGAGCCGTCACCGGAGAAGCCTTGCCGGAATCGCGTGACCGCACCGTAGCGGTCCGTCACCGCCTCGGCTGCTGCGGCATCGGGCACCTGCAGCACCACCGTATACACACCGTCGCCGTGACTGGCCAGAAAGTCGTTGACCGACAACGCCACCGACGCCGTCGAGCCGGGAATCGGGCTGATCAGCTCGAGCCCACCTTCCCAGTCCAATTGGACCGTCACGCCCAGCTCGGTCAGCTCGGCGGAATTGAAGGTGAAGCCGAGCTCGGTGAACATCCGGGCAACATCGGCTTGCCGTTCCGCGGCGACGGCGAAGACCACGTGGTGCAGCCGCGAACCGTCGGTTCTCATTTGCGCACCAGCCCGCGCGGTTGCACCAAACCGAGATCCAAATGGGTGAGCCAGCCGGGCGGGGCGTCACAGACGTCGGGAATCGCGTTGATGGCGCCCATCGCCGTCCAGTCGTAGCCCGGGTGGGTCATCGTCCCGTCGGCCGTCACGAGGCCGTGCATTGTCAGCTCTGTCGACGGGTCGCCCTCGATCACGATGCGGTACCGCGTCCTTCCCCAGTCCCAGGCCGGATCGAGCTGATCGGGCCCACCGGTCAGGTAGATCGCGTGGTAGACGATCAGCGGGTCGCCGTCGACCCAGGCTGTCCACTCGTGATGTTGTGCGGCAACGGTTCCGCGTGGGATCGCACCCTCGGCGTGCGGAATGTCCTCGGTGGCGACGGCGGCCTTCACGTCGGCGGCGGTCACGTCGTCAATCCTCACACCGAGACCGTCGGCGACCATCTGCATCGACTGCGCGAAGAACGGGACCCCGAGCCCGAGAATGGTGGGCTCCGAGAGAAACTTGTCCTTGTCCTTCCCGAACCCCATCCAGTCGATGTGGTCCATCGGGGCGTCGGTCAGCACGTTGACGACTTCCCACAGCTGGATCTTGTCGATCCGGCTGGTCACGCGCGCGAGCGTGAGCGGAAGGATGTCGCCCGCGTAGCCGGGGTGAATGCCGCCCGCGTGAAACGACGCGCCGCCCTCTTCGCATGCGGCGCGGATCTTGTCCCCGCCGTCGCGGAATCTCTCGGTCGGGTGGAAGAAGCCGCTCGTGGTGACGACGTTCTTGCCCGAGCGCAGCAGCCGGCAGACGGTGTCGACGTCCATGATCACCGGTGTGTAGAACACGCAGTCGGCATCTAGGGCGATGATCGATTCGACGTCGTCGGTCGCGGTCACCCCCACCGGGGGGATGCCGGCTATTTCACCGGCGTCCTTGCCGACTTTGTCCTTGTTGTGCACCAGCACCCCGACGAGATCGAACACCGGGCACTGGGCGAAATGGCGAACACCGACCTGCCCGACGTCTCCCGTCATCCACTGGATGACCCGATATGTTCTCTCAGGCATTGAGGACCCCCCGCGGAAGTAGAAGTGGCAGATCGTTATAGGTGGCGATACCGGCAGGGGCCGCCACCACGGCGGGAATGGCCGTGATCGCCGGCATCGCGACGATTGACAGGCCCAGCATGATGTAGTCATCCAACGTCTCGCCGACGAAGTCGGCAGGCGGCAGGAAGCTCAGCGTGGTCTTGATCGTCGGTGTGCCACGTACCTCGACGGTATAGCCCATGTCGAGGTCCCAGTCCGGGTCCAGTGTCTGGCCCTTACGCCATCGCCCCCGAATCTCGATGACCTCGTTGCCCGCGGCGATTCCCTTCCAGCCGACGTCGACGCCGGCCACGCAGCCCTTCGGGATCGTCCAGTCACCGGGCAGGTGGAGGTCCTCGGTGGTCTGGGCATACGCGACGTCGCAACGCACCTCGTCGAGTTCGGCTCCGAGCGCGTCGGCGACGAGCAGAACACCGTCGCGAAAGATGGCCGAGCCCTTCGCGGTGATCGCCGGTAGGTCCGGTGTGTCGATGGGATACCCGAAACCCATCGGCTTCTCGGTGGCCGGTGAGTTGTAGATGGTGGTGTCGATGGCCTCGGTGACGCTCACCTTTTCCACGCGCTCCGACAATCCGGCCGACACGATGGCGAACAGCTGGATGAAACCGGGGTTGATGCCGCTGCCGAAGATCGTCGACCCGCCCTCACGGCACGCCTCGACGACCCGGTCCCGGCCGGCGCCGAGGAAGTGGCCGGTGATGAACTCCGACGTCGACACGATGTTGATGCCCGCCCGCAGGATCCGCACCATCTCATCGACGTCGGCGAACATCGGGTTGTAGACCACACAGTCGGGCCGCAGCGCCAGCAGCGCGTCGACGTCGTCGGTCGCGGTCACCCCCAGCCGCTCGATGCCGCACAGCTCGCCCACGTCGCGGCCGACCTTGTCCTTGGACCAGGCGTAGCAACCGACCAGTTCGAGCTTCGGGTTGAGCCCGATCGCCCGCACCGAGCGCTTGCCCACATTGCCGGTGGTCCACTGGACGATGCGGTAGGTCATGCCGCTGACGTCTCGGCGGGGTCGAACACCACGGGCAGGCAGCGGAAGCCGCGGGTGATGGAGTTGCCCACGAACACGGTCGGTTTCGACGCGTCCAGGGTGAGCGTCGGCATCCGGGTCAGCACCTGTTCCAGACCCACCTGCAATTCGAGCCGGGCGAGGTTGGAACCCAGGCACCTGTGCACGCCGGCACCGAAGCCCAGGTGGCGGTTGTCGCGCCGGTCCAGGACGCACTTGTGGGCGTCGACGAACATCTCCTCGTCGCGGTTGGCCGAGGCGTAGTTCACGATGACCGAGTCGCCGGGACGGAACGTATGGCCAGCCAGCTCAACCTCTTTGGTGACGGTGCGTGGTATCCCGTGGATCGATCCGCCGAACCGGAGGAACTCCTCGACCGCGCGCGGCAGCACTTCCGGCTCGCCGATCAACCGGTCACGTTCCTCGGGGTGCGTAGCGAGGTAGTGGAAGGCCCACGACATCGCGCTTGCAGTGGTCTCGAGACCGGCCTGCACCAGGAGCATCCCGTTGGCCACCACGTCGTTGAACGGGAGCTTCTCCCCGTCGATCTCAGCGGCCAGCAGCACGTCGATCATGTCGTCGCGGGGCGGTCCCGTCATGCGTGCCGTCACGGTGTCGTGGATGTGCTGGTACAGCCCACCCCAGGCGGGCCCCCGCTCCTCCTCGGTGGCGCCGTTGAGGGCGGTGTCGGTGAGTTCGATGCACAGCGGCACATCCTCGACCGGCATCCCGAGCACGTACTTGAAGAACACGATTCCCGGTTGCCGCCATGCGACCTGGGCGAGGTCACCGCGCCCGGTGGTGATGAAATCGTCGATCAGCCGGTCGGTCTCGTCGCGGATCTGGGGTCGTAGCGCCTTCATCCGCGCCGGAGAGAAGTACGGGTTGAGCACCTTGCGGAACTTCTGCTGCCGGGGCGGGTCCAGCGTGATCACCAGATCACCGCCGAACGCCTCGGTCGCGTCCGGCGTCGGATTGCTGGAGAAGTGCTCCCAGTCCTGCAGGATCCGGGTGCACTCCGAGTAGCGCACCGCCACCCAGGCGCTGTCCGGCATGGTGGTGAGAAACGGGGTGTCGGTGTGGACGAACGGCGCTCGGCGTCGCATCACGTCGTAGACGTCGTAGAGGAAGTCGACGTCGTTGAAGTCCTCGTGCCGCAGATCCCAGTTCTGCGCGTGTTCCTCAGCGGGTCTTTGACTCATGGCGCCGAATCCTGCTGTTGCTGCGCGGCTTTGCGAGCTTCGCTTTCCTCGTGGATGCGCACCAACTCGCGGAACCCGATCCGGTCGTACTTCGGCACGGGCTGGATCCCCCACTCGTCGCGCGCGGTGTCCTTGCCCTCGGCGCCTTCCGGTGGGCCAAGAACCGGATAGGGAACCTTGCACTCGAGGGTGTCGTCGGAGTAGCGGACCTTCAGCAGGCCGCTGCAGATCTCGGTCAGGCTCAGCGTCGGATAGCCGTACCACACCGCCATGAACGGCAAGGTGAACGCGCCCTCGATCACCAGGGCGATCAGGCAGACGAGCACCGCCCGCTTGATGTACTTGTGCATGCGCGCGTAATAGGGCGTGGTACCCGGAGGCAGATCCTCGGCGGGGTCTTTGTCGTCGGTGGTCGACGCGTCCGATGGTGACGTCATGCTGTGCTCCTTAACCTGTTCAGTCGGAGAAGATTTCGCGGTTGACCGTGTGCAGATACGGGATCGCCAAGAACGGTGTGATGTAGAAGATGTCGTAGATCCACCAGCCGATGACCGGGAACAGCACACCGGCGTAGCGCACGTCGGCGTACATCGTCATGTTGAACACGTAGGCGCACCAGATCACCACGCCCATCCAGCAGGTGATGATCATCCACTGGTGGCCCCACCGCTTCATCTGCAGGAACCCGATCGCCGCGGCGCACCGCATGGCGAACACGGTCAGGATCAACCCTGCGACATAAGCCTTTTCGCCGGGCACCGCCGAACCGCCGACCCAGGGCTCGTTGTAGTGCCAGAAGTAGGCGGCGTCGAACATGTGGCCCCACCCGATCATCAGCACCCGATTGATCAGCGTGTGGTTGCCGATCAGGTCGAGCGCCCAACCCAGGCTGTTGAGGAAGCCGTCGATGAGCACCAGGTAGCCGATCAGCGTGACGATCATCGGCCGCACCGACAGGCCGGCGCGCGCGGCCTGGCGCTGTAACCACACCCCGCGCATAAAGATCGGGAATCCGATGATGCCAGGGGCCCACATGCCCATCAGCGCGGCGCCGACGATCATCCACTTGTCGGCGCGGCGTTGGGCAAGTCGCGATTCTTCGTGGTGGTCTTCGAGGCTGACCGTCGTCGCCGTCGCGCTCACAGCGTCCACCAGCCCCGCTCGAACGACATGTACAGCTGGATGAGGAACATCGCCAGCAGATAGCCGTAGATGACGATCTGCAGAATGATCAGCGCTCGTTTGCGCTGTCTCTCCTTGGGGTCCATAAGGATTCCTTCCTAGTGCGGGGTGCTCGGGCTGTCGGCGCCGGCCAGGGTGGCCACGGCGACTTCACGCAGACCGTCGGTGACGGCGCCGTCACTGGACAACGGCGCCAGCACGCAGGCCTCGGCCGCATCCAGTTCGGTTGCGCCCGCGGCGATCAGGTGTGCCGCGGTGACCAGGACACGGGTCGACGGGGGTTCGAAGTGGAACGCATCATCGGCGGTGCGGATGGCGGTGGCGCATCGGACCAGTCGCGTGGCGGTCGGCAGCGGGACACCCGTTTCGGCCACGATGACCTCGGCCTCCCGCTCGGGCGGAAGGTAGTTCATCGGCAGCGTGACGAAGCGTTGCCGAAACGACGGTTTGAGTTCCTTCAGTGAGCTTCGGTAGGCCGGGTTGTAGGAGCACACCAGCATGAAGGTGTCGGGCGCGTGGACCACTTCGTCGGCGCGGTCGAGATAGAGCGTGCGTCGGTGGTCGGTCAGCGAATGCAGTACCGCGAGCGAGTCGTGGCGGGCCTCCACCACCTCGTCGAGATAGCAGATCGCCCCGGCTTTCACCGCCCGGGTCAGCGGCCCGTCCGTCCAGACCACGTCGCCGCCGGTGACCATGAACCGGCCGACGAGGTCCGAACTGGTCAGGTCGTCGTGGCAGCTGATCGTGACGACTGGCCGGCGCAGCAGCACGCCCATGTGTTCGACCAGTCGCGTCTTTCCGCACCCGGTCGGCCCGGTGAGCATGACGGGTAGCCGCTGGTGATACGCCTGCTCGAACAGCTGGACTTCGTTGCCGTTGGCGTAGTAGGTGTCGGTGGTCATCGGTGGCTGGGGCTCCTCGGTTGGTTGTCGATCAGGCGGCGACCAGTTCGCGGTGGACGTGGGCCAGCACCCTAGGCAGGTCCTCGACGCGCCGGATGCGTTGGGACCGGCGAGGTCCGAAGACCTCGGGCAGCGGGTCGACCCGGGTCGGTCCGACGCCGACGTAGTACATCGAGACGCCTGCGTCGTTGGCCTCCTCGACCGCGTGCGCGGCGTCGGCCCAGGCGTAGCGGCCCTCATATCCCTCGTCGGATATCAGCCCGTCACCGATCACGATCAGCAGGCGGCGTTCGGAGGGCTGCGCCAACAGGCGGCTTGTCAAGTGCCGCAACGGCGCACCCAGCCGGGTGTAGCCACCGGCCGACAGGCCCAGGCGGCTCGGTGGCACGAAGCGTCGCTCGTCGAAGTCCTTCAGGCAGTTGACCTCGACCCGGTGGCGGGTGTTGCCGGTGAACACGAATATCCCGTGCCGTTCCCGGGCCAGCGTCATCGCCCGCGACAACGCGTCAGCGCATGCCAATTCGAGCTTGAAGACCCGTCCGCCGTGCACACCCAGAGACGAGCTGCCGTCCAACAGCAGGGCGGTGGTGACGTCGCGGTTGCTGGGCAGCAGCTCGCGGAAGATGCGCGGCTCGATCGCCTCGCCGGTGGTGAGGTCGACGTAATGGTTCACGTACTGGTCGACGTCGAGGTCGCTGCCGTCCTCGAGCCGGCTCTTCATCGCCCGATGGGTGTGCTCCTCGAACCACTTGCGTAAGTCGGCCGAGACCGCTCCGGGCTTCCGGTCCCGGCTGGGATGAGCGCGTTCGAGCACCGCGACGTGATCCGGCATGAAGCTCTTCGTCCAGGCGTTCCACTCCGGGTACGGGATCCCCGGCCGGTGTTCGGGCGTGACGTCGAGGTCGTTGTCCTGCGGCCGGCTCGGCGGCGGCAGGTTCGGGTTGCGCACGCCGCCGTCGCCGCCGACGGGAACCGAGTACGGACGCGGCAGCCGCTTCTGGGTGGTGGTCCACGGCATCCGGCCGAAGCTGCGCCGCAGCTTGTCGGTCAACCCCTGGGGGGCCGTGTAGGCGAGCGGCAGCCTGCCCACCACTTTGGGAACATCGGTGATGGGCTGTCCGCTGCGCGCCCACGTGATCGCTCGGTCAAGCATCGCTTCGGCGGTCATGTCCTCGGGCAGGATTTCGAGGCCGGGTAGCAACCGCTGCGCCTCGCCCAGCAGGCCCGGCCAGTTGGTGGCGACCCAGCCCAGTGCGACGCCCGCCTCGACCAGGGTGAGCGCCCTAAGCTCCCGCGCGGCGAGCTCATTGAGCCGATAGTCGGCGAGCCGCTCCTTGGACGGTGAACATTGGAGTGCGACACCACAAGTCAGGGTTCGACGGGTCCAGTCGCGCGCCAGCGAGGGATACGGCACCTGCACGTAGTCGAGGCCCGCGCTCAGGCTGAACTGGCGGTGCTCGCCGGTGACGAGGCGCACCCCTTCACGGCGCTCGCCGCTCAACGCGACAGCCGTGACGGCGCAACTTCGTTCGATCGCGAGCGCGTGCGCGTCGGACAGGTCGGTCATCGTGGCCCTAGAACGTGCCGAGACTGGAGAACATCCAGTACCAGAACCAGATGACGAGGGCGGCCCCACCCCACGCCCCGACGTAGCGCAATATCTCCCAAATCCACGCCCACACGTCAAACTCCTCGGTTGTTGTGTTGTCGCCTGTACGAACCGGTCATCGCACTTCCAAGCCGCGCACGGCGGTCGAGACCAATTTGGCCAGCATCGTGTCGCGGGTTTCGGCGTTGCCTGTCGTGGTCAGCGCGCCGTAGATGCCGAGCAGGAAGAAGGTGGCGCTGTAGAAGGCGTCGACCTCCGGATGAACTTCACCGTCACCGCGAGCCCGCTCCAGTTCGCGCACCAGCAGGACGATCACCGGATGGTCGGTCCACTCGTCCTTGTGCGGTCTGGTCGGAGAGAAGTGCAGAGCCAGCAGCTCTTTGAAGAGCATCGGGCCGAAACGGCGTTCCAGATCGGTCACTAGGTCGATCACTGCGGTCAACGTCGTGGCCAGATCGTGGCGCTGTTCGACAAACTCGGCGAACTCCGCCGCGATCCGCGCCTCTTCGCGGCTCTCCAACTCCAGAAGCACATGCTCCTTGCTGGGAAAGTGGAAGAAGAAGGTGCCGTGCGCGACTCCGGCCGCCGCGGCGATCGCGTTGACGTCGGCGCCGGCCATGCCCGACTTCTTGAACTCGGTGATCGCGGCACCGAGGATGCGTTCGCGCGTCCGCAGCCGTCGCGCTGCTCGCGCCGACGCCTTCACCTGTGAGGTCATGGTCCGCCCTTTGTAATGCAATCGCTGACTGTAGTCAATGAGTGGAGTCAGTCAATAGTCAGTCGGAGAAGATTTCCCTGTTCACCGAGTGCAGATACGGGATGGCCAAGAATGGCGTGATGTAGAAGATGTCGTAGATCCACCACCCGACCACGGGCAGGATCACCCCGGCGTAGCGGACATCGGCGTACATCGTCATGTTGAACACGTAGACGCACCAGATCACCACGCCCATCCAGCAGGTGATGATCATCCACTGGTGGCCCCACCGCTTCATCTGCAGGAACCCGATCGCTGCGGCGATGCGCATGCAGAAGACGGTGAGGATCAGCCCGACCTCGAGCGCCTTCTCGCCGGGACCGGCCGCCCCGCCGAGCCACAGCTCGTTGTAGTGCCAGAAATAGCCGGCGTCGAACATTGCCCCCCAGCCGTTCAACAACACTCGCGCCAGCAGCGTGTGGTGCGCGACCAGATCCAGGGCCCAGCCGAAGACGTTGATCGCGGCGTCGACGATGACGCAGTATCCGAGCAAGGTCACCAGCATCGGCCGCACCGTCAGCCCTTCGCGGGCGGCGTTGCGCAGAATCCACACGCCGCGCAGAAACAGCGGCAGCCCGAAGATGCCGAGCGCCGCGGTGCCGATCAGCACGCTGCCGGAGATCAGCCACTTGTCGGCCTGCCGCTGTACCTGACGCGAGCGCTCCATGTGCTCGTCGAGCCCGCTTCCGACCACGGTGTTGGCGGACATGGTCAAAGGGTCACCTCCTGCGTCGCCCGGGCCGAGCTTTGCAGTGTGACTGACTTTAGTCAACCAATCAGCGCGCTTCGATGCCGCGCAGGGTCTGCTCTACGTAGTCGTCGATCATCGAGCTCTGCGTTGGCCAGTCGTGGGTCGTCGTCAGTAGGGCATAGAGTCCGAGCAGAAAGAACACCGCACTGTTGGTCGGGTTGACCTCGGGGGCGACCCGACCGGCCCGCTGGGCGCGCTCGATCTCCTGCGCGACCCGGACGATGACGGGGTGCTCGTTGCTTTCATCCATCGGCCTGGTTTGCGAGAAGTGCAGGGCCAGAAAATCTTTGAACAGCACAGCGCCCAGGCGGCGCTCGAGGCCCAACACCAGGCGCACCGCCTCCTCGAAAACGGCGCGCAGACTCCGCTTGGAGTCGGCGAACCGACCGAGCTGTTTGGCGATGCGCTCTTCCTCGCGGCGCTCCAACTCGAGCAGCACATGCTGTTTGGTGGGAAAGTGAAAGAAAAAGGTTCCGTGTGCGACCCCGGCGGCCGCGACGATCGCACCGACATCCGCCTCGGCCATCCCGGACCGCTTGAACTCGGCGATGGCCGCGCCCATCAGCCGCTCCCGGGTTTGCAAGCGTTTTGCCTCACGCGCTGAGGGTTTGTCGACCACCGCCATGCCCTGACGATAGCAACAGCAGCGAGGGGTCTTGACATATGTGATTGACTTCAGTCAATTTCACCGAGGGAGTCGCTTATGGCGCTGGAGCAGTTCAATCTCGGCGGGCAGGTGGCGATCGTCACCGGTGCGGGCAAGGGTGTCGGACAAGGTATCGCACGAGTCCTGGCGGAGGCCGGAGCCACCGTCGTCGGCACGGCACGCACCGAATCCGACATCGTGGCCACGATCAAGGGCATCGAGGATTCGGGCGGTAAGGGACTCGCCCTGGTGGCCGACGCGATGAGCCGACCGGACGGCGAACGCGTGGTCAACACGGCGATGAAAGAATTCGGGCGCATCGACATCCTCATCAACAATGTGGGTGGTTCGACGTTCGGGTCGTTTCTCGACATCACCGACGAGGACTTCCGGCACACCTTCGACTGGTGTGTCACGTCAGCGTTCATCATGAGTCAACTCGCCTCCCGTCACATGATCGAGGCCGGACACGGCAACATTGTCAACATCTCCTCGGGGTCGGCACGTTTCGGCATCCGCGCGCTTACCGCGTACTGCGTCGCGAAGGGTGGGCTCGAAGCGCTCACCCGGGCGATGGCCCAGGAGTTGGCCCCGAAGATCCGCGTCAATGCCATCGCACTCGGCTCGTTCGCCACCGAGGGACTGCAAAGCGGCCTCGATATGATGCCGGGGGCACTGGACACCATGCTCTCGCTCACGCCGCTGCATCGACTCGGCGACGTCGAGGATCTCGGTCGGCTCTGCGTCTACCTATCGACCAAGGACTGCTACGCGACCAACGCCATCTTCCACGTCGATGGCGGAATCGAATCGAATAACCTGCCGCTGCCCATACCCGACTACTGATCGAGGCTTGAAATGCGAAGAGTGGTCCAGTTCTCCACCGGAAATGTTGGTCAGCACTCGCTTCGGGCGCTCATCGGTCGTCCCGATATCGAACTGGTCGGCGTACACGCCGCCAGCCCCGAGAAGGTTGGGCGCGACGCCGCCGAGTTGTGCGGCCTGAGCGATCCGACCGGCATCATCGCCACCGACGACATCGACGCGCTGATCGCGCTGAAGCCCGACTGCGTCGTCTACACCGCCCTCGGCGAGACGCGTCCGGTGGAGGCCCTTGAACAGATGTCGCGCTTTCTGTCCGCCGGTATCAACGTCGTCGGGACGTCCATGGTGTGGCTGGTGACGCCGCGCCAGGCCGACGACTGGCTGCGGGGGCCGCTGGAAGAGGCCTGCGCGAAGGGCAATTCGTCGTTGTACGTCAACGGGATCGACCCGGGGTACTCGGGCGACACCGCAGTGCTGGCGGCGCTGAGCCTAACGACCCGTGCGGAGTCGGTCACCGTCCGCGAGGTCTTCGACTACGGCAACTACGACGACTACGAGTACACCGGCACTGCAATGGGTTTCGGCAGCAAGCCGGGCGACAACCCCGCGATGGCCTTCCTGCCGGGCGTCATCACCACGATGTTCGGGGGCCTGGTGCGCAACATCGCCGCCCACCTCTGCATCGAACTCGACGACGTGACCGAGCGTTTCGAGCCGTGGTATACCGACCAGCGCATCGAATGCAAGATGATGACCGTCGAGCCTGGCGGCATGGCGGGGGTGCGCTTCGCAGCCGAAGGACTCCGCGCCGGCTCACCCGTCATCACCGTCGAGCACACCACCCGGCTCACCCCCGCGGCGGCGCCAGACTGGGAGTACCCACCGGACGGGCACTCCGGGGTGCACAAGGTGATCATCGAGGGTGAGCCGCGCGTCGAGATCGACACCCTGCTTTCGCACCCGGTTCTCGACGTCACCGAGGCCGGATGCGTCTCCACGGCCGCCCGCGTCGTCAACGTCATCGACTGGGTGTGCCGCGCCCCTTCGGGCCTGATCTCGATGGAGGAGATCCCCCCGTCGGAGATGGCTCGCGGCCTGATGTGGTGAGGCGCTGAGCCGTCACCTGTACCGCGAATTCTGCACCCGGGTCACGGATTTCACCCGCGAGCAGCCCTGGTGCAGAAATCGGCGAAGAGCCGGCTGCGCGCCGCCGGCTCAGGCCTTGGCGAGCTGCTTCTGCTCGTAGAGTCGACGCCATTCGGCGCGCGGGCGAATCGACACGTCGACGTCGGTCGCCTTGGCGCGCAACGCCCCGACCGTCGCCTCTGACCGCGGGGTGCGGGCGAACGGGTCCCAGGTGAAGAAGTTGCACGCGTTCTGCCAGGTGATCTTGTTGATGTCGGCGGCGTCGGCGCCCGCGGCGGTCAACTCGGCCAGCACCTGTTCGGGCGCGTCGGGCCAGAAGCAGTCCGAGTGCGGATAGTCGCACTCCCACGCGATGATGTCGATGCCGATCTCATGGCGCAGCTTCAGCGAGGTCTTGTCGGTGACGTAGCAGGCCAGCGAGTGCTCGCGGAACACGTCGGACGGCAGCTTGTCGCCGAAGTCGCGCCGCAGCCACTTCTGGTTGGTGTAGTGGCGGTCGCTGCGGTCGAGATAGAACGGAATCCAGCCGATTCCACCTTCGGAGAACGCGAATTTCAGGTCCGGGTAGTTGCGCATCGCCGGACCCCACAGCAGATCCTGCGCGCACATCGCCGACACCTGGGTGGCCAGGATGATCAGGTTGTCGATCGGCGCGTTGGGCGCCATGCTGATCGCGCCGAAGCCGGTGCCGATGTGCAGGCACATCACCACGTTCTCCTCCGACAGCGTGCGGAACACCGGGCCCCAGTAGTCCTCATCGTGATAGCTCGGAAGCCCTTCCAGGTGCGGCAGTTCCGGCATGGTGACCGCGCGGCACCCCTTGGCGGCCACCCGGCGGATCTCGTTGCACATGCCCTCGGGCGTCCACGTCGGCAGGATCGCGATCGGGATGAACCGGTCCGGGTACGAGCCGGCCCACTCGTCGAGGTGCCAGTCGTTGTAGGCCGACACCATGACCAAGGTGACGTCTTCGCGTGTCATGTTGAGGTGACGCGCGGAGAACCCGGTGAACGTGGGAAAGCACATCGACGCCAGGATGCCGTTGCGGTTCATGTCGCGGACCCGCTCGTGCACGTCGTACACACCCGGGCGCATCTCGGCGAACCCGGCCGGGTCCCGGCCCCACTCCTCCGCCGGCCACGACACCACCGCGTTCAGCCCGCTGACGCCCTGCGGACGGCCCTGATACATCCACTGATCGACGCCGTTGTCGTCGGTCACCACGACCGGCGCCTCGTCCTTGTACTTAGCGGGCACGTGACGCAGGAACATGTCGGGGGGCTCGACGACGTGGTCGTCGATGCTCACCAGGATCAGGTCCTCGGGGCGCGGGGATTCACTCATATCCCCAGTAGTACCGTGCGTTGACGTGACCGTCTCTGCGCGATCGGACAGAGTATTGGCCGAATCGGCCAACGCGGCAGGTTCACGTCGCGTCATCGACCTGCGCCGCGGTGGCCGGGCCCTGGCCGGTAGCTACCTGTACCAGGGCGACGAACTCGTCACGGGTTGGCACTCGCACGACGTGCACCAGATCGAGTACGCGGTCGGCGGCGTGGTCGAGGTGGAGACCGACTCGGCGCACTACCTGCTGCCGCCGCAACAGGCGGCGTGGATTCCCGTCGGCCTGGAACACCAGGCACGGATGAACCCGGACGTTCGCACCGTCGCGGTGATGTTCGATCCGCTGCTGCTTCCCGACGGCGGGGACCGCGCCCGGATCATCGCGGTCTCACCGCTGATCCGGGAGATGATGCTCTACGCACTGCGCTGGCCGATCGACCGCGAACCGGGCTCCGCCGAGGACGAGCGGGTGCCCGACAGCTTCTTTCGGACGTTGGCCGATCTGGTCCGCGAAGCCCTCGATCACGAGGCGCCGCTGAGCCTGCCCACCTCCGAGCACCCGATCGTCGCCGCGGCGATGGCCTACACGAAGGCGAATCTCGACATCGTCACCGTCGACGACGTCAGCCGGGCCGTCGCCGTGTCCGAGCGTACGTTGCGGCGACTGTTTCAAGAGACGCTCGGAATCCCCTGGCGGACATATCTTTTGCATGCCCGCATGCTGCGCGCCATGGCGCTCTTGGCTGCACCGGGGCAATCGGTGCAGGAGACGTCGTCGGCGGTCGGTTTCGACAGCCTCAGCTCGTTCACCCGGGCGTTCACGCAGTTCTGCGGCGAGACACCCACGACGTACCGCAAACGGGTCGGGACCGGCCTCGGCTGACGACGGACCGCCCGCGCCACGTTTAGAAACTGTCCAAGCGGTCAATTCCTCGGCATCTGGATTTGGATCGCCGATGGGAGAGCTTGATGCGCGGACGTACCTCCGCACCGTCCGAGGACACCGGTTCTGAGGCCTGGTCAGAGGCGGTAGCGACGACGGGGCTCATCCTCAACATCGCGGGCGTGATCGCCATCGCGGTGGCGCTGGCCAGCTGGACGGTCGGCGACGGCATCCTGGCCCTGGTGTTCGGTGTGATCGCGGCGGTCGGATTCACCGGCAGCATCGTCTGCTTTGTCAGGCAGTCCGCCGACCCGGAAGTCACTTCCCCTCAGAACGCGTAGCTTCGACCGGCGTCGCTGAGGACCGCCGAGTTCTGCGTGACGGTCGCTCTGTCGTCGCCGGAACGACCGTCCGGCAGATTTCGGTGAACGATCGAGCGCGCAAGGGGTGGTGCGGGCGGTGGGATTCGAACCCACACGCTCTTTCGAGCACCGGCACCTAAAGCCGGCATGTCTGCCGTTCCATCACGCCCGCATCGTGGCGATCGTACCGCCCAAAACCTTCACCCAGATATGTCGGCCGTGCCGCATATCTTGAGGAAAACGCAGAAAGGCGGGGGCAGAGGGTGCGGTCAGCAGAAGAGTTTGAGGCCGCAATGCGCCTCATCGCATCCGGCGCCAACGCTTCGGCGGTCGCACGTCAACTCGGTATACCGCGTTCTACGGTGCGGGACTGGCGGAACAAACCGCAGATCGCGTCGAGGCACACGCGCGAAAGCGAATGCGGTGTCGTCCATGACTTCTCAGTCCTACCGCCCGCCGCGTACAGCTATGTGCTGGGTCTATACCTCGGGGACGGGAACATCTCACGGACACGTCGAGTATGGCGCCTGCGGATCACCCTCGACAAAAAGTATCCGCCGATTATCAATCGGTGCTGTTACGCCATCGGATTGCTGATGCCAGGTCAACGCGCGGGACTCGTGCAGCGTGTCGGATGTGTCGATGTCTACCTTTTCTCTAGACACTGGCCCTGCCTATTTCCTCACACGGTCCGGGCAAAAAGCATGAGAGGCCGATCAAACTCGCGCCCTGGCAGCAAGCACTCGTCGACCAGGCAACCGAAGAGTTCGTTCTCGGCCTCATCCATTCCGACGGCTGCCGCGTCGTCGCCAACGATCGCGGGGTACGCAGCATCCGGTACCACTTCACAAACCGATCCGAAGACATTCTGGGACTGTTCACCGCCGCGCTCGACAAGCTCGATATCCCCTGGACCCGGTCGAGCAGATACATCGTCTCCATTTACCGCAAAGCGGCCACTGCGCGGCTGGATGAGTTCGTCGGGCCGAAGGCCGTCGCGGTACCGTTGAATGGTGTCCACTACACGGCGTAGCAGACCGGCGCTCATCGCCCTGGTGATCGTCGGCGCCGCCGGCTGCCTGGCCCTGGCGTGGTGGCAGTGGACCCGCTTCGAGTCCACGTCCGGCGATTTCCAGAACCTCGGCTACGCGCTGCAGTGGCCGATGTTCGCCGGCTTCCTGGTGTACGCCTACTACAAGTTCGTCCGCTACGAAGAGGCGCCACCCGAGCAGTCCGGCAACGACGCCGTCACCGAGCTCCCCGCCGGCCTCCTGCCCGAACGCCACACCCCGCCACCGGACACCGACGCCGATCCCGCATTGCGGGAGTACAACGCCTACCTCGCCGAGCTCGCCGAGAAAGACGCCCAGAAAGACAAGGAACAGCCGACGTCATGACCGAAACCCCCGCGCCCACCACCCCCATCGACGCCATCCGCAAGGCGCTCCTGGGCTACCGCGTTCTCGCCTGGACGACCGGTATCTGGCTGATCGCCTTGTGCTACGAGATGGTGATGAAGTACGTCTACGACGTCGAGGGCCTGAACTGGATCGCGGTCGTCCACGGCTGGGTGTACTTCGTCTATCTGCTCTTCACCGCCAACCTCGCGGTGAAGGTGCGCTGGCCGATCGCCAAGACCATCGGCGTGCTGCTGGCGGGCACCATTCCGCTCGTCGGGATCATCGTCGAGCAGGTGCAGACCAAGGAGATCAAGGAACGCTTCGGCTTGTGACCGGCTCCCGTTCCGGCACGACGCCGTCGTCGGCCCCGCCGACTGTCGCCGGAATCAGCACGGCCAATAGCGCGGCCAGCGCAGCCATTCCCGCAGCGATCACCAACGCGATCCGTAGCGCGGCCAGCGACGGATACTCGTGGCCCGCGACCGAGACCGTCGCGCCTGCGAGCACGGCACCCACCACGGCGCTGGAGATCGAGGTCCCCAGTGACCGCGCGAGCGCGTTGATGCCGTTGGCCGCGGCGGTTTCCGAGATCGGCACAGCCGCGTTGATCAGCGCGGGCATCGACGCGAACGCGAACCCGACCCCGACACTGACCAGCACGTTGAACAGGGACACCTGCCACGCGCTGCCGATCAGCGCCAACCCGGCCAGATACGAGCCCGACACGACCAGGCTGCCGATGATCAGCGTGGACTTCGGCCCGCGCGCCGCCGCCACCCGCGATGCGATCGGCGCGGAGACCATCATCGCCAGCCCGCCGGGCGCCAGCCACAGACCGGCTTGCAGCATGCTCTGGCCCAGCCCGTAGCCCGTCGCGGGCGGCAGCTCGAGGACCTGCGGTCCGATCAACGACATCGCGAACAACGCGAACCCCACCGCGATCGACGCCATGTTCGTGCTCAGCACCGGACGTTTCAACGTGGTCCGCAGGTCGACGATCGGCGCGGCGGTGCGGAACTGCCACAGCGCGAAGAAGCCGAAGACGACGACCGACGTCACGAACATCCCCAGCGTGGTCGCGCTGGTCCAGCCCCAGTCCCCGCCTTTGGAGATGCCGAGCAGCAGCGTCACCAGCCCGGCGGCCAGCCCGATCGTGCCGAGCGGGTCGAACCGGTCGCTCGACGTCGCGGGAATCCGGGGCACCAGCACCGCGAACAGCAGGCCGGATGCGACCCCGAGCGCGGCGGCGAACCAGAACAGCGCATGCCAGTCGAACCGGTCGGCGATGATCGCCGACAGCGGAAGCCCAAGCGCCCCGCCCACCCCGAGCGAGGAACTCATCAACCCCATCGCCGTACCGACCCGGCGCGGCGGGACGGTCGCCCTCAGCACGCTGATGCCCAACGGGATGATCGGTATGCCGAAGCCCTGCAACGCGCGGCCGACGATCACGGGGACCAACGCGTTCGTCGTCGCCACGAGCAACGAACCGGCCGTCAACAGGACCGTGCAGATCAGCAGGATCGGCTTGGGCCCGTACATGTCGCCGAGCCTGCCGAACACCGGCGTCGCCACCGCGGCGGTGAGCAACGTCGCGGTGATCACCCACGACGCGTTGGTGGCGTTGGTGTGCAGCAGCGCGGGCAGTTCGGGGATGAGCGGGATCACCAGGGTCTGCATCAGCGACACGCTGATGCCGGCTGCGGCGAGGACCGCGACGATGACGGCCGGATGCCGGGTGCGTGCGCCATCGACGCCGGAAGAAGAGGGGCGGCCACGCACCCCGGGCATGCTACCGATTAGATCGGCTATACAAAATTCACGTTCGAGCGGCCAGTTCGCGCAACGCCGGCAGCAGCGCCGTCAACGCCCGCCCGCGGTGCGACACGGCGTCCTTCTCGGCGGGGCTCAGCTCGGCGGCGGTCCTCGTCGATCCGGCGGGCAGGAACACGGGGTCGTAGCCGAAGCCGCCCTCGCCGCGCGGCTCGCGGGTGATGCTGCCCGGCCACTCCCCGCGCACGACGACCTCTCCCCCGTCGTGCACCAGTGCGCATGCCGACACGAACGCGGCACCCCGCCGCTCGTCGGGCACGTCGCGAAGCTGCGCCAGCAGCAACGCCATGTTGGCTCGGTCCTTTTCGGCGGCATCGCCGGCCACGCCCGACCACCGCGCCGACAACACCCCCGGCATCCCGTTGAGCGCGTCGACTTCCAGCCCGGAGTCGTCGGCGACGGTCGCCAGCCCCGTGGCCCGAAACGCCTGGCGCGCCTTGGCAAGCGCGTTGTCCTCGAACGTCGCGCCGGTCTCCGGTGCCTCATCGAACGGCGCCACGTCGTCGAGGGACAGCAGCGTCAGCCCCGACACCCCGGCGGCGTCGAGGACGCGGTGCAGCTCGGCCAGCTTCTTGCGGTTGCGGCTGGCCACCAGCAGCGAGGTCAGCTTCCGAACGCCTTCTTCGGCGGCTCCGGTGATTCCGGCAGCTCCCCCGGATACGGCAATTCCAGTGCCTGGCGCTGGATTTCGAAGATCTGCTCGCAGGCCGCCATCGCGGCGTCGAGCATTTTGTCCAGCGTCGAGCGCGGAAATGTCGCGCCTTCGCCGGTGCCCTGGATCTCCACGAGCGTCCCGGTGTCGGTGGCGACGACGTTCATGTCGACCTCGGCGCGGGAGTCTTCTGAGTAGGGCAGGTCGACGCGGATGCGTCCGTCGACAACGCCGACGCTGACCGCCGCGATCGCACACGACAGCGGCCTGGGGTCAGACAGCTTGCCCGCGGCGGCCAGGTAGGTCACCGCGTCGGCCAGCGCGACGTAGGCGCCGGTGATCGCCGCGGTGCGGGTGCCGCCGTCGGCCTGCAGCACGTCGCAGTCGATCGCGATGGTGTTCTCCCCCAACGCGCCCAGGTCGATGCACGCGCGCAGCGACCGGCCGACGAGCCGGCTGATCTCCTGGGTGCGCCCGCCGACTCGGCCCTTGACCGACTCGCGGTCCGAACGCTGGTGGGTGGCCGCGGGCAGCATCGCGTATTCGGCGGTCAGCCAGCCCTGCCCGGTGCCCTTGCGCCAGCGCGGCACACCTTCGGTGACGCTGGCGGTGCACATGACGCGGGTCTCGCCGAACTCGACCAGCACCGACCCGGCGGGATGTGTGGTGAAGCCGCGGGTGATGCGGACCGGCCGCAGTTCGTCGTCGCGCCGACCGTCTTCTCGTGTGGACACGGGCCAACCCTATCGGGTGGGTCCGTCATCGCCGAGATCGACGTTTTGTCGCGTACTTCTCGCACTGTGGCGCCCAAATGTCCGTTTGGGCGAAAAAGCTCACTTGCGGGGGACGTCGAATGACTCGCCGCACACCACGGCGTGCACCGGCCCGTGGAACTCCGCCTTCGCCTCGCTGATGACGTCCTCGCGCGACGTCCACGGCGGTATGTGGGTCAGCAACAGTTCGCCGACGCCGGCGCGGGCGGCCGCCCGGCCCGCCTCGGTGCCCGACAGGTGCAGGTTCGGCGGCCGGTCCGGAGAATGCGTCCACGACGCCTCGCACAGGAACACGTCGGCGTCGCGGGCCAGGTCGATGACCGCGTCACAGTAGCCGGTGTCGCCGCTGTAGACGAACGTCGCACCGGACGGATCGGTGAAGCGCAGACCGTACGACTCGGTCGGGTGGCAAACGAGCTTCGGCACCACGGTCAGCGAACCGATGGTCACCGGTTGGTCGTGCACCCAGTGACGCACCTCGAAAACATCGGAGAAGTCGTCGATCTCCCCGCCCTCGGGTGAGGACGCGGCGCCCAGCCGCGCCCACGTGTTCGCCGGGCCGTACAGCACACCGGGTTCCTGGGCCGGTGCCGGGTGATAACGCCGCCACACGAACAAGCCGGGAAGATCGAGGCAATGGTCGGCGTGCAGATGCGAAAGCAACACATGCACATCGTTGGGATCGGCATAGCGCTGCAGCGCGCCCAGTACGCCGCCCCCAAAATCGACGACCAATGGCGGAGTATCCGGCGCGGAGATCAGGTATCCAGAGGCTGGCGAATCAGGCCCGACGACGCTGCCGGAGCAACCGAGTACGGTGATTCGCACACCCACTAGCTTGCCATGCCCGACACCGGTGTGACGAAGACATTGCCCGTTTGCAACCCTTTCTTGCGCTAAATCACTTCCGGGCGCCGACGTGACGTTGCACAGGTCGAACACCGTCAAGCGACGGACCGAGGAACCGGGCGGCGAGTGTGGTGAACGACTCAGGATCACCGGTCGCCTCGAAGACCCGCTGTGCACCACGGGCGCCCGGATCCTCCGGGTGCGGCCGCAGCAAATCGAGTTCGGTGAGCACCCGCAGCAAGTCCTTGGCGGTCTCCTCCGCGCTGGACACCAGGGTCACGTGCTCGCCCATCGCCAACTGGATCAGGCCCGACAGCATCGGATAGTGGGTGCAGCCCAGGACCAGGGTGTCGACCTCGGCGCGCTGCAGCGGTTCCAGATAACCCTCGGCCAGGCCGAGTACCTGACGTCCGCTGGTCACTCCCCGCTCGACGAAATCCACGAACCGCGGGCACGCCACCGCGTGCACCTCGGTGTCGCGCGCGGCGCCGAAAGCGTCTTGATACGCCCCCGACGCGATGGTGGCCTGCGTACCGATGACGCCGATGCGACCGTTGCGGGTCGCGGCCACCGCGCGTCGCACAGCGGGCAGGATCACCTCAACGACGGGCACCGGAGCGTAGCGTTCCCTGGCGTCACGCAGGCACGCCGACGACGCCGAGTTGCAGGCGATCACCAACGCCTTGACTCCCCGCGACACCAGATCGTCGCCGATGGCCAACGCGTGCGCGCGGATCTGCGGAATGGTCAGCGGACCGTACGGCCCGTTGGCGGTGTCGCCGACGTAGATGATGTCCTCGTCGGGCAGCTGGTCGATGATCGCGCGGGCGACCGTCAACCCGCCGACCCCCGAGTCGAAGATGCCGACAGGGAGCGCCGCGCGTTCCGCCGGTGCCGTCACGACGGCAGGCGCGGCGACTGGACCGGCTGCCGAAGTGCGCGCGCCTTACGTTCGGGCCCCGACAGCACGTAGGCGGCGACGACGCCGGCCACCGCCCCGCTCAGGTGACCCTGCCAGGAGACACCCGGGGTGCCGGGCATCACGCCCAGCAGGATGCCGCCGTACAGCAGCAGCACGACCACGCCGATCACGATCTCCCAGATCTTGCGGGTGAAGAAGCCGAACACGATCAGGAACGCCAGCCAGCCGAAGATCAGCCCCGACGCCCCGATGTGGTTGGTCTCGCAGGGCACCCCGACGTAGGGGCAGTGCACGCCGACGTTGCCGATCAGCCAGGTGCCCAGGCCGCCGAGGATCCACACGATCGCCGTGGCGAAGAGGAACCGCGACATGCCCGCCAGCGTCATCAGGAAGCCGAGCACCAACGCGGGAACGGAGTTGGCGATCAGGTGATCCCAGTCCGAATGCAGCAGCGGCGCGAACAGGATGCCCACCAGCCCGTCGCTTTCCATCGGCCGGATGCCGTTGTCGTCCAACCGATGTCCCGTCAGCGAATCCCACAGCTCGATCAACCAGAGCAGCACGACGAAGCTGATGATCGTCAGGCCGCCGACCACCCAGGCGGGGCGCTTCTTGCGCTGCGGTGGCCCGGACGCGCCGGGATAGCCGCCTGTCACGCCCATAGCTGTCCTTCCAGCGCGTCTTCGGCCTCATCCAGGCTACCGGCGTAGGCACCGGTCGACAGATACTTCCACCCGGCGTCGGCGACGATGAACGCGATGTCGGCGCGCTCGCCGGCCATGACCGCCTTGGCCGCCATGCCCAGGGCGGCGTGCAGCACCGCGCCGGTGGAGATACCGGCGAAAATGCCTTCGACCTTGACGAGTTCGCGGGTGCGCCGGATGGCGTCATACGAGCCGACCGAATAGCGGGTGGTCAGCACGTCGGGGTCGTACAGCTCGGGGATGAACCCCTCGTCGATGTTGCGCAGCGCGTACACCCCTTCGCCGTAGCGAGGTTCGGCGGCCACGATCTGCACATCGGGCACCTGCTCGCGCAGGTATCGACCGGTGCCCATCAGCGTGCCCGTGGTGCCGAGTCCGGCGACGAAGTGGGTGATCTCGGGCAGGTCGGCGAACAGCTCGGGACCGGTGCCCTCATAGTGCGACAGGGTGTTGGCCTCGTTGCCGTACTGGTACAGCATCACCCACGACGGGTTTTGTTGCGCAAGCTCTTTCGCGTGCGCGACCGCGGTGTTCGACCCGCCTTCGGCAGGCGAGAAGATGATCCGCGCGCCGTAGAGTTCGAGCAGCTGACGTCGTTCGATCGACGTGTTCTCCGGCATCACGCAGATCATCTGGTAGCCCTTGAGCAGCGCGGCCATCGCCATCGAGATGCCGGTGTTGCCGCTCGTCGGCTCGAGGATTGTCGCCCCCGGTGTCAGCAGGCCGCGGCGCTCGGCGTCCTCGATCATCCGTAGCGCGGGCCGGTCCTTGATGGAACCGGTCGGGTTGCGGTCCTCGAGCTTGGCCCACAGCCGCACGTGCGGCGCGCCATCGGCCTCGTCGTTCCAGCGCGGCGACAGCCGGCGCAGCCCCACCAGCGGGGTGTGGCCGAGCGTCTCCAGCAGCGACTCGTAACGCGCCAAGATCAACCGCCGGCCACGGCGGGCAGGATGGTGACCGAGTCGCCGTCGGCGATCGTGGTGTCCAGCCCGCCCGAGAACCGCACGTCTTCGTCGTTGACATAGATGTTGACGAAACGGTTCAGCTTGCCCGGATTGGCCTTGTCCATCAGCCGCTCGCGGATGCCCGAATAGTTCGCCTCGAGGTCGTCGATCACCGCCGCCAGCGTGTCACCGGATGCGGTGACGCGTTTGTCTCCGCCGGTGTGGGTGCGGAGAATGGTCGGAATCGAGACGTTCACGGTCATGGATGCTCCTCATAATGCTCGACGATCTTGACGGGTTCTTCGGTGACGACACCATCGACGATGCGGTAGCTGCGCAGCTCGTGCTCGTCGGGGTCGCGGGTCGACACCAGCACGTAGTGGGCGTCGGGTTCGAAAGCGAGAGAGATGTCGGTGCGGCTGGGATACGCCTCGGTCGCGGTGTGCGAGTGGTAGATGACGATGGGCGCCTCACCGGCCTCCTCCATCGCCCGCCACACCTTCAGCTGCTCCATCGAGTCGAAGCGGTAGAAGGTCGGGGACCGTTCGGCGTTGACCATGGCGATGAACCGCTCCGGCCGATCGGAGCCCTCGGGCCCGGCGATGATCCCGCACGCCTCGTCGGGATGGTCGGCGCGGGCGTGCGCGACCATGGCGTCCACCAGGTCGGCCCGAATCACCAGCACAGTCACTCCCTTTCTGCCGCAAAACTGTATTCCAGCAGCGAAACGCCGAGTGAAGCGCTGCGGGAATGCCGGTGCGGCGCTGTCACCCGAACGCTCCGGGCAACAGGTCCCGGTACGTCGGTATTCCAGCCACCGACTCCGCTGCCAGCACACCGACCAGCACCGCCCGCGCCAAAACGTCCGCGGCGGCCGCGCCGATCCCGGTGAGCAGCGGTGTCTCCGGCGACATCGACGCCGGGGTTTCCGGGTCGAGCGGCACCTCGACGGCGCCGGTGGCCAGCGTGAACACCGTATCGCCATCCAACGGGGTGTGGCACGGCCGGATGGTGCGGGCCAGCCCGTCGTGCGCGGCGACGGCGACGCGTCCGCATCCCGCCTTGCTCAGCACCGCGTCGGTGGCCACGACGGCAACCGTGGTGTTGAGCGGGCTGAACTCGGTGTGCCGGTCGGCGTAGGCCGCGATCTGGTCGGCCGGCGGCGCCACCAGGCCCAGCGCCTCGATGTCCTCGGCTTGCCACGGCAGCCCGGTCGCGGGGTCCACCACGTCTCCGGCCGAGTTGACCACCACCACCGCCCCGACCGTCACGCCCGACTCCAGCGTCGTCGACGCCGTGCCGACGCCGCCCTTGAGGACGCCCGCCCGCGCGCCGGTGCCCGCGCCGACGGTACCGAGGGCCACCTCGGTGCCGGCGCTGCGGGCGGCGGTGTAGCCGAACTCCGCCGTCGGCCGGCACGCCCAGCCGCCGACGGGCAGGTCGAAGACCACCGCGGCGGGCACGATGGGCACCACCCCGCCCTCCAGCGCCACCCCGCGGCCCTGTTCTTCGAGAAACCGCATCACGCCGTCGGCGGCGGCGAGCCCGAACGCGCTGCCACCCGACAACACCACCGCGTCGACGTGGCGCACCGAGTTGCTCGGGTGAAGCAGGTCGGTCTCGCGGGTGCCGGGCGCACCGCCGCGTCCGTCGACGGCGCCGACGGTGCCCGGCGGCGCCAGCACCACCGTGGTGCCGCTGGCCCACCCCGACCCGAGCGTGGCGTCGGCGTCGACGCGGTGGTGTTGTCCGACCAGGATGCCGGCGACGTCGGTGATGGAACCCGTCACTGTGTTCTCTTTTCGCGAGTGTGTCCGCACGCGCCGATCAACGCGACTTGCCCATGAGCCCGAGCACCAGATACTCCTGCAGCACAGTCAGCCACTGGTACACGTCGAGGTGCCCGGCCAGCGGGTGGTCGGCGGGCAACGCGTCCGGTCCGCCCGCCTCGACCCCCAGCATGGTGCCCAGCGCCAGCCGCATGTCGTTGACCGCCGCGACCCAGGCGTGCGCGTCGTCCTCACGCAGCTCGAACTTGCCGCCATCGCGCGGCAGAGTGTCCAGAAGCTGCTGTGCCGCTTGCAGTTTCGCGTCGATGATCGCGGGCTCGTGCAGGCTGCGCAACGCGCTGTTGAGCGACTCAGCCGTGCCCGAACCGGCGGGATGATCGGTCTGGGCGCGGTAGAAGTCGGGCAGCAGGCGTTTCATCGTCTCGTCCTGCGGCGGCGCCGAGTTTCCGGTGCGCATCCCGGTGATCTGTTCGAGTTCGTCTGCGGGAGCAGAGGATTGGCGCTCGTCGAGCATGCCGATCATCGAGGTGGCCAGGCTGTGCAGCAGGGCGGCCTCGTGCGAGGCCAGCGCCGAGCGGAAGCGCGGGCCGTCGGGAGTCTCGACCCGCTTCCATTTACGCACTGTTCTGTCAGCGGTCCTGCTGCAGGGTCGCCCACAAGCCGGCGGCATGGAGTCTGGACACATCGGCCTCCATCGCCTCACGACTGCCCGCCGACACCACGGCCTTGCCTTCGTTGTGCACCTGCAACATGAGTTTGGTCGCGTGCGGCTCGCTGTATCCGAACAGCTTCTGGAAGACGTACGTCACGTAGGTCATCAAGTTGACCGGGTCATCCCAGACGATGGTCACCCACGGGACATCCGTCGCCTCGTAGGTGGCGACATCACGTTCCTCGCGGGTCCCCGGTCGGGCTTTGGCCGGCGTCACCATGCGTTTAAGGATAGCCGGGGCATATGGGCGGCTTGGAACTACTACGGTTGCGGTGTGGTCTCGACGTCCACGGGGATGTCCCTGGCTTTGCTCACCGACAAGTACGAGCTGACCATGCTCGCGGCGGCCCTGCGCGACGGTACCGCTCACCGCCGCACGACGTTCGAGGTCTTCGCCCGGCGTCTGCCCGACGGCCGCCGGTACGGCGTGGTCGCCGGTACGGCACGGTTCATTGATGCGTTGGCACAGTTCACCTTCGACGACGAGGCCCTCTCGCTGCTCTCGGAGTTCTGCGACCGTGAGACGCTGGCCTACCTCGCCGACTACCGGTTCAGCGGCGACGTCGACGGATACGGCGAAGGGGAGCTGTATTTCCCGGGCTCGCCGGTGTTGTCGGTACACGGCACCTTCGGCGAATGCGTCGTGTTGGAAACCCTGGCGCTGTCGATCCTCAACCACGACAGCGCGATCGCGTCGGCGGCCGCTCGCATGGTGTCGGCGGCCGAGGGGCGCGCGCTGATCGAGATGGGCTCGCGGCGCACGCACGAACGGGCCGCCGTCTCCGCCGCGCGGGCCGCCTACCTCGCCGGGTTCAGCGCCTCCTCCAACCTCGAGGCGCAGCGGGTCTACGGCGTCCCGGCGGCGGGCACCAGCGCCCACGCGTTCACGCTGCTGTACTCCACCGCGGACGGCCCGAACGAGAAGGCGGCGTTCAAGGCACAGGTCGAGGCGCTCGGCACAGGCACCACGCTGCTGGTCGACACCTACGACATCTCCGCCGGCGTGGCCAACGCCGTCGAGGTGGCCGGTCCGGACCTCGGCGCGGTGCGCATCGACTCCGGCGACCTCGGTGTGCTGGCCCGTCAGGTCCGCGACCAACTGGACCGGCTGGGCGCGCACCGGACCCGCATCGTGGTCTCGGGCGATCTGGACGAGTTCGGCATCGCCGCGCTGCGCGCCGAACCCGTCGACATCTTCGGCGTCGGCACCGCGCTGGTCACGGGCTCGGGCGCCCCCACCGCCGGCATGGTGTACAAGCTGGTCGAGGTCGACGGCATGCCGGTGGAGAAGCGCAGCAGCCACAAGGAATCCCACGGCGGCCGCAAGCAGGCCACCCGGCTGGCCAAGACCACCGGCACCATGGTCGAGGAGGTCGTCCACCCGTACGGAGAGCCGCCCGCGAGCCAGCGCGGACTGCTCGAGCGACCGCTCACCGAGACGCTGGTGCGTGGCGGCGAACCGGTCGGCGACCTCAGCCTGGAAACCGCGCGCGAACGGGTCCGCGCCGGACTGAAATGCTTGCCGTGGCACGGCCTGGCCCTCTCCCGCGGCGAGCCGGCGATCCCGACCCGCATGGTCGCGCGGGCAACCTAGGAGGCACCACGACTTCGGACGTCACCGACCTGCTGACCAAGGCGGTCGCCTCATTGGGCGGAAGTCAGCGCAGCGGCCAGATCGAGATGGCCGAGGCGGTGGCACGCGCCTTCGAAACCGGTGAGCACCTCGCGGTGCAGGCCGGCACGGGGACCGGGAAATCGTTGGCCTACCTGGTGCCGGCCATCGCGCGGGCCCTCGAGATCGACGGACCGGTCGTGGTGTCGACCGCGACCATCGCGCTGCAACGCCAGCTCGTGGACCGCGACCTGCCCCGGCTGGCGGAGGCACTGGCCGAGAACCTGCCCCGGACCCCGGCGTTCGCACTGTTGAAGGGCCGGGGAAATTACCTGTGCCTGAACAAGATTCACAACGGAGCTGCGGCCGAGCCGGAGGACCGGCCGCAGGAAGAGCTGTTCGAACCGATGGCCACCAGCGCGCTCGGCCGCGACGTGCAGCGGCTGATCGCGTGGTCATCCGACACCGACACCGGGGACCGCGACGAGCTGACGCCCGGGGTGCCGGACCGGTCGTGGTCACAGGTGAGCGTCTCGGCGCGGGAGTGCATAGGGGTGTCGCGCTGCCCATTCGGCACCGACTGCTTCGCGGAACGGGCCCGCGAGAAGGCCGGCGCTGCCGACGTCGTCGTCACCAACCACGCGCTGCTGGCCATCGACGCGATCTCGGATGCCGCCGTGCTGCCCGAGCATCGCCTGCTGGTGGTCGACGAGGCCCACGAACTGGTCGACCGGGTGACGTCGGTGGCGACCGGCGAGTTGTCGGCGACCTCGCTGGGGATAGCGCACCGGCGCGCCGCGCGTCTCGTCGACGCCGAACTCGCGCAACGGCTGGAGGCGGCGACCGCGACGATCTCGTGGGCCATCCACGACGCCACGCCCGGTCGCATCGACCGGCTCGACGACGAGACGGCGACGTATCTGACCGCGCTGCGCGATGCCGCCCACCGGGTGCGGTCGGCGATCGACACCAGCCCGAGTGATCCGAAGGCGGCGTCGGCGCGCGCGGAGGCGGTCACGGCGCTGACCGACGTCGCCGACACCGCGTCGCGCATCCTCGACTCGTTCGTCCCGGCGATCCCCGACCGCACGGACGTGGTGTGGCTGGACCACGAGGACAACCGCGGTAACGTGCGCGCGGTGTTGCGGGTGGCGCCGCTGTCGGTGGCGGCACTGTTGCGCGACAGGCTGTTCGAGCACTCGACGACGGTGCTGACGTCGGCGACGCTGACCATCGGCGGCACCTTCGACGCGATGGCCTCGGCGTGGGGGCTGAGCGACGAGGACACCAAATGGCGCGGCATCGACGTCGGGTCGCCGTTCGAGCACGCGAAGTCGGGCATCCTTTATGTCGCCGCGCATCTGCCGCCGCCGGGGCATCGCGGCAGCGGGGCGGGAGGCGCGGAGTCGGCGACATTCAACGCCGGAGCCGCGGAGTCGGCGACATTCAACGCCGGAGCCGCGGAGTCGGCGACATTCAACAACGCCGAACAACTCGACGAGATCGCGGCGCTGGTCACCGCGGCGGGCGGGCGCACGCTGGGGCTGTTCTCGTCGATGCGGGCGGCCAAGGCCGCCGCCGAGATCATGCGTGAGCGCCTGGACACCCCCGTGCTGTGTCAGGGTGAGGACACCACGTCGGCGCTGGTGAAGCGGTTCGCCGAGGATCCCGAGACCTCGCTTTTCGGCACGCTGTCGCTGTGGCAGGGCGTCGACGTGCCGGGCCCGTCGCTGTCGCTGGTGTTCATCGACCGCATTCCGTTTCCGCGGCCCGACGACCCGTTGCTCACCGCGCGCCAACGCGCGGTGGCCGCGCGCGGCGGGAACGGGTTCATGGCCGTCGCCGCCAGCCACGCGGCGCTGTTGCTGGCGCAGGGCGCGGGCCGCCTGCTGCGCACCGTCGAGGACCGCGGCGTCGTCGCGGTGCTGGACTCGCGGATGGCCACCGCGCGCTACAGCGGTTATCTGCGCGCGTCACTGCCGCCGTTCTGGGCGACGACCGATCGGACGCGGGTGCGCGAGGCGCTGCAACGGCTGCGTGACGCCTGATCTCTTCGCATCTCTTTGCGTCTTTGCGTCGAGATCGACGTATTGGCGAAAATCACTCGCACTATTACGCCCAAACGTCCCTTTGGGCGAAATCGGGCGTATTAGGTATATCCCCATGGGGCGACGACACCTGGTGGGCGCCGCGATCGCGGTGACGACTACCGTGCTCGTGGCGGGCTGCTCGACCACGCTGCAGGGCACACCCGTCTCGGTGTTCGCCGACCCGTTCCGGGTCGCCGGGATGCCCGCGACCGACGGGCCTTCGGGGCTGCGTTCCGACGCCCCGGAACCGACGCGCAAGGTCCAGGGCACCGACGGCAGCGACATCGACGAGCTGGCACGCCAGGCCGTCAGCGATGTCGAGGAGTTCTGGGACGGCGCGTTCAGCGAACCGTTCGGGGGCACGTTCCGCCGCGCCAAGGCGCTGTACTCCTGGGACGCCAACGGCTTCGACAATGTCCAGTTCTGCGGCGAGGACACCTACGGTCTGGTCAACGCCGGTTTCTGCCACGACGACCGGACCATCGGCTGGGATCGCGGCGAGCTGCTGCCCGACCTGCAGCGGACGTACGGCGACATGGGCGTCACGATGGTGCTGGCCCACGAGTACGGTCACGACGTGCAACGCCAGGCCGAGCTGGCCGACATCGCCACCCCCACGCTGGTCGCCGAACAGCAGGCCGACTGTCTCGCCGGGGTTTACATGCGGTGGGTGGCCGAGGACAACTCATCGCGGTTCACCCTGTCCACCGGCGAGGGGCTCAACAACGTGCTGGCCGCGGTGATCGCGTTCCGCGACCCGTTGATGACCGAGACCGACCCCACCGCCGGCATCGACGAGCACGGGTCGGCGTTCGAAAGGCTCTCGGCGTTCCAGTTCGGCTTCACCGACGGCGCTGCCGCGTGCAAATCGATCGACATGCGCGAGATCGGCCAGCGCCGTGGCGATCTGCCCGTGCTGCTCGGGGAGGACGAGACCGGCGAGTGGGAGGTCAGCGAGTCGTCGGTGCGCGCGATCGTCGACGCGATGAACATCCTCTTCCAGCCCGGCAACCCCCCACAGCTGCGCTTCGCGCCTGCCGACTGCCCCGGCGTCCGCCCGAGCCCGGCGGTGTCGTACTGCCCGGCCACCAACACGATCGCCGTCGACCTCGATGAGCTGACCGAGATGGGCACCCCCGCCGACATCACCGGCGACGGCGGGCTGGCCAGCGGCGACAACACCGCCTATTCGGTGCTGGTGTCGCGCTTCATGCAGGCCATCCAGCACGAGCACGGCGGCGTCGCGCTCGACAACGCCGCGTCCGCGCTGCGCACCGCCTGCCTCACCGGCGTGGCCACCACGAAGCTGTCCCGCTCGGTCACCACCTCCGACGGCAACACCGTCGCGCTGACCGCCGGTGATCTCGACGAGGCGGTGTCGGGCATCCTCACCAACGGCCTGGTCGCCAGCGACGTCAACGGCGAGTCGGTGCCGTCCGGGTTCTCGCGGATCGACGCGTTTCGCGTCGGGGTGCTCGGCGACCAGGAGCGCTGCTTCAAGCGCTTCTCCTGACCGGCGTGCTTACCGCAGCCCGCGAAATAGCATTCCGGGTCGCCAATTCGCGCGCGTGACGACCCGGAATGCTATTTCGCCCGAAGGAGGGGCTAGACCTTCTTGGTGACGCCGTACCAGGCCAGCACCGCTTCGGACATGTCGGTCGAGCGGGTCAGGAACGCATACGAGCGGATGAAGGACTCGCCGACGCAGCCGTCGATCCGGACCCGGAAGTTGCTCACCTTGACCCACGGGTCGGCCCCGGTGAACTCCTTCTTCGTCACCGGGACCACGTTGACCAGTCCGGGTTTGAGGCCGACGGTGATGCCACCACCGATGTTGGCGCCGACGGTCGGCAGCACGCCGATCTCGATCGGGCCGGCGGCGTCGATGCCCAGGATGCCCATCGACGGGTTGATGCCCGCGGTGCCGGTCAGCGAGACGCCGTTGGACGTGCTCATGTCGATGCCGCAGCCGATCTCGTAGCCGACCTCGAGAGTCCCGCCGGCCGGGGTGTCGTCGGGGCCGGTGATCGAACCGGTGTAGGTGCCGCCGACGACGTACTCGCGGGTCGACAGCGCCGTGGTGAGCGGCGGGATCGGGGCCTGCGTCTCGTCCTCGGCCGACAGCGTGAGCGTCCACCCGTCGGGGGTGTCCGTCACCGCCGGCGGCGTGGACTCGACCGCCCCATCCGGCGGCGGTGGCGCGCCGTCAGGTGCCGCCTCGGGTGCCGGTGCGGCCTCCGGAGCCGGTGCTCCCGGGACGACGTCGACGACGGGTTCCGCCGCCGGTTCGGCCGCCGCCGTCGCGGCGTGCAGGCCACCGACCACTCCCCCGATCGCGCACACGGCGACGCCGCGCCGCAGCACAGTCCCAAGTGTCACTGCTGAAGTTCCTTCGCCACACGTCGCGCTAATTGACGCACTACAAGGCAACCTACCCGGGCCGTCACGACCACTGAACAGGTGTCCAGTATTTGCTCAGACCGGTACCCGCAACACGAACCCCGCCTCCAGCGCGACCCACGGGGCGCCGTCGGCGCCGATCGCCACCCCGTGCGGTTCGCTGCCCCGCGGCAGGTCGATCGTGACGATCGCACCGTCGCCGCTGACCCTGGCGATCTGGTGTGAGCCCCACAGAGTCACCCACACCCCGTCGCCGGGGTCGGCCACCACCGCGTGCGGCTTTCCTGGCAGGTCGATCTCCTGGATCGCGTCGTGCATCGGAATGCGGCCCAGCTTCTCGGCGGCTATCTCGGTGAACCACACCGCGTCGTCGTGTGTCGCGGCAATGCCCACGGGTCCGGCTGCGGCAGTGGGTAATTCGCGCACGGTCAGTCCATCGGTGGGTGACATCCGGCCGATCGCATTGGCTTGATTGAGGGTGAACCACAGGGCGTTGTCGGGCCCGGCGGTGATCATCGACGGTGCCCCGCCGACGGTGTGCCATTCGGTCACCTCGCCGTCGACCGAGATGCGCCCGATCTCACCGGATGTCATGGCCGTGAACCACAACGCGCCGTCGGGCCCGGCGGTGATGCCGTAGGGGCCGCGGTCCTCGCCGAGGGGAAACGCGCTCAACTCGCCAGCGGTGCTGATCCGGCCGATGTGGTCGTCACCGGTGCGGGTGAACCACAGCGCACCGTCGGGGCCGGCCGTGATGATCGACGGACGGCTTTGCGGCGCAACCGGATACACCGTGACATCACCGGCCGTCGTGACCCGCGCGATGGCGCCCGCGTGCACCAGCGTCACCCACAGCGCGCCGTCGGGGCCGGGGGCCAGCGCGTATGGCCCGCCGTCGATCGGCACCTTGAGGGCGGGTGTCACGGGTAGGTGACGAGGCCGAGTTCGTTGTCACCGGCCAGCAGCGGATGGTGAGGCAACACCCGCACCGTGTACCCGACCGGACCGGCGACCGGCAGCGGCGTGGTCGTCGAGAACCTGGCATTGCCGCCCTCGGTCGTTTCCGTGTGCTGCATCGGCACGGTCACCGGATTCACCAGGTTGTTGCTCGCGTCGACGCGCCCCAGCACGGCCTGCACCGTGACCTCATCGGGTCGCAGATCGGCAAGCTGCACAATCGCGGTCAGGGTCAGCTCCGAGCCGAGCAGCGGGGTGTCCGGCAGCCCCGAGCTGTCGACGTCGGTGATCTGGATCTTCGGCCAGGTCTCCTCGGCGCGCTGCCGGTAGATCGCCAAGTCGCGGGCCGCGCCGAACGGCTCCCCGTCCGCGCCGGGTTGCACCGTCCTGCGCAGGGATTGGGCCGCCGGCGCGTAGTACTTCTCGGTGTAATCGCGAACCATGCGCGACGCCAGCACCTTCGGTCCCAGCGCGATCAACGTGTGCCGCACCATCTCCACCCACCGGGTCGGGATGCCCCGGTCGTCGCGGTCGTAGAACTTGGGCGTCACCGACTGTTCGAGCAGATCGTAGAGCGCGGCCGCTTCCAGATCGTCGCGTCGGTTCTCGTCCGCCAGCCCGCTGGCAGTCGGTATCTCCCAACCGTTTTCACCGTCGTACCACTCGTCCCACCAGCCGTCGCGGATCGACAGGTTCAGCCCGCCGTTGAGTGCGCTCTTCATCCCGGACGTGCCGCAGGCCTCCAGCGGTCGCAGCGGGTTGTTCAGCCACACATCGCATCCCCAGTACAGCTGGCGGGCCATCGACATGTCGTAGTCGGGCAGAAACGCGATGCGGTGCCGCACCTCAGGCCGGTCGGCGAACTTCACCACCTGCTGGATCAGCGCCTTGCCGCCCTCGTCGGCGGGATGGGATTTGCCCGCCACGATCAGCTGGATCGGCCGCTCCTCGTCGAGCAGCAACCGCTCCAAGCGTTCGGGGTCGCGCAGCATCAGCGTCAGCCGCTTGTACGTCGGCACTCGCCGCGCGAAGCCGATGGTCAGCACCTCAGGGTCAAAAGCCGTTGCGATCCAGCCCATTTCGGCGTCAGCCGCGCCACGTTCGGCCCATGACCGGCGTAGCCGCACCCGCACGTCCTCGATGAGCTGCTTGCGCAGCTGCGAGCGGATCCACCACATGTGCCCGGGATCGACCTGGTGCAGCCGCTCCCACACCGCGGGTTCCCACACCGCGGGCTCCCCCTGCGGGTTGGCCCCGATCAGCTCGCGACCCAGCTCCAACCACTGAGGCGCCGCCCAGGTCGGGGCGTGTACGCCGTTGGTGATCGAGCCGATCGGCACCTCGCTGGGATCGAACCCCGGCCACAGCGCGCTGAACATGTGGCGGCTGACCTCGCCGTGCAGCAGCGAGACCCCGTTGGCCCGCTGCGCCAGCCGCAGGCCCATGTGCGCCATGTTGAACTTCGTCGGGTCGTCTTCCGCGCCGAAGGCGATGATGCGGTCCAGCGGAACCCCGGGCAGCAGCCGCGACATCTCCCCCGCCGGGCCGTCGCTGGCACCGCCGAAATACCGCCGCAACATCTCCACGGGAAACCGGTCGATGCCCGCGGGCACCGGCGTGTGGGTGGTGAACACCGTCGACGAGCGCACCACCGTCAACGCGGTGTCGAAATCCAAGCCGGCGTCGATGAGCTCCCGGATCCGTTCGACACCAAGGAATCCCGCGTGTCCCTCGTTCATGTGGAACACCTCCGGGGACGGCCGGCCCTCCAGCTCGATGAACGCCCGGATCGCCCGCACCCCGCCGATGCCGGCCAGGATCTCCTGCTTGATCCGATGCTCCTGGTCCCCGCCGTAGAGCCGGTCGGTCACCCCCCGCAGGCCGTGGTCGTTCTCGGGGATGTCGGAATCCAACAACAGCAGGGGAACCCGGCCCACCTGGGCCACCCAGATCCGCGCGCGCAGCTGGGAGTCATCGGGCATCGCCACCTCGACAAGCACGGGATCGCCGCTGCTGTCAATGAGTTGTCGCAGCGGAAGGCCCTGCGGATCCAGCGACGGGTAGCTCTCGCGCTGCCAGCCGTCGGCGGTCAACGACTGGCGGAAGTACCCCGAGCGGTACAACAGCCCCACGGCGATCAGCGGCAGACCCAGATCAGAGGCCGACTTGAGATGGTCGCCGGCCAGGATGCCCAGGCCTCCGGAGTAGTTCGGCAGCACCTCGGCCACGCCGAACTCCATCGAGAAGTAGGCGATGCCGTTGGGCAGTTCGGCCCCGGCCTCCAGCTGCTGCTGATACCACAGCGGACGGGTCAGGTAGTCGTCGAGATCGGCGACCAGCGAGTCGAGCCGCCCCAGAAACGATTCGTCCGCCGCCAACTCGTCCAGGCGTCCGGGTCTGACCTGACCCAGCAGCGCCACCGGGTCGCGACCGACCTGCCACCACAGCTCCTCGTCGATGGCGGCGAACAGATCCTGGGTGGGCTTGTCCCAGGTCCACCGCAGGTTGATGGACAGCCGTTCGAGCGCGGCCAATCGCTCGGGCAGATGCGCGCGCACAGTGAACCGTCTCAGGGCTTTCACGCGACTCCACCTTACTGACCTTTCGCCGCACCGCAGTCCGGAACCCTGATCGCTTCGGCGCCCCGGGGGTTGGGCCGCGCATTACGGTGGGTATAGGGCGGCCAGGAGGTTCTCGAGGCGCGCGCAGACGACGCCGGACCGGGCGGTGCCGAGGACGCAACGTCCAGAACGTAAGGAGTGGTGGGGTGACCGGTCGGATCGCAATCGACGACGTCGCGCCTGTCGTTTCCGGCGGCCGGTACCCGGCCAAGGCCGTCGTCGGCGAAGTCGTGCCGGTGTCGGCGACGGTGTGGCGCGAGGGCCATGACGCCGTGGCCGCCACGCTGGTGGTGCGCTACCACGGCGCGGCGTATCCGAAACTCGTCGACGATCCCCCCGGCCTGGTTCGGGCCCCGGAAGCGGTGCCCGTCGAGGAGGTCGTCACCCCGACGTCGCGCATCAAACCGCAGCTGCTGCCCATGTCGACCGGCACGACTCCGGATGTGTTCCACGGTCACTTCACCCCTGACGCCGTCGGCCTGTGGACCTTCCGGGTGGACGGCTGGGGCGATCCGATCGCGACGTGGCGCAAGAGCGTGACCGCCAAGCTGGACGCCGGGCAGAGCGAGGGTGAGCTGTCCAACGACCTGCTGGTCGGCGCCGGGTTGCTGGAGCGCGCCGCCGCGGGGGTGCCGAGGCGGGAGCGGTTTCCGCTCATCGACGCGGCGGCCCGGCTGCGCGAACCCGGCGATCCGTTCGTGCGGGCGGGCGCGGCGCTGTCGCCACAGGTGGCCGAGCTGCTGTCGCGGTTTCCGCTGCGCGAACTTCTCACCCGCGGCGAGCGGTACGGCGTGTGGGTCGACCGGCCGCTGGCCCGGTTCAGCGCCTGGTACGAGATGTTCCCACGGTCGACGGGCGGGTGGGACGCGAGCGGCAACCCCGTTCACGGCACCTTCGCCACGGCGACCAAGGCGCTGTCGAGGATCGCGCGAATGGGCTTCGACGTGGTGTATCTGCCCCCGATCCATCCGATCGGCAAGGTGCACCGCAAGGGCCGCAACAACAGCGTGACCGCGGCCCCCGACGACGTCGGCTCACCGTGGGCGATCGGCAGCGACGAAGGCGGGCACGACGCCGTGCACCCGAAGCTGGGCACCATCGAGGATTTCGACGATTTCGTCGCCGCGGCCCGCGACGAGGGCATGGAGGTCGCGCTGGATCTGGCGTTGCAGACCGCGCCCGATCACCCGTGGGCGCGTGAGCATCCGGAGTGGTTCACCGTGCTGCCCGACGGGACCATCGCTTACGCGGAGAACCCCCCGAAGAAGTATCAGGACATCTATCCGCTCAACTTCGACAACGACCCGGCCGGGTTGTACCAGGAAGTGCTGCGGGTGGTGAAGTTCTGGATCTCACACGGCGTCAAGGTGTTCCGGGTCGACAACCCGCACACCAAACCGCCGGACTTCTGGGCCTGGCTGATCGGCGAGGTGAAGAATCACGACCCCGACGTGCTGTTCCTCTCCGAGGCGTTCACCCGCCCGGCCCGGCTGTACGGGCTGGCCAAACTCGGCTTCACGCAGTCCTATACGTACTTCACCTGGCGCACCGCGAAGTGGGAGCTGATCGAATTCGGCCAGCAGATCGTCGAACACGCCGACTATGCGCGGCCCAACCTGTTCGTCAACACCCCCGACATCCTGCACGAGAGCCTGCAACACGGTGGGCCCGGCATGTTCGCGATCCGCGCGGTGCTGGCGTCGACCATGAGCCCGTCGTGGGGTGTGTACTCCGGCTATGAGCTGTTCGAGCATCGCGCGGTGCGCGAAGGCAGCGAGGAGTACCTGCACTCCGAGAAGTACGAACTGCGTCCGCGCGACTTCGAGGCCGCCCTGGCCGACGGTGAGTCGCTGGAGCCGTTCCTGACCCAGCTCAACGAGATTCGGCAGGTCCACCCGGCGTTGCATCAGTTGCGCACCATCAAGTTCCACCATCTCGATAACGACGCGCTGCTCTCCTACAGCAAGTTCGATCCCGTGACGGGTGACCAGGTGCTGGTGGTGGTGACGCTCAACCCGTTCGGCGCCGAAGAGGCCACCTTGTGGCTGGACATGGCGGCGTTGGGCATGGAGCCCCATGACCGCTTCTGGGTTCGCGACGAGATCACCGGCGAGGAATACCAGTGGGGCCACGCCAATTACGTCCGCATCGATCCGGGCAAGGCCGTGGCGCACGTGCTGAACATGCCGCAGCTGTCCCCGGAGCACCGACTGAAACTGCTGCGTAGGGAGTGAGCATGACGCAGACCAATCCACGCACCAGCCCTCATCTGCGGCCGCATACCGCCGATCTCAACCGGCTGCTGGCCTGCGAACACCACGATCCGCACTCGATTCTGGGCGCACATGAATACGACGACCACACTGTCATCCGCGCCTACCGGCCGCACGCGCGTGAGGTGGTCGCGCTGATCGGCGGTGAGCGGTATGCGTTCACCCATGTCGAGGCCGGGCTGTTCGCCGTCGCGCTGCCGTTCACCGACCTGATCGACTACCGGCTCGAGGTGGGTTATGCCGGTGAGGACGGCAAGATCCACCGGCACACCGTCGCGGACGCCTACCGGTTCTTGCCCACCCTCGGCGAGATCGACCTGCACCTGTTCGCCGAAGGCCGCCACGAACGGCTGTGGGAGGTGCTGGGGGCGCATCCGCGCCGGTTCTCCACACCCGACGGGGAGGTCGACGGGGTGTCGTTCGCGGTGTGGGCCCCGAACGCCAAGGGCGTCAGCCTGATTGGGGACTTCAACCACTGGGACGGCACCGAGGCGCAATTGCGGGTGCTCGGCTCCACAGGGGTGTGGGAGCTGTTCTGGCCCGGTTTCGAGGTCGGGGGTCTGTACAAGTTCCGGGTGCACGGCGCAGACGGTTCGATCAGCGATCGTGCCGATCCGATGGCGTTTGCCACCGAGGTGCCGCCGCAGACGGCGTCGAAGGTGACCCGCAGCGAGTACCGGTGGGCCGACGACGAGTGGATGCGCAAGCGCACCGAACTGAACCCGGTGTTCGAACCGATGAGCACCTATGAGGTGCATCTGATGTCGTGGCGACCGGGGCTGAGCTACCGGGAACTGGCCGAGCAGCTCACCGAATATGTGGTGTCGCAAGGCTTCACGCATGTCGAGTTGATGCCGGTGGCCGAGCATCCGTTCGGCGGTTCGTGGGGCTATCAGGTGACGTCGTACTACGCCCCCACCTCGCGGCTGGGCACGCCCGACGAGTTCCGCTTCCTCGTCGACACGCTGCACCAGGCCGGCATCGGGGTGATCATGGACTGGGTGCCCGCGCACTTCCCCAAGGACGCCTGGGCGCTGGGCCGGTTCGACGGAACCGCCCTGTACGAGCACTCCGATCCGCGCCGGGGTGAACAACTCGATTGGGGCACATACGTCTTCGATTTCGGCCGCGCCGAAGTGCGCAACTTCCTGGTCGCCAACGCGCTCTACTGGTGCCAGGAGTTCCACATCGACGGCCTGCGGGTCGACGCGGTCGCCTCGATGCTGTACCTGGACTACTCGCGTCCGGAAGGCGGCTGGACACCCAACATCTACGGCGGGCGGGAGAACCTCGAAGCCGTGCAGTTCCTGCAGGAGATGAACGCGACCGTGCACAAGGTGACCCCGGGCGTGGTGACCATCGCCGAGGAGTCGACGTCGTGGCCAGGTGTCACCCGCCCGACAAACCTTGGCGGCCTGGGCTTTTCGATGAAGTGGAACATGGGCTGGATGAACGACACCCTGGAGTTCATCAAACGCGACCCGATCCACCGCAGCTATCACCACCACGAGATCACGTTCTCGATGCTGTATGCGTTCAGCGAGAACTATGTGCTGCCGATCAGCCACGACGAGGTGGTGCACGGCAAGGGCACGTTGTGGGGCCGCATGCCAGGCAACGACCACGTCAAGGCCGCGGGGTTGCGCGGCCTGTTGGCCTACCAGTGGGCGCACCCGGGCAAGCAACTGTTGTTCATGGGCCAGGATTTCGGCCAGCGCGCCGAGTGGTCGGAGGAACGCGGCGTGGACTGGTATCAGCTCGACGAGAACAGCTACTCGACGGGCATCCAACGCATGGTGCACGACATGAACCGGATCTACCGCGACCGGCGGGCGCTGTGGTCGCGCGACACCAGCCCCGAGGGCTACTCTTGGATCGACGCCAACGATTCGGCCAACAACGTGATCAGCTTCTTACGCTACGGCGACGATGGCTCGGTGATGGCCTGCGTGTTCAACTTCGCCGGTGCCGAGCACACGCGCTATCGGCTCGGCCTGCCGCACGCGGGCACGTGGCGTGAGGTGCTCAACACCGACGCCGACATCTACAACGGCGCGGGCATCGGCAACTACGGCGCGGTGGAGGCGACCGCCGAGCCGTGGCACGGCCGCCCCGCGTCGGCGGTCATGGTGCTGCCGCCGCTGGCCGCGCTGTGGTTCGAACCCGCCGACTGAGAGGTCTCGCCCATCTTTCGCGCCCAAAGGGACAAACGGGCGGGAAAGTGCGAGTAGTTTTCGCCATTTCGTCGATCTCGGCGGGGTACAGCGAGCCGCCGGGAAATCAATACAGCGCGTTGGCGAGCTTGCGCCGGCCGGCGATCACGTCGGGGTCGGCGGGGTCGAAGAGCTCGAACAGCTCGACGAGCCGGGTACGCACCTTGGCGCGATCGTCGCCCGAGGTCCGCTGCACCAGCCCGACCAGCCGGTCGAAAGCCGCCGCGGCGTTCTGCTGCAGGATCTCGACGTCGGCAGCCGCGAAGGCCAGCTCGATGTCGTCCGGCTTGGCGTCGGCGGCGACGATCGCCCCGGGCGCACGCGACGTCGCACGCTGAAGGAAGCTGATCTGGCGCACCGCGCCCTTGGCTTCGGCATGGCCGGGGTTGGCGTCCAGGATCGCTTGGTACGCCTTGCGCGCCGCTTCGAAATCGCCGGCGTCCAGATGGGCGCGCGCCTGTGCGAGTTCCGGGTCGACCTGCTCGGGCTGATCGGGATCCCCGCTGCCGGACAGCTTCCCGGCGGTGGCGTTCAGCAGGGAGTCGATCCACTGGCGCAGCTGCTCGGGAGGCTGCGCACCCTGGAAGCTCGACAGCGGTTGACCGGCGGCCAGCGCGACCACCGTGGGGACGGCCTGCACGCCGAACATCTGCGCCACCCGGGGCACGGCGTCGACGTTGACCGTCGCCAGCGACCATTTTCCGCCGTCGGCGGACGCGAGACTGCCCAGCGCATCACCCAGTTGGACGCTGGCGTCGCTGCGCGGCGACCACAGCAACACCACGACAGGCACCTGGCTGGACCGCACCAGCACTTCAGCTTCAAGGTTGGCCTCAGTGATCTCCACACCACCCGATGGGGCTGCCGAACCGCCGTCGCCCGCTGACGCCCGCTGCTTGAGCGCCGACAGGTCAACCGCACCGGCCATCGAGGCCGCGATGGAAGGTCGGGGTCGAGTCACGCCTACAAGTTTGTCACGTCGACTCGGGTGCGGGCAGGCCCGGTTGTGCAAGGGCCCCACCGGCCGCGCCGACGCCGATCCGGCCGCTGCGCTCGGCCCATATGAGAAAGATCACACTGGCCAGTGGCACGATGCTCGACAGCAACGCCAGCAACCAGGTGCTGAGCGTCCACTTGAACGCGACTCCGGCCAGCAGGACGACGGCGACGAACGCGACGAAGATCAGCCCGTGCGCCATGCCGAACACCTTGACCCCGATCTCCGTCCGAGGGGTGCCCAGGTACTTGAAGTACATCCCGACCAGCAGCCCAGCCCAGCTGACCGCCTCGAGCAGGGCGACGAACCGGAACCAGCCGGCAACCGGGCGGGGATCGAAGGCGCGAATCATGGCCGCCATTGTGCCCGAAACCCGCCGCGCTTACTACGCAGCGTCGTAGGCGCTATCCCGCGCGCAGGACCAGCGCGTCGCCCTGGCCGCCCGCCCCGCACAACGCCGCCACCGCGTAGCCGGAACCCTTCCGGGCCAGCTCGAGCGCCGCATGCAGGGTGATCCGAGCCCCCGACATCCCGATCGGGTGCCCGATGGCGATGGCCCCGCCGTTGACGTTGACGTTGTCCAGCTCCACGCCGAGCTCCTTGGCCGAGGCCAGCGACACCGCCGAGAAGGCCTCGTTGATCTCGATGACGTCGAGCTGATCGACCGAGATGCCCTCGCGCGCAATCGCTTTCTTGATGGCGTTCGCCGGCTGTGACTGCAGGGTGGAATCCGGGCCGGCGACGACGCCGTGTGCGCCGATCTCGACCAGCCAGCTCAGCCCCATTTCGACGGCCTTGTCCTTGTTCATCACCACCACCGCGGCCGCGCCGTCGGAGATCTGCGACGCCGACCCGGCGGTGATGGTGCCGTCCTTGCGGAAGGCGGGTTTCAGGCTCGCCAACGACTCCACGGTGGTGTTGGCGCGGATGCCCTCATCCTCGGTGAACTCGATCGGGTCACCCTTGCGCTGCGGGATCTGCACCGGCACGACCTCGTCGGCGAAGACGCCGTCTTTCCATGCCGCGGCGGCCTTCTGGTGCGACCGCGCAGCAAACTCGTCCTGCTCTTCGCGAGTGAACCGGTCGACCTCGTTTCGCTGCTCGGTGAGCGCGCCCATCGGCTGGTCGGTGAACACGTCGTGCAGGCCGTCGTAGGCCATGTGATCGAGCACCGTGAAATTGCCGTACTTGTAGCCCGAGCGGCTGTTCATCAGCATGTGCGGCGCCTGCGACATCGACTCCTGGCCCCCGGCGACCACCACGTCGAACTCCCCGGCCCGGATCAGCTGGTCGGCCAGCGCGATCGCATCGATGCCGGACAGGCACATCTTGTTGATGGTCAGCGACGGCACGTCCCAGCCGATGCCGCCGGCAACCGCGGCCTGCCGGGCCGGCATCTGCCCGGCACCGGCGGTGAGCACCTGGCCCATGATCACGTATTCGACCGCCGAAGCCGGGACCTTGGCCTTTTCCAGGGCGCCGGCGATCGCGATGCCACCGAGGTCACTGCCGGAAAAATCCTTGAGCGAACCCATGAGTTTGCCTACCGGAGTGCGCGCTCCAGCAACAATTACCGACGTCGTCATTTCAGTACCTCCAGGCATCGTCTGCGCCGATGTGACCGATCACGCATATGCAAACGGTTCTAGTAAACGTTACCGTTGCGTTATGACCGCCGAGCAGGTTGATGCCCGTCCTGTCCTCGCGAGCGCCTTGGTGACGGCGATCGACCACGTCGGCATCGCGGTGCCCGACCTGGCCGCCGCCATCAAGTGGTACCACGACCACCTCGGAATGATCGTGTTGCACGAGGAGGTCAACGAGGACCAGGGCGTCCGTGAAGCCATGCTCGCCGTGCGGGGCGCCCCGGTCGGCAGCGCCCAGATCCAACTTATGGCGCCGCTCGACGAGACCTCGACGATCGCGAAGTTCCTCGACAAGCGCGGCCCCGGGATTCAGCAGCTGGCCTACCGCACCAGCGACATCGACGCGCTTTCGGAGCGCCTGCGCGCCGACGGGGTGCGCCTGATCTACGACGCACCACGGCGCGGCACCGCCAATTCACGGATCAACTTCATCCATCCCAAGGATGCCGGCGGGGTGCTCATCGAGCTGGTCGAGCCCGCCGAGGACGACTCCACCCACTAAGACCACCGGCGGGTCGGACCGCGGGTACCCCGGTGCGTCCAGCACGGGGTGTGCCAATGCCGGCGGTCGTCGACGGCCTGCTCGCCGCCCGCTGCGGGAAACACCACCAAATGCGCTGTGCCGACGCGGATCTCATGATCACAGCCCGGACACCGGTAGGTCTTCGTGGCACGCGAGCCCGGGACCGGTCTGACTTCGTACTCATAGCCGTCCGGGCCGATTTCGATTCGGCGCATCGGCGGCAACGGCGTCGACGACTGCCTGCGTCGGGAGGGCCTGCCACGCCGAGGCATCAAAACAGCCGGAACTCGTCGCTGTCCATACCGCGCATCTGGTCGTAATCCAGCGTCACGCAACGAATTCCACGGTCGCTCGCCAGGGTCCGCGCCTGCGGTTTGATCTGTTGGGCGGCGAAGACGCCTGCCACCGGCGCCAGCAGCGTGTCACGGTTGAGCAGCTCGAGGTATCGGGTGAGCTGTTCGACGCCGTCGATCTCACCGCGGCGCTTGATCTCCACGGCTACCGCACGGCCGTTCTCGTCCCGACACAGCAGGTCGACGGGGCCGATCGCGGTCATGTATTCGCGGCGCACCAGCGTGTATCCGGGCCCGAGCAGTTCGACGTGCTCGGCCAGCAACTCCTGCAGATGGGCCTCCACGCCGTCTTTGACCAGCCCCGGGTCGACGCCGAGTTCGTGGCTGGAATCGTGCTCGATCTCCTCCACCGTGATTCGCAGCTGCTCGCCCGTCTTGTTCTCCACCACCCAGACCGGCGCGGGGCCGTCGAGGTGCTCGGTCAGCCGGCAGGGCGGGCTCATCCAGTTCAGCGGCTTGTAGGCCCGGTCGTCGGCGTGCACACTGACCGAGCCATCGGCCTTGATCAGCAGCAGGCGGCGCGCCGACGGCAAATGGGCCGTTAGCCTTCCGACGTAGTCCACAGTGCACTGGGCGATGACGAGACGCACCCGAACCACATTAGGGGGCGGCCCGGGCAATTTAGGCTAGGCCGAGATGAACGCCAAGAAGAGCAGTCTTGCGCGCCGCCTGGGCCGCATCGCCGAGACCCTCACCCGGCAGAGCGGGCGGCTACCCGAGGGCCACGAGTACGGCTCGTGGCTGCTCGGCAAGGCCTCCGAGAGCCAGGCCCGGCGTCGGGTGCGAATCCAGATCATCCTGACCGTTCTCGTGTTGGCGTGGAACCTTCTCGGCATCGCGGTCTCGTTGCTGTTGGTGGTGGTGGCGTTCCCGGTGCCAAGCGCGATCAGCGACGTGCCCGCCTGGCTGCCTTTCGGCGTTGTGCCCGCCTACATCGGCGCAGCGTTGGTGGTCGGCGTCTTCTGGATCACCAAACGCACGGTCAACGCGTTGCGCTGGGCCATCGAACTACGCCGGCCCACTGCGGCGGATCACCGCAACACGTTCACGGCTCCGTGGCGGGTGGCCTTGGCGCTGCTGGCCTTGTGGGGTGTGGGAACGGCGCTGTTCACGACGCTCTACGGGATGATCGACACGATCTTCATCCCCCGGTTCTTGTTCTCGTTGGCGTTCCCGGGTGTCATCGTCGCCACCGCCGGTTATCTCACGACGGAGTTCGCGCTGCGGCCCGTGGCCGCGCAGGCGCTGGAGTACGCCCCGCCACCGCGCCGACTGACCGGCGGCATCATGGGCCGCACGATGACGGTGTGGCTGCTCAGCTCGGGCGTGCCGATGATCGGCATCGTGATCACCGCGCTGTTCTCGGTGTGGTTGCGCAACCTGACGCAGACCCAGCTCGCCATCGCCGTGATGATCATCGCACTGCTCGCGCTGAGCTTCGGTTTCCTGCTGATGTGGCTGCTGTCCTGGCTGTTCGCAACCCCGTTGCGGGTGGTGCGCACCGCGCTGAGGCGCGTCGAAGAAGGCGACTTGAGTTGCGAGCTGGTGGTTTTCGACGGCACCGAGCTTGGCGAGTTGCAGCGCGGATTCAACAGAATGGTGCGCGGGCTGCGGGAACGGGAGCGGTTGCGCGACCTGTTCGGCCGCCATGTCGGCCGCGACGTCGCCGCCGCCGCCGAGAAACAGCACACCAAGCTCGGCGGCGAAGAACGGCACGTCGCGGTAATCTTCGTCGACATCATCGGCTCTTCGAACTTGGTGACGAGGTTGCGGGCAACCGAGGTCGTCGATCTGTTGAATCGGTTCTTCGCCGTCGTCGTCGAAGAGGTCGACCGCCATCAGGGTTTCGTCAACAAGTTCGAGGGCGACGGCGCGTTGGCCGTCTTCGGTGCACCCAACGACCTGCCGTCTCCCGAGGACGCCGCGCTGGCCGCCGGGCGCGCCATCGTGCGGCGGATCCGTGAGGAGACACCCGAGGTCGAGGCGGGCGTCGGCATCGCGTCGGGCGTCGCGGTCGCCGGGAACGTCGGTGCGCGAGAACGGTTCGAGTACACCGTGATCGGAGAACCCGTCAACGAGGCGGCTCGGCTCTGCGAGCTGGCCAAGACCCAGCCCTGCCACGTTCTGGCCTCGTCGACCACGGTGCTGAACGCATCCGAAAGCGAACGTGCGCATTGGACCTTCGGGGATACGGTGACGCTGCGGGGCCTTGACGAGCCCACCCGCTTGGCGTTACCCGTCTGACGCTCTCCGGGCTGGGGCAGCGCTCAGCGCATCATCGAGTGTGGTGAAGACGGTGGCCCGGGAGTCCGGGACACCGGCCAACCGCAGCGTGTCGTCAGGATCGACCACAAAGCCCTTTTTGCCTGCCGCCGTGAGGAACTCACGCATACCGGCGAGCATGCGGCGGGCGGTCGCGTCGATGTCGTCGACGCGCGAGACCTCGAGGATGGCCACGTCGAACTCGTCGTATTCCCGCTCGATGTTGCGCAGCACCTGCTCGGCCCCGGCGAACAACAGATCACCGTGCAGTTCGTAGACCCGAACACCGGGACGGGCGTCATAGGACGCCCGGACGGTCGAGCGGGATTCGCGGGTGACCGACATGAAATGCAACCCGAGGTTGGCCGACAGGCTGCGGCATACCTCTACACCGCGGACACTGTGGCCTTTGGCATCCAGAAGCGGTGAGTAGACGCCGATCCCGAGTTGTCCGGGCAACGCGGCGGTGACGCCGCCGCCGACACCGCTTTTCGCGGGCATGCCCACCGCGCTTACCCAGTCCCCCGCGGCGTCGTACATCCCGCAGGTGACCATCACGCTCAACGTGCGCTGGACCACCGCGGCGCTGGTCAAGCGCCGCCCGGACCGGGGTTCGACCCCTCCACGGGCGAGCGTCGTGGCCATCCTGGCCAGATCGGTGCTCGTGACGTTGATCGAGCACTGGCGGAAATAGACGTCGAGAATCTCGTCGGGATCGCCGTCGAGCACGCCGAAACTCTGCAACATGTAGGCGATCGCGCGGTTGCGGCTACCGGTGGCCTTCTCCGAGGCGTACACGTCGAGATCGACCGACAGGGGCCGCCCCGCGAACGCCGAATAGAACTCGAGGATCTGGTTGAACCGGTCATCGGCGCTGTTGCCCGGGATCAGCGAAACCGCGGCGATGGCACCGGCGTTGATCATCGGGTTCTTCGGTGTCTTGGTGGTCTCGTCGACGCTGATCTCGTTGAACGCCTCGCCCGAGGGTTCGACGCCGATCCTCGCATCCACCGCCTGCTGGCCGATGCGGTCGAGGGCGAGTGCATATGTGAACGGTTTCGACACCGACTGGATCGTGAATTCGATTGCCGAATCGCCACATTCATAGACGAATCCGTCGGCCAGACATAATGACAGCCCCAGCGCATTGGGATCGACGCGGGCCAATTCCGGGATGTAGTCGGCCAGCGCGCCGTCGGTGTTGGCGAGATGTTCGGCACGGATCTGGTCCAGGTACTCCTGCACCAGTTGAGCCATGACGAGATCCTATCGGCAGGCCGGTTCCGCCACGACCGCTGCGCTCACAGCCCCAGCTCGGTGAGGCCCGGATGGTCGGTCGGCCGCGGACCGCTTCGGTCCCAATGGAAAAGGCGATCGGCCTCGGTGATGGCGACGTCGTTGATGCTGGCGTGACGGGTCTTCATCAGTCCGCCGGCGTCGAACTCCCAGTTCTCGTTGCCGTAGGCGCGAAACCACTGGCCCGTGTCGTCGTGATATTCGTATGCGAATCTGACGGCAAGGCGATCGTCACCGAACGCCCAGAGCTCCTTGATGAGCCGGTACTCGAGTTCGCTGGCCCACTTCGCGGTGAGAAATTCGACGATCTGAGAGCGTCCCTGCACGAAGGTGGACCGGTTGCGCCACCAGCTGTCGGGCGTGTAGCCCCTCGCGACGCGTTCCGGGTCTCTGGTATTCCAGAGATCCTCGGCGACGCGCACCTTCGCGGTGGCGGTCTCGCGGGTGAACGGCGGCACCAGCGGCGTGGGTGACGTCATGGTTTCCTCACTTCTCGACAACTGTGCGTCACAACCGGGTGTAGATACGTGATACTGCGCGTCACGTTAATTACACTCGGGGTCGTGGCCACATCTATCGACCATAGGGGTCTGCTGAAGATCGAGGACTGCCTCGACGCCGAGGGCAACGTCGTTCTGCCGCCCGGGGTGACGCTGGTTTCGCTCATCGACCGCAATATCGCCCACCTCGGCGACACGGTGGCCTACCGATACCTCGACTACACCGGATCGGCGGACGGTCGAGCCGTCGAGCTGACGTGGATCGAGCTGGGGCTTCGCATCAGGGCGATCGGCGCGGCGGTGCAACGCGTCGCGTCGTTGGGCGATCGGGTCGCGATCCTGGCGCCGCAGGGCCTGGACTACGTCGCCGGGTTCTACGGCGCGGTGAAGGCGGGCATGGTCGCGGTGCCGTTGTTCGCCCCCGAACTTCAAGGTCACGCCGAACGCCTGGACACCGCCCTGAGCGACGCCCGCCCGGCGGTGATCCTCACGACGCGCGCCGTCGCCGACGCCGTCGAGGCGTTCCTGGCCCAGCACGCGTTCCAGCCCCGACCCGAGCTCATCGTGGTCGACGAGATCCCGGATTCGGCCAGTGAGGCGTTCACGCCGGTTGATCTGGATGTCGACGATGTGTCGCACCTGCAGTACACCTCGGGATCGACACGAGCCCCGGTCGGCGTGGAGATCACGCACCGCGCCGTCGGCACCAATCTGATCCAGATGATCCTGTCCATCGACCTGCTGGACCGAAACACCCACGGGGTCAGCTGGCTGCCGCTCTACCACGACATGGGGTTGTCGATGATCGGCTTTCCCGCGGTGTATGGCGGTCATTCGACGCTGTTGTCGCCCACGGCCTTTCTGCGTCGACCCGAGCGCTGGATCCACGCGCTCTCCGACGAATCCCGTCGGGGCCGGGTGGTCACCGCCGCCCCCAACTTCGCCTACGAGTACACCGCCCAACGCGGCCTGCCCGTTGCGGGCGAGGACATCGACCTGCGCAACGTCGTGATGATCGTGGGCTCCGAACCGGTCGACGTGGACGCGATCTCGACATTCGCCGCGGCGTTTGCTCCATATGGGCTGCCCGACACGGCGATCAAACCCTCCTACGGCATCGCCGAGGCGACCCTGTTCGTGTCGACCATCGCGCCCGACGCCGCCCCCACCGTCGTGCACCTCGATCGCGCGCAGCTCGCCGAGGGACGCGCGGTACCGGTGGCCGCCGATGCGAAAACCGCGCTGGCACAGGTGTCGTGCGGGCAGGTCGCACGCAGCCAGTGGGCGGTGATCGTCGACCCCGAAACCCACGCCGAACAGTCCGACGCCCGGGTCGGGGAGATCTGGCTGCACGGCGACAACGTCGCGCGACAGTACTGGGCCCGGCCCGAGCAGTCCCGCCTGACGTTCGGCGCCACACTGCAGTCGCGACTGGACCAGGGCAGCCACGCCCACGGCGCACCCGCCGATGCGGCATGGATGCGCACCGGCGATCTCGGAACTTATCTGGACGGTGAGCTTTATGTCACCGGCCGCCGCGCCGATGTGGTGGTCGTTGACGGTCGCCAGCACTATCCGCACGACATCGAGAACACGGTCGCTGAGGCGTCGGCGATGGTGCGCCGCGGATACGTGGCGGCGTTCACCGCCGACGTCGACGATGTGGTGATCATCGCCGAACGCGCTTCGGGCACCCGACGGGCTGACCCGGCGCCGGCGATCGCGGCGATCCGCGCGGCGGTCGCCGATGTGCACGGCCTTTCGGTCGCCGACATCCGTTTCGTACCTGCCGGCTCGATCCCGCGGACCACCAGCGGCAAGCTGGCACGCCGAGCCTGCCGCGACCATTACCTTCGCGGCGAGATACGCGAATAGACCTGTCTTAGATCGGCTTAGCTGTCGCTGTCGCCGCCCACCTCGGCCGGTAACGGCGGCGGCAGCGGCGTCGTGGAGGTCGGGGTCGCCGCGGGCGGGGAAGCGCCCGGGTTGCCCGACGGCGCTGAACCGTGGAAGTCCACCATCGCCTCTTCACGGATCACACGGGAGCCCGAGGTGATGGTCAGGGCGTCTGCCGTCACCGTGTAGGTGATGCCGTTGTTGTCCGCGGTGAACCCGCCGTCATCGGCGGGGGTGGCCGGCACGACCAACCTGGCGCCGTCGCGCACCCGCACACCGCGGTACTCGTACTTGCCATCGGCAGATTCGCAGATCGCCACCCGCGAGCTCGCGGTGCTGCCGAAGACCACCGCGGTGCTCGGCGCGACGCAGCGCGCGGTGGAGTCGATGTAGCCGCGACCGTCGGAGGGCGGTGCGCCTGTTGCGACCCCTATCCCGACGGCGAGCAGCGCGGCACCCGCCAGCGCGGCGACGAGCAAGCGAAATGCGGACGGCCCCTGTGTTGACATCGTTTCCACCAGACCACGAGGCCGGCTCGCGGCGCGAGCGCCGACGTCCGAAATTGACGAGATCGTTAGGATCTCGAGACTCGGCGGCGATGGCCCCGGCTCGGTCAGGACCAGGCGAACACGGGTTGTTCGAGCGTGTCGACCGGGTCGCTGCGGCCCTCCAGGCAGAGCCACCGCAGCTGCAAGAGCACCGCGCCGGTGGGTGCGTGGATCAGATCGTTGCCGAGGGGGATCTGCACGACGGGGCGAGGACTCTCCGGAATGCTGATGAACCGCGGGGAGTCGTCGCGCTGAAGCTGATGCAGCCCGACGCGGTAGACGGCGACCACCTCATCGGGGGCCGGACGCAGGTCCAGCCGTCCCCCGCCCCAGATGACCACGGGGGTGATGATGTAGCCCGACCGCGTCGGGTAGTCGTCGAGAACGCCGAGCACAGTCGAATCCGACAGCCGCACGCCGACCTCTTCGTCCAGTTCCCGCAAGGCGGCTTCCACGACTGTTTCGCCCGGGTCCAAGCGACCTCCTGGCAGCGCCCACTGGGCGGCGTGCGAAGACAGCCGAGACGCCCTACGGCACAGCAGAAACGCCGCACCACCGGATACATCGACCATGCGGCCGTCGAGCCCGGCCTCCGGCATCGGTCGTCCGCCGATCCAGTCGTCGACGGGTGCTGGGTCTACCCGGTCCTCGCCGAGCGCGGAGTCGACAAGCACCACCGCGACCGCGGCGTGGCGTTTGTCGGGGTCGGCGACGGTGCGGCGGCCGTGCGCGGCCAACCGTTCCCGAATCTGTTCGCGCAGGACGTCGTCGTAGCTGATCGTCACCGCTTGACTCTAAGCCAACCTCTCATCGAGCCAGCCGGTCGAGGGTCAACGGCCAGACGGTGTGCGCCAACGTCGGCGGGTGGGCGCGGCGCCGCTGTCGCAGTGCACGGTGACGAGTGTGACTGCCGGACAGGATATTACGGAGCGTGACCCGGTCGGTGATGCCGGTTCGGTAGAGCGGGTCCGCTACCGCACGGTCTACGTCACCGTTTCATGCTGACGCGTACCAACGCCCCACCCGCGCCATCGGGGCGCCGACCACCACGGCGGCGCACCTTCCCACGGCGATGTCGATTTTCCGCTAGTCATGTCGGTGGTGGCGTGTAATTGTGGAGGGCGTGTACGACGATTTCGACCGCTGCTACCGGGCCGTGCTGTCCAAGGACGCCCGGTTCGACGGCTGGTTCGTCACCGCCGTGCTGACCACCAAAATCTATTGCCGGCCGAGCTGCCCCGTCCGGCCTCCCTACGCGCGCAACATGCGGTTCTATCCGACCGCGGCCGCCGCACAGAAAGCCGGCTTCCGCCCGTGCAAACGCTGCCGGCCCGACGCATCGCCGGGCTCACCGGAATGGAATGTGCGCGGTGACGTGGTTGCCCGCGCCATGCGGTTGATCGCCGACGGCACCGTCGATCGCGACGGGGTCACCGGCCTGGCCAGCCGCCTGGGCTACACCACCCGACAGCTGGAAAGGCTGCTGCAGGCCGAGGTGGGTGCCAACCCGTTGGCGCTGGCCAGGGCCCAGCGCACCCAGACCGCGCGGATCCTGATCGAGACCACCGAACTGCCCTTCAGCGACGTCGCGTTCGCCGCCGGCTTCTCCAGCATCCGCCAGTTCAACGACACCGTGCGCAGCGTCTGCGACATGACGCCGACCGCGTTGCGTCGGCGCGCACGGGCGCGGTTCGGCGGAGGCGACGGCGGTACCGGGGCGCTCTCGTTGCGGTTGGCCGTGCGCACCCCGTTCGCTTATGAGGGCTTGTTCGGGCATCTGGCCGCCAGCGCGGTCCCCGGTGTCGAAGAAGTGCGTGACGGCGCCTACCGGCGAACGCTGCGGCTGCCCAACGGTAACGGAATCGTCAGCCTCACACCGCAACCCGATCATGTGCAGTGCCGGGTGACCCTGGATGACTTCCGTGATCTCGCCACTGCGATCGCCCGGTGCCGCCGGTTGTTGGACCTGGACGCCGATCCCGAGGCGATCGTCGACGCGCTGAGCGCCGACCCTGAGCTGAGCGTGCTGGTCGCCAAAGCGCCCGGACAGCGGATCCCCCGCACCGTCGACGAGCAGGAACTGGCGCTGCGGGTGGTGCTGGGACAACAGGTGTCCGTCAAGGCCGCCCGTACCCACGCGGCTCGACTGGTTTCCGCCTACGGTCAGCCTGTCACCGACACCGACGGTGCGTTGACCCACGTGTTCCCAGCGATCGAGCAGCTTGCCGACATCGACCCCGCCCACCTCGCCTTCCCGAAAGCGCGGCAACGGTCGCTGATTGCGCTGATCCGCGGGATCGCCGCCAGAGAGGTGGTGCTGGACGCCGGAACCGACTGGAACGACGCTCGTGAGCAGTTGCGCGCCGTGCCCGGCATCGGTGACTGGACCGCGGAGCTGATCGCGATGCGCGGACTCGGCGACCCCGACGCGTTTCCGGTCAGTGATCTGGGCGTGCGACTCGCCGCCGAACAAGTGGGGTTACCGTGCAATCAACGGGCACTTACCGAACGCAGTACGCGCTGGCGGCCCTGGCGTTCCTATGCCACGCAGCACCTCTGGACGGCCCTCGAGCACGCGGTCAACGAATGGCCGCCGAAGGAGAAAAGTGATGGAAACCCTGCAGTTTCGTAGCGTCGGCAGCCCCGTGGGCCCGCTGACGTTGGCCGGCAAGAATGGCCGCCTGATGCATCTGCGGATGGTGGACCAAACCTACGAGCCGAGTCGCGAGAATTGGGAGCCCGACGACACCGCGTTTCCCGAGGCTGTCGAGCAGCTCGAGGCCTACTTCGCGGGTGAGCGCAGGGATTTCGATCTGCAGCTCGACCTGGTCGGTACGGCGTTCCAGCGCCGAGTTTGGGAGGCGCTGTTGACGATCCCGTACGGCGAGACGCGCTCATACGGGGAGATCGCCCGCCAGATCGGATCGCCCGGCGCCTTTCGTGCGGTGGGATTGGCCAACGGCCACAACCCGATTGGCATCATCGTGCCGTGTCACCGGGTGATCGGGGCGAACGGCAGCCTCACCGGTTATGGCGGCGGCCTGGATCGGAAGATGATGCTGCTCGGACTCGAGCGATCGCACGCATCGGCGCAGCCCACGCTCTTCGGGTAACGGTGCGTGTCCACCTCTTGGGCGGTGGCGCAGCTCTGGCAGTTGAAAGTTGTTCTCGTGCAAGAGTTCGTTGGATGCGGCCCGCAGGGCGCATCATCTACGAACCGGACATTTCACCGAGGTACACAAATGCCTGTGCCCCCCAATTGAATTGGGGGGCACAGGGCTTAATTTGTGTTCGGCGGTGTCCTACTTTTCCGCCCGTGTGGGGCAGTATCA
>NZ_ATDN01000017.1 GCF_004014805.1 Mycolicibacterium elephantis DSM 44368
CCGCGGGCGCGGGTGCGGCGGCGGCCAACTCGGCCGCCTCCGGCGCCGGGGCCGGAGCGACCAGCGCGGCTGCCTCCGGCGCCGGCCCCACCGCATGGGCGGGGTTGATCCCGGCGGGCAGATGCGCCTGGGTGCCCGGCACCGCGCCGGGAGCCGGAACATGCGCGACGAACTCGTTGACCGCCGTCGCGACTTTCCGTGAATCAGGGGGCACCACGGCGTCACCCGCGAACACCGCCGCCGCGGCCATCAACGTCGACGCGGCGTTGGTCGGATCGGCGGCAGCCTGCTGAATGGCCGGGCCGATACTCTGCACCGCCGACAGTCCGGGGGCCTGCAACCCGTCGATCGGCGTCGGCGGTGCGGGTTGGGCGTTGGCTATACCGGTCATGCTGCCGAACAGCAGTGTGGCCGACGAGCCGAGCGCGGCGGCGACGGTAACGAACTTCGTCCTGGATGACATGGTTCCCCCAAACGGTGGTGGTCGTGGTCGGGTCGTCGTGAGTTACCGTCGCCGCCGCCGCCGTCAGGGCAGCGCCGAGAGCGGGGTGAACATCGGCGGAAGGCTCGCGCCCGGGGCGGGAGCAGCCGCCGCGGGTGCCGGAGCAACCGGTGCGGTCGGCACGGCCGCCGGTGCCGTTGCGGAACCGGGCGCAGGCAGCAGACCCACCAACGGCGTTCCCTCCGGCAGCAGCGAGGCGAGGCTGGTGGGGATGGTGGTCAGCAGATCCTGCGGCGGGATCGCCGAGGCCGTCGGTGGGACCGCGGTGGGTGCGGCCGGCATACCGGGCAGGTTCGACGGCGGCTGCGGCAAGGTGACCGAAGCCGTCGCCGACGGCGTGGTGGCTGTCGGTGCGGTCGCCGTCGCGGCCGGGGCCTGCGCGTTACCGAGCAGGGAGGTGACGCCCTGCATGATCTGCGACGCGGCGGCCGGGTTGCTCGCGAGCTGCTGAATGAACGGCAGACCGGGTACGGTCGGCGCGGGAGCGGGGGCCGCGGGTTGGGCTCCGGCGGTGGCGCTCAGCGCGAGCGCGGCAGCGGCCGCTCCCGCAGCGGTGATCGTCGAGGTCGCGAACAGTTTTGCGATCTTGTGCATGGTTTATCCAATCCGTTGTAGGCACGCCTCCGCCCGAAGCTAGGCCTGTTACTAGTGAGCCTTGTGTGACACGTGGGGCGTTTATTCAACCGTTACGGTTGCGAATGGTTTTGGTGACCACCGGCCGGTGCTGGATAAAGTCGGACGGATCGACATAAGAAACGCTGCAAACGCTCCACCAGCGACGGCGTCGCGAATCGCTGCCCGAGTGGCCGCCGCGGCGCCGGTTCTGCTTCTGCTCAGCATCGCCGCGCGCCTGGCGTGGACCTACCTGGTGCCCAACGGCGCGAACTTCGTCGACCTGCACGTGTATGTGGGGGGTGCCGGAACGCTCGACGGTCCCGGCGCGCTCTACGACTACGTCTACGCCGAGGAGACGCCGGATTTTCCGCTGCCGTTCACCTATCCGCCGTTCGCCGCGGTGGTGTTCTATCCGTTGCATCTGCTGCCGTTCGAGGTCGTCGCGTTCGTGTGGCAGCTCGGGACCATCGCCGCGCTGTACGGGGTGGTGCGAATCAGCCAGCGGCTGTTGGGATCCGGCGGACGGCGCACCGCCATGCTCTGGACGGCCGTCGGCATCTGGACCGAACCGCTGCGCAGCACCTTCGACTACGGACAGATCAATGTGCTGCTGGTGCTCGCGGTGCTGTATGCGGTCTACAGCACGCGGTGGTGGCTGTCCGGGTTGTTGGTCGGCCTGGCAGCCGGGATGAAACTGACGCCGGCGATCTCCGGGCTGTACTTCGTCGGTGCGCGACGGTGGGCCGCCGTGGTGTTCTCTGCCGTCGTCTTCTTTGCCACCGTGGGGATTTCGGCGCTGGTGATCGGCGGGCCGACGCGGTACTACTTCACCGAACTGCTCGGCGACGCCGATCGTGTCGGCCCGATCGGGACGTCGTTCAACCAATCCTGGCGCGGCGGGATCTCGCGGATCATCGGTCACGACGCGGGTTACGGTCCTGCGGTCCTGATCGCGATCGCGGTGACCGCGGTGCTGGCGCTGTTGGCGTGGCGGGCGATCGGCGGCGCCGACGACCGGCTGGGCGCGATCCTCGTCGTGCAGCTGTTCGGCCTGCTGCTGTCCCCGATTTCGTGGACCCACCACTGGGTGTGGTTGATCCCGCTGATGATCTGGCTGCTGCACGGCCCGCTGGCAGCGCGGCTGGGCGCGCGGATCCTGGGCGCCGGTTGGCTGGTGTTGACCCTGGTCGGGGTGCCGTGGCTGCTGAGCTTCGCCCAGCCGACGATCTGGGTCATCCCCCGCCCCTGGTATCTGGCCTGGGCAGGCTTGGTTTACATCGTCGCGACAGTGGCGACGCTGGCGTGGATAGCTGCTAGCCGACGATTGCGTTGATCTCGCGGGCCATCTCGATGTCCTTGTCGGTGATGCCGCCCTCGGAATGTGTGACCAACGCGAAAGTCACTGTCCGCCAACGGATGTCAATGTCAGGATGATGGTCCTTCTCCTCGGCCTTCTCGCCGACGCGGCGAACCGCGTCGATGCCGTCGAGGAACGCGGGGAACTTGATCGAGCGACGCAGCGCGCCGCCGGCTCGTTTCCAGCCGGGGAGGTCGGGCAGTGCGGCGTCCACTTGTTCGTCCGTTAACACAGCCATGGTTTCGACCGTATACCGTCACGGGCGATGGCAGACCAGATCGTCGTGGCGGGTGCGCTGATCTCCGGGCCGTCGCTGCTGGTGGCCCAGCGCGCGCGGCCTCCGGAGCTGGCCGGATTGTGGGAGCTGCCCGGCGGCAAGGTCGTCGCCGGGGAGACCGACGAGACGGCGCTGGCGCGCGAACTGCGCGAGGAACTCGGCGTCGAGGTGACGGTGGGTGCCCGCCTCGGTGCAGACGTCGCGCTCAACGCGACCACGACGCTGCGGGCCTACCGCGTCACGCAGACCGGCGGCATATTGCATCCCAACGACCATCGCGCGCTGCGCTGGGTCGGCGTCGACGAACTCGACGAGCTCGCCTGGGTGCCGGCCGACCGGGCGTGGCTCGCGGAACTGCGTGAGGCATTGAGCTGAGGGCGGCCCGAGTCACCGTCGCCGGGCGCGCTTGAACACCTTGACCAGGTCCTTACCCCGCACGCCGTGTCGCTCGGCCTTGCGCACCTTCGCGACCACCACCGGGCAGCGCTTGCATCGCGGGTTGCTGTTGCAGCACTTCTTCTTCGGTTTGAGGTCGGCGATCTTGCTGGCCTTCAAAGTGAGCTGGCTCTCTCATTTTCGCGATGGGCGGTTTGCGCTGCGACAATGTTCGATGTGAAGTTTCGGAACGTCGCCATCGTGGCACACGTCGACCATGGCAAGACAACTCTGGTCGACGCGATGCTGCGGCAGTCGGGGGCATTAACGCATCGGGGCGACGACTCCACCGAGCGGATCATGGACTCCGGCGATCTGGAGCGGGAAAAGGGCATCACGATCCTGGCCAAGAACACCGCCGTGCACCGCCACCACGCCGACGGCACCGTGACCGTCATCAACGTCATCGACACGCCGGGACACGCCGATTTCGGCGGCGAGGTCGAGCGGGGGCTTGCCATGGTCGACGGCGTGGTGCTGCTGGTCGACGCGTCCGAGGGGCCGCTGCCGCAGACGCGGTTCGTGCTGCGCAAGGCGCTGGGCGCCCACCTTCCGGTCATCCTGGTGGTCAACAAGACCGACCGGCCCGACGCGCGCATCACCGAGGTGGTCAACGCCAGCCACGATCTGCTTCTCGACGTCGCCTCCGACCTCGATGACGACGCGCAGAAGGCCGCAGAGCACGCGTTGGGCCTGCCGACGCTGTACGCCTCGGGTCGCGCCGGGGTGGCCTCCACCGTGCCGCCGGCCGACGGCCAGGTTCCCGAAGGGGATAACCTCGACCCGCTGTTTGACGTTCTGCTGGAACACATTCCGCCGCCGAGCGGGGATTCCGACGCGCCGTTGCAGGCGCTCGTCACCAACCTCGACGCGTCGGCGTTCCTCGGTCGTCTGGCGCTGATCCGCATCCACAACGGCAGGTTGCGCAAGGGCCAGACCGTGGCGTGGATGCGTCAGGTCGACGGCGCGCCGGTCATCACGAACGCGAAGATCACCGAGTTGCTCGCCACCGTCGGGGTTGAACGCAGTCCCACGGATGAGGCCGTCGCCGGAGACATCGTCGCGGTGGCCGGGCTGCCCGAGATCATGATCGGAGACACGCTCGCGGACCCCGAGCATGCGCACGCGTTGCCGCGCATCACCGTCGACGAGCCGGCGATCTCGGTGACGATCGGCACCAACACATCGCCGTTGGCGGGCAAGGTGTCCGGGCACAAGCTGACTGCCCGCATGGTTCGCAACCGGCTGGATCAGGAGCTGGTCGGCAACGTCTCGATCCGCGTCGTCGACATCGGCAGGCCCGACGCCTGGGAGGTGCAGGGCCGCGGCGAGCTGGCGCTGGCCGTGCTGGTCGAACAGATGCGCCGGGAAGGATTCGAGCTGACCGTCGGCAAGCCCCAGGTCGTCACCAAGACGATCGACGGCAAGCTGCACGAGCCGTTCGAGGCGTTGACCATCGACTGCCCAGAGGAGTTCGTCGGTGCCATCACCCAGCTGATGGCCGCGCGCAAGGGCCGGATGGAGGAGATGGCCAACCACGCCGCGGGCTGGGTGCGGATGGACTTCATCGTGCCCAGCCGGGGGCTGATCGGGTTCCGTACCGACTTTCTCACCGAGACGCGGGGCACCGGGATCGCCAATGCCGTGTTCGACGGCTACCGGCCGTGGGCGGGCGAGATCCGCGCCCGCCACACCGGCTCTCTGGTCAGCGACCGCTCCGGGTCGATCACCCCGTTCGCGTTGATTCAGTTGTCCGACCGCGGGCAGTTCTTCGTCGAGCCGGGTGAGGACACCTACGAAGGCCAGGTCGTCGGAATCAACCCGCGCGCAGAGGATCTCGACATCAACGTCACCCGGGAAAAGAAGCTGACGAACATGCGCTCCTCGACGGCGGACGTGATCGAAACGCTCGCCAAACCGATCCGATTGGATCTCGAGAAGGCGATGGAGTTCTGTGGCCCCGACGAATGTGTCGAGGTGACACCGGAAGTAGTGCGGGTTCGCAAGGTCGAGCTGAACGCGGCTCAGCGGCTGCGTGCCAAGGCCCGCGCCAAAGCTCGGGGATAGTCCCGGCGTCGGTTTTCACATCATTTCCTAAGTCGGTGGTTCGGCTACAAATCGGCCCCCTCCCCAAGGGGTAGGAGGGGGCCGATCGCACTTCACCAATGGAGTTGCGTCAGATCAGCTTTCGCTGCCGCCGTCAGAGCCATCGCTCGTGCCGCCGGCGTCGCCGCCGTCTGAGTCGCTGCCGGTGGTGTCGCTTGCGCCGGCGGTGTCGCTGTCATCACCGGCCACCCCATCGGCTGAGCTTTCCGACTCGTCGTCGGGGGTTGATTCGACGCCCGACTCGCCAGGCTCGACCTTATTGCCGTCGCTGAGATCGGTTGCGCCGTTGGGCTCTTCGGCTTCATCGATCTCCTCGGCCGGTACTTCGGCCAACTCGGCGTCATCGATGTCCTCGGCCGGTTCTTCGGTCATCTCGGTCTCGTCGACCGGCGCCGCCGGACTTTCCGGGTTGTCCGGCGTTTCCTCCGCGAAGGGACCCGCCGGTTGTGAGGCAGCGGCCGGTTCCGTGCCTTCGACGCCGGGTGTGCTGGTCTCCAGTGAGACCATCGTTCCGGTGGCGACGCTGGTGTCAGCCGCGGCTGCCGTGACTGGCAGTGGCGGATCGAGATTGACCTGGATTGCCTGTGGAATCTTGATCAGAAGCGCAGTGAGTAGGCCTCCGGCGGTGAGGATGCCCGACGAGCCGACAGTCCGAAACTCGACCAATCCACCAGGCGAGTTCAGGAAGTGGTCGACGGCATCGGCGGGTGCGTTCAGCACGGCACCCACGGCGCCGAGCAGATCACCGGCTTCGACGGCGTCGATGACCCTCTGCGCACTGGTGCCAAGCGAAAGTATTGGGGACCACACCAGATTCATGATGGGGCTGACCCAACTGAGCAGTTGTATCGGTGCGGTGAACGACCGGGTTATGTCCACGATGTCCTGCATGATCATGGTTGGCACCGTGACAAAACCCATCAGCCCAAACAGTGGCGAACTGATCGATATCAAAGACATCACGGTGTTTCGGAAGGTTTTCGAAGCAGCCTCAGGCTGCCCCGTCACCAGCTGCTGGAAAGCCGTCTGCATTCCGGGTAGCAGTGTCTTGGTGGCCCAGCGTCCGAGGCTCTCGGCAACCTGCGGAAGTTGGCCGAACAAGGCGTTCCCGTAGCCATTGATCTTGGCTTGCAACAGTTCCAGTAGTCCAAGGACCGACCGCTCTGGATGAGCGAATATGTAGTTTCGGAGCTCGGTGAGGTTTGTCGCGGTGGCCTCGAAGACCTGTATCCATCGGGTTACGGGATCGACGAAGCTGGAGGCGGCCGTCAGTTGTACCGCTTGGCTGTGGACTTGTGTGTATGTCTGCGTGGGTGCGGGGGCGATCGGCGTGGCGGCGATGACGCTGGCGCCGACGAGTGCCACGCCGGTGGTCACGTAAGGCCGCAGTGCGAGTTGCAACTGGGTCTCCTTCTCCTCAGTGGTGTGGATGTCAGCGATGCTTGCGACCGCCGACCAGCCAGACCCTGGGTGGCGTGATTCTTTGCTGAAGCGCCTACGGTTCTGACCAGCGCTGAAAGTAATCGAGAGAAACGGGAATTCCATCGACTATGGGCGATCATGGATGGAGTTAAAGCGATATTTCAAATGTCAGCAATTCATAAAATCGGATTTCAACCAGGTCACCAGGGTATTTAGGACAATTTCAGCGAATGGCCCGGAGCGACCGCACCCTCCAAGTGGAAACTAATTGACGGCCGATCTGAAACACGTTCCTTCAGCGGTCTGCTTACTTGCGGCCGTGGGACCTTTCACCCGGATAACAACTGGTTGGCGCGCTATTGCCGCGCACACGGATCCGAAGGGCACCACGGACGAACCCGCTCGCCAGGTATTTCCAGACAGCACGTCCGCGCGATTTGCTTAAATTGGCTATCTGGCCGACTTGAACTGGGCGCTGATCCGCCCGCAATTCTTCTCGATGATCGACACCTTCGCGCTCGACAGCGAGCCGCCAAGGTCCGCCCGCACGCCGCGGGCAATGGTCATCGCCGCCTTGGCTGCGATCGTGCGGCCCTCGTCGGTGATCGCCGCCATCACCACGCGTCTGTCGTGGGGGTACTTTTCGCGTCGCACGAGCCGACGCTCCTCCAACCGCTGGACCCGCTTCGTGAGGTGTCCGGGCAGCAAGCCGACTTCCTTTGCGAGATCGCCCATTCGGACGAACCCGGTTGGGGCTTTGAGGAGTACGCTAAGCACCCGGAGGTCCATCGCGGACAGATCGTGCGCGTCAGCCAGCCAGCGGCTCACGGCCGCGTTCAGTCGCAGGGAGGCCTCCACGAAGCTCTGCCACGACTTCTGCTCGGCGAGGTCGAGACCGGGAAGGTCACTCGCAGTACGGCGACGTTGAAGAGGTTGCATGGTGCGTCATGCTAAACACCCCATTTCGTGCCCATGGGCGAAATTGCTGTGCCGGGTGACATCAGCCGGCACCGCTGAATCGGCCTCTAGTGCTCGATCTGCACACGCGCCCGGGTCTGTGAAGGCAATTCGCCGAACATGGCTCGGTACCGGCCCGACATGCGGCCGAGTTCGCCGATACCCCAACGATTGGACACGTCGGCGATGGTCGCCTCCGCGGGTCCGGTCGCTAGGAGGTCGGATCGGATGCGGTGTAGGCGCATTCGCGCGATATACGACCGGGGCGGTTCGCCGAGCACTTCCTCGAACGATCTCGTCAGTGTCCGTCGGGAGACACCCGCGCGGCGCGCGAGGTCCTCTACGTCGAGGCGCTGGTGGAGATTCTGGTCAATGTGCACGCGGGTCTGCTCGACGAGATTTTCGCGTTGCCGCAGCGGCGGGAGAGTCAACGGTGCGGGTCCCTGCGCGAAGTGGGTGATGAGCGCCAAGAGGATATCGGTGAGCGCAGCGGAGCCGAGCCAAGCCTTGCCGTCACCCTGATGCAGGCGCGCCAAGATCACGGAGATCCGCCTCAGGTGTGCCGATGCCAGGGACCGCGGATGAATACCGGTACGCCGGAACGTATTGGGGGAGAGGGTCAGTCCATGCCGCTGCGCTTCGCGCTCCAACGTTTCCTCGCTCAGGGAGAGCACGGCATAACGAGAGCCGACGTCGTGGAAGGCGTCCTGCTCGTCACCCGGGCAAAACGCTGACACGATCCCGGTGTCGATAGCTCGGGACAAGAGCCGATTACTCGACGGAATCCGCACGCCGACACAGAGCGACAGTTTCTCCTGGGACAATGCCCCACGGATCTGTACCCGGCTGTCGAAGTGCCCCGAACTCAGCGCGATTCCATCGTGGCCGGCGTGTAGCAGAGTGCCGCTGGGTGATTCGCGCGACCGCTGGTACGCGGTGAGTCCCGCCTGGTTGACCGCATCACGTAGATCCTCGATCTGTGTGATCCGCGTGCGAACCACCGGCATGTCCATGGGCCATCAGTGTAAGCCGTCTCGGTCTGTCCGAATCTGCATAGACCGAACTCGTTGGCTCGGATGTGATCTCGCCAGACGGAATTTGTCCGGTTCTGCGGCCGGGCGTCTTTGGTGACCATAGAAAGTGACGACCCGATGTTGGCAGCTGGAACTCGAGAGCACGTAGTCGGCAGTGGAGCTATGGATCCGAGTGACGACGTGCTGCGGAGTTGGGAGCAATTCCGGGAAGCGGCCAGTCTCCTTTATCGGGAGATCGAACGGGCTCTCACCGCCAACCACGACCTCACGATTCCCGATCTGCACATCCTTCACCGGATAAGTACGGACCCGCGTCGATGCACTCGAATGGGTGCTCTCGCAGAGACACTCGTTCTCGCGCCAAGCCGGGTTTCCTGGCAAGTGGGCCACTTGGAGGACCGAGGCCTGGTGTGCAAGGTGCGTAGCCGCGACGACAGACGAATCGTCATGGTCACGCTCACCCCGAAGGGCCACGAGCATCTACAGCCGGCACTGCGCACGTACGCCACGCTCGTCCGGCGCTATTACCTCGATCCACTTACCCGCGACCAGATGATCGCGCTGGGTGACTCCGCGCGGCGCGTCAGCGATGCGTTGAAACTCCGGGAGACGTTGTCGGGTCCGCAAATGCCAGAGGACCTAGGGTTGCGCCGAGTTCTGCAGGGTGGCAGTTGATCTCGCGCGAGCACTGCCACGGCGCAGAAATCGACGATCTGAATGCGGCGGGGGCGGCTTGTCGCGACGGATCGCGGCGGCAACGCTGTCACAGTCCCCCGGGCGCTATGCGCCGAGCACGCCCGAGGCGCTCAGTTCGTCGATCATGATTTTCGCCATCCGCTCAGCACGTTTGTCGCAGGACACTCGGGCGGCCTCGGGGTCGCCTCGGCGGATCGCCGCGATCTCCTCTTCGTAGATCGGGCCGAAGTCAGCTTGGTTGTCGGGGTACTTCCAGAAGCTGTTGGGCACGAAGCTCTGCGACGCGCGGATCGCGGCCTGAAGCCGGGGACCGGCGTACTCCTCGTTGAGCGTGGTCCGGTAGGCCCAACACGCCTGCTGGAATTGGTGCGAGTCCGCTGCCGTGCGAAACGTCCGCAGCGAGGAATCGAGGTGCGCGAGGATTCGCGGGGTCGGGTTGGTCGCAGCACGCGCGGCGACAATGCCGGTGAGGATGCCGTACAGCTCGTGGTGTTCGCGAATGGTCGCTTCGTCGAACCGGGCCACGAAGGCGCCCCGGTGATAGCGCGTGGACAGAATCCCGTCGTGCTCGAGCTGCAGAATCGCTTCCTGAACCGGGATGCGACTCAGGCCGAGCTCCTTGGTGATCCTGGTGCGATCGATCCGGTCCCCGGTGCGCAGCTGACCGCTGAGGATCATGTCGATGATGTGATCGACAACCTGATCCTTTTCCTTAACCCCGTAAACCTTCGGCATATCGAGAGTCCCCCCAGCGTCGCTGAGCAAGTTTCTCACCGTTCGCCGCTCTTTGCCGCCGCAACTTCGCCGAAAACGGGGCCTAACGCCGGATGCCGATACCCTGAACACCGTGCCGGGACCCATACGCGTCATTGTCGCGATATCTGCGCTGGTGACAGCGGTGGCGGCCTGTACCGTCAGCCCCCCGCCGGCGCCCCAAAGCACCGACACCACCGAGGTGGCCGCCCCGCCACCGCCCCGGTTGACCCAGATCATCATGGCCATCGACTGGATCGGGCCGGGTTTCAACCCGCATCTGCTGTCCGACCAGTCGCCGGTCAACGCCGCGATCAGTTCCTTGGTGCTGCCGAGTTCGTTCCGCCCGATTCCGGATCCGAAGAGCCCGACGGGTTCGCGATGGGCGCTCGACACCAGCCTGCTGGAGTCCGCGGAGGTCACCAGTGAAGACCCATTCACCGTCACCTACAAGATCCGGCCCGAGGCGTCCTGGACGGACAATGCGCCCATCGCCGCCGACGACTACTGGTATCTGTGGCGACAGATGGTCAGCCAGCCCGGGGTGGTCGACCCCGCGGGCTATGACCTGATCACCGGCGTCCAGTCGGTGGAGGGCGGCAAGACCGCGGTGGTGACCTTCTCGCAGCCGTATCCGGCATGGCGCGAGTTGTTCAACGACATCCTGCCCGCCCACATCGTCAAGGACATCCCCGGCGGTTTCGCGGCGGGGTTGGCGCGGGCGCTGCCCGTCACCGGCGGGCAGTTCCGGGTCGAGACCATCGACCCGCAGCGCGACGAGATCCTGTTGGCCCGCAACGATCGCTACTGGGCTCAGCCCGCCAAGCCGGATCAGATCCTGTTCCGCCGCGGTGGCGACTCCGCCGCGCTGGCCGACTCGATCCGCAACGGCGACACCCAGGTGGCCCAGGTGCACGGCGGGGCCGCCGCATTCGCGCAGCTGTCCGCGATCCCCGACGTGCGCACGGCCCGCATCGTCACCCCCCGCGTCATGCAGCTGACGCTGCGCGCCCAGCAGCCCGCGCTCGCCGACACCCAAGTGCGCAAAGCGATTCTGGGTCTGCTCGATGTCGACCTGCTCGCCTCCGTCGGCGCCGGTGACGACAACACCGTGACGCTTGCACAGGCGCAGATTCGCTCGCCGTCCGATCCCGGTTATGTGCCCACCGCGCCGCCGGCGATGAGCCGGGATGCGGCGCTCGACCTGCTCTTCGACGCCGGTTACAAACTCGAGCCGAGCCAGAACGCCACGACGGCCCCCGGCACGCCTGCCCCCGACGACGGCCGCGGCCGCATCACCAAGGACGGGGTGCCGCTGACGCTCGTGCTCGGCGTGGCGGCCAACGATCCGACGTCAGTGGCGGTTGCGAACACCGCCGCCGACCAGTTGCGCAATGTCGGCATCACGGCGTCGGTCTCGGCACTTGATCCGGTTGTGTTGTACGGCGAGGCGCTGACCAGCAATCGCGTCGACGCCGTCATCGGATGGCGCCAGGCCGGCGGCGATCTCGCGACCGCGCTGGCGTCACGCTATGGCTGCCGCGCGCTCGAGGCCACAGCGGTGGCGACCACCCCCGCGAACCCGACGCCGCCGCCCACCGGGGCCGAGCCCACCGCGCCGACCAGAACCGCGCCGCCGCCGGAGCCGCCTGCCACCACCCCGACCGCGACGACCGCCGCGCCCAGCCCGGAACCGGAACCCGGCGAGCTGGTGCAGGCGCCGAGCAACATCACCGGCATCTGCGATCACAGCATCCAGCCGAAAATCGATGCGGCACTGGACGGTAGGGAAGACATCGCCGACGTCATCACCGCCGTCGAACCGCGGTTGTGGAACATGGCGACCGTGCTGCCGATCCTGCAGGACACCACGATCGTCGCCGCCGGACCAAGCGTGCGCAACGTCAGCCTGTCGGGTGCCGTCCCGGTGGGCATCGTGGGCGACGCAGGGGACTGGATCAAGGCGCCGCAGTAGCCCGACACACGACACGACCGCCGAGTGTGGGCATAACGCGCGCTCCTCGCGGAGAACCGTGCCGCAACCCCACACTCGACGGTCAGCAGGCCGCGGTGTCCGAGCCGCCTCGGAACCGTCGGTGCTGCCGGCGTCCGTGTCAGCGGTGCCGGACCCGTTGGCGTCACCGATACGTCAGAGACGGCTTCATCTGGCCGTGATCTGATCAGCCCGGCGGCCGCCAGGGGCCATGTAGCAAATATTAGATGGCGGCACGGACCCCGGGTCAACACTCGAAGCAGACCGCCAGAAAATAAATTCAGCGCAAAATTTACCAATCCGTTAACGATTAACTGACTCTCCGGTAGCTTGTTCTTGACATGGCCGACGTCTACGTAAAGGAGATGCCATGCAGGGAGCCGTTCGCCCCTACGTAACCGCAGGGGTGGCGTTGGTCGGAGCCAGCGTGATCGCCGTCAGTCCGGTGGCGCCGCCGGTACCCGACCTGAAGGTCGCAGCAACGCCGAGCGCCAGCACGGCGATGCAACTCACCTCGGCATCCAACCCGTTGGCCGCGCTGTCGGACCTGTTCGGGAACACCTTGGCCAGCGGATCGGGGCTGCTCGAACAGTTCCTCGAAAGCCCAGCTCCGATTCTGAACCAGGTGCTGGTGAACCAGTTCGCCAACTTCGATCTCGTCGTCGCGACTGCCCAACAGATCGGGATTCTTCTTCCCGATCTGATCCAGCAAGTCGGAATGGATCTGCAGAAGATCGCCTCGCAGTTGTCTGACGGCAACTTCGTCGGCGCGGCCCAGACGTTGAACTCGACCTTGCTCATCGCAGGGCTTCCGCTGCTCGGTCTCATCGGCCCGCCGCTGGCCATCTTGCAGAACACCACGCAGAACATCGCCAACGTGTTCGCTGCACTGCCGGAGAACGTGTTCCCGGTGATCATGTCGGTCATCGGCCCGATCAGTTCGACGATCAACGGGGTTGCCGACATCGCACAGACCGTCTTCGATGCCGCCCGCGCGGGCGACTTCATCACCGCCGCCGGGGCACTGGTCAGCGCGCCCATCGTGATGGCCGACGTGATTCTCAACGGGTTCGGAGGCGGGGTGGGACTGCTTACGCCGCAACTGAATTTCTTCAGCTCAGGCCCGATCGGCATGCTGCTCGGTTTGCGCAACGTCATCGCGGACGCGCTCAACCCGATCGCGGTGCCCACGGCGAATGCGGCGGCGAACCGGGCGCCCGACATGCAGGCCGACGTCATCACCGTCAACCTCAATGGCGCAGCGAAGACCGCGGGTGCCGTCGAGGGCGCGTCGTCCGAGCTCGGCGATGACACGGGCTCGTCGGGAGCCGTCGAAGGCCCGGAGGGGTCCGGCGTCGCAGCGGTGTCCAGCGAGGAGAACGACGCCCTCGGGGGGAGCGCGGCCGAGGAGCAGGAAGTCGAATCCGAGGAGCCGGCGGTCAACGATGACGCGCCTCTCGACGAGGATGACGAATCCGGCCTCGAGGACGTCGATGAGACGGGCACGAAGGCCGGTGGTGGTGAGGTGCGCGAGAGCTTGGTCGCCACTCCCGGCCAGACGGGCCTGAGCGTCGGCGCTGGAACCGGTGAGGGCGGCGAGGCCCCCACCGAAGGCAACGAGGCCTCCGGTGGCGGCAACGACGACGCCGGCGGTTCGGACGACGACGGCGACGCCGACAGTGATGCCGGCAACGCCGGCGGCGGCTCGGGCTCCGGCGGTTCGGGCGGCGACGAGTAGCCACCGCCAGAACTGGGTCGGTCCCCCTCCTGGTCGGCAGGAGGGGGACCGATTCCTGTCGCCTCGAGGCCAAGTTACTTGACTTCGATAGCATTTTTGTTAGCTGAAATTGAATGCTGCTAATCGGAGATCAGCGCAGGCCAATCCGCACCGGAAACGATCACGATCAGATCTCACTGCTCATTGGCAAATAATAAAGCACTTCTAACTGGGCAATCCGGATCGCCCCACGGTGCTGGCGGGTTCGGGGAGCCGACGGCAAGCTGGTGCGAATGGAAACCCCGCGGCTGCTGTTTGTCCATGCTCATCCCGACGACGAGACGATCGCCACGGGCGCGACGATCGCCCACTACGTCGCGCGCGGAGCGCAGGTCAGGGTCGTCACGTGCACGCTGGGCGAGGAAGGCGAGGTGATCGGCGAGCGGTGGGCACAGCTCGCCGTCGACCAGGCCGACCAACTCGGCGGCTTCCGCGTCGCCGAACTGACCGCGGCGCTGCGCGCCCTCGGCCTCGACGAGCCGATCTACCTCGGCGGTGCGGGCCGGTGGCGCGACTCCGGCATGGCCGGTACGCCGCCGCGGCGCAGGCAGCGGTTCATCGACGCGAATCCGGACGAGGCCGTCGGCGCGCTGGTGGCCCACATCCGCGAGGTGCGCCCGCACGTCGTCGTCACCTACGACCCGCAGGGCGGTTACGGCCATCCGGACCACATCCACACTCACGAGGTGACGATGGCGGCCGTGGCCGCCTCGGCCGGCGCCGACCACCCGGGGGAGCCGTGGAGCGTGCCGAAGGTCTACTGGTCGGTGTTCGCGAAATCCGCCATCGCGGAAGGCTTAGGCGCGCTGGGCGACGTGCCGTCCGGATGGGTTCGGGTCTCTGCCGACGACCTGGGGTTCGGATACTCCGACGACGCGATCGATGCGGTCATCGAGGCCGACGATCAATTGGCCGCCAAGGTCGCGGCGCTGCGCGCACACGCCACGCAGGTCACCGTCGCGCCCGACGGGCGGTCCTTCGCGCTGTCGAACAACATCGCGCTGCCGATCGGCGCGGTCGAGCACTACGTCCTCGCTTCAGGCGCCGCGGGCGAACGTGACGCCCGAGGCTGGGAAACCGATCTACTCGCGGGGCTCAACCTTCGATAGCCGAGAAGGTAAGCTGCCGACATCGACAGCGCGCGGAAGGGATGACACATGGACCAGGACCTCGATCCCAACCTGCAGCACTGGCAGGACCGGTTCGACAACTTCCAATGGGTGCTGGGCTCGATGGTGTCGCTGCTGGACAGCATTCCGACCTGACCGCATCAGCCGACACCACCAGTCCATTGCGCGTGGTGGTTCTGACATTGCTCGCGCTCGACGGCGTGCTCTGCGCGATCGCCGCGGCGTTCTTCCTGCCCCTGCGGATCGGCACGATCCCGTTTCCCATCAGCGCGTTCATCGCGGGCGCGGTCAACGCGGCGCTGGTATGGGCGGCGCTGCACTGGACATCGTCGCCCCGGGTCGCCGCGCTGCCACTCTGGACCTGGCTGGGCGCGATGGCCGTGATGTTCCTGGGCGGGCCGGGCGAAGACGTCATCTTCGGAGCCGCCGGGCTGACGGCCTACGCGGTCCTGCTGCTGCTCCTGGTGTGCGGCACGTTACCGCCGGCACTCGTGCTCCGGCGGCACGTGAACGCCTAAGACTGGCCGCCATACCCGGCGTCGGCGCCGTCCCCGGCGTCGGCACCATCCCCGGCGTCTCCGCCATTGGTCGCGTCGACGCTCGGCGCCTCCGCCTCGATCTGCTTGTTGTCGCCCGGTGAGGCGTCGTCGAGGTCGGTGCCCTCGTCGGTGGGGTCCGTGGCGTCGACGCCCGAACTGCGGACCTCACCTTGGGCCGCCACCGTCCCGTTGGTCGACGTGGTCTCCTCGATCTCGACCTCCTCGTTCTCTTCGAGTTCTTCGTTCTCTTCGAGTTCTTCGGTCTCTTCGAGTTCGGTGGTCTCTTCGAGTTCGGCGGTCTCTTCGACGTCGGTGGTCTCTTCGGTTTCCTCGGTGGTCTCTTCGGTCGTTTCGGCGCCTTCGGCGGCCTCCTCCTCGACCTCGCCGGCCACTTCGGCGCTTTCGGGAACCGTCGTCTCCTCCTCGTCGGCCGGCAGCGAGTTCGCCAGCATCGACTTCATCGGGGGAGTCTCGACCGCTGCTTGCAGCGGCGGGAGCGGCGGAATCGGCGGGATGAGCCAGCCGAAGAAGAAATAGAACTCGGTGACCGCGAAGTTCCACAGCGAGTTCACCGTCGTCGAACCGAGCGCCGACAGGCCGTCGATGTAGCTGTTGAGGTTGAGCGGGTCGCTGACCACCGGCGCGACCAGATCCACGACGAAACTGTTGGCGATCGGCCGGATCAGGCTGAAGTAGAAGATGTTGATCTGATCGGCGAGCTCGAACCCGAACGGTATGAAATCGACCACGTACGCCGCGAGTTCGACCCCGTAGTCAATCCAGGGCAGCAGGCTGTTCCAGGCGTTGATGATGGCGTCGCCGGCGGCATTGAGCGCAACCGGGTCGCCCGGCGCGGCTGTAGGTTGAACCGCCGCGAGCAGCTCGACGAAGTCGTTGGAGACGACCCGGACCGGCGCGCTGGTGTGGGCGATGACCTCGGGCGGCGGTGCCTGCACGGGAGCGATCGCGATGGCGGTGGCTCCGACGACGGAGACGCCCGACATCAGAAGAGATCTGACGGATACACCCATGGGAGCTCCTCTGGTGCTGCGACGCGTCGGTCGGCGTTTACGGTGCTGTCAAACTGAGAGGATTATTGCGTAGATGGGGTGCACCGCACGACGAACTGGTGGGACTACTGTGGCCGGTATGTCAGGCGTAGGCGTTTCAGCATGTGAGACACGCGGATGATCCGGACCGACCCCGGAGTTACACGAGAGTGGCTCTGAACCCCCAGCGCGGCGCCGACCTGCCCGATCCGGTGGTCCCACCGAAGCCCGACGCGTCGAGTCCCACGGCACTGCGGCGTGTGTTGCGGCGCGCCCGCGACGGCGTGGCGCTCAACGTCGAGGAAGCCGCGATCGCGATGACAGCCCGCGGCGAGGATCTCGCCGACCTGTGCGTCAGCGCCGCCCGCGTCCGCGATGCGGGGCTCGAATCGGCCGGTCGACGGGGCCCCAACGGCCGTCTGCCGGTGACCTATTCACGCAAGGTCTTCGTCCCCGTCACGCACCTGTGCCGCGACACCTGTCACTACTGCACGTTCGTCACCGTCCCCGGCAAGCTGCGCGCCGCCGGTCTGGGCATGTACATGGAACCCGACGAGATCCTCGACGTGGCGCGTCGCGGCGCCGAATTGGGTTGCAAGGAAGCGCTGTTCACTCTCGGTGACCGTCCGGAGGCGCGTTGGGAAGAGGCCAGGCAATGGCTCGACGAACGAGGCTATGACTCGACGCTGGACTACGTACGTGCCATGGCGATCCGGGTGCTGGAGGAGACCGGCCTGCTACCACACCTGAATCCCGGCGTGATGAGCTGGTCGGAGCTGTCGCGGCTCAAGCCGGTTGCGCCCTCGATGGGCATGATGCTGGAGACGACGTCGCGGCGGCTGTTCGAGACCAAGAGCATGGCGCACTACGGCAGCCCCGACAAGGACCCTGAGGTCCGGTTGCGCACACTGGTCGACGCCGGCCGGCTGTCCATCCCGTTCACCACCGGCCTGCTCGTCGGCATCGGTGAGACGTTGACCGAGCGCGCCGAGACCATCCACGCGATCCGGCGGGTGCACAAGGAGTTCGGGCACGTGCAGGAAGTCATCGTGCAGAACTTCCGCGCCAAGGACCACACCGCGATGGCGTCGTCACCGGATGCTGCCTTCGAGGACTTCATCGCGACCGTGGCGGTCACCCGGTTGGTGATGGGACCCAAGATGCGCGTTCAGGCCCCGCCGAACCTGGTGTCACGCACGGAGTGCCTGGCGTTGGTCGGCGCTGGTGTCGACGACTGGGGTGGCGTGTCGCCGTTGACACCCGATCACGTCAACCCGGAACGGCCGTGGCCCGGCTTGGACGAGCTGTCCACCGTCACCGCCGAAGCCGGCTACGACCTGGTGCAGCGGCTCACCGCGCAACCACAGTACGTGCAGGCAGGCGCGGCGTGGATCGACCCGCGGGTGCGTGGCCACGTCGACGCGCTGGCCGACCCCGACACCGGGCTGGCCTTGGATGTCAACCCGACCGGACGGCCATGGCAGGAACCCGACGAGGCGTGGGAATCGTTGGGGCGCACCGATCTCCACTCGGCTATTGACAGCACCGGTCGGTTGACCGACACCCGCAGCGACTTGGGCAGCGCGTTCGGTGACTGGGAGTCGATCCGGGAGAAGGTGAGCGAACTCGCCGCACGCACACCCGAGCGCATCGACACCGACGTGCTGGCCGCGCTGCGCTCAGCCGAACGGGACCCGGCGGGTCTGTCCGACGACGAGTACCTGGCGCTCGCCATGGCCGACGGCCCAGCACTGGATGCTGTTGCCGCCCTGGCCGATTCACTGCGACGAGACACCGTCGGCGACGACGTGACGTTCGTCGTCAATCGCAACATCAACTTCACCAACATCTGCTATACGGGATGCCGGTTCTGTGCGTTCGCCCAGCGCAAGGGTGACGCAGATGCGTACTCGCTGTCCGTCGACGAGGTCGCCGACCGGGCGTGGGAGGCGCACGTGGCCGGCGCCACCGAGGTGTGCATGCAGGGCGGAATCGACCCGGAACTGCCGGTGACCGGTTATGCCGACCTGGTGCGGGCCGTCAAGGCGCGGGTGCCGTCGATGCACGTGCACGCCTTCTCGCCAATGGAGATCGCCAACGGCGTGACCAAGAGCGGACTTTCGATCCGCGAGTGGTTGATCGCGCTGCGGGAGGCCGGCCTGGACACCATTCCCGGCACGGCCGCCGAGATCCTCGACGACGAGGTGCGCTGGGTTCTGACCAAGGGCAAACTGCCGACGTCGATGTGGGTCGAAATCGTCACCACCGCACACGAAGTCGGGCTGCAGTCGAGTTCGACGATGATGTACGGACACGTCGACACCCCGCGGCACTGGGTCGGCCACTTGCGGATACTGCGTGAGATTCAAGACCGCACCGGCGGATTCACCGAGTTCGTTCCGCTGCCGTTCGTACACCAGAGCTCGCCGCTGTACCTCGCCGGCGGTGCACGACCGGGCCCGACGCACCGGGACAACCGCGCTGTGCACGCGTTGGCGCGAATCATGTTGCACGGCCGGATATCCAACATCCAGACCAGCTGGGTGAAGCTGGGCACCGAGCGGACGCAGGTGATGCTGCGCGGCGGGGCGAACGACCTCGGCGGGACCCTGATGGAGGAGACCATCTCGAGGATGGCGGGCTCGGAGTTCGGTTCGGCGAAGACAGTCGAGGAACTGACGGCCATCGCCGAGGGCATCGGTCGCCGCGCGCGGCAGCGGTCCACCACCTACGGCCTGCTGGCGGCCTAGCGATTTCGCCGCAGGCGCGGCGGTGTCAGTGCACGGCCAGGCAGTTCACGTCGTCGCCGGACCCCGCGGTGCCCTGCTTCTCGGTCACCACCCGCCCGGTCGTGTCCTCGACGACGCGGCAGAAGATGTGGGTGCCCCACACGGCGTGGGGGTTCACCCCGACGTGTGCAGGCGCTCCGGCGGGAACGACGTGATGAAACGTCTTCGGCGCCGGATCGTCGAAGTTGCATTGGTGGTCGGGGCGGGTGCCGCCGTTGACCTCGGCGACCTCGACGGCCATGCAGCTCGGCGGGGTCCACGACAGTTCGCTGGTGTAGCTGCGCTCGATCCAGACGGGGTCGTCGGCACCGGCGACCGGGGCGGCGCCCAGCGCCAACGATGACGCCAACGCGCTGCCGGCCACGACGAAGCATGCTTTGCGTGTGTTGATCATTCGACCATTCGTATCGCGACCAGGGGGGCCCTAGTCAAGCCGAGAGACGATCCAATTGGGTTGGCTCGTCGGTGATTTCGTTTGCCCACCGGGCGAGGCGGCGACGTTCCTCCTTAGCCGAAGGCAGTTGACCGATGCCGCGCGGTCCCGGGTACCTCGCCACAGGAGTGCGGCGCGGGAATAACCGCGCGAACGGGATGACGTTTGCCCGACCCGGAAGAAGGCGATTTCGGGAAAGCGCTGCGGACGCCGGGGGAATTTATTCGGACTATGGTCCGTTTACGCTGGAGAACGGGCGATGCCCGGCCCAGTGAAAGACCAACGAAGGAGGATGACCATGACGACCGCAGTGAGGACCGGATTGAGCACCGGAACCTGGACGATCGACCCCGTGCACTCGAACGTGGGCTTCTCGGTACGCCACCTGATGGTGAGCAAGGTACGGGGCAAGTTCGACGACTTCAGCGGCGCGATCACCGTCGCCGAGGACGGCACCCCGTCGGTGCGGGCGGAAGTCTCCACAGCGTCGGTGAACACCGGCAACGAGCAGCGCGATGCGCACCTGAGGTCGGCGGAGTTCTTCGACGTCGAGAAGTACCCGACCGCCACGTTCGTCTCGACCGGGGTCCGCCCTGACGGCGACAACTACGTCCTCGACGGCGATCTGACCATCAAGGGCATCACCAGGCCGGTCAGCTTCGCGTTGGAGTTCAACGGCGTCAACCCGGGCATGGGCCAGGGCGAGGTCGCCGGCTTCGAGGCGTCGGTGGTGCTGAACCGGCGCGACTTCGGCATCGACATCGACATGCCGCTGGAGACCGGCGGCGCCGTGATCGGCGACAAGGTCACCGTGACCCTCGAGATCGAGGCGACCAAGCAGCAGTAACCGTCGCCCACGGGCGGGTCAGGTTTTCAGCTGCATCGGCTGCGGGGTCTCATCGGGCACCACCAGCGCGACGAAGGTCTCCAGTATCCAGAACACGAAGGTGGAGGCCAGGATCGCGATACCGGGCAGCAGGACTACCGGGAACGCGACGAGCACCAGCAGTGTCAGCGCGCCCGGTACGTCCTTCCACCACCCCGCGCCGCCCTTGCCCTGCACGATCGCCGCCATCCGCACCGCGGCCCACATGATCCAGCGCCGTAGCAGGCTGACCCCGTCGCGCTGCATCTGGCGGCGAAACCGGTAGTCGGCCTGCCTGTGGTCGCAACGCGTGCGGTCGGGATAGCGCCAGAGATAGTCGTGGAGCACGGCCGCCCTGGCGTAGCGGCCGGCGCGAGGAATGAACCAGGCGACCACGTTTGGCACCGAAACCAGATCGGTGGCGAAGTCGTCACACACCTCGAACTGGTGGTTGAAGCCGTCGAACCTCAGCGGCTGGGTGGTCCGCCACTCGTCCCAGGCGCTCTCCTTGAAGATCTTCTTCGCCGCGCGTAATGCGTCCAACTCGTCGGCGGTGAGTTGGCGGACGTGCACGACGGCTTCTTTCTCGATGGGTGCACAACGCTGCGTCATTCTGCAGGTATATCAAAGGCGAGGGCCCGTAACGGCCGCCGCGCCGAGCGCCGCAACGCCAGAAACGGCCGTAGCGTTCGCGAGTGCAACACCAGGGTCGTGGTGATCGTGAAATCACGACCCTGGTGTACGTTTCGCGAACGGTAAGACGCGCCTACAGCCTGGCCGCCAGCTCCGTGCCCTGCCGGATCGCCCGCTTGGCGTCGAGCTCGGCCGCCACCGCCGCGCCGCCGATGACGTGCACGGTGACCCCGCTGCGCCGCAACGCCTCCTCGAGGTCGCACACCGACTCCTGACCCGCGCAGATCACCACGTTGTCCACTTCGAGCAGCCGCGGGCCGGCTCGATTGGGGCCGAAGCTGATGTGCAGGCCGTCGTCGTCGATACGTTCGTAGTTCACCCCGGAGAGCTGTTGCACGCCCTTGGCTTTCAGCGACGCCCGATGCACCCACCCCGTCGTCTTACCCAGTCGCTTGCCCTGCGCGCCCTTGGTGCGCTGCAACAGGTACACCTCGCGAGCCGCGCGGGCGGGCCGAGGTGTGGTCAACGCGCCGCGCGCCTCTTGTGGGTCGACGACGCCCCATTCGGCCTTCCACTCTTTGAGGTTCAGCGTGGGCGATTCGTCGGTGACCAGGAACTCGGTGACGTCGAAACCGATTCCGCCCGCACCGACGACGGCCACGGACCTGCCGACCGGCGTACCCGTGATGACCTCGGCGTAGGACAGCACCTTGGGATGGTCGATGCCGGGAATGTCCGGAATTCGCGGTCGCACACCGGTCGCCAATACGACTTCGTCGAAACCGCGCAGCGCGGCGATGTCGGCGCGGGTGCCCAGCCGTACGTCGACGGTGTGTTTGGCCAGCATCGTCGTGTAGTAGCGGATCGTCTCGGTGAACTCCTCCTTGCCGGGAATTCGGCGGGCCAGATCGAATTGGCCGCCGATGGTTTCGCCGGCCTCGAACAGCGTCACGCGGTGGCCCCGTTGGGCTGCGGTGACGGCGGCGGCGAGCCCGGCCGGTCCCGCGCCGACCACCGCGACGCGTTTGGTGCGTCGCGTCGGCTCGAGTGCCAACGTCGTCTCGTGTCCGGCCCGCGGATTCAACAGGCACGACACGGTTTTGCGGGCGAACGCGTGATCCAGGCACGCTTGGTTGCACGAGATGCACGTGTTGATCTCGTCGGCGGCATCAGACTCGGCCTTGCGCACCCAATTCGGGTCGGCCAGCAGCGGGCGTGCCATCGAGATCAGTTGGACGTGGCCGTCGGCGAGGATCTGCTCGGCGGCCTGCGGCATGTTGATCCTGTTGGACGCCACCACCGGGACGCTGACGTGTTCGGCGACCGCATTGCTGATGGCGACGAACGCGCTGTTGGGCACCGAGGTGACGATGGTGGGCACCCGCGACTCGTGCCAACCGATGCCGGTGTTGATGAGCGTCGCGCCCGCTGCCTCCACTTCGCTTGCCAGGGCCAGTATTTCGTCCCAGCTCTGGCCGTCTTCGACGAAGTCGGCCATGGACATGCGATAGCAGATGATGAAGTCGTCGCCGACGGCGGCGCGGGTGCGGCGCACGATCTCCACGGGAAAGCGTCGGCGGTTCTCCGGCGTGCCGCCCCAGGCGTCGGTGCGTTTGTTCGTCCGCGGAGCCAGGAACTGGTTGAGCAGATACCCTTCGCTGCCCATGATCTCGACGCCGTCGTAACCGGCTTCTCTGGCCAGCACAGCGCACCGCACGAAGTCGGCGATCGTGCCATCTACATCACGGAGTCGTCGCGGCCGAAACGGGTTGATCGGCGCCCTGATCGCCGATGCGCTGACCGAAAACGGATGGTAGGCATAGCGTCCGGCGTGCAGGATTTGAAGCAGGATCTTGGCTCCTTCGTCGTGCACCGCGCCCGTGATCCTGCGGTGTCGACGCGCGTCGGACGACGACAGCATGTGCGCGGCGAACGGAAGCAGCCAGCCGGTCCGGTTCGGCGCGTACCCGCCGGTGATGATCAGGCCGACGCCGCCGCGGACGCGTTCGGCGAAGTACCCGGCGAGCCGGCCGGTATCGCGGGCCCGGTCCTCCAGACCGGTGTGCATCGATCCCATCACGACGCGGTTGCGCAGCGTCGTGAACCCAAGATCCAACGGCGACAACAGTTTCGGATAGCTCACGTGCCCTCCAATGCGGTGGCTACCTCGTCGAGCCACTCGATCGCACTCTCCTCGGCGCGGATGCCGCCGCGCAGTACCAGGTACTGGTGCAGCGCGCTGCCGCGCAGGTTCGCCGAGTTGGGGAACTGGCGCTTCTCGTAGCCCCGGTAGGTGTCGAGCAGTTCGGCCCGTTCGGCACGCAGTGCGTTCACCTGGGCACGCAGCGCATCGATGTCGCCGTAGGCGGCGCCGCGCACCTTGACCGCGAGCTCGCGGGTGCGGCTGTCGGCCACCGCGCTGCCGCGACCGGACAACGGCTCGGCGATCCAGCGGGCCAGCTCGGCACGCCCGGCGTCGGACACCGTGTACACCTTCTTGTCCGGTCGGCCCTGCTGGACGACGGGTGTCACATGCACCCAGCCGTCGGCCTCCATGGCGCGCAGGGTGCGGTAGATCTGCTGGTGCGAGGCGGCCCAGAAGTAGCCGATGGAACGGTCGAAGCGGCGGGCGAGCTCATAACCGGAGCCGGCCTGTTCGCAGAGCGCCACAAGGATGGCGTGGGGGAGCGCCACGCCGCGAGCCTAGAACGCAACACGCATCGTATGCAACTTGTTGCACTGCATGCAGTTGCATAGGGGTGCCACGCTAGGCGGCCTGTATGTGCAACGTTTAGTATCAGTAACCACGCGCCACCCTTGGCCGAGGGCGAGCGCGCCATGAGGCACACTGAGACAACCGTCCAAGAACTAGCAGCCCCGCTGGACAGGAGATCGAGGAGCAACCTGTGACGTACACGATTGCCGAACCCTGCGTCGACGTCAAAGACAAGGCGTGTATCGAGGAGTGCCCTGTCGACTGCATCTACGAGGGCGCACGCATGCTGTACATCCACCCGGACGAATGCGTCGACTGCGGCGCCTGCGAGCCGGTCTGCCCGGTCGAGGCCATCTACTACGAAGACGATGTGCCCGACCAGTGGAGCGAGTACACCCAGATCAACGCCGACTTCTTCGCTGAGCTGGGCTCGCCCGGCGGCGCGTCCAAGGTCGGCATGACCGAGAACGACCCGCAGGTCGTCAAGGACCTGCCGCCTCAAGGCGAGGACTGATAACGGTTCGTCAGCTCCGAGCGCCCGTGTCGGCGTCACTGCCGGTGTTCCCGTGGGACACCCTGGCCGACGTCACCGCGCACGCCCGGTCGCATCCTGACGGCATCGTCGACCTGTCGGTCGGGACTCCGATCGATCCGGTGGCCCCGGTGATCCGAGAAGCGCTGGCCGCCGCCAGCGCGTCTCCGGGTTACCCGACGACGGCAGGTACCCCGGCGTTGCGCGAAGCGGCCGTGGCGGCGATGGCCCGGCGTTACGGCGTCACCGCGCTGTCAGAGGTGGCGGTGCTGCCGGTGATCGGCACCAAGGAGCTGATCGCGTGGCTGCCGACGCTGTTGGGCCTCGGACCGCAGGACACCGTCGTGGTGCCCGAATTGGCCTATCCCACTTACGATGTGGGTGCCCGGTTGGCCAGAGCGCAGGTGCTGCGCGCGGACTCGCTGACGCAGCTGGGACCGCAGTCGCCGACGCTAATGTACATCAACTCACCGAGCAACCCGACCGGCAAGGTGCTGGGGGTCGACCATCTGCGCAAGGTTGTCGGCTGGGCGCGTGAGCGCGGTGTGCTGATCGCTTCCGACGAGTGCTATCTCGGATTGGGCTGGGACGCCGAGCCGCTGTCGGTACTGCATCCCTCGGTCTGCGACGGCGACCACACGGGGCTGCTGGCGGTGCACTCGCTGTCCAAGTCGTCGTCGCTGGCCGGATACCGGGCCGGTTTCGTGGCGGGGGATCCGGCGGTCGTCACCGAGCTGCTCGCGGTGCGCAAACACGCCGGAATGATGGTGCCGACACCGGTGCAGTCTGCGATGGTGGCCGCGCTGGGCGACGACGAGCATGAACGCGAACAGCGCGCCCGTTACGCGCGACGACGCGACGCGCTGCTGCCCGCGCTGCGAGCGGCCGGCTTCACCGTCGACGACTCGGAAGCCGGGCTGTATCTGTGGGCGACGCGCGGCGAACCGTGTCGAGACACCCTGGCGTGGCTCGCCGAGCGCGGAATCCTGGTCGCCCCCGGCGAGTTCTACGGCCCTCGCGGGTCACACCATGTGCGCGTCGCGCTGACCGCGCCCGACGAGCGGATCAACGCCGCCGCGCAGCGGCTTTCGGCCTGAGCCGAAACTCGATGGTGCGGTTTCATACGCGACATGCCGAGATGCGCGTATGAAACCGCACAACCACAACCGTCTACTGCTGCTCTTCGGTGATCTCCTCTTCGACGATCACCTCGGTCTCGGTCTCGGTCTCGGTCTCGGTCTCTTCGATGACGACCTCTTCGACGACCTCTTCGCCCGCGCCGCCGGCGCCGGTCCAGATCAACAGATCCCGGCCGCCGGCGTTGTAGACGACGCTGTCCGGAACCGGGCCCGTGACGTCGAAGAACAGTTCGCCCTCCGACGACGCGCCCTCGGTGAGGGTGGCGGGGTTGACGCCCTCCGGTGTCGGGACGGTGAAGATCGCGCGATAGGTCTCACCGTTGGCGGCGCGGGCGTTGAAGTTGGCGATGATCGGCGTGACGGTGCCCTTGACCGCGGTGACGGTGGCGTCGGCCTCATACAGCGTGCCGACCGGCTGGTAGCCCGGCAGCACGTCGTCGCTCGGCTCCAGTTCCCCGACGGTCCAGCCGGTTACGACCGCCCCGCTGGCGTCGACGAGTTCTGGAGTCGCGCCAAAGGACGCGGTGGTGGGATAGCTGTCGGCGGCAGCCATGGGCGCCATGGCGATTCCGAGCGCCGCGATACCCGCGACTGCCATTGGTGTCATGATGCTGTTTTTCATGTGTACTCCCAAATCGGTCGAAGGATGCTGACGAGAACACGGCCGCGCCAACTGCACTCACGGCCGTCGCCTTAGCAAGCTTAGTATCCACGATCGACGAGGTTGTCAAACGGTAGCCCGCAAATTCAGCGACAACAGCAGTCGCACATCGGGATCCGACAGCGACGTCGAAAGCAACTGTTCGGCACGTCGCACTCGGTAACGAACCGTGTTGGGGTGCACGTGCAATCGTTCGGCCACCGCGGCGACATCTCCGAAGCCGTCGAGGTAGGCGTGCAGCGTTTCGGCGAGAACGGGGTCGTGGTCCCGTAATTCGCGTACTCGCGGATCCAGGAATCGGTCATCGGCAGTGATCAGCGTCACGATCTCGTCGATCAGCACCGCGGTGCGCGCCTCGGCCAGCGAGGTCACCTCCCCGAATGCGACGGGATGCCGTTCCGCGCTGTCCAGCGCCCGGTCTATCTCGGACCGCGCCTGGGCCGCCGCACCCAAACCGGCTACCGGAGCGGCGATCACGGCGCGCAGCGAAAGCCCCAGCTCGGCGTGCAGGCTGGCGATCGTTCCGCGCAACCAGGACGTCACCGATGTGGTACGGCTGGTCTGGGGCAACAGCACATACACCCGTGACCCATTCGACGCGACCAACGCGTCGCTACGGAAAGCGCTGGCGCTCAACGCCAGGATGTCGGCGAGCCGGCTGTGGTGGGACGGGGTGTCGAAACCGATGACCGCGACACGACCGTCGGCGACGACGTCGAGCTCGCGCGCCACGGCGCCGACGTCCACCTCGGTGGCGGTCAGGCCCAACAACTCCTGGACGCGCAGCGTGTGCGTCGACGGCCTTGCCGCCAGCCGGGACATGATCCGGGCCGCCAATACCGCGGCGCCGCGCAGGATTTCCTCGGCGTCTTCAGACAGTGGCCGGGAACCCTGTTGCACCCAGATGGCGCCAGCGAACTCAGGCGGTCGGCGTTGATCGACGGCGGGATGGTGAATGCCGATCGCCAGCCGCGGCTGCAAGCCCAGTTCGGGGCGCGCGGCCACTGACACCACGCCGTCGCTGGTGCGCAGCGCGTCGAAAATGCCCCATTGGCTGAGCCATTCGAGGTGCTCGGGCGGACCGGCGCGACCCAGGATCGACAGCCGGCGCAGGTCGTCGGCCTCGTCGTTGGATGCGGAATAGGCCAGCACGTGCGACTGTGCATCCTCGATGCTGACCATGCCGTGCACCCGGTCGGCGATCGACTGCGCCAACCCGAACAGGTCGGTGCCGGAGTCGTACCAGGCGTCGGCGCGGTTGCCGTGATGTTCGAAGACGTGATCGACCAACCGGTACAGCCGCTCCCAGCGGGCCTGCGGGTCGACGGCGACCACCGCGATGCCCGACGCCGTGGCCCGCGCGATGAGCGCTTCGGACGGCTTCTTGACGAAGATCGCCGTCGGCGCCGCGCCATGTCGGTCGATCCAGCGCATCGCGTCCACGTCGTGCAGGCCCAACAGGAAGAAGACGTCGGCGGCGCCTGCGCCGGCGGCAAGGCCGAGCGCGACGTCGTCCTGGTCGATCAGCGCCGCTGAGGCGACGGGCAGATCCAAACCGCGCGGCGCCTGGATCAACTGCACCAGCGTCGTGTCCAGCGCGAGCAGGAGTTTTCCGAGGCTGACACCGTCGGCCCGCATATTGTGTGATTCTACTAGAACGATCTACGCTCTTTGTCTGATCGACTAAACCATGTCGCGGCGGTTTCGACGACCCTTGGCGCATGGATGCCATCACCGACGTACCCCTACCGGCAAACGAGGCCGTTCTCGACTACGCCCCGGGTTCGGCGGAACGCACCCGGCTCACCGAAGCCCTCCGGGCGGTGGCCGCCGAACCGATCGACATGCCGCACGTCATCGGCGGCACGCACCGGATGGGCGACGGGGACCGGGTCGCCGTCGTTCAGCCGCACCGGCATGCGGCGCGGCTGGGCACCTTCACCAACGCGACACATGCCGACGCCGCCGCGGCCATCGACGCCGCGATGGCGGCCAAACCGGCCTGGGAGGCCACCCCCTTCGACGAGCGCGCGGCGGTGTTCCTTCGCGCGGCCCACCTGCTGGCCGGGCCCTGGCGCGCGAAGCTGTGCGCGGCCACCATGTTGGGCCAGTCCAAGTCCGCCTACCAGGCCGAGATCGACGCCGCATGCGAGCTGATCGACTTCTGGCGGTTCAACGTGGCCTTCGCGCGAAGGATCCTGGCGCAGCAGCCGATCAGCGTCCGCGGAGTGTGGAATCGCACCGACTACCGGCCGCTGGAAGGCTTCGTCTACGCGATCACGCCGTTCAACTTCACCGCGATCGCGGGCAACCTGCCCACGGCCCCGGCGCTGATGGGCAACACCGTGGTGTGGAAACCCTCGCCCACGCAGACGTTCGCGGCGTATCTGACCCTGCAACTGCTCGAGGCCGCCGGTCTGCCGCCGGGGGTGATCAACCTGCTGGCCGGTGACGGGATCGCGGTTTCCGACGTGGCACTGGCGGATCCGAGGCTCGCGGGTATCCACTTCACCGGGTCGACGACGACGTTCCAGCATCTGTGGCGATCGGTGGGCGCCAACATCGGCCACTATCACAGCTATCCGCGGCTGGTCGGCGAGACCGGCGGCAAGGATTTCGTCGTCGCGCATTCCAGCGCCCGCCCGGAGGTCTTGCGTACGGCGCTGATTCGCGGGGCATTCGACTATCAGGGGCAGAAGTGCTCGGCGGCATCGCGGGCGTTCATCGCCCGCTCGGTCTGGCAGGAGATGGGCGACGAATTCCTCTCGGCCACCGAAGGACTGCGCTACGGCGACGTCACCGATCTGAGCAACTTCGGCGGCGCGTTGATCGACGAGCGCGCGTTCGCCAAGAGTGTCAAGGCCATCGAGCGAGCGAAAAGCGCTCACGTCACGATTGCCGTCGGCGGCGAATACGACGACAGCGTGGGGTATTTCGTCCGCCCGACCGTGCTGCTTTCCGATGACCCCACCGACGAGGCGTTCAGCACCGAGTACTTTGGGCCGATTCTGGCGGTGCACGTGTATCCGGACGACGACTACGACCGCATCCTCGACGTCGTCGACACCGGCGCCAAGTACGCGTTGACAGGGGCGGTGATCGCCGACGACCGGTCGGCGGTGCTGCGCGCCGAGCAGCGGTTACGTCATGCCGCGGGCAACTTCTACGTCAACGACAAGCCGACCGGAGCCGTGGTCGGCCAGCAGCCGTTCGGCGGAGCGCGCGCCTCGGGCACCAACGACAAGGCCGGATCGATGCTGAACCTGCTGCGCTGGACCTCGGCCCGGTCGATCAAGGAGACCTTCGTGCCGGCCACCGACCACAACTATCCGCACATGGAGCGCTGATGGGCTTCTTCGAACGTGTTGGGCGCCCGGCGATCCTGGCCGCCGGCCGGTCAGAGCGGCTGCGTCGCTCCGCCGAACGACTGCCCGTCACCCGGGATGTCGTGCACCGTTTCATATCGGGAGAAACGGTCGAACAGGCGCTCGACACCGTTGCGCAACTGCGTAATTCGGGGCGACTGGTGTCGGTCGACTATCTGGGCGAAGACGTCACCGACATCGACATGGCCGACCAGACCGTCGCCGCGTACCTCAGGCTGCTCGATGCGCTCGGCACACGCGTCGAGCCTGCGGACAAGGTGCGGCCGCTGGAGGTGTCGGTGAAACTGTCGGCCCTCGGTCAGGCGCTGCCGCGCGACGGCGACAAGATCGCATTGGACAACGCTCGCGTCATCTGCCTGCGCGCCCAGCAGGTCGGCGTATGGGTGACGGTGGACGCCGAGGACCACCACACCACCGACTCGACGCTGTCCATCGTGCGCGACCTACGCGTCGAATTCGACTGGGTCGGCACGGCATTACAGGCCTACCTCAGACGCACCGAGGGTGACTGCCGCGACTTCGCGGCGGCCGGTGCCCGTATCCGGTTGTGCAAGGGCGCCTATGACGCGCCCGCGTCGGTGGCGTACCGCGACCGCGACGACGTCACCGCCTCCTACCTGCGCTGCCTGGAGATACTCATGGCCGGCGACGGCTATCCCATGGTCGCCTCACACGACCCTGTGATCGTGGCCGCGGCACCCGTAATGGCGGCCGAGAACGGCAGGAGCGTAGCCGATTTCGAGTACCAGATGCTCTACGGCATTCGCGACGCCGAGCAGCGACGACTCGCCGACCGAGGCAACCGCGTCCGCGTCTACGTGCCGTTCGGCGCCCAGTGGTACGCCTACTTCGTGCGTCGGCTGGCCGAACGCCCGGCCAACCTCACGTTCTTCCTACGTGCGTTGGTCGAACGGGGACACTAGACGGGGTAGGCGGCGACCGGCATCGTGACGGTGCCACGGCACGGGCCAGACAGAATCTCGGTGCGCCACGTCCCGAACATCGATCCGTCGGCATCGGGGGCGTAGAAGACACGCGACTGCGCCGGTGCGTACTCCCTGGGCAATCCGTCACCGCGGAAGCACTCCCACTGCCAGTTGTACGCGTACTGCCACCGCGACCCGTCCCAGGTGTACCGGATGGGTTGCGGGATGGTCGGATTGCTCGGCGCCGGGCCCTCCACGACGGTGGCCACGCACAGCCCGCTCGAACAGTCGGTGGACAGCACATACTGGGCGCTGAAGTCGGGCTCGGCCTGCGCCGCGGCCACACTGGTGCCCATCTTCTCGGACGCGAAGGTGACGATCTGATAGCGCCCGTTCCATTGCGCGTCTGCCGCCAGCGCGGTCGGCATCGACGAAACGCCGAGCCCTGTCGCGCAGACAAGACCGAGCAGCACGCTGGTCATGCGACGGGCAGACATGCCCGCCAGCCTATTTGGCACGCCCGTCAAAACGGGCCATGACACGGTTTGCCGAAGGCTACGAGAGGGTCACAGATTCGTATCGGCGCACAAGCGCCCTCGCGAGTTGGTTCGTTGTCAGCATCTCGGCTTGCCGGGATATCACCTGGAACAGGCTCAAGTCGTGCGCATGCAGGTCGGCGTCGCCGGTGCAGTCGCTCAACACGATAAGCCGGTAGTCCCGATCGGCCGCCTCACGGACCGTGGTAAGAACCGCACCGCTCGTGTGGACGCCGGCGAGAATCAACGTGGTGACGCCGAGGTTGGTCAGCCGCTCATCGAGGTTCGTCGTCGAGAATACGCCCAGCCTGGTCTTGCGCAGAGCGATGTCCTCGTCGAGGACCGCGATCGCGGGATGCAGGCCGGAGCCCGGCATCCCGTTATGGAATCGCCTGTCTTGTCGCCACTTTGAGGCTTCGGAGTTGGTTGACGGGATCGCGAGGTAGTCGAGTTCGTCCAAGGCTGTCCGGACGAAGGCCAGATGACCACCGTGGCGGCGGACCGCGTCGACCGCCGCGTTCGTCCGGAACAGCAGGTCGTCGGCATCCGCGACGCCATCCAATGCCTCTCGTTGACAGTCGATCACCACCAGTGCGCACTGGCTGGCGTCGATACCGTCGATCCAGGCGGGGGAGTGGGCCCGAACCAGAGACCGAGCCGGTCGCGATCGCAGCCAGGTTCGCCATACCGCGGTGCCGCGCATGAGTTTCCCTTTCGGAGGGGCCTTCTGTGAGGCCGCTGAGAGTTCAGGTCCATTCCATCGGGCCGTGATCCGACGGACAACGGAGCGGAATTCAGATGATGACCGGTATATCCGTACCGGCGATCAGCGCGCGGTCCAGCCGCCGTCGACGGCGAGGACCTGTCCGGTGATGAAAGATCCCGCGTCGCTGGCCAGTAGCAGCAGCGCGCCGCACAGCTCGCCGGCCCGGCCGGCGCGTGCCATCGGGGTGTTGCGCCTGATATAGGCACCGCCGGCGTCATCGTCGAGCAAGTCGGTGGTGAGTTCGCTGGGGAAAAAGCCCGGCGCCAGGGCGTTGACGCGCACATTGTGCCGCGCCCATTGCACGGCCAGCTCGCGGGTGAGGTTGATCAACCCGCCCTTGGACGCGCAGTAGGCGGCCTGTCGGTTGGGCGCCGCGGCGACCAGCCCGAGGATCGAGGCGACGTTGATGATGCTGCCGCGACCACGTGCGATCATGGTCCGGCCGACGAGCTGGGTGAGTTGGAACGCGCCAATCAGGTTGACGTCCAACACGTATTGGAAGTCGTCGAGATTCTCGTCTTCCGCCCGGGCGGGCACGCTCGTTCCGGCGTTGTTGACCAGGATGTCGACCGCACCCACACGCTGCTGCACCTCGTCGTGCGCGACTTTCACGGCGACGGGATCGGCGACGTCGCAGGACACGGCGGTCAGCTCCGGGATCGCATCGCACAGGGCTTTGAGGCGGTCGGCACGGCGCGCGGCGACGACCACCTTCGCTCCTGCGGCCTGTAGCGCCAGCGCGAACTGTACGCCCAACCCGCTTGAGGCGCCGGTGACCAGCGCGGCGCGGCCGGAGAGATCGAACATCCGATCGGGTGGTAGCGCAGCGGGGAGCTCGACGATGGATGATTCAACGGTCATTGAAATCAGTTGTCGCCCTTCATCTCTATGGCTATATCGATCCACGACTGCATTGGTAGGCCGGCCAGGGCCACCGCGGTGTCGCCGAGCACGGCGCGACCCATGACGAGAGCTCGGGTGGCGCAGCCGGCGTTGTCGGCCGCGATCGCCAGGGCGTCCGGTGACTCGCTGAACGTGCCACCGGGAAGGAAAGAGGCGTAACCGTGCGCGACGGCGGCCGCCGCGACGGCCAGGCTGGTTGCGAGCTCGGGAGTTACGCCGGGAATCTCAGAGGCCGGTCCGAGAAATGCCTCGACGACAGGTCGCGCGGGCTCGGTCAGCCTGGTGTTGGTCCCCATGAAGACCTCCTTGGCGAAGAGGACCTCGAACAACGCCGGCTGCAGCGCGGCGAACTCGACATAGGCGCGGGCTGCACGCACCAATCGCTCGGTCGGATCCTTCTCGGTGCCGACCACGGAGGAGATGTGCGCCGCGAGCACCTCGCATGCTCGGACGGCGATCTCGGTGAGGAGGTCCTTGCGGTCGGCGAAGTGGCGGTATGGCGCGCCGGGGCTCACGTCGAGCCGTCGGCACGCTTCGGCGATCGAGAAGGTTGCGACGCCGTCGCGGCTGATGAGCTCCACCGAGACGTCGATGAGTGCATCCCGCAAATTCCCGTGGTGATATGAGCGGCGCTTCGAGTCGCTCGGTTGTCCGGTTGCGTCGCTGACCACCCCTGAATGTTAATGGCAATCACATTGGCCCGGCAACCCTGACCGAACCTCGCGGGCAGGGTGTCTTGCATCACATGTGAGAGTCACTTACAATCCGCGATGTAAGAACCCGTTACATCAGCCCCGATGCCAGGAGGTCCCATGGGCAAGCCGGAAACATCGCTGGTCAGATCGCTCCAGCGCGGGCTGCAGATCATGAACATGGTCGCCGCCGAAGGGCCGGTGAACGCGAAAACCGTCGCTCGCGCGGTAGGGGTCCAGTTGCCGACCGCCTACCACCTGCTTCGGACGCTGATTCACGACAAATATCTTGTACGCCTCGACGACGGCACCTATGTGCTCGGTGAGATGTGTCGGGCCGACTTGCCGGCCGCTCGCGCGGTCAGCAGTCGCGACGTCCTGGCCGAGTGCAGCTAACACATGACGACCGAATCGGCAGGCTCGCCGACCCTGATTCAGAGCCTCCAACGCGGCATGCGTCTGGTGGAGGCTGTCGCCGAACACAGCGCGCTGACTGCGCGTGAACTCAGTGACCGCACCGGCATCGTGCTGCCGACCACCTATCACCTGCTGCGCACCCTCGTGCACGAAGGGTATCTGCGGCGGTCCGCCGACGGTCGGTACTCGCTGGGAGATCAAATGACCTCGGTCACCCAACTGGAAACCCGGGCCCGCAGTCTGCGGATGGTCCGCGCGGCGATGACTGAGCTCGCCGCGCAGGCCCGCGGTGATGTGACCCTCGGCATGCTCCGCGGGGCCGACATCGTGGTGACCGACTTCGTTGCGGGTCCGTGTCCGCAACGGTTCGAATGCTGGCCGGGACTGATCATTCCGGGGCATGCCACCGCGATCGGCAAGAACATCTTGTCCCGGCTGCCTGGGCAGCGACGCGAACACTATCTCGCGACCCATCCGCTCGCTGCGCTCACCACGCACACGGTTACGACGAGCTGGCGGCTGGAGCAAGAGCTTACACCCGTTACCGTAAACCACAGCGACCAGCAATATCACTACGGAATAACCTGTGCCGCAACGGCTGTGCACGATGGTATCCAGTACCGCGCACTGGGCATCGCGTTCGGCTCCAATAGGGCGGCCCGCGCCGTCGCACGGGTCGATGAGCTGATCGGCCAGGCGGCCGCGCAGATCTCCGACGCGATGCTTCTCTCCGCGTCCGGCGACGACGCCGCCGTCGCCATCTGAAATAGCTCTGCTTGTCGCAAGTCCCGGTGCCGCAGTTCACTCGACAAGGGGCCGGTTCGCCCGACTTCGAGTGATGAATGGAGACGGAGTTGCAGTGCGCGACAACATGATCAAGAGTGAGTCAACCGTCGTCGGCTTGCTCCGAAAGTGTGTCGAAGACCACCCCGACTCCCGGTACCTCGACATCGCCGGAGACACCTACACGTACGCCCAGGTGTGGGAGAGGGCCCGCGATTTCGCCGGTATCCTGCACTCGTGCGGTGTGCGCCGGGGCCAGACGGTGGTGAGCATGCAAGACACCCACATCGACGCCGTCGCATCGTGGTTCGGCGCCAACATGCTCGGGGCGGTGTGGGTCGGAACGAACACCGCACTGCGCGGAGAGTTCCTTCGGCATGTCCTCGCCGACACCGGTGCCGCGGTGGTGGTCGCCGAACCGGACCTGATCGACCGGATCGTCGCGATCGGCCCAGAGTTGTGCCACGTCGATCTGGTCCTGCAACGCGGATGTGAACCACCCCGGGTTTCGCCGGACCTGCGGGTGGAGGGTCTCGACGATTATCGCGGGCGGCCGGCGCCGGAGCCGTACCTCGGCACCGCCGACGACCTCATGTGCCTGACGTATACGGGCGGCACGACCGGCCCCTCGAAGGGCTGCATGATCACCCACGGTTATGGGATCAACATCGCTCGATGCGGACTCATTCAGACTCAACGGCGCAGCGACGAGGTGAACTGGAATCCGCTGCCGATGTTTCACCTCAATGTGCTGTCGATGACCCTGATCGCAACCATGTTGATCGGCGGGAGTGCGGCCCTGGCGCAACGGTTTTCCGCATCCCGGTTCTGGCCGGAAATCGAGCGGACAGGTGCGCGCATCGTCAACCTGATCGGTGGGCTGCCCGCCATCATCGCCCAGCTTCCGGACACCCCCGAGACGGCCCGCTGCTTCGGCCAGATCCGCATGGTACACGCGGTGCCCTTCCCGGAAACCCTGCAGCAGGTATGGCGGGAGCGGTTCGGCGTGAAGACGCCCGGTGCGAAGGGCTACGGCATGACCGAAGTCTTCCCCATCACCTACCAGGCGCCGGACGAGCAAGCGCCGGCGGAATCGGCAGGCCGGGTCAATCCGGATCTGGAGGTGCGCATCGTCGACGACCACGACAACGAGGTCAAGACCGGTGAGGTCGGCGAAGTGGTGTGTCGACCACGGCGCAGCAATGTGATGTTCCAGGGGTACTGGCGTCGGCCGCAGGCCACCGTGGATGCCACCCGCAACCTCTGGTTTCACACCGGGGACCTAGGCCGCTTCGACGCGGCCGGCTACTTCTACTTCGCTGACCGCAAGAACGACTATCTCCGCAGGCGCGGTGAGAACATCTCCAGCCAGGAACTCGAGGCCACGTTCCTGGCGCACGACGACATTGTGGCCGTTGCGGTGCACGCCGTGCCCTCCGAGTTGACCGAGGATGACGTCAAGGTCACCGCGGTGCTGCGCCAGGGTGCCCGGCTCACCCCAGACGAACTCTTCGAATGGTGCAAGGAGCGAGTGCCGTATTTCGCGCTGCCACGGTACATCGAGTTCCGCGACGAGTTACCGGTGAGCCCGCTGGGCCGGGTGCACAAACACCTCCTGCGGGACCAGGGTTGCACGCCGACGACCTGGGACCGTGACGCCGCAGGCGCGTCATGGGAGCGACGATGAGCGACCAGTTCGCGGCGTCAGCGCCCAGCCAGCGCGATCAGTGCGCGATTGTCGGCGTCGGCACCACGGACTACAGCTTCAACTCCGGACGGTCCACCCTGACGTTGGCCGCTCAGGCCGGCAGCGCCGCCATCGCCGACGCCGGGCTCGAACCCGCAGACATCGACGGCATCGTGCGATGCGAGATGGACGAAGTGCTGCATGCCGATCTGGCCGCGACGCTCGGCCTGCCCAATGTCGCCTTCTGGGCCGCGGGCAGCTGGGCCGGTGCCGCGCCGTGCGGCATGGTCGGGTTGGCCGTCAGCGCGATCTGCGCTGGACAGGCCAACAACGTGTTGGTGTTCCGGTCGCTCAACGGACGGTCGGGCCGCCGGTTCGGGCGCGAATGGGCCAGCGGTGACGCCGTCGGGGGAGGGGGCTCGTATCTTGAGTTTCTCGCTCCGTACGGGCTGCAGTCACCCGGCATGGCCTATGCGCTGTTCGCCCGCAAACACATGCTCGACTTCGGAACCACCAGTGAGCACCTCGGCCACATCGCCGTCACCTGCCATCGGCGCGCGAACGAGAACCCGGCCGCCCAACGTTACGGGCGTCCCCTGTCCATGGCGACCTACCTGCAATCGCGAATGATCGCTGATCCGCTGCGCCGCTTCGATTTCTGTTTGGAAACCGACGGTGCGGCCGCAGTCGTCGTCTCCGCGGCCGAGCGGGCTCGCGATCTCGCCAAGCCCACCGTGTTGATTCGAGCAGTGGCCCAGGGTGACGAATCGACGCCACGCCAGGGCGGGCTATGGGGCAACCTCCTCACGGGACCGCTCACGAACGCCAGTAGCACGCTGGCAAAGCGGCTGTATCGTCTGGCCGGTCTGGGGCCGAACGACATCGACGTCGCACAGTTCTACGACTGTTTCACCATCACCGTGCTGATGCAGCTCGAGGACTACGGATTCTGCAAGCGCGGCGAAGGCGGTCCATTCGCAGCGAGCGGAGCGCTCGACATCGATGGCACATTGCCCATCAACACCTCCGGCGGAAACCTGGCCGACGGCTACATACACGGTCTCAGTCACATCGTCGAAGGCGTCCGCCAGTTGCGTGGCGAGTCGACAGCACCGGTCGCCGGTGCCGAGACCTGCCTGGTCACATCCGGCATGCCAGGTCCCGGCTCCAGCGCGCTGATTCTGCGGAGAGGCCAATGAGCACGTCTTGCGACACAGGAGAACGATTGTGAGTCAACCGATTTACATTCTGGGCGGATGGCAATCCGACTTCGCGCAGAAGGCCCCGGGCGGTGAGTTCTTCCCGCTCATCGAATCCGCTGTGACCGGAGCCCTCGACGACACCGGTGTCGATGCATGTGATATCGACGTCAGCCACGTAGGGAACTTCGCCGGCGAAATGTTCACCGGCCAAGGCCAACTCGGTGGATTGGTGGCGGCGGTCCACCATGGCCTCGCAGGCAAACCGGCGTCGCGGCACGAGGCGGCATGTGCATCCGGCAGCATGGCGGCGCTCGCGGCGATGGCCGACCTCGAAAGCGGCCGTTACGACTGCGCACTGGTAGTCGGCGCCGAGGTGCTGCGCAACGTGGGTGGTCAGGACGCCGGTCTGAGGCTGGGCGCAGCAGCCTGGGTCGGACGCGAGGTGGTGGACGAACCCTATCCGTGGCCGTCGATGTTCGGTCGGATCGGTGAGGAGTACGACCGGCGTTACGGACTCGACCACGCCCATCTCGGCCGCATCGCCGAGATCAATTTCGATAACGCCAAACTGAACCCACGCGCACAGACTCGGAGTTGGGAGGTGGCCACCGAATCCTTCTACGAGGACGACGAATTCAACCCAGTGGTGGCCGGGCCGCTACGGCGCCACGACTGCAGCCGCATCACCGATGGTTCGGCCGCGGTGATTCTAGCCTCGCACCGGTTTGCGCAGAGTTGGGCCCGCCACCACAGCGTCGACCTCGCCGAGGTGCCACGCATCCTCGGCTGGGGACACCGCACGGGAGCGATGCTTCTCGAGGACAGGCTCGCCGGGAGCGCCGACGATGAGTACGTTTTTCCGCATCTGCGTCAGGCGATTTTGGATGCCTACCGCAGAGCGGGTATCACCGGGCCCGACGACCTCGACGTGCTGGAGACCCACGACTGTTTCTCGGTGTCGGAATATGTCGCCATCGACCACTTCGGAATCACCCCGGCGGGTAAGGCGTGGCAGGCAGTGGAGGACGGGACGATCGAACGCGACGGGTCCCTGCCGGTGAATCCCAGCGGGGGCCTCTTGGGCCTCGGTCATCCGGTGGGCGCCACCGGGATCCGGATGCTGCTTGACGGTGCTCGGCAGGTGACAGGTCGAGCCGGCGATTACCAGGTGCCGGATGCCGACAAGGTCGGTTTGCTCAACATCGGTGGAGCGGTGACCACGGTCGCCACCTTTGTGGTCGGCACCTGAGGCGCTCACCATCTGAATTTGGCGGCATTGTCCCATCTTCGGTGACGGTGAATCCTTCGAGGAGAGTAGCGATCTGACTATTACACGATCCAAATGTGAGGAACTATGGGATCTTCCACGTTGATCATCGACACAGACACGCATATCACCGAGCCTCCCGACCTTTGGACCAGTCGGATGTCGAGGAAGCGGTGGGGCAACCTCATTCCCGAGGTCCGGTGGATCGAGGAGCGGCAGGCCGAGTTCTGGTGCATGAACGGCCAACCGATCTTCACGGTCGGTACCTGCATCATGGTTCCCGATGAGGACGGCAGACCCGTCCGCTCCCCGCGGTTCCCCGACTACGCGGACTCGTTCAAATCGATGCATCCCTCCGCCTTCGACGCCAAGGAGCGGCTGGCGGTGATGGATGCGTACGGGATCCAGGCCGCCGCGATCTTCCCGAATCTCGGGTTCGTGGGCCCCAACATCTTCGCCGCGGCGGGCTCGGATGCACTCGAGTTCCAGACCGCAGCATTGCAGGCCTACAACGACTTCCTGCTGGACTGGAGTTCGATCGCACCGGAGCGGTTGCTGGCGCTGGCGCTGATCCCGTACTGGGATGTCGAGTCGGCGGTCAAAGAGATCGAGCGATGCGCCGCGGCCGGGCACAAGGGCCTGGTCTCGACGGGTAAGCCCCACGAGCACGGACAGCCCCTGCTGGCCGACCGGCACTGGGACCCGATGTGGGCCGCGGCCCAGGACGCCGGCTTGTCGATCAGCTTCCACGTCGGCGGCGGTGATCTGGGCAGGCACATGAACGACGAGCGCACCAATGTCGAGGGATGGCGGGCAACGCTGGCGCGGCTGACGACCTCGTTCTTTCTGGAAAGTGGGATCACCCTGGCAGATCTACTGATGTCGGGCGTGCTCGCGCGCTTCCCGACGCTGCGGTTCGTCTCCGTGGAGAGCGCAATCGGCTGGATCCCGTTTTTGTTGGAGTCATTGGACTTTCACTTCAAGAAGTACGAGCCCTGGCATGAACGTCCCGAATTCACCGCCGACGGCATGCTGCCCAGCGACTACTTCCGCCGCCAGGTCTACGCCAACTACTGGTTCGAGGACCTCCAACCGTGGCACATCGACGCCATCGGCGAGGACAACCTGCTCTTCGAGACCGACTATCCCCATCAGACGTGTCTGGACAAGCGTGAGATCGCCGAAGCGATCGACTCCGGCTTGAGCGGGGTCAGCGAAGTCGCCAAGGAGAAAATCCTGTGGCGCAATGCTGCCTCGTTGTTCAACATGGACGTCGCAGCGCTCGAGAAGCTCGCCTAACGGTGGTCTTCGGCGAGGCACCCCTACCAGTGACCAACGACCCCGACACCGCCGGCTTCTGGCTGGCGGCCGAGCGCGGCGAGGTCGCCGTCTGCGTGTGTGCGAATTGCGGTGCGGTTTTGCACCTCCCACGATCACACTGCCACATCTGCCGATCGTGGACGGTCGAGTGGAAGCCTGTGGCCCCAGCGGGGCGACTGATGTCGTGGACCGTCGCCGAACACCAGGTGCATCCCGCCTTCCCGGTGCCGTACACGGTGGTGCTCGTCGAACTCGACGACGCGCCCGAGGTTCGGCTGGCCGGCCACCTCCGAGGTCGGCCCGAACTGACGGCAGGCATGCCGATGCGAGCTGATTTCGTGACCAGACCGGGGAGCGTGACCCTGGTGAACTGGAGACCGGAGGTGGCGCATTGCCGGATCAGCGCCCACGGCAGTCCACCTGGACGCACCATCTGAACACTCAGCGGTTACCCGGAAGTGAGGCCGCTCACTACCGTTGAACCGTCAGCGCGGTTTACCAAAGGCTCTGAACAACCGCGGATTTGGAGGAAACCATGATCTTCGACTTCGACCAGCACCTCTTCGAGTACCCGACGATGTGGATTGACTACATCGACCCGGGCAAGAAGGACTTGGCATTGGAGGTCATCCGCGACGACCTCGGGTACCCCTGGGTGGCGTCGCGGCTGACCAATCAGCGTTGCTACATCTACTCGAATACCGTGCCGGAGGACGGCTTCGTGTCGCAGTTCAGCCCGTGGCAGCGGTGGAAGGACGGGTTGGCGGCCGACGTCGACTACGTGGCTGAAATGCCTGCGGAAACCACCGACCCGAAGGCTCGAGTGGCGAAGCTCGACGACATCGGTGTTGACAAGACCCTTCTCTTCCCGCATTTCGGTGCGGTCTGGGGCCGGTTCTTCGCCGACCGGTTGGAGATCATCCGGGCCAACCTGACCGCATGGAACCGGTGGGCCGTTGCGGTCCGCCAGGAGGGTGGGGGCCGCCTCGAACCGGTCGGTCACGTGACCCTCGCCGGCGGCAGCTTCGACTGGCTGGACAAGGAACTCGCGTACCTCAGTGCAAACGGTGTGCGCGCGGCCACGTTGTCCTACGGGCTGGTCAGCGGGCGGCGGATGGCACACCCCGATCACGACCACGCGTGGAAGGCCTTCGTGGACAACGGGATCACACCGATCTTTCACATTCAAGATGCGGACATCCGAGCCAGCGGCCTCGATGACCGATGGTTCCCCGACGACGCAGATCCGCTCTTCGGTGCCCTCGACATGGCGTTCTCCCACCTCGGTGTCCAGGTGGCGATCGCCGACCTGATCTTCAGCGGTGTCTTCGACCGGTTCCCGACGCTGAAGTTCGCGACCGTCGAACTGACCGCGGCGTGGTTCCAGGCGATGCTGGGTGCCGCCGAGGGATTTCCGGGGTCGGCGGCGGCCGGTGCGATCAACGGTCCGGGCCTGGACATCTCGTATCGGGTGGAAGGCTTCCTGCGCCGCAACATCGTCGAGCTGAAGAAGAACCCGAGCGAATACCTGTACGAGAACTTCCGGTTCACCGTCAATCCGATGGAACCGGTCAAGTCGTACATCGACGGTGGGCTGGAGGACAACCTCATGCTCGGCAGCGACTTCCCGCACTGCGAAGGCTTCCACAAGCCACTGGATACCTTCGCCGGTCCCCTGACCGGCACCACCGACGAGCAGAAGCGGAAATTCCTCGGCGGCAACGCCGTCAACCTGCTCGGGCTTTGAGTTTCGGTTCGATCAACCATTGAAAAAGGAGTGCACAGATGAGTAACCAAGCCGTTGTCCGAGCCTTCCTCAAGGGTATGGAGCAACCGATTTCCCGGATTCCCGAGCACCTCCGCAAGTCGATGACCGATGACGCGGTCTGGGGCAATTCCGGATTCCCGCCCTGCGTGGGGATCGACGACATCATGTCCAAGCACGAGATGAGCGCGAAGGTGTTCGGCGATTACGTACTGACGGCCGACATCCTGCACATCGCCGAGAGCCCGGACGGGGTCGTGTTCACCGAACGAATCGATGTCGGCCGGACCCAGGCCGGTGAAGAGATCCTCACCGTACCCGTCGTCGGGGTTTTCGAGGTCCGCGACGGCAAGATCGCCCGGTGGACCGACTACTTCGATCCTCGCGGACTTCTTGAGGGGTTGTCCGTGCTTCCGGACGTCGAAGCCTTCTTCACGGGGAAGGCCCCTTCGACCAGCTGACCCTGGGGGTGCGGTGGCGGGGCCGTTCTGCCAACGGCCCCGGCGCTGCGCCGGTTTGAAACGATTCCGCGAGCAAAGGTGTGCAATGACCGGTCTGCTGATCGACGGCGTACTTCGAGGTGCCGCCGACGACCGCACCTATCCGAACATCAACCCGGCGACCGAGCAGAGCATCGGCACGGCGCCCGACGCGGACCGAGCCGATCTCGACGCGGCGGTCGGGGCGGCGAGACGGGCCTTCGACCACACCGAGTGGTCCCGCGACCACGAGTTCCGGGCGCATTGCCTACGGCAGCTGCGAAACGGACTTGAGGCGGAGAAGGACCGTCTCCGCGACGTCCTGGTTCGTGAAGCGGGCGTGCCTGTCGCGTTGACGTATTCGATCTGGCTGGACACGATCCTCGATGCCGTTTCGTACTGGGCCGATCTCGCGGTGTCCTATCCGTACCAGACCGAGCTGGCCGCGCGCGAGACCCTGGCCGGCGCGGCGGCTAGGCGGATGGTGCTGCACGAGCCGATCGGCGTCGTCGCAGCGATCACGCCGTGGAACTATCCGTTGGCGTGCAACATCTTCAAGGTGTCTGCCGCGTTGGCTGCCGGCTGCACGGTCGTGCTCAAACCGGCACCGGACACCCCCTGGAGCGGCGCGGAGTTGGGCCGCGTGATTGTGGAGCACACCGATATCCCTGCCGGCGTCGCCAACGTCGTCACGGCCGCGGACCCGCTGCTCGGCGAAGCGCTGGTCCGTGATCCCCGTGTCGACCTCGTCCACTTCACCGGATCGACGCAGGTCGGCAAGCAGATCATGGTGTCAGCCGCCGACGCGGTCACCCGGGTCTGCCTCGAACTGGGCGGCAAGTCGGCGAACATCGTGCTGGACGACGCGGACATCCCGTCACTGGGTGCAGCGTTCGCCGGAGTGTGCGCACACGCCGGGCAGGGCTGTGCGCTCACCACCAGGCTGCTGCTACCCCGCAGCCGATACGACGAGGGGATTGCGGTGGCGCAAGCCGCATTCGAAGCTCTCAAATGCGGTGACCCCAGCGACCCCGAGGTCGTGGTCGGTCCTGTCATCAACGCGCGCCAGCGGGCCCGGATTTTGGACCTGATCGGACAGGGCAAGCAGGAGGCCCGGATTCTGGTCGGCGGCGGAACACCGCAGGCATTGACAACCGGTTACTACGTGGAACCAACATTGTTCTGCGACGTCGACCCCGACGCCGTCATCGCCCAGCAGGAGATCTTCGGCCCGGTGCTGGCGGTCATCCCGTACGACGACGTCGACCACGCCGTACAGATCGCGAACAACAGCATCTACGGTTTGTCGGCCGCCGTGCACAGCGGTGACCTCGAGCGGGCGATGACGCTCGCACGGCGGATTCGGACCGGCACCGTGAGTGTCAACGGTGCGGTCTGGCTGGCTGCCGACACCCCGTTCGGGGGATACAAGCAAAGCGGGCTGGGTCGCGAACTCGGCGTCGAGGGCTTCGCGGAGTTCTTGGAAACCAAATCCGTCGCACTACCCGGTTGATTGTCGACAGGAGAAAGGAACTGCCGTGCTTGGCTTGATGCAGGATCGACCGCTCACGCTGCCTCATCTGCTCCATCGCGCCGAGCGGTACTTCGGCCACAAGGAGATCGCCACCGCCGGCGCGGACGGGACTGTGTCGGTGTCCACAATCGGTGAGGTCTGCCAGAAGGTGCGCCGCCTAGCCACGGCGTTCGATGCGTTGGGACTGGCCGCCGACGCGCGGATCGGTACGTTTTGCTGGAATACCGTCGACCACCTAGCCCTGTATTTGGCCGCGCCGTGTACCGGACGGGTGTTGCACACCATCAACATTCGGCTGTTCGGTGAGCAGATCATTTACATCGTCAACCATGCACGAGATGAAATCCTCTTCGTCGACCGGTCGTTGCTCGGTATCCTGTGGCCACTCGCCGACCAACTGTCGAGCGTGAAGTACTTCGTCGTCATCGACGACGGTGCATCCAACGAGCTCCCCGACGATCCGCGCGTGCTCACCTTCGACGGTCTGCTGCAGAACCGACCGTACGACGGCGAATTTCGCGTCACCGACGAGCACCGCGCGGCAGCGATGTGTTACACGTCGGGTACCACCGGCAACCCCAGGGGTGTGGTCTATTCACACCGATCCACCGTGCTGCATTCCTTGGCCGCACTCGCCGCCGACGTGACGGGCCTCTCCGAAAGCGACGTCGTGATGCCGATCGTGCCGATGTTTCACGCCAACTCGTGGGGCCTGCCGTATGCGGCGCTGCTGGCGGGTGCGTCGCTGGTGCTCCCCGGCCCCAACATGGACCCAGCCGCGTTGCTGGGTTTGTTGGCCGACCATCGCGTCACTGTGACCGCGGCCGTGCCGACGATCTGGATGAGCCTGGTACCGATGCTCGACGATTACGACCTGTCGTCGGTGCGATTCATTCTCAGCGGCGGGTCGGCAGTTCCCAAAGCGCTGTCGCAAACATACGTACATTCCATCGGGGTTCCGCTGACCCATGTCTGGGGGATGACCGAGACCAGCCCGTTGGCCACAACCGGTACGCCCCGTTCGCACCACGCTCGGCTGTCAGAGGACCAACTGGCCGCGACACGGGAGCGCCAGGGGCCGCCCGTTCCGCTGGTGCAGCTCCGGCTTGCTGACGACAACGGAGCCGAACAGCCCTGGGACGACCGCTCAGCCGGAGAGGTACAGGTCGCCGGACCCTGGATCGCGGGTGCTTACTACCGCAGCGACGCGAACGATTCTGCCTTCACCCCCGACGGCTGGCTGCGCACCGGCGACGTCGGGGTGTGCGACGAATTCGGCTCGTTGCTCCTCGTCGACCGCACGAAGGATCTGATCAAGTCCGGCGGCGAGTGGATCAGTTCCGTGCAACTGGAGAACGAGATCATGGCTCATCCCAAGGTCGCCGAAGCGGCGGTGATCGCGGTTCCTCACGAGCGCTGGGGCGAGCGGCCACTGGCTTGTGTGGTGGTGCAGCCAGGGGAATCACTGAGCGTCGAGGAACTCATCGAACATCTGACGCCGCGGGTCTCCAGATGGTGGCTTCCGGACGGCGTCGAGTTCATCGATTCGATACCCAAAACGAGCGTCGGCAAGTTCAGCAAGAAGACCTTGCGGGCCCGGTTCGAGAACTACCGATTCATCGGGCTTTCCGCCGCGCAACCCGCCGAGCAGTCGACCTAGCGAGCAGTACTGATCACGAGGAATCCAGCATGAGACGGTCGATCTTCGAGCCGGAGCACGAACAGCTCAGGCAGACGGCCCGACGCTACATCGAGCGCGAAGTGGCGCCGAACGCCGAGAAGTGGGAGGCGAACGGCATCGTCGACCGGTCGGCGTACAGCGCGGCAGGGCGCTACGGTCTGATCGGCTTCAACATGCCCGAGGAGTATGGCGGCGGGGGATCTGACGACTTTCGGTTCAACGCCGTGATCGTCGAGGAACTCGCCAAGTTCGGGTTTCTGACCCCGGCACTAAGCGTGCACAACGACATCGTCGGTCCATACTTCAAGTCCCTGGCCACACCCGAACAGAAGGAGCGGTGGCTGCCGGGTTACACAACCGGGGAGCTCATCGGGGCGATTGCGATGAGTGAACCGTCCGCCGGCAGCGATCTGGCTGGCATCCGTACGACCGCGGTTCGGTCCGGGCCGGACTGGATCCTCAGCGGGTCCAAGACGTTCATCTCCGCCGGTATCAACAGCGACTTGGTGATCGTGGTGGCGCGCACCGACCCGGCCGCCGGCCATAAAGGCTTCTCATTGTTGGTCGTCGAACGCGGTATGGCCGGCTTCGAGCGTGGTCGCAAACTCGACAAGATGGGGCAGCCAGCGCAGGACACCGCCGAACTCAGCTTCACCGACGTCCGTATTCCGGCCGCCAACCTCCTCGGTGAGGAGAACCGCGGCTTCTATCACCTCATGGAAAACCTGCCGTCCGAACGGCTCTCGATCGCTGTCGCGGCCGTTGCGGGTGCACGTGAGACATTGCGAACCACCCTGCAGTACGCCAGGGACCGCACCGCGTTCGGGCAGCCGATCGGGAGTTTCCAGCACAACCGGTTCGTCCTTGCTGAACTCGATACCGAGCTCGACATCGCACAGCAGTATGTCGACCGATGTCTGCAGGCGGTGGCAGACGGGGATTTCAACGCTGTCGACGCGGCCAAGGTCAAATGGTGGAGCACCGAACTGGCCAAGCGTGTGGTGGACGCCTGTTTGCAGCTCCACGGCGGATACGGATACATGAACGAGTACAAGGTGGCCAAGGACTTCGTCGACACCCGGATCCAGACGATATACGGCGGGACCACTGAGGTCATGAAGGACCTCATCGGTCGCAGCCTCGGGCTATGAACGTAGAGCCGGAAAAGCATTGGTACAAAGCATGATCGAATAAACCTTACTGCGGTCGTCATTTGAAAATTCGCGTGTTGTATGGCAGACGGGAATCGGGTGCACTTGAGGCGACATCGGATCCGGAACAAGAACCGGCGCCGGTGAGTGATAGGAGAACCTTTCGATGACAGCCACCGCTCAACCCGGGACACAGCGCGACTACCGCAGTACTGGACCGGAACTCGGGATTCGTGACCGGTACACCTCGGCCGACTTCGCCAGGCTGGAGAACGAGAAGCTGTGGCCGCGAGTCTGGCAGGTGGCTTGCCGGATCGAAGAAGTCGAGAATCCCGGCGACTTCTGTGAGTATCAGATCGGTGATCAGTCGATCCTGATCGTGCGCACCGAGGCCGGGGAGATCAAGGCCCTGCACAACGTGTGCCAACACCGCGGCATGCGCCTCAAGGACGGCAGGGGATCGACCCGCGAGATTCGGTGCCGGTCGCACTCCTGGTGCTGGAATCTCGATGGGTCGCTCAAGGAAGTCATCGACCCGCAGGACTTCGACCGGAACGCCATCTCGCCACAGGCCCTACGACTCCCCGAGTGCAAGGTGGAAGTGTGGGCGGGCTTCGTCTTCATCAACATGGACCAGAACGCGGCGCCACTACACGAGTTTTTGGGTCCGGTGCGGGAACGGGTGGAGCACTATGGAATTCACAAGATGGTGTGCACACGGCTGAGATCCGCGGTGGTGGACTGTAACTGGAAGCTGGGCCACGAAGCGTTCATCGAAACCTACCACGCCGTCGGTACCCATCCGCAGGCCCTACGGTACCTCGACGATACGGGGATGATCTACGAGCAGCACGGCGATCATGGAATGCACCGGATCAAGCCGGGCAACGTTGGCCGACCGAGCGCTCGGCTTGGTGATGATGTCGGGGACCGCAAGGACATCCTGCTGGCTCTGACGGCTGACCTGGCCGAGTTTGATTACTACAACGAGGCCGATGTCGAGATGGCCAACGCGCTGCTGGACACCGCGATGGCGCTGCCCGAAGACGTCAGCATGGGTACCTTTTTTGCCGACGTTCGGCGTCAGCAAGCCAAGGCCGAAGGCATTGATCTCAGCGGCTTCGACGATTCCGAGCTGCTAGCCGGTGAACTGTGGAACATCTTCCCGAACTTCACCATTCCGTGCAACGCGGGCAACGCGCTGATCCTGCGGTTCACCCCCAACGGCCTCAACCACGAACAGTGCATCATCGATATCTATTACATGAAGCTCTTCGCCGACGGTGCCGAACGTCCGCCTATGGAGTTCGAGTTCTACGAAGACTGGCGTGACACCAAGGCCTGGGGCACTGTGGCGATGCAGGACTTCACGAACCTGCCGTACTGGCAGCGCGGTGTGCACTCCTGTGGCTTCCGCGGCCCGCTGTGGGGACGGCCGGACGGCAACGTGAGCAACCTGCACCGGGCTCTGTCCGAATATCTGGCGAAGTGACGGTGGATGGCCTGCCGCTCGGCACCGACTGAAAACCACTGCGTTCGGGTGGACCCCGTCGGTGCCGTGCTCACCATCGCCGAGGGCGAGACGATCATGGACGCGGCGGTGCGCAGCGGATACCGCTGGCCGACACTGTGTCACGGCGACGGTACGTGCTCGATCTGCTGGGTGGAGGTGACGACAGGGGAGGAACACCTGTCCCACCCCGGTTCCAGGGAAATCGAAACGGTCGAGATGCTGTTGGCTCGCAGGGGATCGGCGGGTCGCATCCGGCTCGCCTGCCAGGCCCGGGTCAGCGGGGATGTCACGGTGCGAAAGAACGGTGTCCGTCCACTGCAGGGCGACGCGCGATGACCCAGTCCCGCGCTGATTGGGACCCCGGATCCGGTCTCGGACTGACCGCCACCGAGGCGGCTGCCGCGCGAGCCGCCGCGGCCAAAAGACAAGACCCACTGATCATCGACCCCTACGCCGAGCCATTGGTATCAGCCGTCGGCGTCGAATTCTTCACACGGCTCGCCGCCGGAGAACTCGACGAGTCCGGCTTCGCCCTGCCAGGCATGGTGGACTGGGTCGCCACGCGGAGCAGGTTCTTCGACGACTTCCTCACCGCGAGCCAGCACGCCGGAACGACCCAGGTCGTGATCATCGGAGCAGGACTCGACTCCCGGGCCTACCGGTTGCCCTGGTCGCCCGGTGCCACGCTGTACGAGTTGGACCTCGCCGAGGTGTTGAGCTTCAAGACCCGGACGATGACCAATCTTGGCGTGCACCCTCGGGTCGACCACCGTGTCGTCGGGGTGGACCTGCGCGATGATTGGGTCACGGTTCTCCGCCACAACGGCTTCGACGACACGGTGCCCACCGCATGGAGTGCCGAAGGGCTCATGCCCTATCTGCCGGCGACGGCCCGCCTCCGGCTCCTCGACGGGGTCGCCGCGCTCAGCCCCGCTGGCAGCAGGTTCGCCGCCGATACGGTGGTCGACGTCAACAAACTCAGGGAAAGGATCGCGGGATCACCCGGTACGAACGTGCGATCCGTCGAGCATCGGCTCGATACATCCACGGCGGCAGCTGTTTCGGGACGCGAGATGGTCGCAGATCATTTCCAGGCACATCGATGGGCAGCGACGAGCTTCACCGCCGCCGCGGTTTTCGCAACCTATGGGGTCCCGACTCCCACCGTGGACGTCATCACGGCTATCGAATTCGTGACCGCGATTCGCAGTACCTGATCACACCGCCGTCATCTGGAAGCATTTGAAATTCGGTGCGTTGTCTCGCGTTCCGTCGGCCACGAAGGTGTACATGCGAACCACGACGTGAAGGAGACCTGGGCATGGACAGCGCGACGCGACTCGACCTGTACCGGATGATGCGGTTGATCCGAACCTACGAGGAGGCGATCCTTCGCGAATACCACCTCGACAAGAAGCCAAGCTTCAACATCGCGATGGGACAGATTCCCGGCGAGATGCACCTGTCGACCGGGCAGGAACCGGTGCCGGCAGGCTTCTGCGCGCATCTGAGGCGAGAGGATGCCATCACCGGGCCGCACCGTCCGCACGGCTGGGCGCTTGCCAAGGGCGTCGACATCGACAAGATGACCGCCGAGATATTCGGGCGCGTAGACGGTCTCGGCAAGGGCCGAGGCGGGCACATGCACCTGTTCGACCAGGAGACACACTTTTCCTGCTCGGGAATCATCGCCGAAGGGCTGCCAACCGCCCTCGGCATCGCAATGGTCTTCAAACGGGAGGGAGCCGGACGGGTGGCGCTGGCCGCCACCGGCGATGGCGCAGCGAACCAGGGCGCCTTCCACGAGTCGCTCAACCTCGCGGCCCTGTGGAACCTTCCGGTTGTCTTCGTGATCGAAGACAACGGCTGGGGGGTCTCTGTGGCCAAGAAGCAGTCGACCGCGATTGCCTCCAACGCCGACCGCGCCGTGGCCTACGGAATGCCGGGGGTCCTGGTCAAGGACAACGACGTGGAGGCCATCTATGACGCGGCCGGCGAAGCGATCACCCGCGCCCGCAACGGCGGCGGCCCCACCTTGATCGAAGTCGAGACGCTGCGACTGTGGGGGCACTTCGAAGGCGACGCCCAGGTGTACCGGCCTGACCTCGAAGGTGTCGCCGCAGCCGATCCCCTTCCGGCATATGAGAAACGGCTGCGCGATTCCGCTGTGCTCAGTGCCGACACGGCGGCCGAAATCGAAGCGTGGGCGGTCGAGAAAGTCGAGAGCGCAATCCGGTTCGCCAAAGGCTCGCCGGTCCCTGATCCGGCCACAGCCCGTGACTACCAGTTCGTCTAGACCTCACGCAAAGGAGCAGACATGACCACCAGCGTACGCGCAACGCGGAAGTTGACAGTCTCCAAGGCGATGGTCGAAGCCATCTCCTCGGAGATGGAGCGCGACCCATCGGTGTTCGTAATGGGCGAGGATATCGGCCCGTTCGGTGGGGTCTTCGACCAGACTGCCGGCTTGATCGACCGGTTCGGTCCGGAGCGGGTGATCGACACGCCGATCTCGGAGACCGGCTTCATCGGCGCCGCCGTCGGTGCGGCGATCGAGGGAATGCGGCCGATCGTGGAGTTGATGTTCGTCGACTTCTTCGGTGTCTGCATGGATCAGATCTACAACCACATGGCTAAAATTCATCTGCTTTCTGGAGGCAACATCAGGGTGCCTCTGGTGCTGATGTCGGCCGTCGGCGGCGGTTATTCGGACGGCGCACAACATTCGCAGTGCCTGTGGGGCACCTTCGCGCACCTGCCGGGAATGAAGGTCGTGGTACCGAGTTCGCCCGCCGACGCCAAGGGCATGATGATCGCGGCGATCCGCGATGACAACCCGGTCGTCTACATGTTCCACAAGGGCATCATGGGGCTGTCCTGGATGGCCAAGACCAGTCGCTCCCTTGGCCCGGTCCCTCGGGACTCCTACGAGATCGACTTGGGCAAGGCCAACGTCGTCCGGCCTGGCACCGACATCTCGATCGTCACCCTGTCGCTGTCGGTGCACCATTCCCTCGATGTCGCCGACGAACTGGCCAATGACGGGATCGACTGCGAGGTGGTGGATCTGCGCAGCCTGGTGCCGCTCGATACCGACACCGTCCTCGAGTCGGTAGCCAAGACCGGCCGCATGCTCGTGGTCGATGAGGACTATGAGTCATTCGGACTCTCCGGTGAGATCATCGCCCGCGTCACCGAACGCGACCCGAAACTGTTCACGGTTCCGCCGGCCCGTGTTTGCGTCCCCGATGTGTCGTTGCCCTATGCCCGGCCACTCGAGCTGGCCGTGCTCCCCACCCCTGAGCGCATCCGCGCCGCTGTGGTCGAGATGATGAGGAAATAGAGAATCCATGAGAGACGTCTTGTTCCCCCCGATGTCGGAGAATGACCCGGACGCCGAGGGGGTGGTGTCCACCTGGTTCGTCGCCGACGGGGACGAAGTCATCGAGGGTGACCTGATCGCCGAAGTGGCCGTAGACAAGGCCGACATGGAAATCGTTGCCCCCCAGTCAGGCACGATCACGCTGCTGGTCGCCGAAGACCAGGGTGTGCAACAGGCCAGCCCGATCGCCAGGATCTCCTAGCCGGGGCCGTGGCCGTCACCCCGGGCGGACGCCGGTTGTTGCGGTTGGAGGTGCGCAACGCACACACCCCGATCGAGGACAAACCGCCGTGGATCAGAATCCGGGCCCACATGGGACCGGAGTACACCGAGCTGCGTGACCTGGTGAGCCGCGAAAACCTGCATACCGTGTGCCAGGAAGCGGGCTGCCCCAACATCTTCGAATGCTGGGAGGACCGGGAGGCGACGTTTCTTATCGGCGGAAATCAATGCAGTCGGCGCTGCGACTTCTGCCAGATCGACACGGGCAGACCGGCGCCGCTCGATCGCGACGAACCGCGCCGGGTGGCCGAGAGCGTGCAGGCGATGGGTCTGCGGTATGCAACGGTCACCGGCGTCGCGCGCGATGATCTGCCCGATGGCGGCGCGTGGCTCTACGCCCAGACTGTCCGCGAGATCAAGACGCTGAACCCCGCCACCGGTGTGGAGTTGCTCATCCCTGACTTCAACGCCGAGGCAGCCTTACTCGATAAGGTATTTCGGACGCGACCAGAAGTGCTGGCACACAACCTGGAAACGGTTCCGCGGATCTTCAGGCGGATCCGGCCGGCCTTCGGCTACCGGCGCAGCCTCGACGTCCTTGCAGCCGCCCACGACGCCGGCTTGGTCACCAAATCGAACCTCATCCTCGGACTCGGGGAAGCCACCGGTGAGGTTCACCAGGCTTTGCGGGACCTGCGAGGGGCGGGATGTGACATCGTCACCATCACCCAGTACCTGCGACCGTCACCGCGGCATCATCCGGTCGACCGCTGGGTACACCCGGACGAGTTCGCCGACTTCGCCACCTATGCTGAGGGTCTCGGATTCGCTGGTGTGCTAGCCGGGCCGCTCGTGCGGTCGTCCTACCGCGCCGGCCGACTGTACGCTCGGGCGGTGCAACTGCGTGAGGAAAACTCAACGGGCTAGCCTCGATTTCTTCGGACCGCACCATCCATCTGGCTATGGGCGGTCAACAGGTGGCGTTCGGGTCGACGATCACCCAGCTGCCCACCCCGGGTAACGGCAATTCCAAGTTTTGCCAAGTAGGACAGATACTTCCGTGCATTACAGACCCATGTCACGGGCCAATTCATGACATGTCGATGATCGTCCGCGACACCACCTTCTGTATCGGAGCTACGGGTTCGGGCCCCCGCAGTTCCGGTACAGAAGTTGGTGTGGACGACGTTGGCTACGGCTGCTCCGGCGGAACCGGAATCGCGAAGACGTTCAACGTGGCCGAGGCGCCGAGATAGGTGCCGGCCAGGTTGACCAGGTCGACGAGCCCGCGTTGCCCGAATGCCGCTTCAGCTGCGTGGTAGGTGTCATTGCTGACACGGTAGGTCGACACCAGTTCCTGGACGAACTGGGCGGCGATCAGCTCGTCGCCGGACAATCCCACCGCCGGCTCTCCGCTGGCAAGCGCGTCGATCGCATCCTGAGGAACCCCGACCATCTGCGCGGCAAGCTTGTGGGCGTAGAGCTCATATCCCGAACCCCACTGCCCGCCGACGGACAGAATGATGATCTCCTTGACCCTCGGCGACAGCGTCGAGGCGGCGAACGCGTTGCCGACGTCGAAGAGCGCCCCACCGATCGTCGGGTTGTACAGATAGGAGTTCAGCGGGCCGATCAGCTGTCCCTCCGGGGACAGCAGTTGAATCCCGGTGGCCTGCTGTGTCGGGATCGCGACCGCCTTGATCTGCGCCGCGAGCTCGAGTTGTGCCGGGGTTGCCGTGCTCAGGTCGAGCAACGGCAGCCGCCCGCCCAGACCGTACTCGTCGCTGGGCGGCACCGGTGACGGCGGAGCCGGCGGGATGGGGGCGGCGAACTGGTCCGGCCCCTGCACCTCGAATGCGTTGAGCAGTGCCGAGGCGCCAAGGTACGTACCGGCCAGATTGGCCATGTCGACCACGCCCGCCTGCCCGAATGCCTCCACCGCCGCGGCGTAGGTTGCGTCGCTGACCCGGTGCGTCGACACCAGTTCCTGAACGAACTGGGCGGCGACCAATTCGTTGCCGGTGAGGCCCGCCGGGGCCTGGCCGTTGGCCAGGGAGTCGATCGCCTCGGCATCGATGCCGTACAGCTGCGCGGCCTTCACATGTGCATAGAGCTCGTACTCGGATCCCCACTGTCCACCGACGGACAGAATGATGATCTCCTTGACGCGCGCAGGCAGACTCGACGAGGCAAAGGTGTTGCCCACGTTGAAGATCGCCTGGCCGATCACCGGGTTGTACAGATAGGCGTTGAGCGGTCCGACGAGTCGTCCGTCGACATCCTCGAGTTGAATGCCGGTTACCGCTTGGATCGGAAGCCCGAGCTCTTTCATCAGCGCAATCAATTTCAGCTGTTCGGGCGTGGCGGTGTCAGGGTCGATGATGGGCAGCCGACCACCCAGGCCGCCGGCGCCGCCGATACCGCCGTCGGCACCGGCCGTACCGAACGCGCCGATGGCACCGTCGAGACCGGCCTGGCCGAACAAGCCGCCCGCACCTCCGGATCCGCCGATGCCGGCAAGTCCGGCCGCACCGCCGATACCGCCGACGCCACCCGCCGCGCCGCTGTCGGTGAGCTTGCCGCCGGGCAGCGTGATCACGCTCGCGCCCCCTGTGCCACCGAACCCGCCGGCGCCCCCGGAGCCGGCCGCGCCGCCCGCGCCGCCGTCGCCGCCGTGGCCGAACATCAGCGACCCCGTGCCGCCCGCGCCGCCCGCGCCTCCGGTTCCGCCCGTGCCTCCGTTGCCGCCGACGCCACCGTCATCGCCGCTGTCCTCTGCCGCGTCGACGCCATGTGCCCCGGCACCGCCGTTGCCTCCGGCGCCGCCGGATCCACCGTTGCCGCCATGTCCCCACCACAGGCCGGCGTTTCCGCCGGCGCCACCATCGCCGCCCGCGGTGCCGTCCCCGCCGCGGCCCCCGTTGACTCCGGTGACACCAGCGGTGCCGCTCAACCCGGCGCCCCCGGCGCCGCCCGTGCCGCCGTTGCCGAACAGCAGGCCCGCGTTGCCGCCCCTGCCGCCCGTCGCGCCCGCACCGCCGTTTCCGCCGTTGCCGCCGTGGCCCCAGAACAGGCCGCCGTTGCCACCGTTGCCGCCTGCGACGCCGGGGGTGCTGCTCGACCAACCGGCACCGCCGTTGCCGAACAGCCAGCCGCCGCCGACGCCGTGCGGGTTGGCCTCGGTGCCCGCAGCACCGTTACAGATCAACCCGCACCTGCCGCCCACGGCGAACATCGTGTTGACGTGAAAGAGAATCCCGGCGCCGACGGACGGCGACGCCGGGTTGCCGATCGACTGCGCACCGAGCTGGTGCGCCGCCTGCAGCAGAGGATTGAGAGGTGAGGAGTACTGTGCTGTACCGGGTTTGCTGTCCGATCCGGCGAATCTCAGTGCGTTCGAAGGGACAGGCGACGTGGCTGCCCCTGTCGTGTCGTCGTGCGACGCACTTGCCGACGTGGGGGTTGATCGTGATTGAGACGACGAATTCAGCGGGGGAGCTGTGCTTGTGTCGTCCTGATCGTCGACCTCGATGCCCGGTTCGACGTCATCTGAGTAGTCCGTATCGGTGTCTTCCGTCTCCTCGACATCGTCGGTGTCCGAGTCGGTTTCGTCCTCCGCTTTTGCATCGGTTTCGTCGCTGGAGCCGCCGCCGTTCTGCTGTGCCGACACCGTCGATTTCGGGCCCTCGTCCGGCGATGAGGTGATCGTGCTGTGCTGCGCTGAGCCGGTCGACGAATGATCCTCATCCGAGGAACCCGCCTTAGGCGCGACTTCGGAAGCCGTAGCGGAGTCTGTGCCGGTGTCCGACGGCTCTGCTGCGGCGACTCCTTGGCCCGCGACTAGGGCGACACTCAACCCGGCGGCCACCGCGCCTGCTCGCACCCAGCGCCTGCGAGTCCGGTGCCCATCCTCACCGGCGGCCATAACCTCCGCTGCCTTGCCGAAAGCTGTTGAGCACAAGATGGTGTCATCGTCAGAGCGGACGATTCGATCGGTGTGGGGCACGGGTCCAGTCGTCGCAGAAATGGTGATCAACTCCTCGCTCGATGAGCATTGCCTCGCGGGGTCGCGGGGATCACCCCTTATTAACGGGAGCGTCGGTCTGGGTTTCAACGGGAGGTTATTCAAATGGTCAGCGGTGCGACCGCGCTGAGTGACGGCGGGCACGCGAAGCGAAACCCGAACTTGTTCTCGAGCTCGCGGGCGCGGGCGACGAACCCGGCTGGTCCTCCGGGATACCCGGCGACGAACTGGGCGGCGCCACCGGTCCAGACCGGAAATCCGATGCCGAGAATCGAGCCGACGTTCGCGTCGGCGGTCGAGCGCAGCAGCCCGCTTTCCAGGCACCGGGCGGTGTCGATCGCCTCGGCGAACAACAGCCGGTCGATCAGCTCCTGCAGGTCGTCTGCGGGCCGGCTCGGACGGAAGCGCTCCTCGAGCCCCTGCCACAGACCCGCCCGTCGCCCGTCGGTGTAGTCATAGAACCCCGCCCCGGCAGCCCGCCCGGGCCGGCATGCGCCGTCGATCATCACTCCCAGCACCGCATCGCCGGGGTGCTCGACGAACGTGGCGCCGGTCGTCTGCGCCTCGTCGCGGAACTGGCCGAAGATCTTATGCGGCAGGGTGAGGGTGAGCTCATCCAGCAGCGCAAGTGTGCCGACGGGGTATCCGGCCTGTAGGGACGCCTGCTCGATCGATATCGGCGAGAGCCCTTCACCCACCATCGCGGCGGCTTCGAGCAACCGGGCCAGGATGACACGGCTGGTGAAGAATCCGCGCGCGTCGCCGACCACAATCGGTGTCTTGCCGAGTTGTCGCACGATGTCGAATGCCTTGGCAAGGGTGGCGTCGCTGGTTCGGTGCCCGACGATGATCTCGACGAGATCCATCCGTTCGACGGGGGAGAAGAAGTGTAACCCGATGAAATCGGCTGGCCGGTCGACGCTTTCAGCCAACCCGGTGATCGGAAGTGTCGAGGTGTTCGAGGCGATGACCGCGTCATCGGCGACGACCTCGATGATCTCTGCCAACACGTCGGCTTTGAGCTCGGGATCTTCAAACACCGCCTCGATGACCAGATCACATCCGGTGAGGTCGGCCAGATCGCCGGTGGCGGTGATCCGGGCGAGTACCGCATCGGCGTCGTCCTGGCTGCGCCTGCCCGCAGAGACCTGCTTGGCGAGCACCCTCTCGGCGTACCCTCTGCCCCTGCGTGCGCGATTCGCGTCGACGTCCTTGAGCTTCACCTGCAGCCCCGCCAACGCGCACGTCAGCGCGATACCTCCGCCCATCATGCCCGCGCCGAGCACGGCCACCGAGCGGGCCGTGTGCCGCGGAAAGCCTTGCGGCCTACTGGCGCCCGAACGCACGGTCTGGCGGTCGAAGAACGTGCCCTGGATGATGTTGGTGGAGATCTGACCGGTCGCCAGTTCGACGAAGTAGCGCGTCTCCACCGCAAGCGCGGTGTCGACGTCGACGGCTGCGCTCTCCACCGCGGCGGCCAGGATCGCCGACTGTGCGGGCATCGGCGAACCCTTGTGCTCTGCGCGTAATCTCGCCGGTCGCGCGCTCAAGGTGGCTTGCACGGCGTCATCGCGGGTATGGCCACCGGGTACCGCGTCGTCGCCGTCCCAAGGCTGGCGGGCGTCGGGATGAGCCAGGATCCAGGCACGGGCCCGATCTGCCAGGTCCTCCGTATCGGAGGCGAGTTCGTCGATGATCCCAAGCGCCAGCGCTTCTGCCGGACCGAACTGGCTCCCGGGCAGCAGCACCTTGTCCAGCGCGACGTCGAGGCCCAACATTCGGACCGTGCGCACCACTCCGCCCGCGCCGGGCAGCAGGCCCAGCGTGACCTCCGGCAGACCGAGGCGGACCGCCGGGTCGTTCAGGGCGATGCGGTAGTGACAGGCCAGCGCAAGTTCGAGGCCGCCGCCGAGCGCGGTGCCGTTGAGGGCAGCGACTACTGGGACGCCGATCCGTTCCAGTTCGCGGAGCTGGCCTTTGATTCTGGCGGTCGATGCGCTGAATCGAGCGGCGTCATCGGGCATGGCCGCCAGCAGGTCATGCAGGTCGCCGCCGGCGAAAAACGTCGGCTTGCCGGAGGTGACGATGACACCGGTGAGCGAATCGCCCATCTCGGACAGTTTCGACAGGACACGGTCGAAAGAGGCGAGGTAGGCGGCGTTCATCGTGTTGACCGCCTGTGTGGGATCGTCGAACGTCAACGTGACGATGCCGTTGTCTTGGGACCAGCCGATTATGTTATCGGGCACGTGTTTCCTCTCGGGCAAGGGGTAAGTGAGGGGGGTCAAGCCAGTTCGACGATCGTGGCGATCCCCATTCCGCCACCTACGCACAACGTGATCAGACCGCGGCGTTGATCGCGGCGTTCGAGTTCGTCGACGATGGTCGAGATCAGCATCGCCCCGGTGGCGCCGAGGGGATGACCGAGCGCGATGGCACCGCCGTTGACGTTGACGATGTCGTGGGGCACACCAAGGTCTTTCATGAATCGCAGGACCACCGACGCGAATGCTTCGTTGATCTCGACGAGGTCGATGTCGTCGATGGTCAATCCGGCGACGGAGAGGGCCTTGCGGCTCGCCGGGGCAGGTCCCGTCAACATGATGGTGGGGTCGGCTCCGCTGACTGCGGTGGCGACGATACGGGCCCGCGGTGTCAAACCCAGTCTCGCGCCGACGCTCTGACTTCCCAGCAGCACCAGTGCCGCCCCGTCCACGATGCCCGAACTGTTGCCACCGGTGTGGACATGGTCGATGCTCTCGACCCAGTGGTACTTCTGCAGTGCCACCGCATCGAAACCGGCCTCCCGGCCCAGCGTCGCGAACGCCGGCTTCAGCGATGACAGCGATTCCACGGTCGTTCCGGGCCGCAGGTGCTCGTCGTGGTCGAGAACGGTCAGGCCGTTGCGGTCCAGAACGGGAATGACAGACTTCTCGAACGCCCCGTTCGCCCAGGCCTTGGCGGCTCTGGCCTGTGATTCGGCGGCATAGGTGTCCACGTCGTGACGGCTGAATCCATCCAACGTGGCGATGAGGTCGGCGCCGATGCCCTGTGGGATGAAGCCGGTGGCGAGGTTGGTCTCCGGATCGTGGGCCCACGCGCCGCCGTCGGAGCCCATCGGCACCCGCGACATGCTTTCCACCCCACCGGCGAGCACCAGGGACTCCCACCCGGAGGCGATCTTCTGCGCTGCAACGTTGACCGCCTCCAGTCCGGATGCACAGAACCGGTTCAACTGCACACCGGCGACAGTGTCCGGGAACCCCGCCGCCAGCGCCGCGATGCGCGCGATGTCGGCACCCTGGTCACCCAGCGGTGTCACGCAGCCGAGCACGATGTCATCGATCAGCCGTGGGTCGAGACTCGCGTTGCGACGCCGAAGCGCCTCGAGGAGCCCGATAACCAGGCTGATCGGTTTGACTCCGGTCAGCGCGCCTCTGCGGTTCTTCCCGCGTGGCGTGCGGATCGCATCGTAAATGAAGACCTCGTTCGGCACGTCGAGCCTTTCACATCGGAGCAGCCGGAAACGTCGGCGCTCCGCGTCGATGCGGTCAGCCGACCGGTGTCGAGCATCGAGATCCTGTATGGCTCATGTCAAGTGAATGATGGCTCGGCTAGCAGTATCTGAAAACATTGCCGTGCAATCTGATTCACTTGGCTTCGGGTTGTCCATACACGGCAACCACCACGGTCCGATCGAGGCTGTTCTCCGACCACACCCCGATTTCGGTGTTGGCGCAGTTCTGCATGGTGGCCAACTTGCGCGGATCGGCATACCACTGCTTGATCAGTTCAAGGCTGCTGATCGCCAGCGCCGGGTTGATGGCCACGGTCTCCTCGACGTTCCCGCGGTAGCCGGCGGCGGCCGCTCTGTCCTGAGGCGTCGATCCGTCTGATCCGAGGTCACCGTCCAGCCAGCGCGAATTAAGCACATCCCGGCTGTGTCGTTGCGCGGCCGACTCCAACTGTGGATTGGCTTTGACGTGGCCAGGACATCCCGCCTTGTACTGCACGATGCTGACCATCTGCCGAACGCTCTTGTTCAGCCGGCTGTTGTCGGCGTGTGCATGCGCGGGCACGGTCGCTGCCAGCGCGACTGTCACCACGGTGACGGCGGACAGCCCTCGAATTGCGGTGCGGGATGCGAAGTTCATCGATGTCGTCCTCGTCACAGCGGGGTGAAATCGGAGACCAGCCACTGTTTGCCGATCTTGTCCAACGTGACCTTCACCGTGGACGTAGTCTGCGTCGGAGGGTCGGTGCCGACGATGGTGGTCTGGTCCACGAACACGAGCACCACCGCGTGCACGTCGGTCGCTTCAATCGACGCGGCCGCGGGCACCGTCGCCGAGGAGATGATCTGCTTCTGGCGCGCCCCGGGAATGACCGTGTCGGCGGTCAGCGACGTGAATACATCCCGGAACCCGCCCGTGAGCCGGTCGCGGACCGCGACGAGGGTCTCCTCGACCGTGTCCGGCCGGTAGGACAACAACGCGACTGTGGTCTCGCTCGCCGCCTGTACCGACTCCGTACTGGCGGTGAGCGCCGCGCGTGCCTCAACGGTTCGCCACTTCAGGTAACCGACGCCAACGGTCAGCAGGAGCGCCACACCGGGGATGAGGACGAAGACCAGGAGCCGCGCCGGTGCATGTCGTTTACGGAATGAATTCCACATCGGACACCTTGGCTTCCCCGTTCACGTCCTGAAGACTGATTCGCATGCGCCACAGTCGCGCCGGCGCCTGCGTGCCGGTGAGCGATGTCTTGACCGAAACCGCGACCAGCACCTCGGCACGGTCGGTGTCGACGGTTTCCAGGCCGACCTCTAGAACCGTACCAACGGTTTTCGACTTGGAACGCTTGACCGTGTCGATGAACGACGCCGACCGCTGCTGAAAGTCCTCGTGGAACTCGCCTGTTGACGTGTCGAGGATCTGCTCGACCTTCGCTTCCACGTCGGTGTCGCTGATCGTGGTCAGTCGTAGCACGCCGTCTCGCCCGGCCGCGAGGAACCGGTCCCGCTGCTTGTGTTCTCGAGCGATCTCGAAATCTTGAACTCCGAACCAGCAGAACAGCGCAGTCAACGCAGCGAGGAGGCCAAGCCCGAACGCAAGGGCGCGCGCCTGCGGGTGTGGCCCGGAGCCGAGCGGCCCCGCCCGATACATCGATCGTCGCCTCACGCTGGTATCCCGTTACGCCTGCCATCGTAGTTTGCTGATACTTCAACCCGACCATCCGGTATGTTCCGCGTTCTGATCAAGCCCGCAGATCTTCAGATGGTGCAACGACCGCCCGTCCGACCGCCCAGAAGTCCAAATGAACTGCGAATATCGGGAGACTTCACCATATGAAACTACCGGTATTGTCCGTCGGGAGCGGCGGTGATGGACTCGCTCCACGATGAAGAGGCTTGCGCCCCTGCGGCGAATGAAGGTTGCTGAAGCCGGGAGGAGCAGGTGGTGACCACCGTCGAGGTGATAACCAGGCCGATGCGATCGGTGGGCGGGTTCTTCGCCACCGCCGTCGACACCCTGGCCCTGATCCCGAAGCCGCCATTCGCGTGGCGGGAATGGATCTTTCAAATGTGGTTCGTGGCCCGGGTCTCCATCATGCCCACGATCATGTTGTCGATCCCGTTCACCGTGCTGTCGGTATTCATCTTCAACATTCTTCTTGTCGAGTTCGGTGCGGCGGATTACTCGGGTGCGGGCGCCGCGTTCGGATCGGTCACCCAAATCGGCCCTCTGGTAACGGTTCTCGTGGTCGCAGGTGCGGCGGCCACAGCGATGTGCGCGGACCTCGGCGCACGCACCATTCGCGAGGAACTCGACGCGATGCGCGTGATGGGGATCAATCCGCTGCAGGCCTTGGTGGTGCCGCGGGTGTTGGCGACCGTGGTCGTGGCGTTGCTGCTCAACTCCGTTGTCGCCGTTGTCGGTGTCGTCGGCGGGTTCTTCTTCTCCGTGTTCGTCCAGAACGTCACGCCGGGGGCCTTCGTCGGCAGTATGACCCTGTTCACCGGGCTCGCCGAAATCGTGATCTCGCTGACCAAGGCGGCGCTGTTCGGCTTCGTGGCCGCGCTGATCGGTTGTTACAAGGGGATATCCGTCGGTGGCGGACCGGCGGGAGTGGGTACCGCGGTCAACGAGACGGTGGTCTTCTCGTTCATGGCGCTATTCGTCATCAACGTGATCGTGACCGCCGTCGGCGTGAAGGCGACGATGTGATGACCAGCAGTCGGCCCAGTACCCTGATGCCTCGGATGCGACGTGCCACCGACGACTTCGCCGCCGGATGGAACCGCATCGGCGTGCAGACCCGGTTCTATGTGAAGACGGTCAGGTCGATCGGTGACGCGGTGGTGCACTACCGGACCGAGATCGCCTGTCAGATCGCGCAAATGAGTCTCGGTGCGGGCGCGCTCGCGGTCGTCGGCGGGACGATCGTGATTGTGGGGTTTCTCACCCTGTCGGCCGGTGCGCTGATCGCGGTGCAGGGATACAACACGCTGGCCGGAGTCGGCGTTGAGGCGTTGACCGGGTTCACGTCCGCCTATCTCAACGTCCGCATCATCGGGCCGCTGACAACGGGAATCGGGCTGGCCGCAACGATCGGCGCCGGTGCCACCGCCCAACTCGGCGCCATGCGCATCGCCGAGGAGATCGACGCCCTCGAGGTGATGGGTGTTCGCGCAATCGCCTACCTGGCGTCCACCCGGCTGCTGGCCGGAATGATCGTGGTGATCCCGCTGTACTGCGTTGCCGTGCTGATGTCCTTCATCGCCGCGCGGGTGGGCACCACCGCGATCTACGGGCAGTCGACCGGTGTCTACGACCACTACTTCACCACCTTCCTCAACCCGGTGGATCTCATCTGGTCCTTCGTGCAGGCGGTGGCGATGGCGATCACCGTCATGGTGATCCACACCTACTACGGGTTCACCGCGGCGGGCGGGCCCGCCGGCGTCGGAGAAGCCGTCGGCCGGGCGGTGCGCGCCTCGCTGATCGTGGTGGTGTTCGTGACCCTTGTCATCTCACTGTCCGTGTATGGACAGTCGGGCAACTTCAACCTCTCCGGGTAGCCCAGTGACACTCGACGACGATTCGCGTATCGGTCCTGCGTGGTACACCGGCGTCCTCCTGATCGCCGTGGTAGCGATAAGCTTCACCACCGCAGCACTTTTCGGTGGGTGGTTCCGCAGCTCGATCCCCGTCACCCTGACCTCGGATCGCGCAGGTTTGATCATGGAACCGGGCGGCAAGGTCAAACTGCGCGGGATGCAGGTGGGGCGTGTCGCGCGGGTCGACGCCGACGGCGACGCGACACTGCAACTGGAGATCGATCCCAAGTTCGTCCAGTACATTCCGGCCAACGTCGGTGCCGAGATCACCGCGACAACGGCGTTCGGGGCCAAATACGTCCAGCTGATCTATCCGGACGATCCCGACCCGCAGCGGCTCAGGGCGGGGCAGGTGCTGCGCTCGCGCAATGTCACCGCCGAGATCAACACGGTGTTCCAGAACCTCGTCGACCTTCTCGACATGGTGGACCCGGCGAAGCTGAACTCGCTGCTGTCGGCGCTCGCCGAGGGTGTGAGGGGTCAGGGCGACGCCGTCGGCGAGGCCACCAGCGCCGCGAACGAGGTACTGCTCGCCCTCAATCCGCGCAGTGAGACGGTGCGTGCAGACTTTCGGTCGTTGTCTAAGTTCAGCGATGCCTTCGGCGCCGCGGCCGTGGACATCCTCAACGCGGTGAGTTCTTTCAGCACCACCGCGGTCACGGTGAGCGATCAAGCGCGAGCGTTGGATACCTTGCTGATCAACGTGATCGGACTCAGCGACAGCGGAACCAGCCTCCTGGGGTACAGCAAGGACGACCTCGTGCGCACCGTCACCGCGCTCGCACCGACCAGCGCGCTGCTGTTCAAGTACAACCCGTCGTTGACGTGCCTGCTGGTCGGTGCGAAGTGGTTCATCGACAACGGCGGCGCGCAAGCCGAAGGCGGCAACGGGTATTCGATCATCCTCGATGCCGGGCTGACCTGGGGCCAGGACAACTACCGGTATCCCCGCCACCTGCCGGTCGTCGGCGCGAAGGGCGGTCCCGGCGGCAAACCGGGCTGCGGATCGCTGCCCGATCCCAGCAAGAAATTCCCGGTGCGCCAACTTGTCACCAACACCGGCTGGGGCGTCGGCGACGACATCCGGGTCAATCCGGGCATCGGGTTCCCCGGCTGGGCCAACTACTTCCCAGTCACCCGTGCCGCGCCGGAACCGCCGAGCATCCGGAACCTGGACGGGCCCGCCCCGGCGCCGCTCCCGTACTCGGGTGGCCCGCCGTACGGTGCACCGCAATACGCACCCGACGGCACGCCGCTCTATCCGGGTCTGCCGCCTGCACCGCCCCCGGGGGCGCCGCGCGAACCGGGGGTCAGACCCGGGTCTGAACCGTTCGTCGCGCCGGTTCCGGCGCACACCCGGCCGACGCCCCTGCCGCCGGCGCCGCCGCCGCCGATACCCGGTCCATCGGTGGCCTCGCTGAGTCCGCCGTCCTGACCCGGACAACAACCGCCTGAACCAGCCGTCAAAGGGGACATGATGAAAGACCGTCTCACCGCCGTCATCTGGCGTCTCGCGATCTTCGTGTCCGTCTGCCTGATGGGACTTTTCGTGCTGATCGCGGTGTTCGCGCAGTTGCGGTTCGAACCCAAACGCAGCTACATCGCGGAGTTCACCAACGTGGGCGGCCTCAAAGGTGGTGATTTCGTGCGGATCGCCGGCGTCGAGGTCGGCAAGGTCGGGCACATCGCCATCCGCCCGGACGCCACCGTGGCCGTCGAGTTCAACATCGACGACACCGTGGCGCTCACCGACACCAGTCGGGCGGTCATCCGGTTCGACAATCTCTACGGTGACCGCTATCTGGCCCTGGAACAAGGCGAAGGTGTCGGTGCGCCGCTCGCGGCCGGCGCCACTATCCCATCGTCGCGCACGGAACCTGCGCTGGACCTGGACACCCTGATCGGGGGATTCCGGCCACTGTTTCGGGCGCTGGACCCCGACCAGGTCAACGCGCTGTCATCGCAACTGATTCAGGCCTTCCAGGGCCAGGGTCAGGCGATAGGCTCGCTGCTCACTCAGACGGCCGCGTTGACCAACACGCTGGCCGATCGCGACGAGTTGATCGGAGAGGTCATCGAAAACCTCGATGTCGTGCTGGGCGCACTGAGCCGGCACAGCACGGAATTCGGTCAGGCGCTCGACTCGATCGCATCGCTCACCAAGTCCCTTGCGGCGCGCAAGAACGACATCGGCATCTCAGTGGCTCACGCCGACGCCGCCGCCGGATCGGTAGCCGATCTGCTGGCGCGTTCACGATCACCGGTGCGAAAAGTCGTCACCGAAGCCGATCGGACCGCCAGTCTGGTGCTCGAGGAACGTGACTATTTCGACGATCTGCTCAACACGCTTCCCGACGCGTACCGCATCCTCGGCCGTCAGGGACTCTACGGCGACTGGTTCGCCTTCTACGTGTGTGAGGCCATCATCAAGGTCAACGGCAAAGGCGGGCAACCGGTCTATATAAAGGCGGCTGGTCAGTCTTCAGGCAGGTGTACCCCGAAATGAGGCCACTGACTGAACGTAACCCCCTGCTTGTCGGCATCACCGGATCCGTGCTCACCGCCGCGGCCGTATTAGGTACCCTCAACTACGACCGGTTGCCATTGATCGACGGAACCCGTGAGTACTCCGCGTATTTCGCCGACGCGGCGGGTCTGCGTCCGGATTCGCCGGTGGAGGTGGCTGGACTCCGGGTGGGCCAAGTGTCCAGCATCGCGCTGGACGGCGACCGGGTCTTCGTCCGGTTCGATGTCGACAAGGACGTAGAGGTGGGTGAGCGGACGGAGGCCGCCATCAAAACCAAGACTGTCCTCGGTGCCAAGTTCATTGAAGTCACGCCGCGAGGTGGCGGTCGTCAATCCGGACCGATCCCGCTCGAGCGCACGACTTCTCCCTACCAGCTGGCTGATGCGCTCGGCGATTTGTCGACGACGATCAGCGGTCTCGACACCGAAGAGCTGTCTGCGTCCCTGGCCACCCTGGCCGAGACGTTCTCAGACACCCCGCCGGACCTACGGGCTGCGGTGCAGGGGGTTTCACGGTTTGCCGACACGCTCGCCGAACGTGATCAGCAGCTGCGTTCGCTGCTGTCGAACCTCAGCACGGTAACCGGTGTGCTGTCCGAACGCACCGAGCAGATCGCCGGCTTGATCGCCGACACGAACGTAATGCTGGCCCAACTGAGAATGCAGAGCAGCGCACTCGACCGCATCTCGGGCAACATCTCTGCGATCAGTCGAGAACTCCGCGACTTCATCGAAGAGAACCGCGCTTCGTTCAAACCGGCTTTAGACAAGCTCAACGACGTGCTCACTGTCGTCGACAACCGCAAAGTCAAGCTTCAGGACGCGGTCAAGCGTCTCAACGGCTATGCGATGTCGCTGGGCGAATCCGTCTCCTCCGGACCGTATTTCAAGGGGTTCATCGTCAACCTGCCGCCCGGGCAATTCATCCAGCCGTTCATCGACGCAGCGTTCTCCGACCTGGGTCTGGATCCGAACGTCCTGGCACCGTCGCAGCTGACCGATCCGCCGGAGGGGCAACGCGCGACCCCGGCGCTGCCGGTGCCGTATTCGCGCACCGGGCAGGGCGGCGAGCCGCACTTGACGCTGCCCGACGCCATCACCGGCAAGCCGGGTGATCCGCGGTATCCCCACCGTGAGCCGCTGCCCGCCCCGCCGCCAGGTGGCCCGCCGCCGGGTCCGCCCGCAGCTCCGGGCGGACCGCAACCCCCGCCGACCCACGGCCCGGTCTTTCTGCCCGCGCCCGGCGAGACACCAGCATCCGAGGGGCAACCATGACCAGACGTACGTTTACGATCGGCCTGGCGGTCGTGTTGGTGCTGACCGTCATCGCCGGGCTCGTCGTCGCGATTCCGTTGGCAAACGAGGCGCAGAAGACCAGGGTCACCGCTTATTTCGCCAATGCCAACGGCATCTACATCGGTGACGACGTCCGCATACTCGGGGTGCGAGTCGGGGAGATCGACACCATCGAGGCCCAGCCGCAGCAGGTGAAGATCACCTTCAAGATCGACCACGGAATCCGGGTTCCCGCCGACGCGAAGGCGGTGATCCTGTCACCGTCGCTGGTCTCGGCGCGCGCGATTCAGCTGGTGCCGGCGTACACCGGGGGGCCGGTGCTGGCCGACCAGTCGGTGATCTCGAGGGACCGAACGGCGGTGCCGGTGGAGTGGGACGACCTTCGCGAGCAGCTGTCGAAGCTCGCCGCGGCATTACAGCCCACCGAACCCGGTGCCGTCAGCACACTGGGCGCCTTCGTCAACACCGCCGCGGACAACCTACGCGGCGAGGGGGCCAACATTCACCACACCGTCCTCAAGCTCTCGCAGGCGTTCTCGGCGCTGGGCGACCATAGTGGCGACATCTTCGGCACCGTCAACGACCTGTCACTGGTGGTGTCGGCGCTGCAGGACAGCAGGGATCTGATGCGTCGGCTCAACCAGAACCTCGCCGCGACCACGGCGCTGATCAGTAACCACCCGAACGAGATCGGTGAGGCCCTGGCCGACATCGACGCGGTGGCCGAGAAAGTGTCCGACTTCGTCGCGGAGAATCGGGAGCCGGTCGGCGTGACCGCGGATAAGCTCGCGTCGATCAGTGGCGCGCTGCGCCAGAGCCTCGACGATCTCGAGCAAACGCTACACGTAGCGCCGACCGGTTTGTCGAACTTCGTCAACATCTACCCGCCGGCTATCGGTGGCTTCGCCGGCGCGTTCAGCCTGAACAACTTCGCCAACCCAATTCAATTCCTCTGCGGCGCAATTCAAGCAACCTCCCGGCTCAATGCGGAGCAGTCGGCGAAGCTGTGCGTGCAGTACCTGGCCCCGATCGTGAAGAACCGGCAGATCAACTTTCCACCGCTTGGTGTCAACCCAGTCGTCGGCGCGTACGCCCGCGCCAACGAGATCACCTACAGCGAGGATTGGCTGCGCCCCGATTACATCCCGCCGTCACCAGAGCACGCACCGCCGCACGAGGCGTCGGTCGAAACCCCGGGCGCCTATGCACCCCCGCACGTGCCGCTGGCCGTCGACCCGCCACTGCTTTCCGCCGAGAACCCCCTACCAGGACCGTCTGACCTTCGCGACATGATGCTCCCGACGGGGGTGGCACCGTGAACCCGCATCAACTGCGGGCTGGCACCGCCGCGGTGGTCGCCGTCGTCCTCGCTGCCTCGGGATGCGGCTGGAAGGGCGCCAACTCGATGCCGCTGCCCGGCACCGAAGGCGGAGGGCCCGGCTCCTACACCATTCAGGCGCAGCTGCCCGATGTTGGCAACATCCAGCGGAACTCGCGGGTCCGCGTCGGCGACATCAACGTCGGAACCGTCACCGACATCGAACGCCAAGGCTGGAACGCGTTGCTGACGATGACGGTCAACGGCGACGTCGTGCTGCCCGCCAACACGACCGCGAGCATCGGCCAGACCAGCCTGCTGGGCACATTGCACGTAGAACTGGTGCCACCGCAAATCGTCGAGCCGCAAGGCAGACTCCACGACGGATCGCTGATCCCGTTGGCCTCGGGTTCTGCTTATCCCTCTACCGAACAAACCCTCGCCAGCCTCTCGCTGTTGCTCAACGGGGGCGGTATCGGTCAGATCCAGGACATCACAACAGCATTGAGCACCGCCTTTGCAGGGCGCGAGAAGGATCTACGGAGCCTGATCGAGCAACTCGGCGTCTTCATTTCCCGAGTCAACGAACAGAAGCAGGACATCATCGGCGCCACCGAGAGCGTCAACCGGTTGGCCGGGCAGATCGCTGCGCAGAAGCCGGTGGTGGACAGGGCGTTCGAGACGATTCCGCAGGCGTTGGCGGTGCTATCGGAGCACCGCGAAAACCTCGCCACCGCGCTGGACAAGGTCGGTGAGCTCAGCGCGCTGACCACAGATACGGTGACCCAGACCAAGGAAAACCTGATCGTCGAGCTCAATGAACTCGGACCCGTTCTCGAATCGCTGGCCAACGCCGGGCCGGCCATGGTGCGCTCGCTGAGCTTCTTGACGACGTTTCCGTTCGTCAAGGAGAACATCGGCAATTTCTTCCGGGGCGACTACGCCAACCTCACCGGGATCTTCGATCTCACGCTGAGCCGCATCGACGCCGGCTTTTTCACCGGCACTCGCTTCGAGGGCACCCTCACCGAGTGGGAGCTGCAGTGGGGCCGGACCATCGGCCAGTACCCTAGCCCCTATACCAACGGCAACCCGTTGACGGCGCCCTACCACTTCGACCAGGGCCGCTGACATGAGGCTGACGCGACGGATCAGATTGCAACTGCTGGTGTTCGGTGTGGTCTCAGTGCTCGCCGGCGCGGTCATGAGCATCGGCTATATCGGTCTGCCCAGCCTGCTTTTCGGCATCGGACGCTATGAGGTGGTCGTGCAGCTACCGGCGACCGGCGGCCTCTACAAGAGCGGCAACGTGACATACCGCGGGCAGGAGATCGGGCGGGTCGTCGATGTGCGAATGACCGACGGCGGAATCGAGGCCTTACTGTCGCTCGACTCGAAGGTCGCGGTGCCCTCGGATCTGACCGCGGAGGTGCACAGTAGGTCCGCGATCGGCGAGCAGTACGTCGACCTCATTCCGCGGCCCGGCGCCACCGACACAGCCACGTTGAGCAACGGTGATGTCATCCCCGTCGACCGGACGTCGGTGCCGCCCAGCATCAACGAACTGCTCGACGCCACGAACCGTGGCCTGCAGGCGATCCCAGGCGACAATCTGAAGGTCGCCATCGACGAAGGAGCGGCAGCCGTAGGTGGGCTCGGGCCTGAGCTGTCCCGGTTGGTCAAGGGCTCGACGAGGCTGTCCATCGACGCCAAGCACAACTTGGGCAGGCTCACCAACCTCATCGACCACGCCAAACCCATACTGGACACCCAAAGTGAGACATCGGATTCCATCGCTTCCTGGGCCGCCAACATCGCCGACATCACCCGTCAGGTCGAACAGCAGGACCACGCGGTGCGGGGCATCTTCAAGGACGTGCCCTCGACCGCGGGTGAAGTCAAACAGCTCCTCGACCGGCTGCAACCGTCGTTGCCCATCATGCTCGCGAACCTGACTGGCGTCGCCGACCTCGCCGTCACCTATAACGCCAGCCTCGAACAGCTGCTTGTGCTATACCCCCACGCGGTAGCGGTCCTGGGCAGCTCGCTGGTTCCCGATATGGGGCTGACCACTGCTTACAAGGGCCCATTCGTCACCTTCGACCTGAACCTCAACGTGCCGCCACCGTGCCTGACCGGCTACCTGCCGCCGAGCCAACAGCGTTCACCGGTCTTCGAGGACTACCCCGACCGGCCCGAAGGCGACCTGTATTGCCGTGTGCCGCAGGACTCTCCGTTCAACGTCCGCGGCGTCCGCAATACGCCGTGCGTCACCAAGCCGGGTAAGCGGGCCCCCACCGCCGCGATGTGCAAGAGCGACGAAGAATACGTGCCGCTCAACGATGGCTACAACTGGAAAGGCGACCCAAACGCGACACTGTCGGGGCAGGACGTTCCGCAACTACTTCCGGGCCAGACCGCGCCGACCGGAGAGGCTGGCGCGTCCGGAGAACACCCGCCGCCAATGGCTTTCGCCGAGTACGAGCCCCACACTGGCGCGTACGTGGGCCCGGACGGCCGCGTGTACACGCAATCCAACCTGGCCGCCCCGGCAACGGATCGCACCTGGCAGTCGATGCTGGTGCCGCCCGGGCTGTGACGGGGCTGAACGAAGTGATGAGGAGCATTGACATGCATCGAGCCGACGAATTGTCCCTTGCCTGGGCTCTGGCGGACTCGGCGGCCGCGTTCGTGACCGCCGACAGGTTCGCCCTGGTATGCGTGAAGATCGGTGCCGGAGAACTCCAGAGCGCAATCACCACCCTGCTCGATCACCACGCCCGCTTCGGCGCGGAACTGCCGGACCACCTGGCGCAAGCCGTGCAGACATGGTTGCGTGGTTACCGCGGTACCGACGAGGAGCCGAAACTGTGTCGCCTCGCCGCACGCATCCGCGTAGCCGCGGGATCCGATCGGCCGGCTCCGCGAATGGTCGCACGGTGCAGTCCGGTAGTCCGCCGGGCGGGCGCGCACCGGGCCTGCTAGCGTCCGGCGAGCAACAACAACGTCCATGCCGCAACCGACTGGGCGTCGGTGATCTCACCGTCACGGATCATTCGCTCTACCTCAGCGCGCGAGAACCACTCGCTGTGCATGTCCTGCTCTTCATGCTCGCGCTCGTGTTCGCCTTCGGTGATCCCCGTAGCCAGAAACACCCAGCCGCGTTGACTGCTCATACCCGGGGCCACGTCGAGCCGGCCGAGCACCTCCATGTGGGACGCTCGCAGCCCCGTTTCCTGGCGGAGTTCGAGCGCGGCGAGGTCGGCGGGCTCGAGGTCATCGCCGCCGGGTGCCGTACCTTGCGGAAATTCCCAGCGCCGCAGGCCCAGTGGATACCGGAACTGTTCAACGAGGTGGAAACGGTCGCCGTCGCATGCCATGACCAGCGCATACGACGGTTTGTCGATGACGGCGTAGATGCCACGGCTGCCGTCCGGGTGCAGGATCGCGTCCTCGCGCATCGTCAACCAGTTGTTGCGGTACACCTCACGCGTTGCGATCGTCTGGATGGAAGTCACGCGCCCAGTATCCTCACGCACGTGTTGCTCACCTCGCTGAACCCCGCTGCCGTCGCCGCCGGCGCGGATATCGGCGATGCCGTGCGCATCGACGGAGCCACGTTGAGCCGCGGCGATCTGGTGGGCGCGGCGACCTCGGTGGCCGAACGGATCGCCGGCGCGAACCGCGTCGCGGTGCTCGCCACCCCCACCGTGTCCACCGTGCTGGCGATCACCGGCTGCCTGATCGCCGGTGTGCCCGTCGTCCCGGTGCCCGCCGACGTCGGCGCCGCCGAACGCAGGCACATCCTGGCCGACTCCGGCGCTCAGGCGTGGCTGGGGGAGAAGCCGGCCGAGGACGAGGGATTGCAGCACGTCCCGGTACGGGTGCACGCGCGGTCGTGGCACCGCTACGCCGAACCCGCCGCCGAGGCGCCCGCGCTGATCATCTACACGTCGGGCACGACCGGCCCGCCCAAGGGCGTGATCGTGAGCAGACGCGCTGTCGCCGCCGACATCGACGCGCTCGCCGAGGCCTGGCAGTGGACTGCCGATGACACGCTGGTGCACGGCCTGCCGCTGTATCACGTGCACGGCTTGGTGTTGGGGCTGCTGGGGTCGCTGCGGATCGGTAATCGCTTCGTGCACACCGGAAAACCGACGCCGGAAGCCTACGCCGCGGCGGGCGGCTCACTGTATTTCGGTGTACCGACGGTGTGGTCGCGGGTGGCCGGCGACCGTGCCGCGGCTGAGGCGCTGGCCCCCGCGCGTCTACTGGTGTCGGGCAGCGCGCCGCTGCCGGTTCCGGTGTTCGACAAGCTCGCCGCCGTCACCGGGCACCGCGCGATCGAACGGTATGGCGCCACGGAGTCGCTGATCACGGTGAGCAGCCGCGTGGACGGCGAGCGTCGTCCCGGGTGGGTGGGTCTGCCGCTGACCGGAATCGAGACCCGGCTGGTCGACGAACACGGTGCGGACGTTCCGCACGACGGCGAAACCATTGGGCGACTGCAGGTTCGGGGCCCCACCCTTTTCGACGGGTACCTCAACCGGCCCGACGCCACCGCCGAGGCGTTCGACGCGGACGGCTGGTACCGAACCGGCGACGTCGCGGTGATCGACGCCGGCGGTATGCACCGCATCGTCGGGCGCGAGTCCGTCGACCTCATCAAGACCGGAGGGTTCCGTGTCGGTGCCGGCGAGATCGAGACCGCGCTGCTCGGGCACCCCGGCGTGCACGAGGCCGCCGTCGTCGGGGTTCCTGACGACGACCTCGGTCAGCGCATTGTCGCGTTCGTCGTCGGCGACGCCGACCCTTCAGCGCTTATCGAGTTTGTGGCGCAGCAGCTTTCGGCGCACAAGCGGCCGCGTGAGGTGCGGTTGGTCGATGCGCTGCCGCGCAACACCATGGGCAAGGTGCTCAAAAAGGAGTTGGCACAGTGGCATTGAAGTTTGACGAGATCTGCATCGACGCTCACGACGCCACCGGGCTGGGTCGGTGGTGGTCAGAGGTGCTCGGCTGGCCCCACGACGTCGACGACGACGGCGACGTGGTGCTGCGCGCGCCCGCCGGTGCCGGGCCGAACTGGTTGTTCCTGGCGACCCCCGACGACAAGGTCGTCAAGAACCGCATCCACTTCGACTTCCGGCCCGACGATCAGCAGGCCGAGGTGCAGCGCGTGATCGCCATGGGCGCCCGACGTGTCGATATCGGCCAGGGCGACAGCAGCTGGGTCGTGTTGGCCGATCCGGAGGGCAACGAGTTCTGCATCCTGGCCGCCGAAGATTGACCCCCGCCTTTCCTCCGCGAGCGTGCGTGTCTGAGGGCGACACGCCGATCAAAACGCGGAGTTTACGCACGCTCGTCGCCCTGACGGCCGCGGCGGTTGCGGCCCTGTCACTGTGCGCTTGCGGAACCGCGCCGCCGCCGCACGCACCCCAACACACGATAGTCACCGAGCCTCTGCGCATCGGCGACGCGGCGACCGACACCGTGGGCGGCTGGCTGCCTGCGGGCGTGACCCTTTCCCCGTTCGACGTGTCGAATCCGATTGTGGGATGGCTGGACCCGTCGTTGCTCGAAGCGGTTCAGGACGCGGCGCGCGCGGCCGCGGCGGAGGGGATCGACATGCGGATCAGCTCGGGTTGGCGGACAACGGGCTTCCAGCAGCGGCTGTTCGACCTGGGTGTGCAGCAGCACGGCAGCGTGGAGGCTGCCCGCGAGTTTGTCGCGCCCGTCGATGTGTCGAAGCATGTCACCGGTGAAGCCGTCGACATCGCGCCGGTACAGGCCGACATGTGGTTGATCCGCAACGGCTCTCGGTTCGGGCTGTGCCAGGTTTTCGCCAACGAGATATGGCACTTCGAACTCGTTGCGGTCGGCGGCCACTGCCCGCCGTTGAAGCCGAACGCGGCGAGCTGAGACCGCCGCGAGCGTGCGCAAACTCGCGCTTGTGTTCGGCGTGTCGGCCTCAGACACGCACGCTCGCGCAAAAAGGTGGCCAACGCGTTTAGTTCTGGTGCAGTGCCTCGTTGAGCGTGATGCCGCTACCGTCACGCTTGACCACCTCGACCGCGCCGGTGATCGAATTGCGCCGGAACAACAGGTTGTTGGCGCCTGACAATTCGCGCGCCTTGACCGTCTGGCCGTCGCTGGTCTGCACCTTGGTGCCCGCGGTGACATACAGCCCCGCCTCGACCACGCAGTCGTCGCCCAGCGAGATACCAAGGCCCGCATTGGCGCCCAGCAGGCAGCGCTTGCCCACCGAGATCACCTCGGTGCCGCCGCCGGACAGCGTGCCCATGATCGACGCGCCACCGCCGACGTCGGAGCCGTCGTCGACCACCACGCCCGCCGAGATCCGGCCCTCCACCATCGAGTTGCCCAGCGTGCCCGCGTTGAAGTTGACGAACCCCTCGTGCATGACGGTGGTGCCCGACGCGAGATGCGCGCCCAGCCGCACCCGGTCGGCGTCGGCCACCCGCACCCCCGGCGGCAACACGTAGTCCACCATCCGCGGGAACTTGTCGACGCCGTAGACGGTGACCGGGCCGCGTCGGCGCAGCCGCGCACGCACCGTCTCGAACCCCTCGACGGCGCACGGGCCGTGGTTGGTCCACACCACGTTGGTCAACAGGCCGAAGAACCCGCCCGCGTTGAGGCCGTGCGGGGCCACCAGCCGGTGCGACAGCAGGTGCAGCCGCAGGTACACGTCGTAGGCATCGGTCGCCTCGTCGTCCAGCGACGCGATGACGGTACGCACGGCCACGGTCTCGACGCCGCGGTCGTCGTCGCGGCCGGTGAGCGCGCTCAGCTCCTCGGGCACCTCGGCCGCCGAGAGCCGGGTGGTGCCGGACGGGCCGTCCCCGCTGAGTTCGGGGGACGGAAACCAGGTGTCGAGGACGGATCCGTCGGCGGCGATGGTCGCAAGGCCGACGCCAGAAGCAGCAGTCACGTTGGTAGAGGCTACGTTCTCCGGCGAGCAGACGTGAACACCCCCCGAAACGCCGCAAAGTGGGGGTCTACGCGTCTGCTCGCGGGGGGTCGCCGACGTGACCGACTAACCTCAAACGGTGTGGGCCTGGACTTGCACGCTGATCCGATCGCGCTGACCGCGGCGCTGGTGGACATCCCCAGCGAATCGCGCAACGAGCAGCGCATCGCCGACGAAATCGAGACCGCGTTGTGCGAGCAGACCACCGGCTTCGAGATCATCCGCAGCGGTAACGCCGTTCTGGCCCGCACCCACCACGGCCGACCGTCGCGCGTGCTGCTCGCCGGCCACACCGACACCGTGCCCGTCGCCGGCAACCTGCCCAGCCGGCTCGACGGCGCTTACCTCCACGGTTGCGGCACCTCCGACATGAAATCCGGGGACGCGGTCTTCCTGCATCTGGCCGCGACGATCGCCGAGCCGCGGCACGACATCACGCTGGTGATGTATGACTGCGAGGAAATCGAGGCGAGCGCAAACGGTTTGGGCCGCATCGAGCGCGAGCTGCCCGACTGGCTGGCCGCCGACGTCGCGATCCTCGGCGAACCGTCGGGCGGATACATCGAGGCCGGCTGCCAGGGCACGCTGCGCGTGGTCGTCACCACCTCGGGAACCCGCGCCCATTCCGCGCGATCCTGGCTGGGCGACAACGCGATTCACAAACTCGGCGACGTGCTGGCGCGGCTGCGGGACTACCGTCCCCGCAGCGTCGACATCGACGGGTGCGTCTACCGCGAAGGGCTCTCGGCGGTCGGCATCGACGGCGGCATCGCGGGCAACGTCATCCCCGACGCCGCGTCGGTGACGATCAACTTCCGCTTCGCGCCCGACCGCACCCCCGGGCAGGCCCTGCGCCACGTGCACGAGGTGCTCGACGGCCTCGACGTGTACATCGAGCTGACCGACTCCGCCCCGGGCGCGCTACCCGGCCTGACCAAACCGGCCGCTGCGGCACTGGTGGCCGCCGCCGGCGGGCAGGTGCGGGCCAAGTACGGGTGGACCGACGTCGCGCGGTTCGCCGCGCTGGGCATCCCGGCGGTCAACTACGGCCCCGGCGACCCGAACCTGGCGCACCGCGCCGACGAGCGGGTGGAGACCGCGGCCATCACGGCCGCCACCGACACGCTGCGGCGGTATTTAACCGCTTGACCGCATCCCTACGCTGAAGGCATGCGGTGAGACGACGACCCCGGTGTCCCCAGTCGTTCTGTCATGAGAGCTCACCCCCATGTCTTCCATCGTCTTCTCCGACGTGTCGTTCGCCTGGCCGGACGACGACACGCCGCTGTTCCATCACCTTTCGGTGACCGTCGGCCCCGGCCGCACGGGCCTCGTCGCGCCCAACGGTGCGGGCAAGAGCACGCTGCTCAAGCTCATCACCGGCGAGTACGGGCCCACCACCGGATCGGTCACTGTCGACGGGACCATCGGCTACCTGCCGCAGACGCTGCCGTTCGTCGCCGAGCGCACCGTGGCCGACGTGCTCGGCGTCGCGCCGGTCATCGCAGCGCTGAACGCCCTGGCCGACGGCGACGCCGGCGACGAGGTGTTCGCCGCGATCGGCGACGACTGGGACGTGGAGGAGCGCACCCGGGCCCAACTCGACCGGCTGGGGCTGGACCACATCGAGCCGGACCGTGCGCTCGGTTCGTTGTCCGGCGGCGAGGTGGTCTCCCTCGGGCTGGCCGCTCAGCTGCTCAAGCGCCCCGACGTGCTGCTGCTCGACGAGCCCACCAACAACCTCGACGTCGACGCGCGCCGCCGACTCTACGACGCCCTCGACGACTTCACCGGATGCCTGCTGCTGGTCAGCCACGACCGCACGCTGCTGGACCGGATGGACCGCATCGCCGAGCTGCATCGCGGTGAAATCCTTTTGTACGGCGGCAATTTCACGATGTACACCGACGCCGTGCAGGAGGCGCAGCGGGTCGCCGAGAACGTCGTGCGCAGCGCCGAACAACAGCTGAAGCGCGAGAAGCGCGACATGCAGCTGGCCCGGGAGCGCGCCGCGCGCAAGGCCTCGACCGCGTCGCGCAACGTCAGCAATGCCGGTCTGCCCAGAATCGTCGCCGGCGCGATGAAGCGGCGGGCGCAGGAGTCGGCGGGCAAGGCTGACGACGTGCACGCCGCCCGGGTCGGCGACGCCAAGGCACGGCTCGACGACGCCGAGCGCAGGCTGCGCAACGACGACGCCCTCGTGCTCGACCTGCCGCAGACGGACGTGCCCGCCGGCCGTGACTTGCTGACGCTCGACGGTGTGACCGCGCGTCGCGGTGGGCGCACCCTGTTCACCGGGGTCGACCTGAGCATCCGCGGGCCCGAACGGATCGCGCTCACCGGGTCCAACGGCGCAGGCAAATCCACCCTGCTGCGGATCATCGACGGCACCACGGCCCCCGACGCCGGCACCGTTCGGCGCGCCGACGGCCGGGTGGCCTACCTGTCCCAGCGGCTGGACCTGCTCAATTCGCACCGCTCGGTCGGCGACAGCCTCGCCACCTGTGCGCCGGGCCTCTCGCAGACCCGGCGCAGGCACGTGCTGGCGCAGTTCCTGTTCCGCGGCGACCGGATCCACCTGCCGATTGGGGCGCTGTCGGGTGGCGAGCGCCTGCGCGCGACGCTGGCCTGCGTTCTCTACAGCGAACCCGCACCGCACCTGCTGCTGCTCGACGAGCCCACCAACAACCTCGATCTGGTCAGCGTCGGGCAACTGTCGTCGGCGCTGAACGCCTACCGCGGCGCGTTCGTCGTCGTCAGCCACGACGACCGATTTCTCGCCGAGATCGGCGTACAGCGCTGGTTGCGGCTATCCGATGGCTGGTTACAACCGGTGTAATCGGTGCTGATCGGCGCGGAATCAAGCGAAGCGGCAGCAACCGCGGGCGCGGTAGGTTTGAGCGTCATGGGGATCATGCCCGACGTCAGCCCCTACGGCTCGCAGACGGTGACGGGCCCGAGCTGGCCGAACGTCGACGAAGAGGTGCTGGCGTCGGCCGCCGCAGCCTTCGAAGCGCTGGCGGCAAAGCTGACCGGCACCGTGGTGCCCCGACAGCAGCGCCAGCTGATGCAGCTGTCCGACGCCTGGGAGGGCGCCGGGTCGATGGCCGCGGCGGGGGAGGCCAGCACGATCATCGTCGGTCACGAGGCCAACGCCGTGCAGGCCGCCGCGATCGCGGCCAAACTCCGCGCGATGGAGGCCACCGTCATCAAGACCAAGTTGCTGGCCAACACGATCGCCCAAGAGGTGCAGCACGAGTGCGAGGCGATCGCGGCGATGCCGTTCGGCAACGCCCAGCAGTTGGTGCAGAGCCGGACCAAGCTGGGCCTGTCGCAGAACATCGCCAACGTGACGACGAACACCACCGAGCTGGCCAACACGCTCGGGGTGCCGCCGAGCATCCCGTTCGCCGGCGCCCCGCCGGTACCCGGCGCCAAGGAAGCACAGGACAGCGGGGAAGAGGCCGCCGAGCAGGCCGGCCAAGGTTCGGAGCAGGCGATGCAGATGGCCGGCCAGATGGGCTCGATGGCGGCCCAGCTGCCCATGCAGATCGGTCAGGCGCTGATGGCGGTGCCGCAGCAGATGGGCCAGCAGCTCGCGCAGCCGTTGCAGCAACTGACGTCGTTGTTCGGCCAGGGCGGCAAGGCCGACGCACTGGGCGCGGCGGGGCTGCCGTTCTCGTCGTTCTCCAACCACCCGCTGGCGGGGGGCTCCGGCGCGGGCGGAGGCTCCGGGATGGTGCGGGCAGCGGGATTGCCCGGCGCGGGCGGCGTGCCGCTGCAGACCCCGCAGATGGCGAAGCTGGTCGGCAGCAAGCCGGTGAGCGCGGCGCCGGCGGAAGGAGCGGCGGCCGGGCCCACGGTCGCGGGCGGTATCGGCGGCATGGCCCCGATGGCCGCCGGTGCGGGCGGCATGGGCGGCATGGGCGGCATGGCGCCGATGATGGGACAGCGCGGAACAAGCGGAGGCAGCACGGCGGGGCTGGCGGTGCCGGCGCCGCTCGAACACGACCTCGGCGACGACGACGTCGACGACGACTGGTGAGGGCAGGGGGATACGCGATGTCTAGTCCGCTGAGAAAGCCCGAAGGCATCAGCTGGACCGCGGCCGCGGTCGAATTGCCGCATCTACCAACGGTTCCCGCGGGACAGGACGCGATGAGCTCGACAATCTCAGCGGTGCTGCCCACGCTGAGCGCCTCGCTGGCCGCCAACGTGGCGGCGCTGTCGGCCAAGGAGAACACGTTCTCCGGCAAGGTCGGTGCGGCGCAGGTGGCGTACACGAACTCCGATGACGCCGGTTCCCAGTCGGTGGGTCAGGTCGTCGGGATGCTCGGCCAGCTCGGCCGGCAGACCGGCCAGATGGGACAGTCGGCGGGTGCGCCCGCCCAGGCGCTCGGCGGGCAGACCGGCATGTTCGGCTCGCTGATGCAGCAGGCTACGCAGGCGGGCCGGGAGTCAGGCGGGCAGACGACGGGCGGCGCGGGCGCCGGCGGGGCGACGGGCGCCGCCGGGGCGACGGGTGCCGCCGACGCGTCGGTGCGGGAACGCCAACCGCTGCAGCGCGCCGACGACGAAGCCGCGTCCGACCAGAGCCGAGCGGGCACGGGCGCGGCTCCGGTGGCACCGCCGAGCACTACCGATCCCGGCGACGACGACACCGCGCGCCGGTTGTAACCGCCAGCACGGGAACTTCAGTCGGTCAGGCGTTCGGCGCTCGCCTGGTCGCCCTGCTCGTACCTCTGCACGGACTGCCGGAGCAGTTCGGCGATGGAACTGCCCGCGGCCGCGGTCGCCTGCAGGGTGTGGTGCCGGGCGTCGAGCACGCCGGACAGCGCGGTGCTCAGCGCGGAGGCGATCGCGCCGTGGGTGCTCTGCACATCGGCGGCCTCAGCCGCCCCGGCGCTCGTCAACTGCGACAACCCGGCGGCGACCCGATCGTGAAGCTGGGCACGGGACCGCACACCGTCGGGGTGTATGTACAGGTTGTCGCTCATCGAATACCTCCGTCGCCTAGCAAGTCTAGGGCCGCCGCAGCGCGGTCCCCGACACCAATTCAGCGCTGGGCGCCGCTCTGCGCCGCTGCGTCCGCCGCCGCGCGGGTCATGCCGATCGCGGCGTAACGCTGCGCCACCTCGGCCAGCGCCGCCGCGTCACGGCCCGCCAGGGCGCGCGCGTGCGCCAGCACCAACTGGCCTGCCGTGCAATCGCATTCGGCACTGACACGAACGACCCCGTCGACCGCGCGGATGTCGCCGAGTCGCACCGCGTCGAGCAGCGCCCGCAGCGCCACCGCCGCTTGTCCGCCACGCTCGGCGCTGCGCACCGCATCGCGGGCGGCGGCCACCGCGCCGTGCTGGTCGTGGCGCGCCGACATCGTCCACGCTCGCGCCAGCGCGAGTTCGGGAGCGAACAGCATGGACTTCAACCCGTGCCGGGATTCCGCGCGCGCCAACGCTTTTCCCGCCTCGACCGTCGCGCCCAGCTGGCCGAGCGCCTGGGCGAGCAGCATCCACGCCAGCGGCCCCCACGAGTATCCGGTCGGTGCCAGCGCGGCGGCCGCCGGTCGCAGCAGCCGCACGGCTTCCTCAAGGTCACCCTTGGTGATCAGCACGTCGGCGACCAACACCTCGCCGATCGCGCGGCCCGGCTGCTGCAGCTGCGCGAAGTCGGCGAGCTGTTGACCCAGCGCCTGCGCCTCATCGAGCGCTCCGCTCATCACCAGCGCAGTGATCTGCCCGAAGCCGCTGGTGAACCGCAGCAGCCCGGGATGCCCGGCGGCGATGGCGCGTTCGGCCAGCGCGTCGACCTCGCCGAAACGTCCCATCCGCGCCGCACTCAACGCCGCGGCGGCCGCCGCCCAGCCGACCGCGGTGTCGTCGGCGGCGGGGGAGGACAGCACGTCGTCGGCGATCTGCTTGGCACGGGTGGGACTGCCCGCGTTCATCGCGAACGTCGCCGACAGCGCATCCAGCGTGGTCCTTGCCGTCGGCGAGGTCACCCGGTTCCGCGTCGCCTGCAAGAACGCGGTGGCCCGCTCGGGCTCGGACAGCATCCAGAACTGGTTGGCCGCGCGCGGCAACGCCCACGCCATCAGGTCGGTCTCCGACAACGTCGACGGATCCACCTCGCCGAGCACCGCGTCGGCGTCGCGGCCCCTGCCCTGCCAGGCCAGCGCGTAACCCAGCGTCAGGCGCGTGCGCAGATCGGGCGCACGCTGCAGCGCGACGCGGCCGAGCCGTTCGGCCAGCATCAGATCGCCGAGGCGCAGCGCCTCTTCGGCTGCGTCGGCGATGTCGGCAGGCGGCTGTGGGCTGTCGCTGTCCAGCGCCAGCACCGCGCGCCGCAGCCGGTCGACCACATGGGCGTCGGCCGCGGCGGCCAGCCGGCCGACCACCTCGGTGCGCAACCTGCGCAGCTCGGGCCCGCCCAAAGCGTCGCGCACCGCGTCGACGAACAGCGGATGAGCCGGCCGCACCAGCGGTCCGGAAACCACGACCGCGCCGCACGATTGCGCCTCCGACACAGCGTCCCGGCCGAGCAGGTCGACGACCGAGGCCAGCGGCAGCGGATCGTCGACAGCCAACAGCTGCAGGGCCCGGCGCCCCGATTCCGGAAGCGAGCCGACGAAGTCGTCGATCACGGCGGCCAGCCGGCTGTCGTCGTGCCCGGGCGGCTGCATGTCCACACGCTCAAGCAGCCCGTCCTCCCACAGCGTCGAGATCTGCTCGGCGACAACACCGTTCGGCGCGAGTGTCACGATCAGCGTGGCCGTACCGCTGACCGCAAGCTGGTAGACCAGCGCCGCGGACAGCCGGTCGAGCAGATGCGCGTCGTCGACCACCAGCAGCCGCCCGTCGCCCAGGGTCTCGCGGGCCGTGCGCAGCACCTCGGCGGTCTTGCCGGCACTGGGTATGTCGACCAGGTGGCTGACCGCGGCGAACGGCACCGCGGCCATCGGCGTCGTCGCGGTGACCCAGTCGACCCGGCCGAACCGCGAGCCGAACCGGTCGACGGCGGCGCGGGCCAGCGTCGTCTTGCCCACCCCCGCAGGGCCGATCAACACCGCCCCCGAGCGTTCGGAAACGCCGGTGGAGATGGCGTCCAGTATCGGTTCGGGCGGCGCGGTGACCCACTCAACTGGCACGGCCGGATCATATGGTCAGCTTGTCTGCGTGTCCGCAGAACCCTTCCGCGAATGGGCGGTGTGTGTCTACTGCGCGTCCGGGCCGACGCACCCAGAACTGCTCGACCTGGCCGCGCGCGTCGGCGAGGCGATCGCCATGCGCGGCTGGACCCTGGTGTCCGGCGGCGGAAACGTGTCGGCGATGGGCGCGCTGGCCAACGGGGCCAGGGCGCGGGGCGGGTGCACCGTGGGCGTCATCCCCAAGGCGCTGGTGCACCGCGAGATGGCCGACGTGGACGCCGACGAGCTCATCGTCACCGACACCATGCGACAGCGAAAGCAGGTCATGGAGGCTCGCGCCGACGCGTTTCTCGCGCTGCCCGGCGGCATCGGCACCCTCGAGGAGTTCTTCGAAGCCTGGACAGCGGGGTATTTGGGTATGCATGAAAAACCCGTGGTGATGCTGGATCCCGGCGGGCACTACGACGGCTTGATCACGTGGCTGTACAGCCTGGTCGACAAGGGTTACGTCCCCCAGCAGGCCATGGATCGCCTGGTGCTCGTCGACGACATCGAGGTGGCGTTGGAGGTCTGCGCACCCCGCGGGTGAAAGTTGGCGTCGGTAGCTAGGGTGATGCGCCATGAGGCATCTGAGGGGAGCCGAGCAATGAGTGAGGACACGTCGGGAATCCGCACCAGCGTCGGGCTGCTCGACATCGCCAGAGGGTTGCCGGGCCTGCTGATGGACGCGCCGATCATCCTTCGCGGCGTGATCACCGGGTTCGGGGCCCGGCCGTCGGCCAAGACGTCCATCGGCAAGGTGTTCCAGGAACGCGCGGAAAAGTACGGCGACAAGGTGTTCATCAGGTTCGGCGACGAGCAGATCACCTACCGCCAGGCCAACGAGACCGCCAACCGTTACGCCGCGGTGCTGGCCGCGCGTGGGGTCGGGCACGGCGACGTCGTCGCAATCATGTTGCGCAACTCGCCGGAGACGGTGCTGCTGATGCTGGCCGTCGTGAGGTGCGGCGCCATCGCCGGGATGGTGAACTACAACCAGCGCGGCGACGTGCTCAAGCACAGCTTCGGAGTGCTGGGCGCCAAGGCCGTCATCGCCGACACCGACTTCGTCGACCCGATCACCGAGAGCGGCGCGGACACCGACGGGCTGATGACCGACGACGAACTCCAGCGACTCGCCGCCACCGCGCCGACGACCAACCCGCCGGCCACCGCGGCCGTGCTCGCCAAGGACAAGGCGTTCTACATCTTCACCTCGGGCACCACCGGCATGCCCAAGGCCAGCGTGATGACGCACTACCGCTGGCTGCGGGCGCTGGCCGGGTTCGGTGCGCTGGGCATGCGGCTCAAGAGCCGCGACACCCTGTACTGCTGCCTGCCGCTGTACCACAACAACGCGTTGACCGTGGCGTTGTCCTCGGTGCTCAACTCGGGCGCGACGCTGGCGCTGGGCCGCTCGTTCTCCGCGTCGAGGTTCTGGGACGAGGTGATCCGCTACGACGCCACCGCGTTCGTCTACATCGGCGAGATCTGCACCTACCTGCTCAACCAGCCGCCCAAGCCCGCCGACCGCCAGCACAAGGTCCGGGTGATCTGCGGCAACGGGCTGCGCCCGGCGATCTGGGATCAGTTCACCGAGCGGTTCGGCATCGAGCGGATCTGCGAGTTCTACGCGGCCAGCGAGGGCAACACCGCGTTCGTCAACGTGTTCAACATCGACAAGACCACCGGGATCTGCCCCTCGCCGGTGGCGTTCGTCGAATACCACCCCGACACCGGCGATCCCGTGCGCGGCGCCGACGGCCGGGTGCGCAGGGTGCGCAAGGGGGAGCCGGGCCTGTTGCTGTCGAAGGTGAGCAGCTTCCAGCCGTTTGACGGCTACACCGATCCGAAGGCCAGCGAAAAGAAGTTGGTGCGCAACGCTTTTCGGGACGGCGATGTCTGGTTCAACACCGGCGACCTGATGCGTTCGCAGGGTTTGGGCCACGCTGCGTTCATCGACCGGCTCGGCGACACGTTCCGGTGGAAGGGCGAGAACGTGGCCACCACCGAGGTGGAGGCGGCGATCTCCACCGATCCGCAGGTCGAGGAGGCCACCGTGTTCGGCGTCGAGGTGCGCGGCACCGGGGGGCGCGCGGGCATGGCCGCGATCCAGCTCAAGAACGGCGAGGAGTTCGACGGTATGTCGCTGGCAAAAGCGGCCTACGACAAGCTGCCGAGCTACGCGGTGCCGTTGTTCGTGCGGGTGGTCGAAGAACTCGCCTACACCTCGACGTTCAAAACCCAGAAGGTCGACCTGCGCAAGGAAGGCTACGGGGCGGACGTCGAGGACGCCATCTACGTGCTGGCCGGCCGCGACGAGGGCTACGTGGAGTTCTACGACGACTACCCCGACCACGTGAAGGCCGGCAAGCGACCCAAGCACTAGCCGTGGTTTCGGCGTAACCCGTCACGGTGGGCGTGACGAAACGCGCCGAAACCGCACGACCGTAGCCTGGAAGCGTGCAGTCGACTTTCCTGGGCCGTCCGGTGGCGGGCGATCGAGCGCTGATCATGGCGATCGTCAACCGCACACCGGACTCGTTCTACGACCGCGGCGCCACCTTCGCCGACGAGAAGGCCAAGGCGGCCGTGCATGCGGCGATCGAGGACGGCGCGGACGTCGTCGACGTGGGCGGCGTCAAGGCCGGTCCGGGCGATCCCGTCGACGTCGACGAGGAGATCGCGCGGGTCGTGCCGTTCATCGAGTGGGTGCGCGGCATCTACCCCGACCAGCTGATCAGCGTCGACACCTGGCGCGCGACGGTGGCCAAGCAGGCCTGCGCGGCCGGCGCCGATCTGATCAACGACACCTGGGCCGGGCACGATCCCGCGCTGCCCGAGGTGGCCGCCGAGTTCGGGGCGGGGCTGGTCTGCTCGCACACCGGCGGCGCGGCGCCGCGGACCCGGCCCTTCCGGGTCAACTACGGCACGACCGAGCGCGGCGTCGTCGACGACGTCATCGCCGAGGTGACGGCCGCCGCCGAACACGCGGTGAAACTCGGCGTGGCACGGGACGCCGTGTTGATCGACCCGACCCACGATTTCGGCAAGAACACTTACCACGGGCTTAGTTTGTTGCGCCACGTAAAAGACCTTGTAAACACTGGATGGCCAGTACTGATGGCGCTGAGCAACAAGGATTTCGTCGGGGAGACTCTGGGTGTGGGTTTGACCGAGCGCCTGGAGGGCACGCTTGCTGCGACGGCACTTGCCGCCGCGGAAGGCGCAGCGATGTTCCGGGTGCATGAGGTGGGGCCCACACGGCGCGTGCTGGAGATGGTCGCGTCGATTCAGGGCGCGCGTCGACCGGCGCGCGCGGTGAGGGGACTGGCATGACCCGAGGACGAGCGCGAGGAGGCGAACAATGACAGTGCTTTCGCAACTGACACCGGACACGGCAGGCACTGACGTCACCGCGCGGTGGCTGGCCGAACGAAGCTGGAACCGGCCGTCGTGGACGATCGCCGACCTCGAGGCCGCGAAGGGCACCCGCACGGTGTCTGTGGTGCTGCCTGCGCTCAACGAACAGGAGACCGTCGGCGCCGTCATCGAGACCATCGCGCCGCTGCTCGGCGGCCTGGTCGACGAACTGATCGTGCTGGACTCCGGTTCGACCGACGACACCGAGATCCGCGCCGTGGCCGCGGGCGCCCGGGTGATCACCCGCGAAGCCGCGCTGCCCGAGATCGAGCCGCAGCCCGGCAAGGGTGAGGTGCTGTGGCGCTCGCTGGCCGCCACCACCGGCGACATCGTGGTGTTCGTCGACTCCGACCTGATCGATCCCGACCCGATGTTCGTGCCCAGGCTGCTCGGCCCGCTGCTCACCACCGACGGCGTGCATCTGGTGAAGGGCTTCTACCGGCGGCCGCTGAAGGTCAGCGGCAGCGAGGACGCCAACGGCGGCGGCCGCGTCACCGAGCTGGTCGCCCGCCCGCTGCTGGCGGCGTTGCGCCCGGAGCTCAGCTGCCTGTGCCAGCCGCTGGGCGGTGAGTACGCGGCCACCCGTGAGCTGCTGATGTCGGTGCCGTTCGCGCCCGGTTACGGCGTGGAGATCGGCCTGCTCATCGACACCTACGACCGCCTCGGGCTGGACGCCATCGCCCAGGTCAACCTCGGGGTGCGCAGCCACCGCAACCGCCCGCTCACCGAGCTGGCCTCGATGAGCCGACAGGTCATCGCCACGCTGCTGTCCCGGTGCGGGGTTCTGGACTCCGGGGTGGGGCTGACCCAGTTCTTCGCCGACGGCGACGACTACACCTCGCGCACGTCGGTGGTGTCATTGGACGACAGGCCGCCGATGACCACGCTGCGCCCGCACGGCTGAATGTCGGGGTGTTGAGGCAGTATCGACACCGTGACGCTCGTTTTGGTCTATCTGGTCGTGCTGGTCCTCATCGCGATCGTGCTGTTCGCGCTGGGCAGCGTCCTGTTCGGGCGCGGTGAGCCGCTGCCGCCGCTGCCGCGCGACACGACGGCCACCGCGTTGCCCGCCTCCGGAGTCACCGGTGCCGATGTCGATGCGGTCAAGTTCACCCAGACCCTGCGCGGCTACAAGACCAGCGAGGTCGACTGGGTACTGGACCGGCTGGGTCAGGAGCTGGATCTGCTGCGCGCCCAGCTGGCGGCCGTGCGTGCGGCTTATGGGGTCGACGACGAGGGTGACGACGTCGGGGCGGCCGAAGGCGTGCACGCCGCGCCGTCACCGCAGGACGACGCGTGACCGCCGCGGTGGACGACGACGGCCGGGTCCGCTGCGCCTGGATCGACCGGTCCCGCCTGGCGCCCGCCGACTACCTGCTGTACCGCGACTACCACGACACCGAGTGGGGCCGGCCGCTGCGCGACTCGGCGGCGCTGTTCGAACGCATCAGCCTCGAGGCGTTCCAGAGCGGGCTGTCGTGGCTGGTCATCCTGCGTAAACGGGACAACTTCCGGCGCGCCTTCCACGGGTTCGACGCCGAGCGCGTCGCCCGCTACACCGACCGCGACGTCGACAGGTTGATGTCCGACACCGGCATCGTGCGCAACCGCGCGAAGATCGAGGCCACCATCGCCAACGCGCGCGCGGTCGCCGCACTCGACGACTCCGGGGTGGATCTCGCCGAGCTCTTGTGGTCTTTCGCGCCCGCCGACCGCGCCGAGCGGGCCCGCCCGGTCGACATCTCGCACGTCCCGGCGGTGACCCCGGAATCGACCGCGATGGCCAAGGAACTGAAGCGCCGCGGCTTCCGCTTTGTGGGTCCGACGACCGCATACGCCTTGATGCAGGCCACCGGGATGGTCGACGATCACACCGCCGACTGCTGGGTTCCGGCGACCTCTCCAGCGCCCTCGCCACGGGCTTTAGCGGGGTCTTTGCACACCAACCGGCCGCGATAGGGAAGAATAGAGGCGTTCAGTAGCAGTTCAGTGCCGGGAGCTGCCAAACGGGTGGGCACTCTCGGCCCGACCGAGCCCGCTGGTTGCCCCGGCGGGCGGCTCATTGTGGAGGGAGCACTCGATGGCGGCGATGAAGCCCCGGACCGGCGACGGTCCTCTGGAAGCGACCAAGGAGGGGCGCGGCATCGTGATGCGAGTACCACTGGAGGGCGGTGGGCGACTCGTCGTCGAACTGACTCCCGAAGAAGCCGCGGCGCTCGGCGACGAGCTCAAGAAGGTCACCAGCTAGTTCTCGCGGCCTACGAGCACACCTTGCGATAGATCTCCAGGGTCTGCTCGGCGATATGGGCCCAGGCGAATTCCTGGATGCAGCGCTGTCTGCCCGCCTGTCCGTAACGGCGCGCCCTGTCGGGGTCGGCCACCAACTCGTTGACCGCCTGCGCCAGCCGCTGCTCGAACCCGGCCGGGTCGTCGCGGGCGTAGCGCACCAGCAGGCCGGTCTGGCGGTCGGCCACCACCTCCGGGATTCCCCCGACGTCGGAGGCCACCACCGCCGTCGCACATGCCATCGCTTCGAGGTTGACGATGCCCAGCGGTTCATACACCGACGGGCACACGAAAACCGTCGCGGCGGAAAGTATTTCGCGGATCTTGCCGATCGGCAGCATCTCCCGGACCCAGAACACCCCGCTGCGGGCGGCGGCCAGCTGCTGCACCGCCTCGGTCACCTCGGCGGCGATCTCCGGGGTGTCGGGCGCGCCGGCGCACAGCACCAGTTGGACGTCGGGTGCGAACCGGTGGGCCGCGGCGACAAGATGCGCGACGCCCTTCTGCCGGGTGATGCGCCCGACGAACGCCACGATCGGGCGTGACAGATCCACGCCCAACTCGGCCAGCACCGAGTCACCCGGTTCGGGCGGCGACGGATACCAGACGTCGGTGTCGATGCCGTTGCGCACCACGTGCACCCGGTTGGGGTCCAGCGCGGGATAGGTGCGCAGCACGTCGTCGCGCATTCCCGAGCTCACCGCGATGACCGCGTCGGCGGCCTCTATCGCCGTCTTCTCCACCCACGACGACACCCGGTAGCCGCCGCCGAGCTGCTCGGCCTTCCACGGGCGCATCGGCTCCAGGGAGTGCGCGGTCAGCACGTGCGGGACGCCGTAGAACAGCGCGGCAAGGTGGCCCGCCAGCCCGGTGTACCAGGTGTGCGAATGCACGACGGTGGCCTGCCCGGCAGCGTTGGCCATGTTGAGATCGGCCGACAGCATCGCCAGCGCGGGGTTGGCGCCGACCAGGGCCGGATCGGGTTTCGCGACGACGGCATCCGAGCGGGGCGCGCCCATGCAGTGCACGTCGACCTGGCACAGCTGTCGCAGCTTCGCGACGAGTTCGGTGACGTGCACCCCAGCCCCGCCGTAAACCTCGGGTGGGTACTCCCGGGTCATCATCGCCACCCGCATGCCACCGACGATAGTGAGGACGGTCGGTCACCGCAGCCCCCGATGAGGACCAGCCGGCGAAACGATGGTGTCAATGGCTGGCAGCGAACAGAACCGGCCGATAGGTTTGAAAGATGAGGGAATTGCCACACGTGCTGGGCATTGTCCTGGCCGGCGGCGAAGGCAAGCGGTTGTATCCGTTGACCGCTGATCGCGCCAAACCGGCGGTTCCCTTCGGCGGCGCGTACCGGCTGATCGACTTCGTGCTGTCCAACCTCGTCAACGCCCGGTATCTGCGGATCTGTGTGCTCACCCAGTACAAGTCGCATTCGCTTGACCGCCACATCTCGCAGAACTGGCGGCTGTCCGGGTTGGCCGGCGAGTACATCACCCCGGTGCCCGCCCAGCAGCGGCTGGGGCCGCGGTGGTACACCGGTTCCGCGGACGCCATCTACCAGTCGATGAACCTCATCTACGACGAGGACCCCGACTACATCGTCGTGTTCGGCGCCGACCACGTCTACCGGATGGACCCCGAGCAGATGGTCCGGTTCCACATCGAGAGCGGCGCGGGCGCAACGGTCGCGGGCATTCGGGTGCCCCGCGCCGAGGCCACCGCGTTCGGGGTCATCGACGCCGACGAGTCGGGCCGCATCCGCGCCTTCGTGGAGAAGCCCGCGGATCCGCCCTCGGTACCGGACAATCCCGACGAGGCGTTCGTGTCGATGGGCAACTACATCTTCACCACCAAGGTGCTCATCGATGCCATCCGCGCCGACGCCGAGGACGACCACTCCGACCACGACATGGGCGGCGACATCATTCCGCGACTGGTCGCCGACGGCATGGCCGCCGTGTACGACTTCAACAACAACGAGGTGCCCGGGGCCACCGAACGAGACCACGGCTACTGGCGTGACGTCGGCACCCTCGATGCGTTCTACGACGCGCACATGGATCTAGTCTCGGTACACCCGGTGTTCAACCTGTACAACAAGCGCTGGCCGATCCGCGGCGAGATGGAGATGCTGGCACCGGCGAAGTTCGTCAACGGCGGCTCGGCGCAGGAGTCGGTGGTCGGTGCGGGCAGCATCATTTCGGCGGCCTCCGTGCGCAATTCGGTGCTGTCGTCCAATGTCGTCGTCGACGACGGAGCCATCGTGGAGGGCAGCGTGATCATGCCCGGAACGCGGGTCGGCCGCGGCGCGGTGGTGCGTCACGCGATCCTCGACAAGAACGTCGTGGTCGGCCCCGGCGAGATGGTGGGTGTGGATCTCGAGAAGGACCGTGAGCGCTTCGCGATCAGCGCCGGCGGTGTGGTCGCGGTGGGCAAGGGCGTCTGGATCTGAGCCCCGTACCCGCGAAATAGCATTCCGGGTCGCGAATCACCCGGGTTGGCTGCCGTGGCTGCTATCTCGGCGCTCGGCGTCGGCGTCGTAGCCGCCACATCGCCCACACCAAGGCGATCACGGCCACCAACACCAGGATCGGCACCAGGATCGCCAGGAACACCAGGCCGAGGCTGGTGGCGTCCTCGACGGTGCTCAGCACGGGGGCGGCCACCCCGGCGGTGGCGACGTTGGCGGCAGGGCGCACCGTCGACTTGGTCAGCGAAACCCCCAGCGCCACAACGACACCGATCAACACCGGGATCCACTGCCCGGACTGGGCGAACGCGCCGGGATCGGTGACCGCGGACGTCTGCGCCGCGGTGCCCGACCCGAACACGATGCCGCCCGAGGTCGGCCGCACGAAGGTCTGAACGGCGTCGTTGACGGTGTCGAGCGCGGGCACCTTGTCGGCGATGATCTCGACGACCAACAACACCGCGACGATCGCCATCACCCAGCCGTTCTCCAGCCAGGCCCAGCCGTGCGGCAGCGTGACCAGATCGGTGAAACGCGACAACAAGCCGAGGGCCAGCAACGGGATGTAGGCGTTGAGTCCCGCGGCGGTGGCCAACCCCAAGCCGGTCAGCACTTCCACATCGGCATTATGCGCGTCGGTCAGTCCAATACGGCCAGTTCGAACCGATGGAGGCGCTTCGGGTCGGCATCGATGGTGATCTCGGTGATCGCGTCGCCGCTGACCGTGAAGCGCAACACCATCGTCAACCGACCGCCGGGCGCGACGACGATGGCGGGCAGCCCGTCGACCAACGCGGGCTCGGCGAATCGGGCGTTGGCGGAGAACCGGTGCGCATTGGTCGCGACGGCTTCGGCGCCGCTGATCGTGACGGGCCTGCCGGCGGCGGCCGCATCGACCCGCAGCACCACATCGTCGTTCAACACCGTGAGCAGTGCCTCGAAGTCGCCGTTGCGCGCCGCCGCCAGAAACGCGTCGACGAGCTGTCGTTGACGCACGAAATCCGTCGTCTGCGCTGTCCTGCCGCGCACACGGCGGCGGGCCCGCGCAGCCAGCTGGGCCGCGGCATTCTCGGAGCGTCCCACGATCGGCCCGATGTCGGCGTAGGGCAACTCGAACATGTCGTGCAGCACGAACGCCAGCCGCTCGGCTGGGGAGAGGGTCTGCAGGATGACCAGCAGCGCCACCCCGATCGAATCGGCAAGCAGCGCTTCCTGTTCCGGGTCGGTCACCTCGGCGGGGATGTCATCGCCGTCGCCGAGTGGGTCTTCGGCACGCGTGCCGCGGGCGCGCAGCATGTCCAGACAGATCCTGGCGACGACGGTGGTCAACCAGCCGCGCAGGTTACGCACGTCGCTGACGTCGGTGCGGTGCAAGCGCAACCACGCGTCCTGCACGGCGTCGTCGGCCTCGCTGACCGAACCCAGCATCCGGTAGGCGACCGCATGCAGGTGCGCCCGGTGCTGTTCGACTGCGTCCGTGCTCACCGCGCCTCCCACGTCATACTGCGCTCCTTCCGGCCGTCATATCTATGACGGATTAGGGCGCACCGACATGACGGGAGGTTGGTAGATGACGGCGCTTCGGGTGATTCTTGTCGTGCACGGCATGATCACGCTGGCCGGAGGCGTGGTGCTTGCGGTGTTCCCGACCGCTATCCCGGCGCTCGTGGGCATCACGGTGGAGCGAGGTGACTATCTTCTCGTCTACCTTGTCGCCGCAGCCGAATTCGCTGTTGTGGTGCTGTCGTTCGGGGCGGTGCGTCTGACCGACCGAACCGCGTTGGGGCTCGTCATCGCGACGCTGGTGGTGCTGCACGGGACGAGCGGTGTCCTCATCCTGGTCTATCTCGCGCTGACGCAGGTGAATGCCGCGATGGTCGTCGCGACGGTGGCGCGGTTCGCGGCGGTGGCCGTGCTGCTGACGGTGTGGTGGTCGGCGCGGACTCACCAGACGTACGGCACGAGCCGGTAGCGCACCTTGGTCATGTACTGGTCGTAGCCGGCCAGTTGCTGTTTCAGCATCTTCTCCTCGTCGTCGATCCGGGCCGCGAGGATCAGCAGGGACGGCACGATCGGCAGGAGTCCCCAGTACGAGTCGAGGGCGAGCGGCGTGCCGACCATCATGATCAGCGTCCCCAAGTACATGGGATGCCGCACAAGGCCGTACAGCCCGGTCGAGACCAGCCTCTGGTCGTCCTCCACGGTGATGGTGGCCCCGGCGTAGTTGTTCTGGATGATCACGAGCTGGGCGACGGTGAGCCCCGTCCACACGAGCACGTTGCCGACGACGACCACCGGCGTCGGGACCGTCGACCATCCGAATCGATGGTCGAACGCGCTGATCACCAGAACGGCGACGACGGAAAGTATGGTGCCGGCGATGATGACTTTCTGCACCATCCGGGTTTCGGCAATCGGGCCCGCGCGCATGCGCCGCCGCAACGCCTCCGGCATCTTCACCATCAGGTAGATGCTCGGACCCATCGTTCCCACGAGGAACACGGCGATGAAAACCCAAGCCTGCCAGTAGTCGAACGTGCCGGCGGGCCAGAACAACGCCAAGCCGAAGAACACGAATCCGAAGATCATGGATGCCAGGGTCTGAAGCGCGATCTTCATGGCTTGCTCCGTTTTTTCGTCAGATCGCGTCGCGCCGGCGATACGCGAGGCCGCTGAGAACTGTCAACGCCGCGGCGACGACGACCATCACCACCATCGCCGTCACCGGCATGTCCATCGGCACCGTGGTCTGGCCGACGGGCGACAGGCCGAGTAGCCACCGCGGAAGCCGCAGCAACGCACCGAAATACAGCGACACAATCACGAATGTGACTGCCAGCCAGGCGATCCAGGTCTGCCGCAACGCGAACGCGATCGCTGCGATGCCCGCGATCGCCGCCATCGCCGGAAGGTGCGCCAAGGCGGCGACCGTCAGGCGGGCGACGGTTTCGGGCTCGCCGAGCGCGATGCCGGTGCCCAGCCCGTTACCCAGGCCGGCGCTGAGCAGCAGCACGAATGCACCGACCAGCGATGCCGCGACCGCCGAAAGCAGCCAGTACCACCGCGAGACCGACCCGGCCAGCACCGCCTCGGTGATCCCGGATTGTTCGTCGGCATTGAGCCGCAACACGGCGAGCGCGACGAACGCGGTGACCGCCGCGGCCAGAAACTGGGTCATCGAGGTGTAGATGCCGTCGTATCCCTGCGCGGAGAGCATGCGCGCGACCAGCTCGTTCTCCTCGGCCATGTCCAGCAGCGACTGGGTCAGCGACCCGAATGACAGGCCGGCGAGGAACAGTCCGACCGACCAGCCGATGATCTGGCCGCGCTGCTGCACCAGGGTCAGCCCGAGCACGCCGCGGATCGGTGGGGCGTCGGGATTCTCGCCGCCGGACGGCAGCCTGCCCACGTCGTACTCGCGGGACCGCTGCAGCGCGGCGGCCGCCACCAACAGCACACCGGCCAGCGCGACGAGCATCGCCAGCGGCCACCACCGCAGATCGACGAATGCCCGCATCTGTTGTGCCCAGGCGATCGGCGAGCACCAACTCAGTGCGCTGCCCGAATGTTCGATCACGTCGCCGACCCCGCGGATCACCACCGCGGCGGCCAGCACCGCCATCGCCGCGCCGGTCGCGATCCGCGCCGTGCGCCACAACTGCGCCGTCACCGCCGCGACGCCGCCGAACACCATTGCGACGCCTGCGATCCCGAAACTGACGGCCGCGGAATCGATCAGGTCCAGCCCGGTCGCGGCCGTCGCAGCGGTCATCGTCACCGCAAGCACCGCGTTGAGCCCGGCGACGAGCAGGATCGCGGCGCCGATGCGGGCGTACCGCCCGACCGGCGCCGCCAGCACCAGTTCGGCCGCCCCGCTCTCCTCTTCGGCGCGGGTGTGGCGCACGACGGTGAGGATGGCCAGGATCGAGGCGGCGATGATGACGCTGAGCATCACCTCGTTGGCGAACATCGCGCCGATGTCGGTTTCATTGTGGCCGAACATCGGACCGCTGAACATGATGCCCGCCGGGGTCTTGATGAGATTGGCCCGCGCGATGCGATCGGCCTCCTCCGGATATGCCAGTTCGAACGCGGCGGGGGTGTACCACATGGTCAGCGTCAGCGCCGCGATCCACACCGGCAGCCGGATACGGTCGCGGCGAAGCGCCAATGCGGTGAGCCGCCCGATGCCGGTCAGCGACGAATCCGAACGGCGGGCATGGCGGGCGGCGACCGGAGTCGTGGTGGCCGTCATGGTTGTGCCCCTTGATATTCCCGCAGGAACATGTCCTCGAGTGACGCAGGCGAGACCGAGAGTTCGTCGATGCCCAGCGTGGTCAGCTGGCCCATCGCGCGGTCCAGGTCGTCGCGGTCGACCGAGAACTTGCTCATGCCGTCGTCGACGGTGAAGTCGTGCACGAAGTGAGCCGAGCGCAGCCCGTCGACAGGTGAGCGGGTGCGGACCTTCACCGTGGTGCGCATCAGGTGCCGCAACTCGGCGAGTCGCCCGGATCGCACGGTGCGTCCGGCGCGGATGATCGTCACCGAATCGCACAGTCGCTCCACCTCGGCCAAGATGTGACTCGACAGCAGCACCGATGCGCCGTTGTCGGCTGCTTCGCGCATGCATTGCTGAAACGCCCTGTCCATCAACGGGTCCAGCCCAGAGGTGGGCTCGTCGAGGATGTAGAGCTCGGCGTTGGTGCTGAACGCTGCGACCAGCGCGACCTTCTGCCGGTTGCCCTTGGAATAGGTCCGGGCCTTCTTGTCGGGGTCCAGTTCGAAGCGTTCGATCAACTCGTCGCGGCGTTTCATGTCGAACTCGTCGCGAAGGCTTGCCAAGAAGTCGATGGCCTGTCCGCCGGTCAGGTTGGGCCACAACGTCACATCGCCGGGCACGTAGGCGATCCGCCGGTGCAGCGCCACCGCGTCGTGCCACGGGTCCCCGCCGAGCAGCCGCACGCTGCCCCCGTCCGCGCGCAGCAAGCCGAGCAGGACGCGGATGGTGGTCGACTTGCCTGAGCCGTTCGGCCCGAGAAATCCCGCGATGCTTCCGGGTTCGACGACCATGTCCAGGCCGTCGAGCGCCTTGGTGTTTCCGAAGCGCTTCTTCAGCCCATGTATTTCGACGGCGGGGATGTCAGCTCGTCGCGACGTCGTAGTCATGTGCCTCTCCCTGGGTTTGGTCCTGGCCGCGGAACGCGTCGTACATGGTGGAGTCGACCATCAGGCCCTCGGTGAACACCTCGAGGGCCGGCAGCATCATCTCCTCGCTGTAGTCACGCAGCACGGCGCGTAAATCGGTTGGGGTGTCGTGCAATTGCAGGAACATCAGGAAGCTGCCGGCGCCGCTGAGCGCCACGTACCTGGCTCGCGCTGCGGGGTCGCGGCTGGGTTTGAGGACGCCGTTGCGCACGCCCTCGTCCATGTACTCCTCGGCGTCGGCGATCATCTTGCGCCACAGCGTCTTTGCCAGCTCACTGCCGGACTGCATACTGCGCACGAGGTACGCCATCAGCGGGGCGTAGGACTCGATCTCGGCCATCTGGGCGAACCACGTCGCCGGATCGTTGGCCCGCATCGACTCCAGCTTTCCGCTGCGTACCTCTTCGGCGATGTAGTCGTCGCAGGCTTTTCGAAGGCCCTCCTTGGAGCCGAAGTGGTGGATCACCAGCGCGGCCGAGACGCCGGCCGCCTCGGCGACCGCCCGCAGGCCCACGTTGAACCCGTGCTCACCCCACTGGGCGATAGCGGCATCGCGGATCCGCGCGCTGGCCGTGCGATCGTCAGGCGCTGAACGCATGTTCAGTATGCTAAACGCGCGTTCAGCTGATGGTCAAGCCTCCGCCGCGAGCAGACGTGTACACCCCCAAAATTCGCGGAAAGAGGGGGTGTTCGCGTCTGCTCGCGCGGGAAAGGGAAAGGGAATCAGTCGCGGGCGGCGGCGAGCAGGCCGTCGCCAAGCGGAATCAGCACCGGTGTGAGTCGCTCGTCCTCGGCGATCAACCGCGCGGCCTCGCGCACGGCAGTCACCTCGGCGTCGTTGGCGCGGGGATCCCCGGCGCGGCCGTCCAAGGCGGCGTGGTGCACCACGATCGCGCCGCCGGGCCGCAGCAGCCGCACGCCCTCGACGACGAACTGCGGCTGATCGATCGGGTCGGCGTCGATGAACACCAAGTCGTAGGACTCGTCGGCCAGCCTGGTGAGCACTTCCTGCGCCCTGCCGCTGATCAGCCGCGTCCGGCCGGGCCCGATGCCCGCCTCGGTGAACGCCTGCTTGGCGATGCGCTGGTGCTCGGGTTCGACGTCGATCGTGGTGAGCACGCCGTCCTCACGCATGCCCGACAACAACCACAGCCCGCTGATCCCCGCTCCGGTGCCCACCTCGACCACGGCCTTGGCCGCGGTCAGCTTCGCGAACACGCACAGCAGCGCCCCGACCGCCGGGGTGACCGCGTCCGCCCCGATGTCGTCGGCGCGCTCCCGGGCCGCCGCCACTATCGCGTCCTCGGAGATCGACTGCTCGGCGTGCGCGACGATCGACTCAGCGCGGCTTTGCTGACCGCTGCTGTCGTCGGTGCTTGCCATGCCCGCAGCGTAGAGCCAACCCGCGCGGCCCGACAGCCCGACACGCCCGGACCGCCAGGGCGGAATCGGGCCGGAGCGGCGCGGTTTTCGCAGGTGAAAAACGGGTAGAAAGCATTCTCAGGAAACGTTCAGTTTGCTCATATGCGAACCACACCAGGGTCGGAGACCGTATTGCCCATGGACGACGGCACACGCTGGCACTACGGGAATAAGCACCCCGACTTTCGCGTTTTCGCGGACATCGAGCCGTCGATACGCAATGACGGCTGTGACCAGGAGGATTTGACGATCAACTCACGTGCTCTCAACGCTCCGGTTTCCATGGCCCACCTGCCGCAATACACGGACGGGTCGTGGGTCGAGCCCGCCGACGAGCTGACTGGCACCGCGGTGTTCGACGCCACCGGTGACAAGTCGACGATGCCGTCGTGGGACGAGCTGGTGCGTCAGCACGCCGATCGGGTGTACCGCCTGGCCTACCGGCTTTCCGGCAATCAGCACGACGCCGAGGACCTGACCCAGGAGACCTTCATCCGCGTCTTCCGCTCGCTGCAGAACTACCAGCCCGGCACGTTCGAGGGCTGGCTGCACCGCATCACGACGAACCTGTTCCTCGACATGGTGCGCAGGCGGGCCCGCATCCGGATGGAAGCATTGCCGGAGGACTACGAGCGGGTGCCCGCCGACAGCCCGAACCCCGAGCAGATCTACCACGACTCGCGGTTGGGCCCCGACCTGCAGGCCGCGCTCGACTCGCTGGCCCCGGAATTTCGCGCCGCGGTCGTGCTGTGCGACATCGAGGGTCTGTCCTACGAGGAGATCGGCGCCACGCTCGACGTCAAGCTGGGCACCGTGCGCAGCCGCATCCACCGCGGACGCCAGGCGCTGCGCGAATATCTGGCCAAGCACAGCAACGAGACGGCAACAACAGCCTGACTCGCGGGCCCTCGGCGCATGCGCCGCGCTACATTCGAGGGTAAGCACCGGCAGTAAGCACCGAAAATGCGAAACGAAAGGAGCTCGGTGATGGTCGACCGGGGACATGTGTTCCGTCGGGCGTTTTCCTGGCTGCCTTCTCAGTTCGCCTCGCAGAGCGACGCACCGGTCGGCCCGCGGCAGTTCAGCTCCACCGAGCACCTCTCCACCGAGGCCATCGCCGCGTTCGTCGACGGTGAGCTGCGGATGACCGCGCACCTGCGTGCGGCCAGCCACATGTCGCTGTGTCCGCAGTGCGCGGCAGAGGTGGACGCCCAGCGTCAGGCGCGGGCGGCGTTGCGGGAGTCGCGCCCCGTCGACATGCCGGCGGAACTGTTGGGCCTGTTATCGGAGATCCCGCGGCAAGCTCCGTGCCAGCCATCCGCGGAGGCTGAGTCGACGCAGTTTGCTGAGGGCGTGACGCGATCCTGGCGTAAGCGCCGGTAGGGTAGTGCGGACAGAAGCAGCAGCTCGCGTGGGCGATCGCGGGCGCTTCCACAGCTTCCACAGAGGATGATTGACGCGTGACCAACCTGGACCAGTCCGGCCGCGAGCGCCTCGAACCGCGTCCGGTTTCGCGTCCCCCGGTGGATCCGGCGGCGCGACGCGTGTTCGGCCGCCCCGATGGGGTCAGTGGATCGTTCGTGGGCCTGGACCGGTTCCGGGACAACGCGGAGTTCACCCCGAGGGACCACACCCCCGACCCCGTGTTGGCCGAGGCGTTCGCCAAGCCGCATCCAGCCGCCGAGTCGCTGCAGCGTCATCCCGCCGACGCCGGCGCACTGGAGGCCGAACGCGACGGGCAGGGCGCCGACCCGGGCGCCGATCCGTGGCGCGATCCGTCAGCCCCGGTGGCCCTGGGCACCCCGGCGCTTCGGGAGGCTCCGCACGCGCACGCCAACGTCAGCATGGGCAAGCTCGGCGTACGAGACGTGCTGTTCGGCGGCCGGGTCTCCTACGTCGCGCTGGCGGTGCTGGGCATCGCCGCCATAGTCATCGGGTTCGCCGGCGGTTGGGTGGGCCGGACGACGGCCGAGGTGGTCGAGGCGTTCACCACGTCGAAAGTGACGTTGGACGTCAGCGACACCGACCAGCTACCCGAGGGCCGGTTCGCCAAAGTGGCTGCGGCGGTGGCTGATTCGGTCGTCACGATCGAGGCCAAGAGTGACCAGGAGGGTTCGCAGGGCTCCGGCGTCGTCGTCGACCCCCGCGGCTACATCGTCACCAACAACCACGTCATCTCGGAGGCCGCCAACAACCCGAGCAAGTACAAGATGACCGTGGTGTTCAACGACGGCAAGGAAGTGCCCGCCAACCTCGTCGGGCGCGATCCCAAGACCGACCTGGCCGTGTTGAAGGTCGACAACGTCGACAACCTCACCGTGGCCAAGATGGGCGACTCCGACAACCTCAAGGTCGGTGACGAGGTGATCGCCGCCGGCGCTCCGCTGGGGCTACGCAGCACGGTGACCGCGGGCATCATCAGCGCGCTGAACCGGCCGGTGCCGCTGTCGGGCGACGGTTCGGACACCGACACCGTCATCGACGGGCTGCAGACCGACGCGCCGATCAACCACGGCAACTCCGGTGGGCCGCTGATCGACATGGACGGCAACGTCATCGGTATCAACACCGCGGGCAAGTCGCTGTCGGAGAGCGCCAGCGGCCTCGGCTTCGCGATCCCGGTCAACGAGGTGAAATCCGTTGTCGAGACGTTGATCCGCGACGGCAAGATCGCGCATCCGACGCTGGGCCTGACGGCCCGCTCGGTGAGCAACGAGTTGGCGTCCGGGGCGCAGGTGGCCAACGTCAAGGCAGGCAGCCCCGCGGAGAGAGCCGGCATCCTGGAGAACGACGTCGTCGTCAAGGTGGGGGACCGGAAGGTCGCCGACGCCGACGAATTCGTCGTCGCGGTCCGCCAGCTCAAGGTCGACCAGCCGGCCCCGATCGAGGTGCTGCGCGACGGGCGCCCCGTCACGCTGACGATCACGCCGATCCCCGACAACACCGTCTGACATGTTCGCCAACGTCGGCTGGGGCGAGATGCTCATCCTGGTCATCGCCGGGTTGGTGATTCTCGGACCCGAACGGCTGCCCGGGGCGATCCGCTGGACGGCGGGCGCGCTGCGGCAGGCCCGCGACTACATCAGCGGTGCCACCAACCAGCTGCGCGAAGACCTCGGCCCGGAGTTCGACGATCTGCGAGAGCCGTTGGGGGAGCTGAACAAACTGCGCGGCATGTCGCCGCGCGCCGCCCTCACCAAACACCTGCTCGACGGCGACGACTCGATCTTCACGGGCCGATTCGACCGGCCCTCGGTGGACAAGCCGGTGAGCTCACCGGCGCCGACCCCGCAGGTGCCGCCATCGTCGGCCGCCCCGCCGCAACCGCCCGCGACGACGCCGTTCGACACCGACGCCACCTGAGGCGCGGGTCGAGGCTCAGATGAAGTACTTCTCGTCCCCGGTCGGGTATCCGCCGCCGTTGGTGGCGATGTGGACGTGGTCGAAGTGGTTGGCGGTTTCGTTGCCGTAGTCGGCGGTCCAGCTCGGCGCGCCGACACCCGGATAGAACCCCTGGCGCCAGATGACGTGGATGACGCCCCACCGTTTGGCGTTGGCCAACGCGAAGCCGGCGATCTGGTTGCCGAGCTCGACGCCCTTCTCGCTGCCGTGGTTGGGAATCATCACGTCGAGGGCCAGGCCGTTGGGATGCCACTTCAGGGGATCCTGGCGGAAGCCGCCGATGGTGCTGACCTCCGGGAACAGCACGGACAGGGCGCGGGCCACTCGAATGGTGTTGACCTGCAAGCCGTTCTCGGGCGCGACACCGGGCGGTAACTCGAAGGGGACCGCCGCGCTGGCCACCGGCGCGCTCGCGGCCATCAGCTCGGCCTCGGTGGGGGTGTAGATCGGGGGCTCGCCGGGGGGTTTGGCCACAGGGGCGTTCGGCGCGGGGTTCGCGGCGGGGGTGTGGACGGGGCCCTCGGCGGTCTGGGCGTAGATCAGGCCCGCGGACAAGACGATCGAGGCGACCAGCGCCAACCACCGGCCGCGGCCGTTGGCTAACCGGTCTTTACCCACGGACAGCACTGTAACGCCGTGAAATGCGCCCTGTGGCGATGTTCGGCATCGGACACGCGACCGTTATTGCCGGCCCGCCGGATCCAGACCGAGGGACATGCCGGCCAGGCCGCGCTTGCGGCTCGCCAGCGCGTCGGCGATGCGGCGCAACTCCTTGCCGGCCGCCGAGTCCGGCGCCGAGAGCACCAGCGGCACCCCCGAGTCGCCCGCCGTCACCAGGGCGGGATCCAGCGGCACCTGGCCGAGCAACGGCACGTCGGCGCCGACGGCACGCGACAGCCGCTCGGCGACCTGCGCGCCGCCGCCCTCACCGAAGATCTGCATCGTGGTGCCGTCGGGCAGCTGCAGCCCGGCCATGTTCTCCACCACGCCGACGATGCGCTGGCGGGTCTGCAGCGCGATCGCGCCGGCGCGCTCGGCGACCTCGGCCGCCGCCGCCTGCGGGGTGGTGACCACGAGGATCTCCGCGCCCGGGATCAGCTGGGCCACCGAGATGGCCACGTCCCCGGTGCCCGGCGGCAGGTCGAGCAGCAGCACGTCCAGATCGCCCCAGTAGACGTCGGCCAGGAACTGCTGCAGCGCGCGGTGCAGCATCGGTCCGCGCCACACTACCGGGGTGTTGCCCTTGGTGAACATCGCGATCGAGATCACCCGGACGTCGTGGGCGACCGGCGGCAGGATCATCGACTCGACCTGGGTCGGGCGGTCGGTGGTGCCCATCATCCGCGGCACGGAGTGGCCGTAGATGTCGGCGTCGAGCACGCCGACCGAGAGGCCGCGCGCGGCCATCGCGGCCGCGATGTTCACCGTGACACTCGACTTGCCGACCCCGCCCTTACCGGAGGCGACGGCGTAGACCCGGGTCAGCGAGCCCGGCTGCGCGAACGGGATGACCGGCTCGCGCGCGTCGCCGCGCAGTTGCTTGCGCAGTTCGGTACGTTGCTCGTCGCTCATCACGTCGAGGCTGACCTTGACCGCACCGGTGCCGGGGACATCGGCGACGGCGCGGCTGACCTGATCGGAGATCTCGGTCTTCTTCGGACACGCGGCGGTGGTCAGGTACACCTCCACGTGGACGCCGCCGTCGGGTTCGGCGGTGACGTTCTTCACCATGCCGAGCTCGGTGATCGGCCGCCGCAGCTCGGGGTCGATCACCTTGGTCAGCGCGGTACGGACCGCAGTTTCAAGGTCAGATCCGGACACGCCCCCGAGTCTAGGCCGACTCGAAAAGCGTGATTAAGCCACCGGTCCCGGCAGTGGCCCGGGGGCAGCGGGCGCGGCGACCGGACCTGGTGCGGGACCTGGTGCCGGACCTGGAGCGGGCCCGGGCGCGGGCGGCATCGGGCCCATCGGGGCGGGCGGTGCCAGCGGCCCCGGCGGTGCCGGTGGGGCCAGCAGGGGCGGTCCCGGCGGCAGCATCGGCTGCGCCTGGGGCGGCCCGCCGAGCGCGGGCTGCAACGGTGGCGGCGGAACGGTGTCCTCGATGCAGAACACCGCGCACTGCGGCTGCGGCTCCGGCTGCTGCATCCACGGCGGCGTCCACGGCGGCGGCACCGGCGCTTCCGGTTTCGGCGGCAGCTGCGGCATCGGTCCGGGCAGCGGTCCGAGCTGTTGACCTGGGGCGAAGCCCGGCACGCTGGCAATCTGGTTGGCGACGCTGTCACGCTGCAGCAGCGACATCAGCGCCATCGGATCCCCTTCGGGCAGCGCCAGCGCGTTGATGGGCAACCCGGGGCCCAACCCTTCGTAGTTCTCCAGGTGCATGTCGCCGACGCCGAGCGAGGGAACCGAACCGGTGATCGGCGGCAGGTCCATCGGGACCACGCCGGTGGCGTAGGCGGCGGCCCAGCCCATCACGTTGCGGGCGTAGGCCACCGAGTTGTTGTAGCGCAGGATCGCGGCCATCACGTCGGACTGGTTGCGCAGGTTCATCCCGCCGCTGCACAGGTAACGGGCCGCAGCCAGCGTCGAGTCGAACAGGTTCTGCACCTCGGCCTTGCCGTCGCCGTCGCCGTCGGAGGCGTAACGCGCCCAGGTGCCCGGCAGGAACTGCATCGGCCCCATCGCGCGGGCATAGGTGACGCGATCGGCGGTGCGGCTCTGCACGATGATCTCGTTTCCGGGCAGTGTGCCGTCCAGCGTGGGGCCGTAGATCGGTCGGACCGCGGTGCCGCTGGCGTCGGTGGCGCCGCCGTTGGCGTGCATCGACTCGATACGGCCGATGCCCGCCAGCAGGTTCCAGCTGACACCGCAGTTCGGTTGGGCCGCGGCCATGATCCGCTCGGCGTTGCGGTACGCCGACAACGCCATCCCTGGAATACCCAGTGCGCCAGGCGAGTTCACCACGGCAGCGGGCGGGGGCGAGGACGTCGAGGTGGAGGCGATGTGGAAGGGTGACGGCGACTTGGTGACGGCGACGACGGAGGCGCCGGCGCGGTTCCCCGGCGAGGGTTCGACGGCGGCCAACGGCGTCACCGCCGCGTCGCGCACCTGCGTCCGGGTGGACTGTGCGGACGCACCGACGCTGCCCGCCAAGATGACGGGGGTGATGATGGCCACGGCCATGCCCGCCCGGACCCGGGGCGGGGACAGCACTTCATGCACACGCGGATTCGGCTTTTTCAGCACGCGCCCCGCTTGGCGCCGCACAGCCTTGAGGGCGGCGACTCCCCTTATGTGCACTCAACCGTCCTTGTCTGCGATCGCTTGTGAACCAGGTCACCATACCTAGTCGATAACGGTGTTGTTACAGCAATCGCGTTAGACGATGCAAGCGTTATCTCCGGGCGCGCCGCTCCACACCCTCGGCGCGGCCGGTGTCGTCGTCGGTGACGGCCCCCGGTTGCTGTAATTGGGCCAGCATGTCGCGCAGCTCGTCGAGTTCCCGGCGCAGATAGTCGCGGGTCGCGACCTCGCCGACCGCCAGCCGCAGAGCGGCCAGCTCACGAGCCAGGTATTCGGTGTCGGCCTTGGTCTGTGCCGCCCGGCGACGGTCCTCGTCGAGCGCCACCCGGTCGCGGTTCTCCTGCCGGTTCTGTGCCAACAGGATCAACGGCGCCGCGTAGGCGGCCTGCGTCGAGAACGCCAGGTTGAGCAGGATGAACGGATAGGGGTCCCAACGCAGGCTGACAGCAAACAGATTCAGCGTGATCCAGACGACGACGAGGATCGTCTGCCAGGCCAGATATCGGCCGGTGCCCAGAAACCGGGCGATCCCCTCGCTGACCCGGCCGACCGCCTCCGGGTCGTAGTTGAGCCCGAACCGGCGCCGCGACGTCAGCGGCGTGTCCAGCCGGCCCCTGGGCGACGGCTCGGTCATGGCGCCCCCTCGGCGCCGAAGAGCTCGGGTTCTTCGGTCTCGCGCCAGTCTTCGGGCAGCAGGTGGTCGAGCAGGTCGTCGACCGAGACCGCGCCCAGCAGATGGTTCTCGTCGTCCACGACCGCCCCGCAGACCAGGTTGTAGGCCGCGAAATACCGCGTCACCGCCGACAGCGAGTCCTCGGGCGCCAGGTTGGGCAGATCGGTGTCGACGATGCCGCTGACCAGGTCGGCCGGCGGCTCGCGGAGCAGCCGCTGCAGATGCACACAGCCGAGATAGTGGCCGGTCGGAGTGGCCGTCGGCGGGCGCACCACGAACACCAGCGAGGCCAACGCCGGGGTCAGATCCGGGTCACGGACCCGCGCCAGCGCCTCGGCCACCGTGGTGTCGGGCGCGAGCACGACCGGTTCGGAGGTCATCAACCCGCCCGCGGTGTTGGGCGAATGCGACAGCAGCCGGCGCACGTCCTCGGAGTCCTCCGGGTCCATCCGGCGCAGATAGTGTTCGGCCTCCGACGGGTTCATCGCGCCCAACAGGTCGGCGGCGTCGTCGGGGTCCATCGCCTCGAGCACGCGGGCCGACCGCTCGGCGGGCAACCGCTTGACCATGTCGGTCTGGTCGTCCTCGGGCAGTTCCTGCAGCACGTCTGCCAGCCGTTCGTCGTCGAGGGCGTTGATCAGCTCATAGCGCCGCTTGACGGGCAGTTCGCGGATCGCCTCGGCGACCTCGACCGCGCGTTGCCCCTCGAACTGTGCGAGCAGCTGCGCGACGCCCTGGTCGGGCATCGCCAGCCCCGACGGCGTCAGCCCGTGCACCCGCCGCCAGTCGACGACATACACGTTGCTGCGGCGGCCCAGCCGACGGTGTTGGCGCACGGCCACCTTCGTGACCACCCAGTCCCGGGTGCGGGTCTGTTCGATGCCCAAATCGACGACGATCAGGTCGATTCCGGCCAGGTGTTCCAACTCGGGATCGTCGACACGGACCCGGGTTTCGATGATCTGGCCCAGCACCAGCACCTCGCCCGGGCGCTGAGCGAACCGGCGCAGCGAGACACTGCCGGTCGCCAACGTCACCGCGCCCGGCTCGATCGACGTCACGCGCAGAATCGGAACGAAAATCCTTCGGCGGGTGAGCAATTCGAGGACAAGCCCAAGCACCCGCGGTTGTTGACGCACGATGCTGATGCTGACCACCACATCGCGGACGCGGCCGATGGACTCACCGTCGGGGCCCAGTACCACCATCCCCGCGAGTCGGGCCGCATAGACCCTGTTCACCGCCGCCATACGTCAAAGGGTAGAGAGTGTGGTTGTGGAAAACCGGTATCGACCCCGCAGAACGGTGCTCTCCGTTCCCGGCAGCAGCGCCAAGATGATCGAGAAGGCGAAGTCGCTTCCCGCCGACGAGGTGTTCCTCGACCTGGAGGACGCCGTCGCACCCGATGCCAAGGCCGAGGCCCGCACCGCCGTCGCCGCCGCGTTGGCCGAGCCCGGCTGGTCGGGCCAACTGCGCGGGGTGCGGGTCAACGACTGGACCACGCCGTGGACCCACGCGGACGTCATCGAGGTGGTGTCGGCCGTCGGGTCGGCACCCGACGCGTCGCTCGACATCGTCGTGCTGCCCAAGGTGACCGACGTCTCGCACATCCAGGCCATGGACCTGTTGCTGACCCAGCTCGAGACGACACACGGTCTGCCGGTGGGCGGCATCGGGATCGAGGCCCAGATCGAGAACGCGCAGGGCCTGACGAACATTGATGCGATCGCCGCCGCGCCGCGGGTGCAGGCGCTGGTGCTGGGGCCGGCCGACATGGCGGCCAGCCTGAACATGCGCACGCTCGAGGTCGGCGAACAGCCCGAGGGCTACGACGTCGGCGACGCGCATCACCACGTGTTGATGCGGATCCTGATCGCCGCGCGTACCCACGGCATCCTCGCCATCGACGGACCGTTCCTGAAGATCCGCGACGTCGACGGGTTCCGCCGGGTGGCGGGTCGCTCGGCCGCGCTGGGTTACGACGGCAAGTGGGTGCTGCACCCCGACCAGATCGCCGCGGGCAACGAGATTTTCAGCCCCCGGCAAAAGGATTACGACCACGCCGAGCTGATCCTCGAGGCCTACGAGTGGCACACCTCGCGCGCCGGCGGCGCCAGGGGCGCGGCGATGCTCGGCGACGAGATGATCGACGAGGCCAGCAGGAAGATGGCGCTGGTGATCGCGGGCAAGGGCCGCGCGGCGGGCATGGTCCGCAAGGAACCGCCGTTTCAGCCGCCGTCCTGACCCGGGACGGTCAAGTGCTCAGGAACGCGATGCCCGTGACGACGCTGATGAGGAAGGTCACGGCGCCGATCGCGATGCCGGCGATGGCCAACCCGCGCCCGCCCTCACCGGAGGTCTTGATCTGGTTGAGCGCGATGATGCCGAGCACGATGCCGATGATCGACCCGATGCCGCACAAGAACGGCACCACTCCGATGACCGAGGCCACCAGCGAACCGATCGCCATCGAGTTGACCTTCTGGCCCGGGGCGCCGTACGCACCGCCGTATCCGGGCGCCGGATAGCCCGCAGGCCCGTATCCGGGTGGCGGTGGGCCGTATCCGGGCGGTGGGGGCCCGTACCCCTGCGGAGGGGCGCCGTACGGCGGCGGCGGTGGCGGCGGGGGATAACCCGGCGCGCCCAACCCTGATGGAGCGGGGTACGGCGGCGGCGGAGGATAGCCGCCCGGTGGCGGATAGCCGGCGGGGTAGCCCGGTGCCTGATAGGGCTCGCCCGGCGCGCCGAAAGCCGGCGGCGGCGTGTAACCGGGTTGATCGGTGGCCTGCTCTTGCGCTTCCGACGGCGATTCGGTCGACTGGTCCTGTGCCTGCTCGACCGGTGTCGGCTCGGATGGTGTCGTTTCTCCTGAGTCCTCGCCGGGATTTGTCATGCTGTTCAACCTAGCGCAAGTGCTGGGCACGATCGCGGCCGCTCATGCGTTGATCTTGGTGGGAGAATCACCTGATCAGGCGGTTGATTAAGGAGATTGAGTACCGATGACCAGCCCGTTTCAACCTGGACCGAACCCTGGCGCGGCGCCGGGAACGCCGAGTGTGAGACGCGGTGCTCCTCCGTCCCTGCCGACGCCGCCGAAGGGATGGCCGATCGGGTCGTATCCCACCTACGCCGAAGCCCAGCGGGCCGTCGACTATCTGTCGGATCAAGAGTTTCCGGTACAGCAGGTGACGATCGTCGGTGTCGACCTCATGCAGGTCGAACGGGTCACCGGCCGGCTGACATGGCCGAAGGTGCTCGGCGGCGGAGTCCTGACCGGTGCGTGGCTGGGTTTGTTCATCGGGTTGATTCTGGGCTTCTTCAGCCCGAACCCGTGGAGCGCACTGGCCACCGGCCTGATCGCGGGTGTGTTCTTCGGGCTGATCACGTCGGCGATCCCGTATGCGATGGCACGCGGCACAAGAGATTTCAGCTCCACGATGCAGCTGGTGGCGGGACGCTACGACGTGTTGTGTGACCCGCAGAACGCCGAACGCGGGCGGGATCTGCTGGCGCGCTTGACCATCTAGTTCCCCCCTACTCGCGAGCGTGCGCGTTTGCGGACGACACGCCGTCTGATTCCGCGAGTTTGCGCACGTTCGCGATTGCGTAACGGTCTGCGACGCGCGCGTCCCTGGTGTTGCAAATCACGCGTAACTCGCCATACGGTTTGCGCGCGGGAGATTCCCGCCGGAGCCGCCCCGGCGGCGACACTGGAGAGCGGCGCCGCTCCGGCGGCGACATCAACGCGGACTGGAGGCGGGTGGTGCGCGCACGGCGGCTGAGCGCTGCGGTGTTGGCGGCGGTGACGACGGCGTCAACCGTGGCGGCGTGCGGTTCGGACAGCGGCGGAATCGTCATCAACTACTACACCCCGGCTAACGAAGCGCAGACCTTCACGGCGGTCGCCAACCGCTGCAACGAACAGTTCGACGGCCGGTTCACGGTGCGACAGGTCAGCTTGCCCAAGGGCGCCGACGATCAGCGGCTGCAACTGGCCCGGCGGTTGACCGGCAACGACAAGACGCTCGACGTGATGGCGCTGGACGTGGTGTGGACGGCCGAGTTCGCCGAGGCCGGTTGGGCGCTACCGCTTTCCGATGATCCGTCGGGCCTGGCCGAGGCCGACGCCACCTCCAACACACTGCCCGGACCGCTGGAGACGGCCAAATGGCAGGACCAGCTCTACGCGGCGCCGATCACCACGAACACCCAGTTGCTCTGGTACCGCGCGGATTTGATGGACGAGCCGCCGACCACCTGGGACGGTATGGTCGCGGAGGCGACGCGGCTGCACGCCGCAGGCAAGCCGAGCTGGATCGCCGTGCAGGGCAAGCAGTACGAGGGTTTGGTGGTGTGGTTCAACACGTTGCTGGAAAGCGCCGGCGGACAGGTGCTTTCCGAGGACGGCAAGACCGTCACGCTGACCGACACCCCCGAGCATCGCGCCGCCACCGTCAAGGCGCTGCAGATCATGAAAGACGTTGCCACCGCGCCCGGCGCCGATCCGTCGATCACCCAGACCGATGAGACGACCGCACGGCTGGCTTTGGAGCAGGGCAAAGCCGCGCTGGAGGTGAACTGGCCCTACGTCCTGCCGTCGCTGTTGGAGAACGCCGTCAAGGGCGGCGTGAACTTCCTGCCGCTCAACGAGCGGCCCGACCTTCAAGGCAGCATCAGCGACGTCGGCACGTTCTCGCCGACCGACGAGCAGTTCGAGGCCGCTTACGAGGCCAGCAAGGACGTGTTCGGCTTCGCGCACTATCCCGGTGTGTTCCCCGGCCAGCCGGCCAAGGTGACGCTCGGCGGGCTGAACCTGGCGGTGGCCAAGACGACCCAGCACCGCAAGGAGGCGTTCGAGGCGATCCGCTGCCTGCGCAACATCGAGAACCAGCGCTACACCTCGGTGGAGGGCGGTCTGCCCGCGGTGCGCGCCTCGCTGTACGACGATCCGACGTTCCAGGCCAAGTACCCGCAGTACGAGATCATCCGCGACCAGCTCACCAACGCCGCGGTGCGGCCAACGACGCCGGTCTATCAGTCGGTGTCGACGCGGATCTCGGTGACGCTGGCGCCGATCTCCGCGATCGACCCCGAGCGCACCGCCGACGAACTGACCGAGCAGGTGCAGAAGGCCATCGACGGTAAGGGGCTGATTCCATGACCGCGACGGCTCCGGCGGCTCCGGCGGCTCCGACGGCGAAGCGCCCCACCGCGCGCGCAGGCACCGACGACCGCAAATCCGAGCGGCGCCTGGCGTTCTGGCTCATCTCGCCGGCGGTGTTGCTCATGCTGGCGGTCACCGCCTACCCGATCGGCTACTCGGTGTGGCTGAGCCTGTTGCGCTACAACCTCGCCACCCCCGACGACACGGCGTTCGTGGGGCTGGAGAACTACGTCACCGTGCTGACCGACCGCTACTGGTGGACGGCGTTCGCGGTCACGTTGGCGATCACGGTGGTGTCCGTGGCGATCGAGTTCGTCCTCGGCATGGCGCTCGCGCTGGTGATGCACCGGACGATCTTCGGAAAGGGCGTGGTGCGCACCGCGATCCTGGTGCCCTACGGCATCGTCACCGTCGCCGCGTCGTACAGCTGGTACTACGCATGGACGCCGGGCACCGGTTATCTGGCCAACCTGCTGCCCGAGGGCAGCGCGCCGCTGACGCAACAGATTCCGTCCCTGGCCATCGTCGTGCTGGCCGAGGTGTGGAAGACGACACCGTTCATGGCGCTGCTGCTGTTGGCCGGTCTGGCGCTGGTGCCGCAGGACCTCCTCAACGCCGCCCAGGTCGACGGCGCAGGTGCATGGAAGCGACTGGTCAAGGTGATCATCCCGCTGATCAAACCGGCGATCCTGGTGGCGCTGCTGTTCCGCACCCTCGACGCATTCCGCATCTTCGACAACATCTACATTCTGACCGGCGGCGCCAACGACACCGGGTCTGTCTCGATCCTGGGCTACGACAACCTGTTCAAGGCCTTCAACCTCGGCCTGGGGTCGGCCATCTCGGTGCTGATCTTCCTGTCGGTGGCGGTCATCGCGTTCATCTACATCAAGATCTTCGGTGCCTCCGCACCCGGATCCGACGAGGAGCGACGCTGAGATGGCTGAGCGGGTGGATGCCCGGCGTGTGACGGGCTGGACTGTCGTCAATCTCCTGGTGATCGTCTACGCGCTGCTTCCGGTGCTGTGGATCCTGAGCCTGTCGTTGAAACCCACGTCAACCGTCAAGGACGGCAAGCTGATTCCCGACGGGATCACCTTCGACAACTACAAGGGCATCTTCCAGGGCAACGTGTTCACCTCGGCGCTGGTCAACTCGATCGGCATCGGCCTGATCACCACGTTGATCGCGGTCACCATCGGCGGCATGGCGGCCTACGCGGTGGCCCGGCTGGACTTCCCCGGCAAGCGTCTTCTCATCGGCGTGGCGCTGTTGATCGCGATGTTTCCCCAGATCTCGCTGGTGACACCACTTTTCAACATCTGGCGGAACACCGGGCTGTTCGACACCTGGCCGGGCCTGATCATCCCGTACATCACGTTCGCGCTGCCGCTGGCGATCTACACGCTGTCGGCGTTCTTCCGGGAGATCCCATGGGATCTGGAGAAGGCAGCCAAGATGGACGGGGCCACGCCGTGGCAGGCGTTCCGCAAGGTCATCGCGCCGTTGGCCGCACCCGGCATTGTCACCGCGGCGATCCTGGTGTTCATCTTCGCGTGGAACGACCTGCTGCTCGCGTTGTCGCTCACCGCGACAGAGCGCGCGATCACCGCGCCGGTCGCGATCGCCAACTTCACCGGCAGTTCGCAATTCGAGGAGCCGACGGGGTCGATCGCGGCGGGGGCGATGGTCATCACCATCCCGATCATTATCTTTGTTCTCATCTTCCAACGACGGATCGTCGCCGGCCTGACGTCCGGTGCGGTGAAGGGGTAGATCGATGGCCGAAATCGTGTTGGACCGGGTGACCAAGAGTTACCCCAACGGCGCAACGGCCGTTAAAGACCTGTCGCTGACCATCGCCGACGGTGAGTTCATCATCCTGGTGGGGCCCTCCGGTTGCGGAAAGTCCACGACGCTGAACATGATCGCCGGTCTGGAGGACATCACCTCCGGGGAGTTGCGCATCGACGGTGAGCGGGTCAACGAGAAGGCGCCCAAGGACCGCGACATCGCAATGGTGTTCCAGTCCTATGCGCTCTACCCGCACATGACCGTGCGGCAGAACATCGCCTTCCCGCTGACCCTGGCGAAGATGAAGAAGGACGAGATCGCGCGCAAGGTCGACGAAGCCGCGAAGATCCTCGACCTGACCGAACTGCTGGACCGCAAACCCGCGCAGCTGTCCGGCGGGCAGCGGCAGCGGGTGGCCATGGGTCGGGCAATCGTGCGCAACCCCAAGGCTTTTCTGATGGACGAGCCGCTGTCGAACCTGGACGCCAAACTGCGCGTGCAGATGCGGTCGGAGATCGCGCGTCTTCAGGACCGGTTGGGCACCACGACTGTCTATGTCACCCACGACCAGACCGAGGCCATGACGTTGGGCGACCGGGTGGTGGTGATGCTGGCCGGCGTGGCCCAGCAGGTCGGCACCCCCGATGAGCTCTACAAGTATCCCGTCAACCTGTTCGTCGCGGGCTTCATCGGTTCCCCGGCGATGAACTTCATGCCGGCCACCATCACCGACGTCGGCGTGCGGCTGCCGTTCGGCGAAGTGACGCTGACCCCGGAGGTTCACGATCTGCTGGCCCGGCGACACGCCCCCACCAACGTCATCGTCGGCATCCGGCCCGAACATCTCGAGGACGCCGCGGTGCTCGACGTGTACGCGCGGATCAGCGCGCTGACGTTCGACGTGAAGGTCGACTTGGTCGAGTCGCTGGGCGCCGACAAGTACCTGCACTTCAAGACCGAGGGCGCCGGAGCGCAGTCCGCGCTGCTCGCGGAGTTGGCCGCCGAGTCCGGCACGGGTGAAAACGAGTTCGTCGCACGGGTTTCCACCGAGTCCGCCGCCAGACAGGGCGACACGATCCAGTTGGCGGTCGACACGTCGAAGTTGGTGATCTTCGATCCGGAGTCGGGCAGGAATCTCACCCTGCCCGACGAGGACGCCGGCGCTGCGCCTGCGGCACCGTCGCCGCCCCCCGCACCCGCCGCAGAGCCGCCGGCCGAGTGATCGACGTCCTGGAGCGGGTGCGCGGACACGTCCGCGAGCATTTCGCCAGGGCCGGCATCACCGCGGCACCCGACGCGGCCGGCGTCACGTTTCTGGGCACCGAGAAGATCGACGTGCTGCGCTTCGGACCGGACAGCCGCCCGGGGTTCGAGGACGTCGTGCACTATGTCTCTCTTGGCTGTTCGCGCCATCCGATGTTCGACCCCACCGAGATGGTCACCGACGCGCTGCACGGTCCGCGAGCCGAGATCTGCGTCGCGCTGCGCGGAGCCACACCGCGCGGGCTGGTGCGCTCCATCGCGATCGTCGCGGCCGCCCCGGCCGTCGAAGGGCTGGTGCTCGAGCCCGGCGCGCTCATCGATCTCGAGTCACCGCTGTGGGAGGGCGCCCCGTTCACCGCGTTCCTGCTGCACACCAGCGACATCGACGACGTCGCGTTGACGCCGCCGCTGCCGCCGGTGACGGTGTTGTCGGCGACGCCGATCACCGCGACCGAGGCGGCCTGGGTGCGGCTCAAGGGCGCCGACGCCATGCGCGAGGCGTGGCAGCAGGACGGCGTCGACGTGCTCGACCCACGGCGGCGAGCCGCCAGACCGACCTGAGCGGTCCCGAAACTGCATTCCAGCGGGAAAAGTGCGAGAAGGACCCTGCTGAAATACTGTTTCGGCGCCGTCACCGCGCCGCGCTCCTGGCGTCGTCGGCACCGATAAAAGCAGGCTGACGGCGGTGCGCTAGGTTCGTGCGGAAACCATCTGGATCCTAGCCTCGATTTTTCATCGGACTTGATGTCGGCTCAGTTTGATGGTGAAT
>NZ_ATDN01000018.1 GCF_004014805.1 Mycolicibacterium elephantis DSM 44368
ACCCGGCCCGCAGGGTGGGGATCCCGCGCCGCGTCAGCAGGCGCCCGCGCCGGTGCCCGCCGCTGTTCCGCTCGCGCCCGCACCGCCGTCGCCGCCGCCCGCGCCGCCGTGGTTGCAGCGCCTCTCCACCCCGCCGCCGATGCCGATGCCCCTTCCCGGGGCGCCGACGGCGGACTGGACCGGGTTGTGGGGGATCGCCGGATTGCTGCTGATTCCCGCCGCGGGCGCGGCGTTGGGCTACCGGCAGGCACGCGCCGCGCAGATGGCCGACCGGATACACCGGCCCTGAGTTCAGCCGCGCAGGTCCTTGCGCAGAATCTTGCCCGACGCCGACTTGGGCACCGCGTCGATGAACGCCACCTGACGCACCTTCTTGTACGGGGCGACCTGAGCGGCGACGAACGCCATCACCTCGTCCTCGGTCAGCTGTGCGCCGGACTGCTTGACCACGAACGCCTTCGGCACCTCCTCGCCGTCGGCGTCCGTCACCCCGATCACCGCCGCGTCGGCGATTGCGGGATGTCCCAGCAGCAACGCCTCGAGTTCGGCGGGCGGCACCTGATAGCCCTTGTACTTGATCAGCTCCTTGAGCCGGTCGACGATGTACACGCAGCCGTTCGCGTCGATCTGCGCCAGATCACCGGTGTGCAACCAGCCCTCGTCATCGACGGTCTGCCGGGTGGCCTCCTCGTTGTTCAGGTAACCCGCCATCACGTTGGGCCCCTTGAACCAGAGTTCGCCGGTCTTGCTGAGACCCTCTGCGGGCGGGGCGATTTCGTTACCGGTCTCGGGGTCGACGAGCTTGGACGCACCGTTGGAGACCGTCCAGCCGACAGAACTCAGCGGTGCGACCATGTTCATCTCCTGCAGCCCGCCGTCGAACGGCGTGATGTGGCTGACCGGGCTGAGCTCACTCATGCCGTAGCCCTGAACGACGGTGCAGCCCAAGCGTTTGGCGACGGCGTGGCCGAGGTCGGCGTCCAGCGGGGCGGCACCCGACATCACGGTGTTCAGCGATGACAGGTCGTAGTCGTCGACGAGCGGATGCTTGGCCAGCGCCACGGCGACCGGCGGCGCGATGAACGCGATCGTGCACTTGTGCTCGTCGATGTTGGCCAGGAACTCCTCGAGGTCGAAGCTGCCCATGACGACCAGCCGGGCGCGGGCATGCAGGGCGGCGTTGAGCAGCACCGTCATTCCGTAGATGTGAAAGAAGGGCAGCACCGCCAGGATCGCGTCGTCGGCGACCATGCCGTGCAGCGGCCGGATCTGGGCGACGTTGGCCACCAGGTTGCGGTGCGTGAGCATCACGCCCTTGGGGATGCCGGTGGTCCCGGAACTGTAGGGCAGCACCGCCAGATGCGACGACGGGGCGAAGCTGACGTCCGGCGCGGGCAGTCCCGGGCCCATCAGATCGGCGGCGTTGGGATGCCCGGTGGCGGCCAGCCCGTCGCCGTCGAGCACGACGACGTTCTCGGGCGGGATGCCCGCCGCCGCGGCACCTTCGACGGCCTGCGCCAGCAGCGGTGTCACGGTGACCAGCATCTTGGCTTTGGAATCGGTGAGCTGCTTGGCGATGTCCTTCGCGGTGAACAGCGCGTTGACGGTGGTGGCCGTCGCGCCGGCGCGCAGGATGCCGTGAAACGCCACGGCGAAGCCGGAACTGTTGGGTGACAGCAACCCGACGACGTCGCCGACACCGATCCCGCGTCCGGCCAGGGCACCGGCGAACGCGTCGACGCGGGCGATCATCTCGCGGTAGCTGGTCTGTCGACCGGACTTGGCGTCGATCAGCGCGGTCCGGTCGAGGTGATCGTCGGAGATGTCACCGAACAGATACTCGTAGACGCTGGTCGAGGGGATGTCGACTTCGGGAAAGGGACTGGCGATACTCAAGGCGTCTCCGATTCAGTGATGATCCACCGCTTACCGGTCAGCCTACGTCGAGGCGCTTGACGAGCTTCTTGGGCGCAACCAGCCGGTACGACGCGTCGATCAGTTCGCGCACCTCGGTCCAGTCGATCTTGCTCGTCGCGGTGAAATCCAGCCCGAGCCAGCCCGACGGCCCCATGTAGGCGGGGTAGAAGAAGCGGGTGTCCTGCTCGAGCGCGCACCGGTCGCTCTCGTCGACCTTGACCAGGATCGAGTGGGGGTACTGGACGTACCGGCCGGTGCCGGTCTTGGCGCTGCCGCCGTACATCGCGAAGATCTTCGGCGCGCAGAACACCGGCCGGCCCCACGAGATCTTCTCGAACGCCTCGGGGAAGCTCAACGCGATCTCGCGCACCTGCGCCAGCCCGAGGTCGTCGTCGCGGAACATGATCGGGTGCGGCATGCAGGTCAGGGTAGCCGCCCCGGGACCGACGCTATGGTCGATTCGGCGGGCGCAAACCAGCCAAAGCGTCGGTCTGGAAGGCGACGGTCGAGCCGGGGCGTCCGGTCACGTCGTGGGCCGCAAACTCTCGACAAGTGTTGCGTTGGCCATGCCTCCGCCCTCACACATCACCTGCAGGCCGTACCGCTGTCGGCTGGCGATCAGATGGTGGACCATCGTCGTCATCAGGCGTGTGCCGGAGGCTCCGAGTGGGTGCCCGAGTGCGATCGCGCCGCCGAGCGGGTTGAGCCTGTCGTCGTCCACCCCTGTCTCGCGCTGCCAGGCCAGCGCCACCGACGCGAACGCCTCGTTGACTTCGAAGTGTCCGATCTCGTCCAGTGAGACGCCGCTGCGCTCGACGATTCGGTTGGTCGCCGGTATCGGACCGGTCAGCATCATCTGCGGATCGTCGCCGACGACGGCGAACGAGTGGAATCGTGCGAGGGGCTCGAGGTTCAGCTCGGCCGCCTTCTGTTCGCTCATGACCAGCATGGCGCTCGCGCCGTCAGACAGCTGAGACGAGTTTCCTGCCGTCACATGCCATTTGATCTGCGGGTAACGCTCGCACATCTCCTCGGAGTGGAACGAGGAACGCAGCTTGGCCAGCCCCGTCGCGGTCGTTTCCGGGCGGATGGTCTCGTCCGACACGATCGGCGCGTTATCCGGCTGGGCGCGCACCGGCACGATCTGACTCCTGAAGGCACCGCGCTCGGCGGCATCGGCGGCGCGCTGATGAGACTGTGCGGCAAAGGCATCGAGGGCTTCGCGGTCGAGGTCCCACTTGGCGGCGATCAGCTCGGCGGCGATGCCCTGCGACACCAGGCCCGGGGCATACCGCTTCTGTACCGACGGGCCGTGCGGATCCTTACCCATCCGCGCGGACCCCATCGGCACCCGGCTCATCGATTCCACGCCACCCACCACGACGATGTCGTAACTGCCCGCGATGATCCCTTGTGCGCCGAAGTGCGCGGCCTGCTGGCTGGAACCGCACCGGCGGTCGATGGTCACCGACGGGACGTGTTCGGGCAACCCGGCGGCCAGCCATGCGAAGCGTCCCGGGCAGCCGCCTTGTTCGGCGGCCTGACTCACACAACCGATGAGCACGTCGTCCACGCTGCCCGGATCGACCGACGGGTTGCGCTCGAACAATCCGCTGAGCACTTGACCGAGCAGTTCGACGGGGTGGATCTCCGAGAGCGCACCGCCTGGCTTGCCCCGGCCGACCGGGGATCGAACCGCGTCCACGATGACCGCGTTGACCATGTAGTTCCTCCTCAATTCAATTACCTACCCGGTAGTATGCACGGCTGCGGTTGGCATTCAAACCTACTGAGTAGTATGGTTCTGCCATGGCTTCCGACGCTGGACCGCCCGCAGCTTCCGTTGTCGACGTATTGGCGCTTGGCGCCCGCGAAATCCACCGTGCATCTTGGGTTTTTACCGGCTTCAACCTGCCCGTCCTCGCGGCACGGGTCGCGCGGCGACGCGTCGACTCGACGTTCGTCCAGCTGCTCGAGGCCGGGGCGGCGCTCGACCGAGACACCGTAGAGCTGGTCACCAGCACCACCGACTTCCACGCCTACGCGGATGTGACGTGCTATCGGGGCGCCACCGCCGATGTCCTGCTCACCCTGATCCCGCGGTGTGACCTGGTCGTCCTCGACGGTGCCACGATCGACCTGAGTGGCCGGACCAATGCCCACGCCATCGGACCCACCGCCCATCCGAAGGTGCGGCTGCCCGGTGGCGGCGGGGCACCGGACGCCGCCGCCCGGGCGACCGACCTTCTCTTCCTCAACGCGAACGACGACGTACACCGCATCTGTGCGGGGGTGGAGCATATTTCCACCAGTCCTGCTGCAGCACAACGGATTCGACTGGTCACGCGGTGGGGTGTACTGCGGCTCGGCGCTGAGCCGGCGATGGAAGCGGTCCTGGACGGCCCCGGGGTCGATGCCGCGCTCACCTACCTCGCCGCCCTCGGAGTGGACACCGCCGCGGCGGCCGAGGCCACCCCGCCAAACGAAGACGAGCGTGCCGACGCCATCGCGGTGCTGCACGAGGCCGCGGCCAAGGGTTACGACATGGCGGCGCGCGCCATCAAAGACCTACCGACTCCGGTTGACCGATGACCGCGGTGAATCCCCCCGTACTGAGCGTCGCGGACGCCGTGCGTGAGCACGTGCGTGACGGATCTTGTGTATACATCGGCAATTTCGGCGCCCAACTCTACGGAGTGGCCCAGGAGATCATCCGGCAGGGCCGACGTGATCTGCACATCATCACGGGATCCGGCGGCATCATGGTCGATCAGCTGCTTGGTGCGGGCGCGGTGTCGGTGGTGACGTTCGCGCACTGCTGGAACGCGATCGGCCCGGCTCCGGCCTGGAACTTCCGTCGGCTCGCCGAGAGCGGCGCGAACCCGGTCCGGCTGCGCGAGGTCAGCCTCGGGATTCTCGGGGCCGCACTACAGGCCGGCGCCTGGCGGGTGCCGTTCGCCCCCGTCGGCATCGCCGCCGACACGGGCTACCGCACTGAGGACTGGACCGCCGGCATGCTGGCGACCGTCGAATCGCCTTTCGGGGCCGCCACCGTGGTCGAGGCGATCGTGCCTGATGTCGCGTTCGTCCACGCCGACCGGGTTGACATCCGCGGCAACGGAATCATCGACGGCCCATACGGCGAGGCCGTCATCGCCGCACACGCCGCGCGCGGGACTGTGCTCGTCGGCGAGGAACTCATCGACCCGGGCACCGCGATCGGGGAGGCCGCGATCCCTGGGGTGCTCGTCTCGGCAATCATCGAGGCGCCCGGTTCGGTGCGGCCCGACGGAACGTCCCGTGGCTATCCGCGCGACGTCGACTCTTTCAAGGCATACAGCGACGCTGCCGCCACCCGGGCCGGCTTCCAAGCATGGATGCAGCGCACGCTCGCGGAGCTGCCATGAACCCCGAATCCTCGTCCATCGCCTCAGGAGGTATTGGTGCACTTCGCGTTATCTGAGGATCAGCTGTTTCTGCAGAAGACTGCCGAAGACGTCAGCAGGCAGCTGTTCGGCGATGAGCAGGTGCGATCAGCGCTGACCGACGACGGCACGCTGCGTTCCCGCGCGTGGTCGGAGTTCGCCCAGCTGGACCTGCTCGGGCTGCTCGTGCCCGAAAGCGCCGACGGTGCAGGTGCATCGCTGACCGACGCATGTGTGGTCGCCGAAGTGCTGGGGCGGCACACCGCGCCGATACCCTACGTCGGGACCGCCGTCGCGGCGGCCGCGCTGCTTGTCCACGGCGGTGGTGACTCCCAGGTACTTGCCGACCTGTGCGCCGGAGCGCCGGTCAGCGTACTACTCGACAATGAACTTGGTTGGCCGACAGGCGAAGCCACCATCTCGCTGGGCTGGGGTCTCGGGGCGCAGGGGGTGGTGATCGTGGCGCCGGACCAGGCCGCGACTGTCGCGCTTACCGGTGTCACGGCGATCGACGCCGCTGACCCGCTGCAGCCGCTTTACGCGATCGACGGCGTCTCGACGATGCGCGGCGAGAGTGAGGGGCTGCGCCGGGCACGCGCGATGGCCTGGGTCGGTGCGGCGGCCACCCTGACCGGGCTGGCCGACGGTGCGCTGCGCCAGGCCGTCGAATACGCCAAGCAACGTGAACAATACGGCCGACCGATCGGCTCGTTTCAGGCCATCCAGCACATCTGCGCCGATATGCTCGTCGCCGTCGAAACCGCCCGCTCGGTCACCTACGGCGCGTCGTGGGAGGTCGAACACGCCCCGATCGCTCAAGCTGAACGCGCCGGCGCGGCCGCGAAGGCACACGCCGCCTCTGCCGCGCTGCGCACGTGCGAGAACGGGATTCAGGTGCTCGGCGGAATCGGCGTGACCTGGGAACACGATGCGCACCTGCGGCTGCGCACCGCCCACACCTTCGCCGACGCATTCGGCTCGGTCACCACCCCGCTGGCGCTGCTGGCCAAATCCGCTTTCGACGCCGCAGCTTTCGAGCCCGACACCAACTGACCGAGGAACTTCATGGACCTGCTTGACACTCCGGCCGAAGCCGACTTCCGCAACCGCCTGCGGGATTGGTTGCGCGACAACGTCCCCGATGCTCCCGAACCACCCGCGCTGGCCGATCGCTGGCCGATCATGCGCGCGTTTCAGAAGAAGATGTACCAGGGTGGCTATGTCGCGCTGTCTTGGCCCAAGGAATACGGCGGGCAGGGACTCGGGCTGATGGAAGAGGCGATCCTCAGCCAGGAGCTCGGCCGCACGAAAGCACCGACCACGCTGCCGATTTCGCATCTTGGGCGACCACTGCTCAGCCACGGTACCGAGGCGCAGCGTAAGCGGTATCTGCCCCCGTTGCTGGCCTGCGACGAGATCTGGTGCCAGGGCTTCTCGGAGCCGGGTGCCGGCTCGGACCTGGCGTCGCTGCGCACCCGGGCGATCCGCAGCGGTGACGAGTACATCGTCACCGGCCACAAAACCTGGACCAGCCTGGGCGCCTACGCCGACTTCTGCCTGCTGTTGGCTCGCACTGACGACAAAGTGGCTCGGCACCGTGGGATTTCAGCCTTCATCCTGCCGCTCGACCTGCCGGGAGTAGAGGTCCGTCCGATAGTTCTCGCTAACGGTGACGAGGAGTTCGCCGAGCTCCACCTCGACGGGGTACGCATTCCGGCCGAGAACATGCTGGGTGCGTCGACCGACGGGTGGAAGATCGCGATGGAGGTCGTCTCCTACGAACGCGGCGCTGTCGATATCGGCTACCTCTCCAAATTCGAGCACGCCTTCGCCGAACTTGTCGATCAACTGCGCGAGCGCCGCGATGAGCCGGCCGTGCAGCAGACGCTCGGCCGTATCGCGGCGAACCTTGAGGTGCTGCGCATGCACAGCCTGCGCAGCCTCAGCGCACGGGTCTGTGGCGGCGCACCGGGCCCGGAAAGCTCCATCGACAAGCTGTTGATGACCGAGGTCGAGCAGCATCTGATGGGCGCGAGCCTGCAGCTGCTGAGCGACCGGACGACCCGACCCCATGCCGAATGGTTCGACCGTTACCTATACGCAAGGGCGGGCAGCATTTACGGCGGCTCGGCGCAGATCCAGAAGAACATCCTGGCGCAGCGAATGCTCGGCCTACCGAAGGAGGCGATGGCGTGACGGCGGCGCTGCTGCCGCCGCCGGCTCCCGAGGCGGCCGCCCCTGAACTGCGCGCGCAGGTCCGCGACTTCCTGGCCGCCGAACGTGACGCCGGCACATTCACCCCGCGCTGCGACGCCTGGTTGGCGGGCTGGGATCCGGAGTTCAGCCGTAAACTGGCCGAACGCGGATGGCTCGGAATGACGTTGCCCAAGGCCTACGGCGGACACGAACGCTCAACGCTGGAACGCTACGCCGTGACCGAAGAGTTGCTTGCCGCGGGCGCTCCGGTGGCCGCGCACTGGATCGCCGACCGTCAGATCGGGCCGTCGCTGCTGCGCTATGGCACCGAGGAACAACGTCAGCGCTACCTGCCCGCGATCGCGCGCGGTGAGTGCTTTTTCGCCATTGGGATGAGTGAACCCGACTCGGGTTCTGATCTGGCGTCGGTGCGCACCAAGGCCACTCGGGTCGACGGCGGATGGCGCCTGGACGGCACCAAGGTGTGGACTAGCGGCGCCCACCACGCCCATGCATTCTTCGTGCTCGCCCGCAGCACACCGCTGGCCGAAGCCCCGAACCGGCACGCCGGACTGTCGCAGTTCGTGGTGCCGCTGGACTCCCCGGGCGTCGAGATCCGTCCGATCCCACTGCTCACCGGCGAACGCCACTTCAACGAGGTCCACCTCGACGGTGTTTTCGTACCCGACGCTATGGTGCTGGGCGCCATCGGTGCCGGCTGGCATCAGGTCACCTCCGAATTGGCGTTCGAACGCAGTGGTCCCGAACGGTTCCTGTCCACGTATCCGGTGCTCACCGCACTGGTCGACGCGCTGAGCCAACGATCCGGCCCGGAGCACAGCATCGCACTCGGCGGTCTGATCGCGCGGTTATGGACGCTGCGGCGGATGTCGCTGGCGATCGCCGCCTCGCTCGCCGACGGGGTGGCACAAGAAGTACCCGCCGCGCTCGTCAAGGACCTGGGCACCCGGTTCGAGAACGAGGTGGTCAACGCCGCACAACTCTTGCTCGCCGTCGAACCCGACCCGGCCGCGGACGGGGTGGCGCGGCTGCTCGCCGAGGCCGTGTTGCACGCGCCCGGCTTCACGATTCGCGGTGGAACCAGCGAGGTGTTGCGCTCGATGGTGGCGCGGGGAATGGGGTTACGTTGATGGATGGCGGCACCGGAGACGTCGACAACGTCCAGCTGCGCGAGCTCGGCACGGTCGTCGAGGAGCTGCTCGCCGAACGGGGTGACCCGCCCGACCAGCAAGGCTACGACCACTCGCTGTGGAATGACCTCGTGCACAACGGGTTTGCCCACGTCGGCATCCCGGAGAGCGCAGGTGGCAGCGGCGGTGGGCCGCTGGAGGCGGCGGTGGTGTTGCGCGCGGTAGGACGGCAAGCTGCCGCGGTGCCGCTGGCCGACGCTGTGCTGGCCGGTTGGCTGTTGGCCGCCTGTGGCCGCGATATCCCCGACGGGCTCGCCGTTTTCGCGAACGGAGAGCTGACGACGGTCGACGATGGCGACGGCACACGGGTGACCGGACGGCTGGTCCGGGTCGCCGGTGGCCGCGATTGCCACACCGTCATCGCGTTCGCTGAGACCGGTCGTGTTGGATCCGAAGTGGTGGTGGCGATCCCGATGGAAGCGTGCTCCATCATCACTGGCCGCAATCTGGCCGGCGAACCCCGTGACGACCTCATCGTCGATACGGTGCTGTCGCCGTCCGCCGTGAGCCCCGCGCCCAGTGGCGCTGTTGCCGAATTGCGGCTTCGCGGGGCGCTGTCCCGCGCGGTGTTGTCGGCGGGGGCGATGGCCGGCCTGGTCGACACGACCGTGCGGTACGTGCTGGAGCGCCAGCAGTTCGGGCGTCCACTGGCGGCGTTCCAGTCCGTGCAACAGAGTGTGGCGCTGCTCGCCGCCGAGGCGGCCGCGGCCCAGGCTGCCGCCGATGCCGCCGTCCGCATCGGTGTCGAACACGGGTTCAGCTCGCCCACAGCGAAATTCGCGATCGCCGCGGCAAAGGTCCGGACCGCAGAGGCCGCAACCGCAGGTGCCGCGGCCGCTCATCAGCTGCACGGTGCCATCGGCATGACGCTCGAACATCCGCTACGTCGCCTGACCGCCCGACTGTGGTCTTGGCGCACCGAGTGGGGTGGGCAGCAGGAGTGGGCCGAGTATCTCGGCCGAACCGCGACGGTGGCCGGCGGCGTCGGCCTGTGGGCTGCGCTGACCGATGCGTGACCGCGACCGAGCGTCGAACCGAGGAGGAGATATGGAAACCCCGACTCTATCGATGAGGGACAAAGTCGTGCTTGTCACCGGCGGTAGCCGGGGACTCGGACGCGCGATGACTTTGGGATTCGCGCGCGCGGGCGCCGACGTCATCATCGCGAGCCGGAAGCTCGACAGCTGTGCGGACCTCGCGGCCGAGGTGGTGCAGACGACCGGGCGTCGCGCCGTACCCATCGCCGCCAACGTCGGCCGCTGGGAGGATTGTGACGCGTTGTATGAGGCTGCTTACCAAGCGTTTCCGCGAGTGGACGTCTTGGTGAACAACGCCGGGATGTCCCCGCTGTACGACAGACCTAGCGAGGTCACCGAGACCCTCTACGACAAGGTGCTCGGCGTCAACCTGCGCGGGCCGTTCCGGCTCACCGCGCTGTTCGGCGAGCGGATGATGACTGACGGTGGCGGATCGGTCATCAACATCTCGAGTGTCTCTGGCGTCAACCCCGGCGCCAACGTCATTCCCTACGGCGCGGCGAAGGCGGGCCTCAACTCGATCACGGTGTCGTTCGCGCGCGCGTACGGCCCGCAGGTCCGAGTCAACTGCATCATGGTCGGTCGGTTCCGCACCGATGTCAGCAAACACTGGGACGAAGCCGCCACCGCAGCCGAAGTCGAGCAGTACGCGCTGAGACGGGTTGGTGAGCCCGACGAGGTGGTCGGTACGGCACTGTATTTAGCTTCCGACGCCAGCAGTTACACCACCGGCGCGATCCTGCGAGTCGACGGCGGGACCCCGTACTGACCCACCCGGGAAAGGATTACAGCATGGCAAGTGCTATCGAAGAAACCTACGACGTCATCGTCGCCGGCTCCGGGGCGGGGGGTATGACCGCCGCATTGACGTCGGCGCTGCGCGGGCTGTCGGTGGTGGTGCTCGAGGCAACCGAGTATTTCGGCGGCGCGACGGCGGTCTCCGGCGGGGCGATCTGGTTGCCCGCCAACCGGTACTCCATCTCGCGGGGTATTTCCGACACGGTGGCGGACGGGCGTGCGTATCTCGCGGCGACCGTTGGTGATACCGTCAGTGAGGTCCGCCGCGACGCTTACCTCCGCGACGGGATGGCCATGGTCGACGAGTTCGACGCGGCGACCAAATGGATTCGCTGGAGCCCGGATTCGATTCCTGACTACCGGCCCGAACAGCCGGGTGGCCGACCTGAAGGCAGATCCATCGAGGCGCAGATGATCGACGGCAAGCTGCTGGGCGCCGAACTGGGTCGACTGCGCCCGCCGTCACCAGCGATGGCGGTCAAGGGCCTGACCGTGACCGCCGAGGACTTCGTCTCACTTAACATGATGATGCGCACCAAGGCCGGCCGGATCAAGGTGCTGCAGGTGGTCCGGCGCTCTTTGGTCGCCCGGCTACGCGGACAGCGGCTGCTCAGCATCGGCCAGGCGCTGGCGACCCGGTTGCGGCTGGCCCTGCGCGATGAGCACGTCCCGGTCTGCTACTCCGCGCCGCTGCAGAATGTCGTCATCGAAGACGGCAGGGTCGTCGGGGTCCAGACCTGTATCGCAGGGCGGCCCAGGACTATTCGGGCCCGGTGCGGTGTGGTGATCGCGACCGGAAGCTTCAGCAAGAACCAGCGGATGCGGGACAAGTACTTGCCACAGCCGTCCCGTGCCGAATGGAGCCTGGCTCCCGAGGACGGCCAGGACGGATCCGGCATCCTGGCCGGTATCGCTGCCGGAGCCGCGGTGGCGCGGATGGATCGGGCGTGGGGGCTGCCCAACGTCATGGTTCCCGTCCCGGGCGGAGGTCTGCAACCGAGGGTCACGCTGAGTGAACGCGGCCTGCCCGGCACGCTGGTGGTCAACAGCCGGGGCGAGCGCTACGGCAACGAAGCGGTCTCCTACGACGACTTCTGGGACACGATGTATGCCTGCGATGACGGGACGGACGGCGCACGGACCGTTCCGTCCTGGTTGATCTTCGATCAGCGCGCCAAGAACCGTTACATTTTCTTCGGCATCGTTCCACGCCAGCCGTTTCCGCGATCCTGGTATGAGACCGGATATCTGCGGCGCGCGGACGATGTCGCAGCGTTGGCCCGCTCGATCGACGTGCCGGCCGATCGGCTGACGGCGACCATCGAGCGTTTCAATCGGGACGCCGATGCCGGCCGCGACAGCACGTTCGGACGCGGTGAGAGCGCCTACGACCGGTACTACGGCGACCCGACGCAGCCGCACGCCAATCTCGCCCCGCTGGACAAGGGGCCGTTTTACGCGGTGGCGCTGTATCCGGGTGATTTGAGCACCAAGGGCGGCCTGGATATCGACGAATATTCTCGGGTGCTGCGCCCCGATGGCACCGTGATCGACGGACTCTATGCCGCCGGCAACTCGTCGGCTGGGGTGATGGGGGAGACCTACCCCGGCCCCGGTGCGACGATCGGCGCCGCGATGGTGGCCGGCTACGCCGCCGCCAACCACATGGCCACGATCGCGCCCTAGCGCGATCTCGCCGATCAGCCGGTCGGTAACCGCAGCACCCGGCGGGCGATGATGTTGCGCTGAATCTCCGAGGTGCCACCGGCGATGGTCTGGCCCGGTGCGGCGAGTAGCCAATTGCGCCACCGTGTGCACGCCTCGCCGGTGACCAGGTCGGGTCCGAGGGCTTCTTGTGCGAATACCGTGATGTCGCGTTCCAGCTCGGTCGCGGTGAGCTTGAGCAGCGACGTCCGAGAGTCGTCGGTTGAGGTGACTACTGACAGCACGCGAAACCACTGCAGGCGCAACAGCTGGCAGCGGGACCACAGGTCTGTCCAGCGGCGGCGGACGCTGTCAGTCGGCGAAAGGTCGCGGCCCTCGACTACTGACCAAAGCTCGTCGAGCAGCTGTACGAAGCGAACAGCGTTGGCTCCGATCATCATTCGTTCCCGGCCCAATGTCGACATCGCCACCCGCCAGCCGGAACCGACCGCGCCGAGGACATCGTCGGGACCCACCGACACGCCATCGAAGTAGACCTCGTTGAACTTGACCTGTCCGTCCATCTGTCGCAGTGGCCGCACATCGATGCCGGGTCGGTCCATCGGCAGCAGGAAGAATGTCAAGCCGTCGTGCGGGCGATCGCCGGTGCCGGTGCGGGCGAGCAACAGACCGAGATCGGCGTAATGGGCACCAGATGTCCACACCTTCTGGCCATGGACGCGCCACCCGTCTCCGTCGGCCTCCGCGCGTGTCCGCAGCCCGGCCAGGTCCGATCCCGCTTCCGGTTCGGAGAACAGCTGGCACCAGATCTCGTCGGCGCGCAAGATTGGTGGAAGAAATCGCTGCTGTTGGCTTTTGGTGCCGAACTTGATGATCATCGGCCCGGCCAGCTCCGGTCCGAAGAGGTTGATCTGCAACGGCACCCCCGCGCGCGCGGTCTCCTCGGCCCAGATGCCCTGTTCCATCGGGGTGGCTTCGGTACCACCGGCCGATCGGGGCCAGGACAACCCGGCCAAACCGGCGTCCAACAGCGAGCGCTGCCAGGCGCGTGCGGCGGGCAGGTCCTCGCGGGTCGGGGTGGCTCCGTAATCTCGCAGCCCCTCGGGACGCGGCGCGCTGTCCAGCCATGCACATACGCGGGTGCGGAATTTTCGCTCAGACTCCGAGAGGTTGAGATCCATTCTGACATCATACCCCGTAGGATGGTCGTATGGACTTCACCTTTGACGACCAACAGCGCGAACTCGCCGATGTCGCGCGCGACTTCTTCGTCGCCGCCGGGCCGGCCGATCGGGTCGACGCCGGCCCGGCGGCGGCCCGCCTAGCATGGGACAACGCCGTTGCGAGCCTTGGTATTCAGGCTCTCGGCGTACCGGGCGAGCTCGGCGGTCTGAGCGGTGCGGTTGAGCTCGCTGCCGTCTTGGAGGAGTCGGGACGAACGCTGTACCCGGCGCCGTTACTGACATCGGTGGGCTACGCCAACGGCTTGCTGAGCTGTGTCGGGGGCGCGGCTCACGATTTGCTGCGTCAGGTGGTCGACACCGGCCGCGCCGTTGCCGTCGTCGACCATCCGTCGGTTGCGCTCGAGGACGGCGTCGTCGTCGGCGTCGCATCCGCGGTCGTCGACGCCGAAACCGCCGACGAGCTCCTGGTTCTGATCGGCGGGAGCATCGTGCACATCCCCGGGGATGCGCCACGGCTAAGCATCGAGGCCCAGGATGGTATCGACCCCTCGCGGCGGGCCGCCCGGGTGCGCTTCGACGGCGTACCGGCCACCGTTCTCGCCGTCAACGCCGACGAAGCTATCGCCACAGCACGTGCCCGGGCCCAGGGGTTGGCGGCGGTTGAGGCAGTTGGCGGCATCCGGGCAACCCTGGACTCGGTGATCGAACATGTCTCGACCCGAAGGCAATTCGGTGTTCCGGTGGGCTCGTTCCAGGCCGTCCAGCACCGCGCGGTCGACATGCTGCTGGACCTCGACCGCGCCGCCGCGGCGGCCTATCACGCCGCCTGGTGCGCCGACGCGGATCCGGCGAGCCTGGCCTGGGCCGGACCGCTCGCGCTTCGGGCCGCGGCGGCCGGGTACGGAAGGGTTGCCCGAGGCGCGATCCAGCTGTATGGCGGCATCGGGTTTACCTGGGAACACCACGCGCACCGGCACTTTCGTCGGGCGGTGGCGCTCGCAACGCGGTTTGGGGCCGCTGATCAGCAGCTCGACCAGGGGTTCGCCGCGATCAAGGGCTGAGGCCGGCTCGGCTGCAGTGGGGTCGGGACGTCGATTTCGGACCGCGCTTGCTCCCAAACAACCTACTAAGTAGTATCCCCTGTCATGCCTTATAGCCACCTCGCACCCGCACTCCTTGTCACCGGAGATGGCCCCGTGCGGATCCTGACGATGAACCGCCCGGATGACCTCAACTCCTTTGATGACGATCTGCACCGCGCGATGCGTAAGGTGTGGGACGCGCTGATCGACGATGAGGACGCACGCGCGGTCGTTCTGACCGGCGCCGGACGCGCCTTCAGCTCGGGTGGCTACCTGCCCAACTTCGCTCGCAACAACAAGGATGCGGTGGCGCGCCGCAAGGATATTCGCGAGGCCGAACGACTCGCGAAGGCCATGCTCGAATGCGAGCTGCCGGTCGTCGCGGCGGTCAACGGGTTGGCTGTCGGCCTCGGCGGTTCGCTGGCGATGATGTCCGATCTGGTGGTCATGGCAGAAGACGCGTTTATCAGTGATCCACATGTCAGCGTCGGGTTGGTCGCCGGCGACGGTGGCCCGCTGACCTGGCCGTACATGATGAGCCTGCTCAAGGCCAAGGAGTACATCCTGCTCGGTGACCGCATCACCGCCCGCGACGCCGAACGTCTGGGTCTCGCGAACCGAATTACCACCCGGGACAAGGTCGTCGAGGAGGCGCTGGCCCTGGCACACCGGCTGGCCGGCCAGCCGGTTCAGGCGCTGCGCGACACCAAGCGGGCGCTGAACATGCACCTGCTGAACGCGGCGAACCTGATCCTGCCGTTCGCACTGGCAACCGAATCGGAGTCGTTCACCAGCGACGACGTTCGGCGCAGCGTCGAGAAGTTCACCGGCAAGGGAGCTTCCTGAATGGGTGGCACCGGACCCAGCGCGGCCACCGACGACCTGGTCTCTGTTGCCGCCCTTGACGATTGGCTCGGCGAGCGGCTGCCTGGACAGGGTCCGTTGACGGTTGAGCGGGTCACCACCGGCCACTCCAACGAGCTGTTCACGATCAGCCGCGGTGGCCCGACCTGGATGCTGCGTCGCCCACCGCGGGTGGCCAACGCGCCCACGGCGCACGACATGGTGCGTGAGTACCGGGTGCTCGAAGCGCTCGAGGGCACCGATGTGCCCCATGCGACACCGCGGGGCTTGTGTGAAGAAACCGACGTCATCGGGGCCCGGTTCTATCTGATGGACCAAGTGCCCGGTGTGCCGCTGTATCACGAGTTGCCGGCCCAGCTCGCCGAAGAGCGGACCGGGATCGCTTATGCCGCGATCGATGCGCTGGCCGCACTGCACCGGCTGGACTGGCGCGGGGCAGGTCTAGACGGCTTCGGCAAGCCGGACAACTACACCGAACGTCAGGCGGCCCGGTGGACCAGGCAGCTGACGTCCTACGCATTCCGCGAGCTGCCCGAGCTCGGCGAGGTCGCCGGCTGGCTGGAGCAGCATTGTCCCGGTACCCACGGCACCGCCCTGATCCACGGCGACTACGGCCTGCACAACCTTCTTTTCGCCGCGCAGCCGCCGGCCACCGTGTTGGCCATCGTCGACTGGGAGACCGCCACGATCGGCGACCCGCTAGCCGATCTCGGCTATTTCCTCGCCAATTGGCTGGAGCCGCACGAGATGGAGCAGTGGGGTGCCCTGGGATCTCCACACGGCGTCGACGGCAACCCCAGCCGGGGTGAACTCATCGAACGCTACGTCCGCGGCAGCGGAATGGACCTGGTAGCCGATGACTTGATCTGGTTCCGGGTGTTCGGCCAGTTCAAGCTGGCCGTCATCTTCGAAGGCTCTTACGGCCGTTACGTCCGGGGGGAGTCCACCGACTCGTTTTTCGCCACGCTGGAGCACCGCGTGCCGTTGCTCGCGCGTCACGCCCTGGCCATCGCGACGGGCACAGCCTAGAGAAAGAAGGTCTGCCAAATGTGGGATTTCTCAACTGATCTCGAGATCGAGAAGGATCTCGACTGGATCAGGGCGTTTGTCAAGGACGAAATCGAACCGCTTGAGACGCTCGAGTTGGACGACGCCGCAATGGCCAGGGCGATGGAACCGCTCAAACGCGAGGTAAAGGACCGCGGGTTATGGGCGGCGCATCTGCCGCCGGAACTGGGTGGTCAGGGTTTTGGGCAGGTCCGGCTGGCGTTGATCCATGAGGTGCTCGGTCGTTCGCACCTCGCCCCGATCGTATTCGGCAATCAAGCACCCGATTCCGGTAACGCCGAACTGCTGGCGGTGGCGGCCACCGCCGAGCAGAAGGCGGCATGGCTAGATCCGTTGCTAGCCGGTGCGATCCGCAGCTGTTACGCGATGACAGAGCCGGGCGCCGGGGCGGATCCCACCATGCAGACCACCACCGCCCGGCTTGATGGTGACGAGTGGGTGCTCAACGGCCGCAAGTGGTTTGCCTCCAATGCCTCTATCGCCGATATCTTCATCGTGATGGCCGTCACCGATCCGGAGGCGGCCAGACATCAGCGGGCGTCGATGATCCTGGTGCCCGCGGGCACCCCGGGAATGATCGTCGAGCGCGACATCCCGACGATGGAACACCCGTATGAACGCCCGCCCGCATATGGCAACCACTCCGAGGTGGTCTTCGACGGTGCGCGGGTACCGGCTACAAACCTGCTCGGCGAGCGTGGCCGCGGCTTCGCCCTTGCCCAGACCAGGCTCGGACCCGGCCGCATCCACCACTGCATGCGGTGGTTGGGGCAGAGCGAGCGCGCGCTGGAAATGCTTTGCGAACGCGCAGTTTCGCGCACCATGCACGGATCGTTGCTCTCCGAAAAGCAGATGATTCAGGACTGGGTGGCCGAATCGGTGGCAGAACGTCAGGCTGCACGGCTGATGACCCTGCACGCGGCGTGGAAGATCGATACCGAAGGCGTCCGGGGGGCGCTCACCGAGATCGCGATGATCAAGTTCTGGGGCGCCCGGGTGCTCTACAACGTGATCGACCGTGCCATTCAGGTGCACGGCTCGCTGGGGTACAGCTCCGATCTGCCGCTGGAGTTCATGTACCGCCAGGCGCGGGCCGCGCGTTTGTATGACGGACCCGACGAGGTGCACAAGGTAACCGTGGCCCGGCGCACGTTGCGCCAGTTCGAGCCGCGTGAGGTACCCACCGAGCATGTCCCGACCCGGCGTGTCGCGGCGCGCGAGCGGTTCGCCGCGCTACTCGACGCGGCCGCGGCGAACGCCTGACGAGCCACAACAAACAGTAGAGCCGCCCCGGGCTCGGCCCGGGGGCGGCTCTGCTGTCCAACCGCTGGTGGGTCAGCGAGCCTGCCAGACGGGTGCGCGCTTTTCGGCGAACGCCCGAGCGCCTTCGGCGGCGTCGGCCGAGGCGCGCACGGGTGCAACGATCTCCTCCTGGCGTGAAAAGAGTTCCGGTTCGGACCAGTCGACGGACTCGGTGACGACACGCTTGGACGCCCGGGTGGCGAGCGGGCCGTTGGCAGCGACGACGGCGGCCAGTTCGCGGGCCGCGGCACCGGCTTTCCCCGGCGCGGTCAGCAGGTTGACCAGACCTAGCTGGGCGGCGCGGGCAGCATCGATCGGTGCGCCGGTCAGGATCAGCTCCATCGCCAGATGATGGGGGATCCGGCGTGGCAGTCGCACCAGCCCGCCGCCATTGGCGGTGAGTCCGCGGGTGACTTCCGGCAGGCCGAATCGGGCCGCCTCGGACGCCACGATCAGGTCGCACGCCAGCACGATCTCGAAACCGCCGCCGACAGCGGGTCCGTCGACCGCAGCGATCAACGGCTTTTCCGCCGGCTGTTTGACGATGCCGGCGAACCCGCGCGGTTCCGGCCGCGGCACCTCACCGCGCGCGAACGCCTTGAGGTCCATGCCCGCGCAGAACGACGGTCCGTTGGCGGTGATCACCCCCACGCGCAATTCCGGATCTCCATCGAGCCGATCCAGTGCCGCCGAGATTTGCTGAGCCATATCGAGATTGACAGCGTTGCGCGACTCCGGCCGGTTCAGGGTGATGATGAGAATGCCATCGTCGGCCGTGACGAGCACCGGATCGGCTGCCGGGGCGGTGCGATCCGCACTCATCGGGGCGCCATCCGGATCGCACCATCGAGCCGGATGGTTTCGCCGTTGAGCATGTCGTTCTCGACGATATGCATTGCCAGAGCGGCGAACTCGGACGGATCACCCAACCGGCGGGGGTGCGGGACGGCCGCTGCCAGCGACGCCCGGGCGGCGTCCGGGACTCGCGCCAGCAGCGGGGTGTCGAAGATGCCGGGTGCGATGGTGCACACCCGGATCTGCTTCGAGGCCAGGTCGCGGGCGGCCACCACGGTCATGCCGACGATGCCGGCCTTCGAGGAGGCGTAGGCGGTCTGACCGATCTGGCCCTCCCAGGCGGCGACCGAAGCGGTCAGAACGCACACCCCGCGGTCGCCGTGTTCGGACCGCTGCGGTTCGTTTCGAGCCATCGCCGCGGCAACAAGGCGCAACGTGTTGAAGGTGCCGACCAGGTTGATGCTGACGGTATCGACATAGTCCTCCAGGGAGCCGGGCTCGCCGGCACGGTCGAGCACCCGCACCGGCCCACCGCGTCCCGCGCAATGGACCAGGGTGCGCAGCGGCGCGAGATCCACAGCGGTGTCCACCGCCGCCTGGACCTGCTCGGCGTCGGTGACGTCGGCCGCGACGAAGGTGGACTTTCCGCCAAGCTCGCCCGCCACAGCTGCGGCCGCGCTGGTGGGCAGGTCGACTATCACGACGTGCGCGCCGGCCTCTGCGAGTCGCTGAGCGCTCGCCCTTCCCAGACCGGACGCGCCCCCGGTGACGATGGCGCTGGAGCCTTCGATGTGCATTTTGGTTCTCTCCTTCTGTGTGGTGCGCTCTACGCATTGATTCAGCCGACAGCACTATGAACCTACTGAGTAGTATGTCATGCAGACTCGTCCGCCCACACAACGAGGCTGCCCGGACCCTAGGGTGCGGGATGGCTACCGCGGATGCGGGATGGTTACCGCGGACGGCGGCTAAACCTCGGCTAAACCCCGTCGGGTGTGCGTGGAGCGAGGCCGTTGATGACGAACTCGGCGAGCGAGGAGGCGATGGTGCGCTTCTCCTCCTCGGTGCGCGCGGTTCGCGGGCTATACCACATGCTCATCCAGTTCAGGGTGCCGAGCACGGCCTTGGCCATCAGGTCGGAGTCTTTGGCCCCGAACTCGCCGGATTTCATCCCCTCGGCGATGACTTGCTCGAACTGCGATTCGTATTTGCGTCGCAGCTCGAGGATTTCGTTGATGTCTCGCTGACGCGTGCGACCCTCGCTCGCCAGGCTCATCTCGAGGTGTCGAGCGGCAAGCCCCATGAAAGTTGGCTCGGACATCATCAGCATGGCGTGTGCCTCCGCCATTTTGCGTAACTTGCCGGTCGCGGATGTCTCGCCCGCCACCGCTTCATCGATGGCGCGAAACGAGAGCTCGATCGCGCGCTTGTGGATGCCGACGAAGATCTCGCCCTTAGTACGGAAGTAGTGATAGACGCGGCCTTTGGTCGCGTTGAGCCGATCGGCGATGTCGTCGATGGAGGTGGCGGCGTAGCCGCGGGCGGTGAATGCATCGGCGGCGGCGATCAACACTTCGTTCCGACTGGCGATCTGTCGGGCGGTCAGCTGGCGCATCAGAACCCAGCGCTCCCTTCGGGGTCGATGGTTCGGAGCACGTAAATCGTGCCAAAGTAATGAGCTACTACTGGGTAGGTGCCTGATCACTGTACCGCCTGGCTGGGCACTTGGGCTGGAGGACTTGATGTGACCTAGCCCGTGGCGCGGTCGAAAGGTGGCGGGTGTTGCGGGTGGGCGCCGGGATGAACACCTCAGCATCATACTTGGTAGTATGCATCTGCGACCTCGGCGCAGAGGTCACGGAAGGAGCGACACATGACAGGTCGGGTGCAGGGCAAGGTTGCCTTTATCACCGGAGCCGGGCACGGGCAGGGGCGCTCGCATGCGGTGCGACTGGCCGAAGAAGGCGCCGACATCGTGCTCGTCGACGCATGCACGACGATCAACGAGGCGGTCACCTATCCGATGGCCACCACCGAAGAACTGGAATACACGGCCAAGCTGGTCGAGAAGACCGGTCGCCGGGTACAGAGCCACGTGGCCGACGTCCGCGACTTCCAGGCGCTGAAGGCGGCCGCCGACGCCGCGGTCTCCGAATTCGGCGCGATTGACATCCTGTGCGCCAACGCCGGAATCATCTCCTGGCACTGGTCGTGGGAAATCCCCGAAGACGCCTGGGATGACATCATCGACGTCAACCTCAAGGGCGTATGGAACAGCGCTCGCGCAGTGATCCCGCACATGATGAAGGGCCGCCGCGGCGGGTCGATCATCGCCACCAGTTCTGCCGGCGGTATTCGCGGCCTGCCGTACACCTCCCACTACTCGGCCAGCAAGTTCGGCGTGGTCGGGCTCGCCAAGGCGCTCGCGAATGAGTTGGGCCAGTACAACATTCGGGTCAACACCGTGCATCCCGGAACGGTGTTGGGCGAGGGCGACTTCGTCAGTTCGATGGGCACGCAGGACAAGGTGCCGTGGCAGTTCTTCGCTGACTTCCCCGAGTACGCTCCTAATCCCGGTCACATGCGCGATCCGCAAGCTGGCGAGGAGATGCGCCACGCCCCCCGCCCCGGCGTCCATCCCAACGCGATCTCCGAGGCGGTGCTGTGGCTGGCGTCGGATGCGGCCCAACACGTCACCGGCGTTGCACTTCCGGTCGATGACGGTCAGGTGAACCGGCAGTGACGCAGGGAGTTAACGCGACCGACAACTCGCGTCCGCTGGTCTCCGAGATCTATCTGGGCACGCGATGGCTTGGCACCGGCTCCGGGGGCGTCCACCAGCACATCAATCCGGCCACCGGTCGCCCGCAGGCCGATGTCCCGCTGGCCGGCCGCGCCGAGATCGACGAGGCGGTCGCGGTCGCGCAGACGGCTTTCCGGAAGTGGCGCCAGTGGCGGCCCGAAGACCGCCGCAGGCTCCTCACCCGCATCGCCGCGCGCATCCGCGAACACGAGGACGAACTCGCCGTCATGCAGGCGATGGAAAATGGCCTGCCGGTGTCGGCCGCCAAGGCGGTCTTGGTCCCGCACGGCGCGAACTGGTTCGAGAATGCGGCGGGTTGGGCCGACAAGCTCGAGGGCACGGTCGTCCCCACTGCGCCCGGGGAGACCATGGACCTGACCCTGATGGAACCCATCGGGGTCGTCGCGGTGATCCTGACCTGGAACGCCCCGATCGGTGGCTGGGGCATGTGCGTGGCCCCGCCGCTGGCCGCGGGCTGTTGCGTGATCCTCAAACCCTCCGAGCTCGCCCCGTTCACATCGACCTTCATCGCCCGGTTGTGCGAGGAGGAGGGTATGCCCCCGGGCGTCATCACCGTGTTGCCGGGCGGTCCGGAGGCGGGGGCGGCCCTGGTCGAACACCCCGGGGTCCGCAAGATCAGTTTCACCGGTGGCGGACCGACCGGTCGCCGCATCGCCGCGGCGTGCGGTGCGCAGCTCAAGCCGGTCCTGCTCGAACTCGGCGGTAAGTCCGCCAACATCGTTTTCCCGGACGCCGACCTGGCCAAGGCCGTCGAGACCGCGGCATCGGTCGTCTTCTCGGCGGGGCAGGCCTGTACCCTGCCGACGCGCGCCATTGTGCACGAGTCGATCTACGACGAGTTCACCGCGATGCTGGCCGGAGCGCTGGCTCAGGTACAGGTCGGTGACCCGCTCGATCCGACGACGGCGATGGGACCGGTGATCAGTGCCGCGGCCAGCGACCGCATCCTCGGCATGGTGAACCATGCCACCCGCGACACTGGCGCTGAATTATTGGCCGGCGGCAACCGCAAGGGCGACGAGCTCGCGGCTGGGTACTTCATCGAGCCCACCCTGCTGGGCAACGTCGCCCCGGACAGCGAGGTCGCTCAGGATGAGGTGTTCGGTCCGGTGACCGCAGCCATCCGGTTCTCCGACGAAGACGAGGCGGTGGCCGTCGCCAACGGCACCCCCTACGGTCTGGCCGGATACCTGCACACCCGCGACCTGGCCCGCGCCCTGCGCGTGGCGTCCGCACTCGAATCCGGCACCGTGGCCGTCAACGGCGCTGGTGCGCCGGCCGGTCCGGGCGCACCGTTCGGCGGGGTGAAGGAGAGCGGGTACGGCCGGGAAGGGGGCAGGCTGGGCGTTGCGGAATTCCTCCAGCACAAGACCGTGTCGATTGCACTGTCCTGATTCCGCATGCGCGGCCCCGCCAGGGACAACGACGTTTATGGCGGGGGCCGCCCCTTCCTGGAGAAGCGATGACCCAAACATGCTCTGCCGCCGCGTCTTTGACCGTCGGCCTGGCGTTGCAGCTCACCGACCAGTCGATCGGCCCGGCCGACGCCGCTCGCGAGGCAGAGCAGCGCGGGTTCGGCTCGATCTGGATCGGCGAGCACACTCATCTGCCGACCGACACCGTGCACCGTTACACCCAGGGCCGGTTCAGTGGACACAGCCGACCCGAGGGCCACGTCCCAGAGGTCTACAAGCGGTTCATCGACCCGTACATCGGCCTTACCGCGGCCGCTGCCGCCACGACCAGTTTGCGGTTGGGGACCCTGGTTGCGTTACCCGCAGAACACAACCCGCTGATCCTGTCGAAGGTGATCAGCACCCTCGACATGGTGTCCGGCGGCCGTTTCGAATGGGGGATCGGGTTTGGCTGGAACCCCCTCGAAACCGCGAACAACGGCGTCGCCTTCGCCGACCGCCGCGCAGTATTGCGGGAGAAAGTCCTCGCGATGCGGCGGCTGTGGACCGAGGAGGTTGCGTCATTCGACGGCACGCACGTCCAGTTCGGCCCCACATGGTCTTGGCCGAAGCCGATGCGCCCACCGGCGGTGCTGCTCGGGGCGAAGCTCACCGCGTCGAACATCCGGTTCATTGTCGAGTTCGCTGACGGCTGCCTTCCCGTTCGAGCTATGGGCGAGCAGACGCTGGCCGAGGACCTCGATCGGCTCCGGTGTGAGTGGGAGGCGGCCGGCCGGGAGCCCGGGGCGCTGTCGGTAAGCCTGGTGGAGGCGACGGGGCTGGCCGGGGGGCGGCGCTCCCTCGACAACTTCCGCAGCGGGCTGCCCTCGGCGGGGACGGTCGAGCGCTACCGCTCGCTCGGCGTCGGGCGATTGCTGCTCGGCGTGCCTACCGGGGACCTCGACACGTACCGTCGCGCGCTCGACGCGATTGTGGCGGCGCGGCGGGACTGGCCCGTCACCTCGGCGGCCTACCCGATCGGTTGACGGCGGTCCGACCGGAATCAAGCAATCTTTACACCAGTCCGCCACGTCATGGTTGACGTGAGGCAGCAAATACTAAAAAGCGAGTTGAGAAGATACTACCGAGTATGATATTAATGATCGTATGGCTAAGTTATCGCGGGGGATCGGCGGGCTCTCGGTGAGTCTCGCGGACGAGCAATGAGCCGGCTCCTGGAAGGCGTGCGCGTCCTGGAATGCGGCGTGCTGCTCAACTGCGACACCGTCGGCATGCGGCTCGCGGACATGGGGGCCGATGTGATCAAGATCGAGCAGCCACCCGTGGGTGACTATCTGCGCGACATCAACGGCGTCCTCGCCCCCCGCCGGAGCCCGGTGCACCTGCACGTCAACCGCGGTAAGCGGTCGATTGCGCTGGACCTCACCGATGGGAACGACCTTGGCACCTTCTGGCGTCTGCTGGATACCGCGGACGTCTTCGTCGACGGTCTGACCGCCGGTACCGCGGACCGGCTCGGGATCGGCTACGCCGTTCAGCGTGCTCGGAGACCGTCGATCGTCTACTGCCAGTACACCGGATTCGGTGCGAGCGGACCGTACAGCACGGTGCCGACCCACGGTCAGATGATGGACGCGCTCGGCGCCGGTCAGCCCCGCGCGCTCGACGTGGACGGCTTCATGGGCCCACTCACCACTGGCGGGCCCAACGGGCGCTCCGGCGGTGAAGGCACCGCGGCCGGCGCGATGTACGCGACGACTCACATCCTGGCCGGGATCATCCAGCGGGAGCGGACGGGGGAGGGCTGCTATATCGACGTGGCCGCTAGCGACGCCGTCGTCGCCCAGGCGTGGGGCACCGTCGCGAGCGCGCTCAACGCGCACCGGGTGATCGACCCGGAGAACGTTCCCGAACAGCAGCAGGCGGTGTACCGCGGCGCGAAGTACCAGTTCTACGAGACCGCGGATGAGTTGGTGGTGCTGTTCTGTGCCATCGAGCACAGGTTCTGGGACGCCTTCTGTCGAGCGACCGGCCGAGTCGACCTGCTTCCCCGAAAAAACGAATCCACGCCAGTCGATTTCGGTCCTGACGAGCAGTTGCGGCGCGATCTGCAGGACCTGTTCCGGACCCGGACCCAAGCCGAGTGGATGGAAATCGCAGTGGCACAGCGGATTCCAATTGGTCCAGCTCCGCGCGATTTCGACGAGATGCGCCGCGACCCGCACGTCGCGCATCGGGGAATTGTGTTCGAGGCGGTCGACCCGGTTGCTGGCCCGTTCACCTGCACCGGGGAGGGCGCGATCGTGGCCGGACAACCGTTTGTCGCTGCCCCTGCCCCCGCCTACGACCAGCACGGTGACGAGATCCGCCGGGAACTCGACAGTGTGGAAGTCTCCACGCGGTGATGTCCACCGCCAGAAAGGAGTGCAAGATGATGTTGCGCCGAAACGATATGACTCGAACGGCGGTGGGGTGATGGCAATCAACTTTCCCCACACCAAGATTCCCACGGGCTGGTACCAGGTCGGCTGGTCGTTTGAATTCCCGCTCGGTGAGGTCCGCCCGCTACGCTGCTTCGGCACCGATCTGGTCGGCTACCGCGGCACGTCTGGCAAGATCGTCGTGCTCAACGCGCACTGCCTGCACATGGGAGCGCATCTAGGCCACGGCGGTGTGGTGGTCGACGACGACATCCAGTGCCCATTCCACGGCTGGCGCTGGAACGCCGAAGGGCGCAACACCCACATCCCCGATGGTTCCCCCCCAAAGCGGGGACACACCATGCGGTGCTGGTCGGTGACCGAAAATTGCGGCGTTGTCTTCGTGTGGTACGACGTCGACGGTAAAGAGCCCACTTGGGAGGTTCCCGAACTGGTCGACGATCCCGATGAGTTCTATCCGATCGACCGCGCATCCCGGCATTGGCAGGTGCGGGTCCATCCCCAGATGGTGGCCGAGAACGCCATCGACAGCGGGCACTTCTCCTATGTTCACCGAGCGGGCTCCAATCCGGTCATTCTGGATATGGACGACCGCGGACCGATCCTGCACGTGTCGCAGAAGATGGAGTTCGGCAGCAACAAGAAGTCGACCTGGCTGACCCCGGATGGGCCGATCACCGGGTCGCTGGAGATCGATCTGATGGGAATAGGCTTGTCGCGAACGCTTTTCGCCGGCGCTGACAACGCCTACACCCTGGTCGGGGTCACTCCGGTAGACGGCGAGGTATCCGACTTCCGAATGACCACGTGGGCTCCGCGCACGGCCGAGAGTGACGAACCCGACGATTTTGCGCAGCGCCGGATCAACGAGCAGTTCACCCAGGCCCAGCGCGACTTCCCGATCTGGGAGAACATGATCTATATCGACAAGCCACCCCTGACGCGGACCGAGACCCGGCCGTACCGGACATTCCATGAGTGGGCCGAACGCCTCTATCCCCAGGGTGACCGGCTGGAGGCCGCCGAGTAGCGCTGAGCCCGTTCCTATTTCGGTCTAGTGAACTTTCTGCCACCGATCCACGGCAGCCGCTGCGGAACTATGGAGTCATAGGAGACGAAGATGCCTAACCAAGCCACCGCCGTCGTCGACTCGATGATTGCCGCTTTGCTCGCAGGCGATCTTGTCGGTATGACCGCGAACTTTCATCCGGAAATCACCCTGCGCGAAGCGGATTGTCTGCCCTACCCGGGTGTCTTCACGGGCATAAAGGCGTTCCGCGAGGATCTGCTCGGCAAGCTATTGGCTGGCCTCGATCTGGAGGTCGAAGAGCGGGAGGTGCTCGACGCCGGCAACGGCATCGTCGTCGTGCGGATGTGCGGGCAGTTCACTTCCAAGCACACCGGGCGGTCCGTTCAGATGCCGATGGTGGAGATCTACCAGGTGGTCGACGGAAAGATTGTCGACGTCGACATCTACTACAAGGATGCTGCGGCGATCAGCAAGCTGTACTGGGAACGGTGACAAGCTAGTTGCGTTGAGCGGCGGCCAGCCGCCGGGCGAACTCCGTCGAGTGCAGCGACACGGCCTGCGGTCCGAGTTGGACATCGACCGCCAGTGCGTGTTGCTCGGTGTCGATGACGCCGGGGTTGGCCGTCGCCCGCATGGATGCCTTCGTCGCGATCACCACTTCGCGCGGTGCTTGGGCCGGGCCGGCGGCCAATTCCCTTGCCGCAGCGACCGAGTCGTCGGATACGGCGAGTGCCAGTCCGAAGCGCACCGCTGCGTCCGCATCGAAGCGCATACCGAACAGCATTGATGCCCGCGCCGCCTGCGGTCCGACTGCCCTCTGCAACATCCAGGTGGCCCTGCCGCTGGGATGGATTCCAAGTTGCTGAAAGCGCGGGTCGAAAGCGCGGAAGGGCCGGCGATGCGGACGTCGGCTGCCTGCGCGAGGTTCAGCCCGGCGCCCGCCGCCGGCCCGTTGGCCGTGGCAATCGTCGGTAGCCAGCAGTGGGCGACGGCGATGAAGCCGTCGTAAAGGCGCGTGAGTCCGCCTCTGCGCCTTCTACTGCAGCACGAAGCGCCGCTGACATCTCGAAGGTGACGGCATTGCGGCGCTGTGGGTCGTTGACCGTGATGAGAGCGATGTGTTCATCGACGACCGTTAAAACGGTATCAGGCACAGTGCTGACCTAACCCTTTGGTTATCAAGGTATTTCATCCGGAGTGATATCCGCGATTCTCAATCAGATGTCAGCTGCTCAGGCCCCTGCCGAGGTGTGGTCACCGCTCCAACGTGAGGCCCGCGGCTTCGCGATCCCAGGTCTGTGGCGTTAGCCCGCGTTCGCGGAGCTGGAACTTCTGCACTCGACCGGTCGGTGTGTGCGGAAGCTCGGTAACGAACTCGACATAGCGAGGAACCATGAAGTAGGGGGCGCGATCGTTGACGAACCGCAGAAGTTCCTCTGGGGACACCTGGTGTCCGTCCCGGACGATGACGCAGATTTTTACCTCGTCCTCCCGGTCGTGATCGGCCGACTGCACGCCGTGCGCGGCGACTTCGGCGACCGCGGGATGGCGGCCGATGAGTTCTTCGAGCTCCAACGAAGGGATGTTGCGGCCCTTGTAACGCATGTAGTCACCCGCGCGATCGACGAAGAACAGTTCGCCGTTCTCGTTGAAGCGTCCTAGATCGCTGGTGTGGTACCAGCCGTCACGCCAAGCCTTCGCGGTGCCCGCCTCGTTGTGGTAGTAGCCCCGGAACATGATGTTGGGCTGTCGCGGACGGACGCAGATCTCGCCGACCTCACCGACCGCCGCCGCCTGGTCTTTGTCATCGCGCAGTGTGACGTCGATGTCGTCGCGCGGGAAGCCCTCGCCGGCGAGGTCGCCCTGACGGTCGGGGTCTGACACACACACCGGCATGATTTCGCTCTGACCGTAGCCACGCCAGATCCGTTCGAGCCCGAAACGCTTGCGGAACGGCTCGCTGACGTCGGCCGGCAACGGGAGCAGCCCCGCCACCCGGGCCGGATTGTCGGCGTCATCGTCGCGCTCGTCCTGCTGCCACAGGAACATATGCATCGACCCGAGCGTGAGCAATTGCGTTGCACCATAGCGGCGCACCCGATCCCAGAACCGAGAGACCGAGAACTCTTTGTCGATGGCGATCGGCAGTCCGGTGTACATCGCCTGGAAGACGTTCAGCGACCAGCCTCCGGAGTTGAAAAGCGGGACGCAGCAGTAGAAGACGTCGTCGGATCTGACGTCGCGCGCTCTGGTGAATATCCGGGCGGCGGCATACCACGCCCCGAAGGGCTGCATGACTCCCTTGGAACGTCCCGTGGTACCGGAGGTCCACATCACCGACGAGATGGTGGCGGCATCGGCGGAAGTGTTCGGCTCCTTGCCGGAGCCGGCAGCGAGCTCGGACATCAATATCGATCGAGGCCGCAGCACTTCATCGGGAACGGCTTCGACGTCACCGTTGACCACGACCCGTTCGAAACGCCGGGCCAGGCCGTCCTCGGTGGCGCGCCCCAGCAGCGACTCATCGACGAGCAGCACTTTCGCGCCGCCGTCTTCGAAGGTGCGAGACAACCATTCGCCCCGATAGCTGGTGTTGCTGGGCACCCACATCGCACCGAGCTTGTTGACCGCCAGTGCGCTGAAGACGAACTCCAGGCTGTTGTCCATCAGCATTGACACCGGGTCGCCGGGTCCGACGCCGAGTGCGCGCAGCGAGTTCGCATAGCGGTTTACCGTGTCGTTGACCTCGGCGTAGCTGTACCGCCGATCATCGCAGGCCAGAAATGGCGCATCGCCGACTGCATCCGCTTGCAGTGCCAATGCGCGTCCGGCAGCGACATTTTCGGACTTAGAGTCGTCAATCCAGTGCATGCTTATCACCGTCTAATCAAAGAATCGCTCGGTCTTTCGGCAAGGCTGCCGTTTCGACCCGGTCGTTCGGCCGGGGTTTGTCGGGCCCCGGGTGTCGGATAGCCGACACCCGGGGGTAATTCGGCGCTTTTCAGCGAATGGTGCCCAGCGCCGAGCTGGCTTGGGCCTAGTCCGCCCAGTACCGGATGGCGCGTTCCGGACAGTTCAAGGCGGCGGCAATGACCTTGTCCTCGAGCCCCTCGGGCACCGGCGTGTCCTCGGTGTATGACAGGCCGGTCTGCGGATGACTGAGGAAAATCTCCGGTAGTGCCCGATGGCACAGCGCATGGCCCTGGCATACCGACTGATCGACCTCGACGTACAACTTACCCACTTCGGTGGTGGCTTCCATGGCTAACTTCTGTGTCCCTTCCTCGGCGCTGAGTTGGCGTCGCCAACCCGCAGTCTGGCATGTGCTCGTTGACTGCTCACCAAATGAGCTCAAGATTCTTCAGGCTCCGAGAAACGCCCACTTCCCATGGCGTCGGCGAACCGGGACGGATGGAGAACTTCGGAATACGGCGGAACCACTCTTCCAGGGAGGTCTGGATCAACAGGCGGGCGACATTCGACCCGATGCATCGGTGTACACCCATGCCGAATGCTATGTGTCGGTTGGGAAAGCGGTCCAACACGAACTCCTCGGCATTGGGAAACTCCGCCTCGTCGCGGTTGGCCGCCGCCCAAACCAGCGCGACTGGGCACTTCGCCGGTATCTGTTGCCCTGCCACCGTCACTGCCTGGGTTGTGGTGCGCTTTTCGGCTTGAGTCGGCCCGAGGTAGCGGAGCAGCTCTTCCATCGCCAGCGGTATCTTCGCCGGGTCTTCGGCCAGCTGCGTCTGGATCTCGGGCCGTTGCGCGAGGAACCAAAACATCCCGCTCAAAGCCGCGCCAACGGTGGGCGGACCGGCGTTGAACTGCAGCAGCATCGTATTGAGTATTTCGGTCTCGGTTAGTTTGCGACCGTTGATCTCGGCATTAAGCAGGTATGTCGGGATATCGTCGGCGGGGTTCTCGCGGCGGTGGGCGAGCACCTTCTTCGAGTACTCGATGATCAGGCCGGCGATGCGAGCGGACGGCTCGCCGATACCGTGGATGAACGTCTGCACCGAGTTGCGCAGGTTCTGGGGCCAGTCGTCGGGCCCTTCCGGATCGAGCTTGACGCCCTCGAGTGGAGTGCCCATCCACGGAGACCGGTACATCCCAACGATCGGATAGAGGTAGGCGTAGTCATTGACGAACTCACACGAGTCGCCCGTGGCGATGGAGTCGATGATGTCGCGGGCGATGCCTCGCAGCTCCGCTTCCATCTCGTTGGTCTTCTTCGGGGTGAACAACGGAGCGAGGATTTTCCGATACTCCTGCAGTTGCGGTGGGTCGTACTCGATCGGGATGAACCGTTCGGGGTTGCCGGTGGCCGGTATCGTGATCCCGCCGGCGGAACTGAAGGTCTGCCAGTCGCGTGCTGCCGCGTGCACATCCTCGTAGCGGGCAAGCGCATAGAACCCGCCCTCCTGCCTCTCGCTGTACGTGACACCTGCATCCCTCAGTGCCCGATACATCGGGAAGGGATCCTGCAATGCGTCATGGTCAGCGGGGTCGTAATCCAACGGCGAGACAGCTGATGCGGTCATCAGATGCTACTCCTAGTTCTCAGATGGGGCGGGGCCGACAGTGTTGACCCGCCCGAACGGTCTGTCATGCAGCGGACCTGTCAGCCGGTCCATCCGTCTGGACCCGGGGACGAAGTTATCATACTGAGTAGTACGGCGCTAGAGAATCGACTTACTGGGGCGGATCGCATCCAACATGCGGACCATGATGGTGCTCGATGCGATTGAGATCGCCCGCTGGCCAGGTGAAATATGTTGACCGCTTGATATGTCACTCCGACGCCGGGTCCCGATTCATCGCTATTCGCTACGGTGAACGCCTTGCCGAGATTGGCGCGGCGCCCTCTGTTGGATCCGCCGGAGACAGCTTCGACAACGGCCTCGCGGAGCCGATGAACGGATACTGCAAGTGCGGGCTGATCTACGGATCAGCCCGCACCCGCCCTGGAAGACCGTCGAGGATGCCGAATTGGCCATCCCGAGCTGGGCGCACCGGCACAACACGGCTCGGCTCGTCCACTACCAGAGTGGCATCGCCAATATGAAGAAGATCCCAGCCGGGATATGTCGCGGACCGATGCTGATGAGCGCCTGAGTCGCTCGCGCAACAGCAGGCCGATCTCGGCTAGCGGCGAATCGGTTGAGACGTACTACTCGGTATGATAACTTGCCTCACGAATGTGACGCAGCGAACAGCCATCGGAACCGACTACGACAGCTATCAGGAAATTCGGACATCGGTCGGCTACTGGCCGGCTGGGCGACATCGTATGTCGCCCAAGGCATTCGAGTAATCGAATCCATTTACGAAGCAGTTGGAAGAAGGGAACGCGTTAGTGGCCATTTTCGGCAGCCGGGGGGTTCGGTCCTCTGACGCCGTCCTCGCCGAGTCCGCTCCCGGCTCGGCCGGCACCTCGGGCGGAGATGGCGACAACCAATCGGGGCCCGGGTTATCGACGTCGTCTGTCGATACCGCGCCGGCGCCACTCGCCGCGCGGCTGGTCGGAGACCGACAGATCTTGACCAGGTTCGGCGCCACGCGGTCGGCCAAACCGTTTCGGGCCTTGGGCGAATTCTTCGCGATGTCGTTGGACACGCTGGTGCTGATTCCCAGGAAGCCGTTCGCCTGGCGGGAGTTCTTCCTGCAGTCGTGGTTCGTGGCGCGGGTGTCGATGCTGCCCACCGTCATGTTGGCGATCCCGTTCACCGTGCTGTTGATCTTCACGTTCAACATCATGCTGGTGGAGATGGGTGCCGCCGACTTCTCCGGCACCGGCGCCGCCTACGGGACGGTGACCCAGCTTGGCCCGGTGGTAACGGTTCTCGTGGTGGCCGGTGCCGGTGCGACCGCGATGTGCTCGGACTTGGGCGCTCGCACCATCCGAGAGGAACTCGATGCGCTGCGGGTGATGGGTATCAACCCGATCCAGCGGTTGGTGGTACCTCGTGTGCTGGCGGCGACTTTTGTTGCGACACTGCTGTCCTCGGTGGTGATCCTGGTCGGCATCACCGGCAGCTTCTTCTTCTCGGTCTACGTTCAGCACGTCACTCCGGGGGCCTTCGCCGGCGGAATGACTCTGATCACCGGGCCGGGAGATGTCATCGTGTCGTTGATCAAGGCCGGGTTGTTCGGGTTGGCGGCCGGGCTGATCGCCTGCTACAAGGGCATATCCGTCGGTGGCGGCCCTGCCGGTGTCGGCAATGCGGTCAACGAGACCGTCGTGTTCACCTTCATGGCGCTGTTCGCGATCAACATCATCGCGACATACGTCGGGTTGCAGGTGACACTATGACCGTCGCACACGGACCCTTCGCGCGGGTGCGCCGCTGGAGTCAGGGCTGGGCTGACGGGTTGGTCCGGACCGGTGCCCAGGCTCGCTTCTATGCCGAAACCATTCGGTCCATCGGGAACGCATTCGTCCACTACAAGGTGGAGATGATGCGACTGATCGCCCAGATGAGCTTGGGCACAGGGGCGTTGGCGATGATCGGCGGAACGGTGGTGGTGGTCGGGTTCTTGACCGTGACCACCGGCGCGCTGGTAGCGGTACAGGGTTATAGCCAGTTCGCCGACGTCGGCGTGGAAGCCCTGGTCGGTTTCGCATCGGCGTATTTCAATGTCCGCTTGTTGGCGCCGTTGACCGCGGGGATCGCGCTGGCCGCCACGATCGGCGCGGGCGCCACCGCCCAGATGGGTGCGATGAGGATCAACGAGGAGATCGATGCGCTTGAGGTCATCGGGATCCGGTCGATCGCGTACCTGGCGTCCAACCGGGTGGTGGCCGGGGTGATCGTGGTCATCCCGTTGTATTGCGTAGCGGTCATCATGTCGTTTTTGGCCGCCCGCACCGGTACCACCCTGATCTATGGTCAATCCAGTGGCGTCTACGACCACTACTTCAACACCTTCCTGAATCCGCTTGACCTAATTCGATCGTTCGTGCTGGCCATCGCGATGGCGATCGTCATCATGCTGGTGCATACCTATTACGGGTACAACGCATCCGGTGGACCGGCGGGAGTGGGCGAGGCGGTCGGCAGGGCGGTGCGAACCTCGCTGATCAGCACGGCGTTCTTCACCATGTTCATTTCACTGGCCCTCTACGGGCAGTCCGGCAACTTCAATCTCTCAGGGTAACGGCGTGGAACGAAGAAATGGCGATAAGCGCATCCACCTGATGTGGTGGGCGGTAGCGATGTTCGTCGTGATCACGGCGTTCGTGCTGGTCTCGTCGGCGGTGTTCGCCGGGACGTTTCGGTCCTTCGTACCGGTGACGATGACCTCGGATCGTGCCGGTTTGGTGATGGAATCGGGCGCCAAGGTGAAAATGCGTGGCGTCGAGGTCGGACGAGTCGCTCAGATCCGCGGGCACCATCAGGCCGCGCAGCTGATGCTGGAGGTGTTTCCCGATCAGGTCCAACACATCCCGGCCAATGTCCAGGCCGAGATTCGGGCCACCACGGCGTTCGGCGCCAAGTATGTCGACCTGATCTATCCGGATGATCCAAGCCCACAGCGTCTTTCGGCTGGAGCGGTGTTGAAGTCGAGAAATGTCAGCACCGAGGTCAACACGGTGTTCGAGAATGTCCTGGCCGTTCTCGACCGAATCGACCCGTCGAAACTGAACGCGGTGCTCACCGCGGTGGCAGACGGGGTGCGTGGCCAGGGTGAGCGCATGGGTCAGGCCACCACCGACGCCAACCAGGTGCTGCTGGCGTGGAACGACCGAGCCGACACCGTACATCGGAACTGGCGTTCGTTCACCGCGTTCAACGAAGCCTATGCCGCTGCGGCCCAGGACATCCTGCGCATCCTGGACGCCGCCAGCACTACCAGCACCACCCTCAGCGATCATGCCTCGGGGTTGGACGCGATGTTGCTCAGCGTCATCGGGATGACCGACAGCGGTATCGCTTTGTTCGCACCGAACATGGCCAACCTGAAGCATGGTCTCAACGTGCTCGAACCCACGAGCAACCTGTTGATGAAGTACAACCCGGTGTACACGTGCACGCTCACCGGCGCCGTCTTCTTCCTCGAGGACATGGGCGGTTACGCCGCGGTCGGCGGTAACGGTAAGAGTGTGATTGCCGACGCCGGTCTACTTTTCGGCGACGAACCATACAAGTATCCTCAGCATCTGCCCATCACCGGCGCGAAGGGCGGCCCGGGCGGGAAACCGGGTTGCGGATCGCTTCCGGACGCCACTAAGAACTTCCCGGTGCGGGCGCTGGTCACCAACACCGGTTGGGGTACCGGATTGGACTGGCGGCCAAACCCGGGGATCGGCTTTCCCGGCTGGGCGAATTATTTCCCGGTCACCCGCGCAGTGCCCGAGCCGCCGAGTATTCGGAATTACCATGGTGGCCCGGCAATTGGTCCCGTGCCATATCCAGGAGCGCCTCCATACGGTGCCGATCTTTATGCCGATGACGGCACGCCGCTTTGGCCGGGCCTACCGCCGGCACCGCCACCGTCGGACCAACCCCGGCCCGATCCCAACGACCTGCCGCCGGGTGCCGAGCCGTTTGTGCCCGGTTCCGTCCGCGGCGATACCGACTCCGTTACGGCCCCTCCGTCACCGAATCCATGAACGACGATCCGAGAAAGCAACCGTGAGAGACAACCTGACTGGCGCTTTGTGGCGCCTGGGCATCTTCGTGATGGTGTGCGTGTTGGCCGTCTTTGTGACCCTGATGGTGTTCGCGCAGTTGCGATTCCAGAAAGAGGCCGTCTACAGGGCGGAGTTCACCAACGTCAGCATGCTGGAGAGCGGTGACTTCGTGCGGATCGCCGGGGTGGAAGTGGGCAAGGTCAAGAGCGTCACTATCGGCCGCGACGCCGTTGCCACTGTGGAGTTCAGCGCAGACGACAGCGTGCTGCTGACCCAGGGCACCAGGGCGGCCATCCGATATGCCAACCTGATCGGCGACCGCTACTTGGAGTTGTTGGAGGGGGCAGGCAGCGCAGAGCGGCTGGGCCCAGGAGACACCATCCCGGTGGAGCGGACCGCGCCGGCCTTGGATCTGGATTCATTGATCGGTGGCTTCCGACCGCTGTTTCGGGCACTCGATCCCGAACAGGTCAATCTGCTATCCGACCAGCTTATCCGGGCCTTCCAGGACCAAGGCGCCACCATCGGGTCCTTCCTCAACCAGGCGGCAGCGTTCACCAACACACTGGCAGACCGAGATCAGCTGATAGGTCAGGTGATCGCCAACCTCAGCACCGTGCTGGCATCGCTCGGCGACGAAAGCGAGCAACTCGACAAAGCCGTCAGTTCGCTCTCGGAGCTGATGACCGGACTGGAGGCGCGCAAGGGCGTACTGGCCGAGGGGTTGGCCCAAATCAGTACGAATACCGGAGTTCTTGCCCCGTTCCTCCAAGAGGTCCGTGCGCCGCTGCCGAAGGCGGTCCAGCAGACCGACCGCGTCACAACGCTTGTGGTAAGCGACCACGAGTACGTCGACAACCTGCTCGCAACGCTGCCGGACGCCTACCGGGCGCTCGGCCGGCCCGGTCTCTATGGCGATTTCTTCAGCTACTACATCTGCGACTTGGTGCTCAAACTCAACGGTAAGGGCGGTAACCCGGTGTATGTGAAGATCGTCGGCCAATCGTCAGGGCGGTGCACACCGAAGTGAAATCATTCTCCGAACGCAACGTCGTCGTCATCGGCCTAATCGGCATCGCAGTGATGGCGGTTACCGTAGTGCTTGCCGTGCAGTTCAAGAAGCTGCCGTTTGTGACGTCCTACCACGAACATTCGGCCTATTTCGCCGACGCCAGTGGTCTGCCGTCCGGTGCCGAGGTGCTGGTGTCCGGGTTCGAGGTGGGGGAGGTGACCGGCATCAGACTCGACGGAACGCAAGTCCTGGTCACCTTCGGAGTTGACAAGAATATTCACCTGGGCGAACTGACCGAAGCGGCCATCAAGACCAAGAGCCTATTGGGCGCAAAGGTTTTGGAGGTCACCCCACGCGGGGAGGCCGAACTATCGCAGCCGATTCCGGCCGAGCGCACCGTTCCTGCTTACCAGTTACCTGATGCGCTCGGTGATTTGGCGGACACCATCAGCGGTCTGAACACCGACCGGCTCAACGAGTCGTTGACCACGCTGGCCGAAACCTTCAAGGACACCCCGGCGGATCTACGGCTGGCCGTCGAGGGCGTGGCGCGCTTCTCGCGAACTATCAACGAGCGCGACGACGAACTGCGTGCCCTGCTGGCCAATGCGAACAAGGCCACCACGGTCCTAGCGAAACGCGGCGACCAGATCACCGGACTGGTTCACCACACCAACGCGCTGTTGACGGCCCTGAGAACACAGAAGGTCGCGCTAGACCAACTGGGCCGCAACGTGTCGGCGGTATCGCAGCAACTGTCGGGCCTGATCGCCGAAAACCGCGCCGAACTGCGTCCCGCCCTCGAGAAGCTCAACGGCGTCCTCGCGATCGTCGAGAACCGTAAGGCAGAGCTGCAGGAGTCGATCAAACTGGCTAACGCCTATGGCATGTCACAGGGCGAAGCGGTGTCTTCGGGTCCTTTCTACAAGGCCTATCTGGCAAACCTGCTGCCGGGGCAGTTCCTTCAACCGTTCATCGAGGCCGCGTTCTCGGATCTGGGGCTCGACCCCGCGGTGCTGTTGCCGACCGAGCTGACCGATCCGCAGGTCGGCCAGCCCGCGACGCCACCGTTGCCGGTGCCGTATCCCCGCACTGGGCAGGGTGGGGAACCGAAGCTGACGCTGCCCGATGCCATCACTGGGAAGCCGGGCGATCCGCGCTATCCGTACCGCGAACCGCTGCCTGCCCCAGCGCCGGGCAGCCCACCGCCTGGGCCCCCCGCGCCGACCAGCGTGGCGCCGACGACCACCCACCCACCGGTGTATGTGGAGGCACCGAATGAGGCGAGGCCGGATTCCGAACCGGTGACGCGGGAGGATGGACAGTGACCGCTGCAAAACTCCGCATAGCGTGCGGCGTGGCTTTGGTGGCGACCTTGATCGCCGGAATGGTTGTGGTGGTCGTGCCGGCGTTGCAGGCGACCAACCGCATACATCTGACCGCCTACTTCGACAACAGCAACGGCATTTTCCCTGGCGACGACGTGATGATCCTCGGGGTAGCGGTGGGCAAGATCACGGCCGTCGAACCGCAACCCGAGCGGGCCAAGATCACCTTCTGGGTGGGCGATCAGCATCCCCTGCCCGCCGATGTGAAGGCGGTGATCCTGTCGCCGAAGTTGATCACCTCCCGGGCCATCCAACTCACCCCCGTGTACAGCGGCGGACCGAGGATGGGTGATGGCGAGGTGATACCGCAGGACCGCACCGCAGTGCCGGTGGAATGGGACGACTTTCGGGTTCAGCTGGAGAAGCTCAGCGACAGCCTCCAGCCGGTCGGGCCGGGCGAAGCCAGCCCGCTGGGAGCGTTCATCAATACCACGGCGGCGAACCTGCGTGGTCAGGGTCCGGCCATCCGAGAGTCGATAATTGAGTTGTCCCAGATGGTTTCGGCACTAGGAGATCACAGTGGCGATCTGTTCTCCAGCGTTCGGAACCTCTCCATACTGGTCACTGCGCTGCATGACAGTGCCGACATTCTGCGCCAGCTCAACCACAATCTGGCATCGGTGAGTGGTGTGCTAAGCAACGACGGCAGCGAACTCGGCGCAGCTTTCCGAGATCTCGATGTCGTGACCGCGGACCTGGGATCGTTCGTCGGCGAGAATCAGGACACACTCGGAACCACCGGGGACAAGCTGGCCAGCGTCACGCAGACGCTGTTCGAGAGCCTCGACGACATCAAACAGACACTGCACACCGCGCCGCACATCGTCGCGAACTTCAACAATATCTACGAACCCGCGCACGGGTCGCTTTCCGGTGCCCTGGCGGTTAACAACTTCGCCAACCCGATTCAGTTTTTGTGCGGGGCTATTCAGGCCGCCTCGCGATTAGGGGCTGAACAGGCCGCCAAGCTCTGCGTGCAGTATCTGGCGCCGATCGTGAAGAACCGCCAGTTCAACTTCCCGCCGATCGGCCTGAACCCATTCGTCAATGCGGCTGCGCGACCCAACGAGCTCACCTACAGCGAAGACTGGCTGCGGCCCGACTATATTCCGCCGCCGACATCAGAGCCCGCAGCCGTGCCCGCTGAGCCACCGCCTGCGCCACCGGGACCGGCGCTGGCCGCAGAGCGTCCCGCGAGCACGGACCCGGCAGACGGCCTCCCCGGGATGATGGTGCCGACCGGAGCCGGGTCATGATCGCGACTCGTCTGGCGGTCACCCTGGTCGGCCTGGTGCTGGTGTCGGGTTGCACTTGGCAGGGGGTGAACTCGCTGCCCCTGCCCGGCACCGAGGGCAAGGGCCCCGGTTCCTACGAGGTGCAGGCTCAACTGCCGAACGTGCAGAACATAGAACGGAACTCGCGAGTGCGGGTCGGCGATGTGACGGTGGGCAATGTCACCAAGGTGGAGCGGCAGGGCTGGCACGCGCTGCTCACCATGACCCTCAATGGCGATGTTGAGCTGCCGGCCAACGTGACCGCCACGATCGGTCAGACCAGCCTATTGGGCACGCTGCACGTCGAACTGGCCCCGCCGGTGGGCGTCGCACCGGAAGGCAAGTTGCACGACGGATCGGTGATTCCGCTATCCGCCGGACGCGGTTATCCGTCTACCGAGCAGACGCTTTCGGCGATATCGATGTTGCTCAACGGCGGCGGGGTGGGCCAGATCCAGGACATCACCAAGGCGTTCTCCACCGCATTCAGCGGCCGCGAGGAGGACCTGCGCAGTTTCATCGAACAGATTGACCGGTTTGCCACAGATCTCAATGGCCAAAAACAGGACATCATCGCCGCTGCCGACAGCTTCGATGCCCTGTTGGAAAAGTTTGCAGCACAAAAACCCGTTCTGGACAGGGCGCTACGGACGATTCCGGACGCGCTGGCGGTGATCAACGAGGAACGCGATCAGCTGGTTCAGGCGACTGTGCAGGCCGGCGAGTTCAGCAAGTTGGGCGGCGATCTGGCCAACCAGAGCAAGGATGCGGTCGTCCAAGAGCTGAAGAACTTTGGTCCGGTGCTGGAATCGTTGGCCAATGCGGGCCCGGACATGACCCGCGCGCTTTCCTTGCTGCTGACCTTCCCCTGGCCGAAGGAAACGATTCACAACTGGTTCCGCGGCGACTACGCCAACATGACCGGTGTATTCGACCTGACCCTCAGCCGCCTGGACTCCGGTTTCCTGACCGGTACCCGGTGGGAAGGTCAACTCACCGAGCTCGAGATGCAGTGGGGGCGAACCGTCGGACAGGTGCCCAGCCCATCGACCGCCGGCAACCCGCTGGTGGCTCCCTACCGTACCGATCAAGGGCCCTAAGATGCTGCACAAGCGAATCAAGACTCAGCTCGCAATTTTCGCCGCGGTCGCGCTTGTCGGCGGGGCGGTGATGATATTCGGCTACCTCAAGGCCCCGGCACTGCTCGGTGTCGGCCGTTACACCGTGACGGTGCAGTTGCCGGCGGCGGCGGGACTGTACGAGAACGGCAACGTGAGCTACCGAGGCACGACCGTCGGACGCGTCGTAGACGTGCGTCTCACCCCCGCCGGTGTCGATGCGGTGCTCTCGCTGGAATCGGGCGTCGAGATCCCGTCGGATCTCGACGCCGAGGTGCACAGCGCGTCGGCGATGGGTGAGCAGTACGTCGCGTTGCTGCCGCGCAACGGGAACCCGCCGGCGCTGAAGGACGGCGACGTCATCGCGATGGACCGCACCTCGGTGCCGCCGGACATCAACCGCCTGCTGGACGTGACCAACCGAGGCCTGGCTGCGATTCCGCGTGACAACCTCAAGACCGCCCTCGACGAGGCGTATATCGCGGTGGGTGGCCTGGGCCCGGAGATCCGTAGGTTTGTCCAGGGTTCGACCCAGTTGGCCATTGACGCCCGGGCGAATCTCGATCCTCTGATCGCGCTGATCGATCAGACCCAGCCGGTGCTCGATTCTCAAGCCGAGACCTCCGACGCGATCCGCGCCTGGGCCGCCAACATCGCCGAGGTGACCGAGGACCTGCGGACCCACGACGCATCGATCGCCAGCTTCTATGAGCGAGCCCCGGAGGTCGATACCATACGAAACCTGTTGGACCGGTTCAAACCAACCGTGCCAATCATCGCGGCCAACATGGTGAGCCTGGGCGACGTGGCGCTCACCTATCAGGATTCGATAGAGCAGCTTCTCGTGCTGCTGCCCCAAGGCATCGGTCTGCTGCAGGGCATGATGACGCCCTCCTTCAACGTCGATCAGCCGTACAAGGGCATCACCATGGACTTCAACCTCAACCTGAACCTGCCGCCGGCCTGCACCACCGGATTCTTGCCGGCGTCGCAGCGGCGAAGCCACGCCGCGGTAGACGTCCCGAACCGGCCGGAAGGCGACCTGTATTGCCGGGTCCCCCAGGACGCGATGTTCAACGTGCGCGGGGCGCGTAACTATCCCTGCGTCACCCGGCCCGGTAAGCGCGCGCCGACGGTGAAGATGTGCGAAAGCGACGAGGAATACGTGCCACTCAACGAGGGATACAACTGGAAGGGCGACCCCAACGCCACCACGACCGGTCAGGACATTCCCCAACTGCCCCCGGGATCCTCCGATGTCGACGCCGGATCGCCGCCTGATGCGTCGGTGGATGAAGCCTCGCCCCCGGTACCCATCGCCGCGGCACAGTACGACCCCCAGACGGGCACCTACATAGGTCCGGACGGTCAGGTCTACCGCCAAGCCAACCTAGGCCAATCTCATCAGGGGCAGACATGGCAGAACATGCTGATTCCCCCTACGGAGAACTGAGCATGCCGACCGACGCTGGTGGGCGCGGCGACCGCGGTGAAAGCGTTACCGGACAGCGCCGTTCGGACGTGCGAGCAGCGCTTTTTATCGGGCTGGCCGCGCTCGTCCTGCTGTCCGGGTTGGCCGGGTGGCTGGGGTACCACGCCCACGAATCACGACAGGCGCAAGCTGAACGAAGTCTGTTCCTGGATGCTGGACGTCAAACGGCGTTGCACCTCACCAGCATCGACCATGCCCAGGTCGAGTCCGATGTACAACGCATCCTCGACTCGGCGGCCGGTGCCTTCTACGACGACTTCCAGGGCCGCTCGGCGGCTTTCATCGAAGTGGTGAAGAAGGCGCAGTCGAAATCACGGGGCCGCATCACCGAGTCCGCCCTGGAATCGACGGTCGGCGACCAAGCCCAGGTGCTGGTAGCGGTGACGGTGAACACCACCGTGCCCGATACCGAACGGCAGGAACCGCGATTGTGGCGGATGCGGCTGACGGTTCAAAAGACCGGCGAAACCGCCAAGGTGTCCGACGTGGAGTTCGTATCGTGACCTCGACCCTGACCGAAGAAGCAGGCTCGGAATGTGTCGACGACCCGGCCGACAACGACCGGATAACCCGACGCAGGCGCGGCATTCAGTGGAGTCGGGTAGTCGCGTACGGAGTGGTCCCGGGTCTGGTGATGGTATCGGCGCTCGGGGCCGGTTACGCGAAGTGGCTGAATGCCTCGGCCTCCTTCAGCCCATCGGCCCGCGTCGAATCGGTGCAGGCCGCCACCGACGGGACGAACGCGATCTTGTCCTATCGCTTCGACACCGTCGAACAGGATCTGGCCGCCGCCACCGACCGGTTGACCGGCGACTTCAAGGACTCCTACACCTCGCTGATCAACGAGGTGGTGATCCCTGGAGCCGAGGAACAGAAAATCTCGGCAACCACCCGCATAGCTGCGGCGGCTCCGGTCTCGGTATCCGCGAACCATGCCGTGGTCTTGGTCTTCGTCAACCAAACCACCACCATCGGTACCGATCCCCCCACCGACACCCCCTCGTCTGTACGGGTGAGCCTCGACAACATCGACGGACGCTGGCTCATCTCCGGATTCGAACCGGTCTGAGGTGACGAAAATGACCCGTCGAACTTCATCCCACCGCAGCATCGACCCCGAGCGAGGCGTCGTGAGTCCAAATCGGAACCGGATATCCGCGGTTGTTGTGGCTTGCCTAGTGGGCGTTGGCGCCATCGTCGCGGCGCCGGAAGCCCGGGGCGACAACAAGCGACTCAACCGAGCCGTCATTCAAAACGTTTACACCATTCAGCAACAGGCGGGTTGCACCACCAAGATCATGGACCATCCCCAGTTGCGGCTGGCCGCCCAATGGCACGCCAACGATGTACTGCGCAACCGTAACGTCAACCACGACATCGGCTCTGACGGTTCTACTCCGCAGGACCGGGCCAACGCCGCCGGGTTTCGGGGACGTGTCGCGCAGACAGTGGCCATCAACCCTGCGCTGGCGATCAACAACATGGACGTCTTGCGGCAGTGGTACTTCAACCCCGCCACCCTCTCGATCATTCAAGACTGCGCCCACACCGCCATCGGGGTGTGGTCGGAGAACAGCTGGGACCGTTCGGTCCTAGTGGCTGTCTACGGTCAGCCAGAGTGACGTCGCCGGTTCGGGTCGGCGGGCAACTGCCGACCAGCGTGCGACCGTACGTCAAGGAACGTTGCGTTGATGACAGGGAAGCGAATGGCTGACCAAGTGGCGGAGGCGAATTCAGCCCAGCATCAGGCGGACGGGCGGCACCGCTCCCGAGACCTTCGGGTGGTCAAGGTGATCGTGGAGACCGACGATGCATCGTCGTTCGTTCTGGAACCTCCCGCCGGCGACGACGCGTTCACGCAGTACCGCCCGGGCCAGTACCTCACGGTCAAGGTTCCCAGCGAACAGACCGGCTCGGTCGCGCGGTGCTACTCGTTGTCTTCGGCCCCGCACGACCCCGCTGAACTTATGGTCACGGTTAAACGAACCGAATCAGGGTATGCATCGAACTGGTTGTGCGACAACGTTGTTTCCGGCACCATGCTGACTGTGCTGCCGCCCAGCGGCCGGTTCGTACCAGACTCGCTCGACAGCGATCTGCTGTTGTTCGCCGGCGGCAGTGGCATCACACCTCTCTACTCCATCGTCCGCTCGGTGCTGGCCAAGGGGGCCGGTGCCATCACGCTCTTCTACGCCAACCGCCACGAACGGTCGGTGATCTTCGCCCGTCAGATCGATGAGCTGATGCGACGTCACCCCGACCGGTTGGAGGTGATCCACTGGCTGGAGTCGGTGCAAGGCCTTCCCGACGCCGGGGCTATCCGTGAACTGGCGGGGCGCCGCGGCGGACACCAGGCTTTTGTGTGTGGACCAACGCCTTTCATGGATGGCGTCACCGAAGCGCTGCAGGCCGCGGGGATGGCACACCGACAGATCCACCGCGAAGTATTCGCCTCGTTGAGCGGGAATCCGTTCGAGGAGTCGGGCCGCCCGGCGGTCGCAACAGGGATCGTCGATAAGCAGTGCGGGGTACCAACCGAAGTGGAGCTTGACGGGGAAACGCACAAGGTGCTGTGGCCGCGGGACCGAACCTTGGTCGACGTTCTGCGTGCCAAGGGCGTGGACGTGCCCTTCTTGTGCCTCGAGGGTAAGTGCGGCTCATGCCAAGCCGTGCTCGAGGAGGGAAACGTGTCCATGCGTCGCAACGAGATCTTCGATGACCAGGACGTCGCTGAGGGCTACGTGCTCACCTGTCAGGCGGTACCCGAAGGTGACGGACCGATCCGCGTCGTGTTCTAGTAGGCCGCTGAATTAGTGGCTTTGGCGGCTCGGGGAAGCCCATCGCGATCTCGCGCACCTGCGCCAACCCGAGGTCGTCGTCGCGGAACGTGATCGGGTGCGGCATGCAGGGTAGCCGCCCCGGGCGTGAGCTGGCATCGCGCGACACCGACGCAATGGTCGATTCGGCGGGGGCAAATCAGCCAAAGCGTCGGTCTGGAAGGCGCTGGAAGGCGGCGGTCGAACCCGCGGAGCCGCGCGGGCGATGTCGGCCGTCTGCATTAGCCTGCGAGGGTGAGCACGAAGGCGAACCCGGATCCCGAGACGACGCTGGCCGAGCAGGTCGAGGACGCCGACGCCGATGTGCGGCGCCGCTGGCAGGAACTCGCCGAGGAGGTGCGTGAGCACCAGTTCCGCTATTACATCCGCGACGCGCCGATCATCTCCGACGCCGAGTTCGACGAGCTGTTCCGGGAGCTGGAGGCGCTGGAGGAGGAGCATCCGGAGCTGCGCACCCCCGACTCGCCGACGCAGCTGGTCGGCGGCGCAGGTTTCGCCACCGACTTCACCCCCGTCGAGCACCTGGAGCGGATGCTCAGCCTGGACAACGTCTTCACCCCGGAGGAACTGGCCGCCTGGTTCGCGCGGATCAAGGGTGAGATCGGCGAGGACGCGCACTTTATGTGCGAGCTCAAGATCGACGGGGTGGCGTTGTCGCTGGTGTACCGCGACGGCCGGCTGGTTCGCGCGGTTACCCGCGGCGACGGCCGCACCGGCGAGGACGTCACCCTCAACGCCCGGACCATCGGCGACGTTCCCGAAAAGCTCACGAGCGCCAAGGAATTCCCGCTGCCGAGCGTGCTGGAGGTGCGCGGCGAGGTGTTCTTCCGGATCGCCGACTTCGAAGAGCTCAACGCGGGCCTGGTCGCCGTGGGGAAGCCGCCGTTCGCCAACCCCAGAAACAGCGCCGCCGGGTCGCTTCGGCAGAAGAACCCGGCCGTGACGGCGCGTCGCAAGCTGCGGATGATCTGCCACGGCATCGGTCACGTCGAGGGTTTTCGCCCGACGTCGCTGTCCGAGGCCTACCGCGCGCTGGGCGCTTGGGGGTTGCCGGCTCCCGAGCGCGCCTCGCGGGTGCAGGGTATGGACGCCGTCACCGAGGTCATCGCGTACTGGGGCGAACACCGCCACGAAATCGATCACGAGATCGACGGTGTGGTGGTCAAAGTCGACGAAGTGGCGCTGCAGCGCCGGCTCGGTTCGACCTCGCGGGCGCCGCGGTGGGCGGTCGCCTACAAGTATCCGCCCGAGGAGGCGCAGACCAAGCTGCTCGACATCAAGGTCAACGTGGGCCGGACCGGCCGGGTGACGCCGTACGCCTGGATGGAACCGGTCAAGATCGCCGGCTCGACGGTCAGTCAGGCCACGCTGCACAACGCCTCGGAGGTCAAACGCAAGGGGGTGTTGATCGGCGACACCGTGGTGATCCGCAAAGCCGGCGACGTGATCCCGGAGGTGCTGGGCCCGGTCGTCGATCTGCGCGACGGCTCCGAGCGCGAATTCGTCATGCCCACAACGTGTCCGGAGTGTGGCACCAAGCTCGCCCCGGCCAAGGAGGGTGACGCCGACATCCGCTGTCCCAACACCCGGTCCTGTCCGGCGCAACTGCGCGAGCGGGTGTTTCACCTCGCCAGCCGCGGCGCGCTGGACATCGAGGGGCTGGGCTATGAAGCGGCCGTCGCGCTGCTGCAGAGCGGTGTGATCACCGACGAAGGCGACCTGTTCAGCCTCGGCAGCGAAGACCTGTTGCGCACCGAGCTTTTCCGGACCAAGGACGGCAAATTGTCGGCCAACGGCAAGCGGTTGCTGGTGAACCTGCACGAGGCCAAGTCCCGTCCGCTGTGGCGGGTTCTGGTCGCGCTGTCCATTCGGCATGTGGGCCCGACGGCGGCACGCGCGCTGGCCACCGAGTTCGGCAGCCTGGAGGCGATCATGGAGGCCTCGGAGGAACGGCTGGCCGCGGTCGAGGGCGTCGGCCCGACGATCGCCGCGGCGATCACCGAATGGTTCAAGGTCGACTGGCACCGCGCGATCGTGGACAAGTGGCGGGCCGCGGGGGTGCGGATGGCCGACGAACGCGACGAGAGCATCGAGCGGAACCTCGAGGGGTTGTCGATCGTCGTCACCGGGTCGCTGAGCGGGTTCTCGCGCGACGAGGCCAAAGAAGCCATCGTCGCGCGCGGCGGCAAAGCGGCCGGGTCGGTGTCGAAGAAGACCGCCTACGTGGTGGTCGGCGATTCACCGGGCTCCAAGTACGACAAGGCCGTCGAACTCGGCGTGCCGATCCTCGACGAGGACGGTTTCCGGCGGCTGCTGGACGGCGGCCCCGACGCCGTCTGACCCGTTTTTCTGTGCCGAAAGGGACAAACGGGCGGGAAAGTGCGAGACGAATTCGCCATTTCATTTCTCGGCGCGGGGGGCGGGGCGACCGCGGGCGTTTGTCATCGCCGCTCACCGGGCACCCGGATGGGCGAGCGACAAGGAGTGTCTGATGGCAATCTGCGATACCTGCGGCAACGAGTACGACAAAGCGTTCACTGTCACGTGGGGCGACGGTGAGAGCGCGACGTTCGACAGCATCGAATGCGCCGCCGCGAAACTCGCGCCCGAATGCGCCCACTGCGGCTGCCGGATTCTCGGCCACGGCGTCGAAACCCCGGAGGCGATCTTCTGTTGCGCCCACTGCGCGCGCAAGGACACCAGCGCCGACGTCAATGACCGCTATCCGGTCCCGGCGGGCGGCTGACGCTCACCGGTAGCCCTTGCGCATGTCGTCGACGATGCGCGGGTGGTCCAGTGTCGACGGCTCCAGCCACTGCGGGCGGATGTCGCCGCCGAACACCGTGGCGGCGTCGAGCACCTGCTGATCGAGGAATCGCAGCAGCGGCGCGTCCACGGGGATCGTCGGCGCCGGCGGGGCGGGGCCGCGGCGGGCCAGCACCATTCCCCAGTCGCCGAACGTCGGGACGTGCACGTGATAGGGCGTGACGGCGTATCCGGCCGCGCCGATCGTGGAGACCGTGCGCCAGAACGCCGTTGGGGTCGCGAACGGGCTGCCGGCCTGCACCGTCATCAGGCCTCCGTCGGCCAGCACCCGGCGGATCAGCGCGTAGAACTCCACCGAGTACAACCGGCCCAGGACCGGGGTGTCCGGATCGGGCAGGTCGACGATGACCGCGTCGAAACCTCCCCGCGGCGTGAGGTCGGGCGGCGGCTCGCGCAGCCAGCGCATCGCGTCGTCGATGACGACCTTCACGCGCGGGTCGTCGAGCGCGCCGGCGTTCACCTCGCGCAGCGTGGTGCGCGCCAGCTGCACCACCGCGGGATCCAACTCGACCTGCACGATGGTCTCGACGCCGGGCTGGCGTAGCACTTCGCGGGCGGCCAGGCCGTCACCGCCGCCGAGGATCAGGACCGAGCCCGCTCCGTCACCGAGCGCCGGATAGACGATACTCTCGGTGTAGCGGTATTCGTCGCGGCTCGAAAACTGAAGTCCGCCATCGAGATACAGCCGGATATCCCCGCCGCGGCGGGTCACGACGATCTCCTGGTATGGCGAGCGTTCGAGCGCGACGATCGGATCGGCGTACAGCCGTTGACGTGTCGACGTCTCGATGCCGTCGGCGCGCACCAGGAGCGTCACCAGTAACGCCAGGGCGGCAGCCAAAACGGTCAACGCCGTGGCGAATTCGCGTGCGCTGACGATGCGGCGCAGCAGGAACACCGCCACCACCGCCGCGGCGACCACGTTGATGATGCCGGTGGCCGCGGCACCGCGGATCATGCCCAGCTGCGGCAACAGGATGAACGGCCAGATGAGGCCGCCGATCAGCGCGCCGAAATAGTCGGCGGCGTTCAGGTTGGCCAGCACCCGTCCGGTGTCGGCCGCGCCGGATATCCGGCCGCGCTGCAGCAGCGTCATCAGCAGCGGCACCTCGGCGCCCACCAGACTGCCGATCAGCAGGGTGCCCACCACCAGCACCCACACCGAACCGCCGATGAATGCGAACGCCACATACAGCGCTGCCGCGGAAAGCCCGCCGATCACCGCCAACAACGTCTCGACGGCGATGAACGTGATGGCCGCTCGGCCCAGGAACGGTTTGACCAGCAGCGCCCCCGCCCCGAGCGCGGCGACGTAGCCCGCCACGATCAGCGACATCGCGACGATGCCGCCGCCGTGCAGGCTGGCCGACAGCGTCAGCAGCGCCAGTTCGTAGACGAGGCCGCACGCCGCGCACGCCGCCACCGCCGCGAGCAGAACCGCCCGCCAGCGCGTCGTCGAACCGGCCTGCGGCGCCGGATCGGGTGCGGACTCGGTCGCCGTCATGACAACGCGGCGGCGTTCACCCCTCCCACGGCCAGCAGCGTCACGGCGGTGGCGATGGCCGCGGGATGTAGTCGTTCATCGGCGATGAGATCGCGGAAGCGCCCCGGCACGACGACTTCGAGCACGACGAGCGCCAGCCCCTGCAGCACCACACCGACCAGTCCGTAGACCGCGGCGTCCACCAGCCCCTGGCCCAACTCGTTGGAGCTGCTCACGATCGCGGTGGCGACCACGGTGGCCAGCGCGGCGTACATGCCGCAGGCGACGGCGACGGCGTTGGGCCGCCGCTCGACGAACACCATGTGCCGCAGGTTCCCGGGCGTCAGCAGATCCACCATGAGGAATCCGGCGCCCAGCACGACGACGCCGACCGCGAAGTACAACAGCGCGGCAATGACGTTCTGCGCCAGGTTCTCACCGCTGATGGTGCCGAATTCGACGACGGCTGCTCGTATTTCGAGGTTCATCAAATCTCCTTACTGATCAGCGTTGGTGCGGGCGTCATTTCGACCCACCCGGGCCGCCAGGGCTACCGCCCGCACCGCCCGCCGGGGACCCGGGGAAGAACCCGGGCCCCAGGAAGATGAAACCGCCGTGGCTGTAGCGGGCGTTGACGTCCTCGACACGAATCGTGCACGGGCGGTTGCCGTCTGGTCCGACGATCACGATGTCGTCGTTGTAGCGCAGGTACTCCGAGCCGCGGTCGGTGGCGCGGGCCTCCGGGCTCTTGTAGTTCGCCAAACGGTCGGCCACTTCGGCGGGTGAGCCCGTGCATTCGTAGTTCGTGGCCTGTGCGCCATGCGAATACGCGGGGTAGTTCTCGGCCACATGGGTTCGGATGTCGGGCAGCATCGAGATGCCGAGGATCAGGCAGACGATGCCGCCGAGGCCCAGACCGCCGGCGAGCCAGAACAGGGCGGTGCGGCTCACGGCTGCCACCGACTGTTCGTCTGCACGACCGTGCCGCCACCGGTGGGGTGCGGATACAAATGCCAGGTGCGCCAGCGCCACCCGTCGCCGTCGGGTTCGGCGGCCAGCGCCGTCAGCGCGGCGTCGTCGCCGGGAAATGCGCCTCCGAGCCAGCCGGTGCGCTCCGCGCAGCGTGCCCGCAGCAGTCGCGCCAGCGCACGGAAACTCGTCTCATCGCGCGTCTCGTGCCGCGATTCGAGCAGGTAGCCGGGCGCGACGGCACGACCCGGCAACGGCGTGGGAGCCGCGGCGGTACACGAAACCTCCTCGGAGAACGAGGATTTCGCATGGGCAACGGTGACGACGTGGGAGGCGCCGAGCACCCCGAGGACGAGTTCACCGCCGCCGGGGTGGGCCAACCGGCAAACGGCAAGCGGCGACGGTGCGGCAGCGTTGAGTACCAGCCGCAGCCCGGCCCCGGAGACGTCGGCTGGGCTGACGGCCAGGCGGTGCAGGGGCAACGAGGTTCCTAAGCGCTCGGCGGCGGGGCCGGATAGACGGTCAATTCACCTGGCTGCACGGGCTTTCCGGCGGAGACCTCCCACGGCATGTCCGCCGCCCACCGCTCGAACCCCAGGAACGACGTCTCACCGGCGTCGGCGTAGTCGACGAATTCCATTTCGCCGCCGGCGGGCAGGCCCGTGGTGCCCTCGGTGGTGAACGACGCGCGTCCCCGCTCGATCTCCCGGTAGGAGACGCCGTCCACCTCGAGCGGGCCGTCGGGGGCGAGCGTGAGGTCCTTGCGCCGCTGCCACATCACCAGTTCCAGCCGGCCCTCATCCTCTTCCACGCTGAACCACACCGGTTCGCCACCGCCCTCGAGCAGATGCTCCCACCAGACGAACGGGCCTTGCCGCAGCGTGACCGAACCGCGCACGACGTAGTCCAGACCGCCGTGGGAGACGATCGCGCCCGGCCCAAGCTGGCGGGGGCCGAACTGCGGCATGGCCGCGGCGAACTCGAGCGGATCCTGGCGGGCTGTGCCGGTTTCGGTGTTCTTCGGGCGACGCAGCGCCACGATCAGCACGATGACCGCCGCGGCGAGCAAGACGATGGCGAGCACGATCAGCAGCGTGTCCACGCGGAACCCTTCCGTACGGCGTGCGGCGGTGCGTCAAGCGGATATCAGCCCACGTTAACAGCCGATGACGCGCGCCGACTCAGCGCAGAATCGTCGCGACGATGCCCGCCAGATAGCCCAGCCGCGCCACCTCCGACGGCCGGAACTGCGGTCCGCCCGGCCGCCCGACCACCAGCGCGGTGCGGGGGTCGCCGAGCGGGGCGGCGGCCAGCGTGGTGTTCATCTCACGCAGCAGGCTGGGCACCCAGTCGGCGGCCCCGTCCAACGCCTCGGCGCGCTCGAGCGGCAGCCATGGCGTCTCGACCGTCGGCGTTTCGGGTGCTCCCGCGCTTCCGACGACGCGCTGCGGTCCCGATTCGGCCAGCCGGATCACCGACGCCCACCCGACCCGCAGCACCCGGGGCGCCTCGTCGACGAGCACCTGCAGCTTGGTCTTGGCGGGCGCCGCCGCGACGTGGTCGATGAGCTCCAGCTCGCGGTGGGCCTCCAGCAGCCCGGTGTGCGGACGAACGGAGTCGACGTGCACGCCGTCGATCTTCTCGGCGGCGGTGATCAGCATGTCGGGCATCGACCCGCGTGGCAGCTCGACGACCAGATCGTCGATCGCGATCCCCGACCCGCGTTCGACCACGTCGAGCGACAGAATGTCAGCGCCCACCGAGCCGAGCGCCACGGCGAGCCCGCCGAGGCTGCCCGGGCGGTCCTCCAGCTGGACCCGTAGCAGATACGAAGGCACGCGCACACTGTTACACAGCCTCGGGTCCTCGGCATTCCGGAGTTGGCCCGTGCGCGGGTCAGAGATCGTAGGCGAGCGGGTGACTCGGTTGGTACAGCAGGATCGGGTCGGCGCCCGGCACTTCGAGTTGGACGCCGCGACCGAAACCCATGTCCTCGACCTCGCCCGAGAACTTCGCCCCCTTCGCGGACAGGTCTGTGACGGTTTGATGGATGTCGTCGCACATCAGCGCAATCATGTGGTGCCTCGGGTGCGAGTACGACCCACCCTCGTAAGTGCCGGATGTCGGGTGCACGCCCAGCTCGCCGGGGCCGGTCTTGAAGATGAGCCAGCCCGGTCCGGACCCGGAGTCCTCGACGTACCGCAGCCCGAGGACATCGCGCAGGAACGCGCGGGTCGCGGGTGCGTCGTCGGAGTAGATCAGCGTGTGGATTGACGTGATCACGAGGCAAAGCTAGCCACCGCGACGCGACGGACGCCACCAGTCCGTCACCCATTAGGCTTGCAAGTCGTGTCGAAGATCTCTCGAGACGAGGTGGCTCACCTCGCGCGCCTGGCCCGGCTGGCCCTGACCGATGACGAGCTGGACAGCTTCGCCGGTCAGTTGGACGCCATCATCGGCCACGTCAGCCAGATCCAGGCCGTCGACGTCACCGGCGTCGCAGCCACGGACAACCCGCTCAAGGACGTCAACGTGTTTCGGCCCGACGAGGTTCAGCCGTCGCTGAGCCAGGGGGAGGCCCTGGCGGCGGCGCCCAACGCCGTCGACGGCCGGTTCGGCGTGCCGCGCATCCTCGGGGAGCCCGAATGAACGAGCTGATCCGGATGGACGCGGCGACGCTGGCCGACAAGATCGCGACCAAGGAGGTGTCCTCGGCGGAGGTCACCCGGGCCTGCCTCGATCAGATCGCCGCCACCGACGAGCGCTACCACGCGTTCCTGTACGTCGCGGAGAACCGCGCGCTGGCCGCGGCGGCGCGCGTCGACGCCGCGGTGGCCGCCGGGGAGGACCTGCCGTCCCCGCTGGCCGGGGTCCCGGTGGCGTTGAAGGACGTGTTCACCACGACCGACATGCCCACCACCTGCGGGTCCAAGATCCTGGAGGGCTGGCAGTCGCCGTACGACGCGACGGTGACGATGCGGCTGCGCGCGGCGGGCATCCCGATCCTGGGCAAGACCAACATGGACGAGTTCGCGATGGGCAGCTCCACCGAGAACTCCGCCTACGGCCCGACCCGCAACCCGTGGAACGTCGAGCGGGTGCCGGGGGGATCCGGTGGCGGCAGCGCGGCGGCGCTCGCGGCTTTTCAGGCGCCGCTGGCCATCGGCACCGACACCGGCGGGTCGATCCGTCAGCCCGCGGCGCTGACCGCGACCGTCGGGGTGAAGCCGACGTACGGGACGGTGTCGCGGTACGGGCTGGTGGCGTGCGCGTCGTCGCTCGATCAGGGTGGGCCGTGCGCGCGCACCGTCCTTGACACCGCGCTGCTGCATCAGCTGATCGCCGGGCACGACCGGCGCGACTCCACGTCCCTCGACGCCGAGATTCCCGACGTGGTGGGCGCGGCGCGCGCCGGCGCGAGCGGTGACCTCAAGGGCGTGCGGATCGGCGTGGTGCGCCAGCTGCGCGGCGACGGCTATCAGCCCGGGGTGCTGGAGTCGTTCAACGCCGCGGTGAGTCAGCTGACCGAGCTGGGTGCCGAGGTGACCGAGGTGGACTGCCCGCACCTCGACTACTCGCTGTCGTCCTACTACCTGATCCTGCCCTCGGAGGTGTCGTCGAACCTCGCGCGGTTCGACGGCATGCGTTACGGCGTGCGGGTCGGCGACGACGGCACACACAGCGCCGAAGAGGTCATGGCGTTGACGCGCGCGGCGGGCTTCGGCCCGGAAGTCAAGCGGCGCATCATGATCGGTACCTACGCGCTGTCGGCGGGCTACTACGACGCCTACTACAACCACGCGCAGAAGGTGCGCACGTTGATCGCCCGCGACCTCGACGAGGCCTACCAGCGCGTCGACGTGCTGATCTCGCCGACGACCCCGACCACCGCGTTCGGTCTGGGGGAGAAGGTCGACGACCCGCTGGCGATGTATCTGTTCGATCTGTGCACGCTGCCGCTGAACCTCGCGGGCCACTGCGGGATGTCGGTGCCCTCGGGGCTGTCCTCCGACGACAACCTGCCCGTCGGGCTGCAGATCATGGCGCCCGCGCTGGCCGACGACCGGCTCTACCGCGTCGGCGCCGCGTACGAGGCCGCGCGGGGCCCGTTGCCGTCGGCCATCTAACGCCGAGCGCACGGCAGTTGTACGCAAACGTCGAGTAGGGGCGCAAACAACCGTCCGCTCGGGGAGGATAGGAACCATGCGGATCGGAGTTCTCACTGGCGGTGGCGACTGTCCCGGGTTGAACGCGGTGATCCGGGCGGTCGTGCGCACCTGCGACGTGCGGTACGGATCCTCCGTCGTCGGATTTCAGGACGGTTGGCGCGGCCTGCTGGAGAACCGGCGCGTCCAGCTGGCCAACGACGACCGCAACGATCGGCTGCTGGCCAAGGGCGGCACCATCCTGGGCACCGCCCGGGTGCATCCCGAGAAGTTGCGCGCCGGGCTGGACCAGATCAAGCAGACGCTCGACGACAACGGCATCGACGTGCTCATCCCGATCGGCGGCGAAGGGACGCTCACGGCGGCGCACTGGCTGTCCGAGGAGAACGTGCCGGTGGTCGGTGTCCCCAAGACCATCGACAACGACATCGACTGCACCGACGTGACATTCGGCCACGACACCGCGCTCGGCGTCGCCAGCGAGGCCATCGACCGGCTGCACAGCACCGCCGAATCGCATCAGCGCGTGATGCTGGTCGAGGTGATGGGTCGGCACGCCGGCTGGATCGCGCTCAACGCGGGCCTGGCCTCGGGGGCGCACATGACGCTGATCCCCGAGCAACCCTTCGACGTCGAGGAGGTCTGCCGGCTGATCAAAGCCCGCTTCGTGCGGGGCGATTCGCACTTCATCTGCGTGGTCGCCGAGGGCGCCAAACCCGCCGAGGGCACGATGCAGCTGCGCGAGGGCGGACTCGACGAGTTCGGCCACGAGCGGTTTACCGGCGTCGCGCAACAACTGGGTGTCGAGGTCGAGAAGCGCATCAACAAAGAGGTGCGGGTGACCGTGCTGGGACATGTGCAGCGCGGTGGCACGCCGACGCCGTTCGACCGCGTGCTGGCCACCCGCTTCGGCGTCAACGCCGCCGACGCCGCGCACGCGGGCGAGTACGGGATGATGGTCTCGCTGCGCGGCCAGGAGATCGGCCGGGTTCCGCTCGCCGACGCCACCCGCAGACTGAAGCTGGTGCCGCAGAGCCGATATGACGACGCCGCGGAGTTCTTCGGCTGAGTCCCTGCCGGGTCGCGCCGATGGATCAGGCGCTCGTGACGGCTTCGCGGCGGATCATCTGCCACATCGTGGGCACCTGCTCGGTGGTGGAGACGACGACGGTCTTTTTCGCGGTGGTCGTGTCGGCGGCGAGCCGCGTCACATAGTCGGCCAGGTCGATACGCGCGGTGAACGCGCCCACCGGATTCACTTCTCCGGCAACGTAATTGGTCGGTACCGGAAGATCGAACAGCCCCGACGGCCGCACCACCGTCCAATCGAGTCCGCTGTGGGTCACGATGTCCTCCATGCGGCGCTGATCGTCGTAGGTGCTCTTGCCGATGGTGCGGGTGATGATGGGTTCGACGATCCGCAACGCGAATGGGGGATCGACACGGCCGGGGTAGTGGTGGGCGCCCGTCGAACTCACCACGACCAGCCGCCGCACCCTGCTGGCGTGCATGGCCGCGACGATGTTCTCGACGCCGACGGAGTACGTGTCGATCGGTCGCAGGCTGAACGGCACACCCAGGCTCGACACCACCGCGTCGGTCCCGGCGACGACGTCGGCGACCGCCGCGGCGTCTTTCGCGTCGGCGCCCGCCACGGTCAGTCGGTCGTCGGTGAGCGGGAAGTCGCGCGGTCGCCGCGTGACCGCGACGGCCGAGTGGCCTGCCTCGAGCACCCGTTGGGTCACCAGTCGGCCGGTCGGGCCGTTGGCCCCGAAGATCGCGATGTGCATAGCGCTCCTAACTAGTCATTGTCTGTGATTATCACCGTAGGTGACTATCACCGTGAGTGCTAGTGTCTGCGCATGGACGAGCGCTCGAGGGGCATCGGCGCACTACACGAACGCATCCCGTTCCTGCTTTCTCAGCTCGGCGTCTACCTCGCCGAGGACTTCGTGCGCCGGCTGGAACCGTTCGGTGTCGAGCCTCGGACCTACGCGGTGCTCAAGGCGCTGTCCGCCGACGACGGCCAGTCTCAGCGCCAGCTGTCCGCGCAGCTCGGTATTCACCGCAACGTGATGGTGACGGTGGTGGACAGGCTGGAGGAGCAGGGCCTGGTGAAGCGGATGCCGCACCCGGGCGATCGCCGGGCGTTCGCCGTGACGCTGACCGACAAGGCCCGCGAGCTGCTACCGGAACTCGACGCGGTGGGCCGCGCGCAGGAGGACGAGATCACCGCGACGTTGACGGCGGCCGAGCGCGAGGATGTGCTGCAGCTGCTGCAGCGGATGTCCGCGGCAGCGGGCCTGATTCCCGGCGTGCACCCAAAACTGGGCTGACCGGCCCCCCACTAGACTCGCTGCCATGACTGTCGCCGCTTCCGAACTGCTCGATTACGACGACGTGATTGCCCGCTACGAGCCGGTGCTCGGCCTCGAGGTGCACGTCGAGTTGTCGACGGCGACGAAGATGTTCTGCGGCTGCGCCAACAGGTTCGGCGCCGAACCCAACACCCAGGTGTGCCCGGTGTGCCTGGGGCTACCCGGCTCGCTGCCCGTGCTCAACCAGCAGGCCGTCGAATCGGCGATCCGCATCGGGTTGGCCCTCAACTGCGAGATCGTGCCGTGGTGCCGGTTCGCCCGGAAGAACTACTTCTATCCGGACATGCCCAAGAACTATCAGATCAGCCAGTACGACGAGCCGATCGCGATCAACGGCCATCTCGACGTCCCGCTCGACGACGGCAGCACCTGGCGGGTCGACATCGAACGTGCGCACATGGAAGAGGACACCGGCAAGCTGACCCACATCGGCAGCGACACCGGCCGCATCGAAGGTGCAACCACGTCGTTGATCGACTACAACCGGTCCGGCGTGCCGCTGATCGAGATCGTCACCAAACCGATCGAGGGTGCCGGCGCCCGCGCCCCCGAGATCGCCCGCGCCTACGTGACCGCTCTGCGAGACCTGTTGCGCGGCCTGGGTGTATCGGATGTGCGCATGGATCAGGGTTCGATGCGCTGTGACTCCAACGTCTCGTTGAAGCCGATCGGGCAGGCCGAGTTCGGTACCCGCACCGAGACCAAGAACGTCAACTCGTTGAAGAGCGTCGAGGTGGCGGTCCGCTACGAGATGCGCCGTCAGGCAGCGGTTCTCGAATCGGGCGGTCGAGTCATCCAGGAAACCAGGCACTTTCACGAGGACGGCTACACCTCGCCCGGCCGCAGCAAGGAGACCGCGCAGGACTACCGGTACTTCCCCGAGCCCGACCTGGAGCCGGTGGCGCCCGACGCCGAACTCGTCGAGCGGCTGCGCAAGACCATCCCCGAGCTTCCCTGGGTGACGCGCAAGCGCATCCAGGAGGAGTGGGGGGTCTCCGACGAGGTGATGCGCGACCTGGTCAACATCGGCGCGCTCGACCTGATCGCGGCCACCGTCGAACAGGGCGCGTCCAGCGAGGCCGCCAGGGCGTGGTGGGGCAACTTCCTGGTACAGAAGGCCAATGAAGATGGGGTGGCCGTGTCCGACTTGCCGATCACGCCCGCGCAGGTGGCCGCGGTGGTCAAGCTCGTCGATGACGGCAAGCTGTCGAACAAGCTGGCCCGTGAGGTGGTCGAGGGTGTGCTCGCCGGCGAGGGCGAACCCGAGCAGGTCATGGCCGACCGTGGCCTCGAGGTCGTGCGCGACGACTCCGCGTTGCAGGCCGCCGTCGACGAGGCGCTGGCCGCCAACCCCGACGTCGTCGAGAAGATCCGCGGCGGCAAGGTGCAGGCAGCGGGTGCGATCGTCGGCGCCGTCATGAAGGCCACCAAGGGCCAGGCCGACGCGGCCCGCGTCCGCGAGCTGGTTCTCGCCGCCTGCAGCTAGCGATTTCGCGGCCGGCCTAGTCGGCGCGAATGATGCTGTCCCAGGACGCGATTGCGGCCTCGGCGATGGCCGCGATCTTGGTTTGATCCGCGCCGTCGCGGGCCTGAATCGCCATTCCGTGGTTGACGGTGTTGTAGAACGCAGCGACCGTTGCGGCGTCGGTGCCGGCGGGCACGTCGCCGTCGGCGATCCCGCGCTCGATGCGGGCGCGAAACGCGTCCTCGGTCGCGATCCGCAACTCCGCAAGGTGCTCGTGTATCGAGCGGGTGCGTTCGGTGCAGGTGGTGGCGGCCAGCACGATCATGCAGCCGCGTGGTTTGTCGGGATCGCAGAACACCGCCGCGTGGTGTCGCAGCACCGCTGCGATGGCCTCCTGAGCGGTGGGCCTGTCGCGCAACTCGGCGGCCGCGGTGGCACCCAGGGTTTGGTCATAATGCGCCACGGCCTCGCGAAACAGCTGCTCTTTGGAGCCGAACGCCGCATACAAGCTCGGTGAGTTGATCCCCATCGAAGCGGTCAGGTCGCTCATCGACGCACCCTCATAGCCGTGTTGCCAGAACGCCTCCATGGCGTGTTCCAGGGCCTCGGTGCGATCGAACGTGCGGGGTCTGCCGCGTGACGCCATGCCGCACCACCTTTCTGTATCGAACGATATAAAACTCTTGACAAGTATACGAAGCGCAATCAATTATGTATCGAACGTTACAGAAAAGAGAGGGCGATGGCAGGTTTAACGGGAAGAACGGCCTTGGTCACAGGCGGAAGCAGGGGGATCGGGGCCGCCATCGCGACCCGGCTCGGCGAGCTGGGCGCGGACGTCGCCGTCACCTATGCCCGATCCGAGCGTCGGGCCCAGGAGGTGGTCGACGGTCTCGCCTCACGCGGTGTTCGCGGCCTGGCGATAAGGGCCGACAGCGCCTCGGCCGACGACGTGGTGGCGGCCGTCGAGCAGACCGGCACCGCGTTCGGCCGGCTCGACATCCTGGTCAACAACGCCGGAGTGTTTCCTTTCGGACCGATCGACACGGTGTCGGTCGAGGAGGTCGACCGCACGCTGGCCATCCACGCCCGCGCGGTGTATCTCGCCAGCCAAGCCGCGGTGCGACACATGCCTGATGGCGGCCGCATCATCAGCATCGGAAGCAATCTGGCTGAGCGAGTGCCATTTCCGGGTGTCACGTTGTATTCGATGAGCAAGGCCGCGCTCATCGGGTTCACCAAGGGCCTGGCGCGCGACCTCGGGAGCCGGAACATCACGGTCAACCTCGTACAGCCCGGTTCCACCGACACCGACATGAATCCCGCCGACGCCGCCGGAGCCGACGAACAACGCGCGTTGAGTGCCCTCGGCCGGTATGCCGCAGCCGCAGATGTCGCGGACTCGGTCGCGTTCCTGGCGAGTGCCGGCGCATCCAATATCACCGGCGCGGTGCTGACCGTCGACGGTGGAACGAACGCCTGACCGTGATGGCGTGGCCGATATTGGTTGTCGCCGGGCTGCTCGAGATCGTCTGGGCCATCGCGCTCAAACAGTCCGAGGGTTTCGCCCGGCTATGGCCCAGCGTGATCGGCGTTGTCGCGGCGCTGCTGAGCTTCATCCTGCTCACCGTGGCGCTTCGCCACCTGCCCGCAGGCACTGGCTACGCGGTCTGGGTGGGCATCGGCGCGGTGGGCGTGGCGATGGCGGGGATCGTGCTGCTGGGTGAGTCGCTGAGTGTGGCCCGGGTGGCGTTTCTCGCCGTGATCGTCGTCGGCATCATCGGTTTGCGTCTGGTCGAGGGCTGAAAGACGTTGCAGCGCTGCGCGATCAGGTGTTGTCCGCGTTGCGGCGCGGGAACCCGCCGCCCTGCGGGAACAACGGGAAGACGACGTCGTCGAGCTTCTCCGCGCCGCCTGCGGTCTTGTTGACCGTCGCGCCCCACACGTTGCCGTCCGGTGCCAGCGCCAGCGCCCACGCGTGCCCGTGCTGGTCCTGCCGCACCACCTCGGGATCGCCGGTGACCGCGCCGGTGTCCGGGGCCATCCGGACCGCGACGGTCTGCTTGGTGTTGACGAGGTTCACCAGCACGGTGCCGTCCAGCGCCGCGCACCCCGCCACGCCGGGGCGGTCCGGCCACGTCCACACCGTCGAGATCTTGGAGTCCTTGGTGATGCGCTGCAGCCGATCCGCAGTCGGGGTGCGGTCGGTGACGTAGAGCGAGCCGTCGGAGTGGTCGATGCACATCCCGCCGGCCGAACCCATGCCCGACAGCGCGGTCGTCGTCGGCGCCTGGTCGACGGTCGTGGGCTGCTCGATGCGCAACACCTTGCCCGCCATCGACGCCGGGTTGGCCGCGTCGGCCGGGTTTCCGGCGTCTCCGGTCTGCACGAGCAACGTGGTGGGGCTGGTGAAGATCAGCGAGCCCGTGTTGCCGACCGCGCCCTTGGGGATGCCGGTGAGGATCGGCTTGGGAATGTCGCCGTCGGCGATGCGGATCACCCGGTTGTCGGTGGGCGTGCTGACGTAGGCATACATCAGCCGGTCCTGGCTGTACGTCGGCGACAACGCGATGTCCATCAACCCGCCGTCACCGGACCCGTCCACCGGGAGGGTGGCCTTGACCTTCGGTTCGGCCCGCACCGACACCTCTTTCACAGCGCCGGTGGTGCGTTCGGCCACCAGCGCGGACTGGCTGTCGGGCAGCATGATCAGACCGCTGGTGCTCTCCAGGCAGCCCTGCATGACCCCGGGGGCCGGGCAGGCCTTCGGGAACGGTTTCGGCGGCAGCGGCGGCGGAGGCGTCGGCGTGGTCGTCGGCCCCGGCGCCAGCTCCGGCTCGGTGGTGAACGGCTGCGACTGCGCCTCGTCGAACCGGGCGCAGCCGGACCCGACCAGCAACGCCGCGCACACGACGGCGACCACACCTCGCATCGGCGCGCGCAGTTTCATGCGAGCCAGGTTACGGATCATTCGCCGATCCGCGCCACGCACACCGGTCGGTGCGGCGGTGCGAACGCGGCGAATAAGCGCCGAAAGCACCGCGCCAATCCCCGGTTCGGTGGTGGCTAGCACTTACTCTGGGCAACGTGACCAGTCAACCCCAAGACCCACGCGCCTGGCAGCGGCCCGACGACGCGGCTGGGCGGCCCGTGTCGGCGAGCCTGGTCGACCCCGAAGACGATCTGCCGTCAGCCAACTACGCAGGGGATTTCGAAACCACCACGATCCCGCACTACGACTCGGGCGGCTCGGCGTCGGTGACCCCGGGCTTCGCGCTGCTCAACGACCCCGAACCGCTTCCGTATGTGCAGCCCGGGGGTCGGCATGCGGCCCCGTATTCACCCGAACCGGCCGCGGTGGAGCCCGGGGTGTCCGGTCCCGGCGACCGTCGGGGCACCCAGGACCTCGGCCTGCTGCTGCTGCGGGTTGCGGTGGGCGTGCTGTTCATCACGCACGGACTGCAGAAGGCGTTCGGGCTGTGGGACGGCCCCGGCCTGGACGGCTGGAAGGACGAACTGGCCACGCTCGGCTTCCAGTACCCCGACATCCTGACCTACGTGTCCACCTTCGGTCAGATCGCCGTCGGGGTGCTGCTGGTGCTCGGCTTGTTCACCCCGGTCGCGGCGGCCGCTGCGCTGGCCTATCTGGTCACCGGGGTGCTGGCCGAGGCGATGGTCGCCCACGAAGAGGCCCGGCTGGCGGCGTTCCTCACCGACGGCCACGAGTACCAGGTGTTCGTCGGCGTCGCCGTCGCGGTCATCATCCTGGCCGGCCCCGGCAGATACGGCCTCGACGCCGCACGCGGTTGGGCGCGACGGCCGTTCGTCGGGTCATTCGTCGCGCTGATCCTGGGGGCCGGCGCCGGCATCGCGATCTGGGTGCTGCTCAACGGCGGCAACCCGCTGGCCTAGCGCCTACTCGTAAGGGTTGGGAACGCGACCCCCGCTCGCCGCGGTCAGCCGCGGCAGCGTCGCGAACGTCACCGCGGGCAGCCGGACCTTCCTGCCGTCCTTGAGTTCGGCGTAGGCCGACGTGCCCTTGCCGAACTGCAGCCCGGCGATGTCGTCCCAGCGGATGGTCTCGCTGTCCAGAAACGTCCGCGCGGTCACGGTGTCGCGGTCGGCCACCGTCCGGCACCGGACGATGTATGCCGACAACAGCACGGGAATGACGAACAGCACCGGCGTCCAGCTGGGACCGGCCATCACGATCGCCAGCAGGCCCAGCGCCAGGAACCCGACCGCCAGATGGGCCATCGGAGAGATCCGGATGACGACGGGGTTCTGCGCGGCGGGGGAGCTCACCAGGCCATCTTCGCACCATCGGGGTCAGGCGCTTCAACGTGACGACCCTCGCGGGGCCCGAATTTGACCTGTGACCAGTGCAGAGGCTACCGTCGACGGTTATGCAGGCCCCGGGATTGCTCGTAGTAATTGGGAAGCGCGTCGATGCCGCGCTTGCCCGCTGCCGGGCATAGCAACCAGCATCGACGCGCGACCCTCGTACAGCAGCCCAGCTGGCGGGGGTTTTTTCTTGCCCGATCACCGATTTGAGACCCTAGACACAGATCCGCACAGGATTTAGGAGAAAGACAGACACCGTGAGCGCAACCACCACGCGGGCACCGGAGAAGTCGGCGACCACGCCCGACGGCGGGGCCGCCGCTGCCGCCGCCGCGAAACCTGCCGCCAAGACCGCCGCTGCCTCGGTCGAACGCATTGAGCCACAACAGCTCACCGGAGCGCAGGCCGTGATCCGGGCCCTGGAGGTGCTCGACGTCGATGTCGTCTTCGGTATTCCGGGCGGCGCCGTGTTGCCGGTCTATGACCCGCTTTTCGACTCGCAGAAGCTGCGCCACGTGTTGGTCCGCCACGAGCAGGGGGCGGGTCACGCCGCCAGCGGATACGCGCACGCCACCGGCAAGGTCGGGGTGTGCATGGCGACCTCGGGTCCCGGCGCGACGAACCTGGTCACTCCGCTGGCCGACGCGCACATGGACTCCATTCCCGTGGTGGCGATCACCGGTCAGGTCGGGCGCGGGCTGATCGGCACCGACGCGTTCCAGGAAGCAGACATCTCCGGCATCACGATGCCGATCACCAAGCACAACTTCCTGGTCCGCAACGGCGATGACATCCCGCGGGTGATCGCCGAGGCGTTCCACATCGCCTCGTCGGGCCGCCCGGGTCCGGTGCTCGTCGACATCCCCAAGGATGTGCTGCAGGGCCAGTGCACGTTCAGCTGGCCGCCGCAGCTGGACCTGCCCGGGTACAAGCCCAACACCAAGCCGCACAGCCGCCAGGTGCGTGAGGCGGCCAAGCTGATCGCCGCCGCGCGCAAGCCGGTGCTCTACGTCGGCGGTGGCGTGATCCGCGGCGAGGCCAGCGAGGAGCTGCGCCAGCTGGCCGAGCTGACCGGCATCCCGGTGGTCACCACGCTGATGGCGCGCGGGGCGTTTCCCGACAGCCATCCGCAGAACATGGGCATGCCCGGTATGCACGGCACCGTGTCCGCGGTGGCCGCGCTCCAGCGCAGCGACCTGCTGATCGCGCTGGGCACCCGCTTCGACGACCGGGTGACGGGCAAGCTGGATTCGTTTGCGCCGGAGGCCAAGGTCATTCACGCCGACATCGACCCCGCCGAGATCGGCAAGAACCGCCACGCCGACGTGCCGATCGTCGGTGACGTCAAGAACGTGATCACCGATCTGATCGAGGCGCTGCGCCGCGACGGTGCGCTGGGGAACATCGAGATCGACAACTGGATGGAGTATCTGCGCGGCGTGCAAGCGACCTACCCGCTGAGCTACGGCCCGCAGAGCGACGGCAGCCTGTCGCCGGAGTACGTGATCGAAACGCTGGGCAAGATGGCGGGTCCCGACGCCGTGTATGTGGCAGGCGTTGGGCAGCACCAGATGTGGGCCGCGCAGTTCATCTCCTACGAGAAGCCCAAGACCTGGTTGAACTCCGGCGGTCTGGGCACCATGGGTTTCGCGGTCCCCGCCGCGATGGGCGCCAAGTTCGGCAGGCCCGAGGCCGAGGTGTGGGCCATCGACGGTGACGGCTGCTTCCAGATGACCAACCAGGAGTTGGCCACCTGCGCGGTCGAGGGGGCGCCGATCAAGGTGGCGGTGATCAACAACGGCAACCTCGGCATGGTCCGGCAGTGGCAGACGCTGTTCTACGAAGAGCGGTACAGCCAAACGGATCTGGCCACTCACTCGCGGCGGATCCCGGATTTCGTGAAGCTGGCAGAGGCGCTCGGTTGCGTCGGACTGCGTTGTGAGCGTGCCGAGGACGTCGAGGCCGTCATCAAGCAGGCGCGGGAGATCAACGACCGCCCGGTGGTCATCGACTTCGTCGTCGGCGCCGACGCCCAGGTGTGGCCGATGGTCGCCGCGGGCACCAGCAACGACGAGATCCAGGCCGCCCGGGGTATCCGCCCGCTGTTCGACGACCCGGAAGAGGGGCACGCCTGATGAGCGCCAAGACGCACACGCTGTCGGTGCTCGTCGAGGACAAACCCGGTGTGCTGGCCAGGGTGGCGTCGCTGTTCTCCCGGCGTGGCTTCAACATTCAGTCGTTGGCGGTCGGTGCCACCGAGCACAAGGACATGTCCCGGATGACGATCGTCGTCAGCGTCGAAGAGGCGCCGCTCGAGCAGATCACCAAACAGCTCAACAAGCTGGTCAACGTGATCAAGATCGTCGAACAGGATGAGGACAACTCGGTCGCGCGCGAGCTGGCGCTGATCAAGGTCCGCGCCGACGCGACCACCCGCGGGCAGGTCATCGAGGCGGTGAACCTGTTCCGCGCCAAGGTCGTCGACGTGTCGACCGAGTCCCTGACCGTCGAGGCCACCGGCACCCAGGACAAACTGGATGCGCTGTTGCGCGTACTGGAGCCCTACGGGATCCGTGAACTCGTGCAGTCCGGGATTGTGTCGCTGTCGCGCGGACCGCGTGGCATCGGCACCGTGAAATAGGCACCGTGAAGTAGCCGAAAACCGAAGACAGGAAAGAAGATTAACTGTGGCAGTTGAGATGTTCTATGACGACGATGCCGATCTTTCGATCATTCAGGGGCGCAAGGTCGGCGTCATCGGCTACGGCAGCCAGGGGCATGCGCACTCGCTGAGCCTGCGCGACTCTGGTGTGCAGGTGAAGGTGGGTCTCAAGGAGGGCTCGAAATCCCGCGAGAAGGTCACCGAGCAGGGGCTGGAGGTGGAGACGCCAGCCGAGGTGGCCAAGTGGGCCGACGTCATCATGCTGCTGGCGCCCGACACCGCCCAGGCGGACATCTTCAAGAACGACATCGAGCCCAACCTGCAGGACGGCAACGCACTGTTCTTCGGCCACGGCCTCAACATCCACTTCGGCCTCATCAAGCCGCCGGCCAACGTCACCATCGGCATGGTGGCCCCGAAGGGCCCCGGCCACCTGGTGCGCCGCCAGTTCGTCGACGGCAAGGGCGTGCCGTGTCTCGTCGCCGTCGAGCAGGATCCCAAAGGGGAGGGCGAGGCGCTCGTGCTCTCATATGCCAAGGGCATCGGCGGCACCCGGGCCGGCGTCATCAAGACCACGTTCAAGGACGAGACCGAGACCGACCTGTTCGGTGAGCAGGCCGTGTTGTGCGGTGGCACAGAGGAACTCGTCAAGACCGGTTTCGATGTGATGGTCGAGGCCGGTTACGCGCCCGAGCTGGCGTACTTCGAGGTGCTGCACGAGCTGAAGCTCATCGTCGACCTGATGTACGAGGGTGGCATCGCGCGGATGAACTACTCGGTGTCCGACACCGCAGAGTTCGGCGGCTATCTGTCCGGGCCGCGGGTGATCGACGCCGACACCAAGAGCCGCATGAAGCAGATCCTGGCCGAGATCCAGGACGGCAGCTTCGTCAAGAAGCTGGTCGCCAACGTCGAAGGCGGCAACAAGGAACTCGAGCGGCTGCGCAAGGAGAACGCCGAGCATCCCATCGAGGTCGTCGGCAAGAAGCTGCGCGACTTGATGAGCTGGGTGGACCGCCCGCTGACCGACACCGCCTGATCCTCGGCGATGTGTGTGCGTTCAGGCGCGCTCAGCGCACAGAACGCACACAAATCGCTGGGTTACGGAGCCAGGTTCGGCAGCGTCGTGATGCCGAACTCGCGCCGCAGCGCGGTGCGCGCCGCGTAGAAGCCCGACATGCCGTGCACTCCGCCGCCGGGCGGGGTGGCCGAGGAACACAGATACGCCTTGGGAATCGGCGTGCTCCACGGGTTCAGCCGCGGCGTCGGGCCGGCCAGCGCATGCATGAGCGTGTTGCCGCCCACCCCGATGTCGCCGCCGACGAGGTTGACGTTGTGGTCCGCCAGCCGTGCCGCGGGAATCGAGCGTGCGGCCACGACGATGTCGCGGAACCCCGGTGCGAACCGCTCGAAGATCCTCGTCACCGTTTCGGTCTGGTCGACGTCCGATCCCGACGGCACGTGCGCGTAGGTCCACAGCGGACGACGGCCCTGCGCGTCGATGCGGGACGGATCGGCCAGATGCGGCAACGCCGCGAGCACCATCGGCCATTGCGCATGGCGGCCCGCGGCAACCTCGCGTTCCGCGTGCGCGGCCTGCTCGCGGGTGCCGCCCATGTGCAACGTCGGTGCGCCGGCCAGCCGCGGATCGGTCCATGGAATCTCGTCGGAGACCACGAAATCCACCTTGGCCACGCCCGGGCCGAATCGGTAGCGTTGCAGCGCTTTGCGATACCCAGCGGGCAGCTTGCCGCGGTAGATGTCCAACAACGCCGTCGGGGCGGTGTCGTAGAAGACCACCCCCTCGGGCGGCTCGGTGATGTGTTCGCCCGCGACGATCGATCCGCCGTGCGCACGCAGGTCGGCGATCAGGGCGTCGGCGATGGCCTGGCTTCCGCCGACCGGGATCGGCCAGCCCACGGTGTGGGCGAGCGTCGCCAGCATCAACCCGCCGCCGGCCGACACCAGCGACGGCATCCGGGAAATGACATGAGCGGCAACACCGGTGAACAACGCACGGGCGTCGACCCCGGACAGGGTGCGCCATGCCGGGGTGCCCTGTTCGAGTAGGCGCAGGCCCACCTGCACCGCAGCGATCGGATCGCGGGGGATCGACCGCTTGTCGCCGAGCAGCAGCTGCAGCACGGCGTCGTCGCGGTCGACCAACGGGCCCAGCAGCCGCCGCCACGACTGCCCGTGCTCGAGCTCGGCGCAGGTGCGGTCGAGGTCGTGATAGCCGATCGCTGAGGGTCGGCCCGGCAATGGGTTGGCATACGAGATCTCGGGCACCTGCAACGCCACGCCCCGCGCCGGCAGGTCGAACTCCGCGAGGAAGGGCGAGGCCAGCGCCAGCGGATGCACCGCCGAGCAGATGTCGTGGGCGACCTCGGAGAACTCCGGGTCGGGCAGGGTGCGTGCACCGCCGCCGAGGGTGGGCTGTGCCTCGAAAACCTGTACCGACAGCCCGGCTCTGGCGCAGATGACGGCGGCGGCCAGTCCGTTGGGTCCACTGCCGACGACGCTGACATCCACGCTGGTGATTCTCCCGCCCGCCGCTCGGTCTTCGAAGCCCATTAGTCTGACCGGGTGAGTCTGCCCGTTGTATTGATCGCCGACAAGTTGGCTGAATCCACCGTCGCCGCCCTGGGTGACCAGGTAGAAGTCCGCTGGGTCGACGGCCCGGACCGAGGGAAGCTGCTGGCCGCGGTGCCGGATGCCGATGCGCTGCTGGTGCGCTCGGCGACCACCGTCGACGCCGAGGTGCTGGCCGCAGCGCCCAAACTCAAGATCGTCGCGCGAGCCGGTGTCGGCCTCGACAACGTCGACGTCGACGCCGCCACCGCGCGCGGGGTGCTGGTCGTCAACGCGCCGACCTCCAACATCCACAGCGCCGCCGAACATGCGCTGGCGTTGATGCTGGCCGCGGCCCGCCAGATCCCGGCAGCCGACGCGTCGCTGCGTGCACGCACCTGGAAGCGCTCGTCGTTCTCCGGCGTCGAGATCTACGGCAAGACCGTCGGCGTCGTCGGCCTCGGGCGCATCGGCCAGCTGGTGGCCCAGCGGCTCGCCGCCTTCGGCACCCACCTGATCGCCTACGACCCCTACGTGTCGGCGGCGCGCGCCGCGCAGCTCGGCATCGAACTCCTCACGCTCGACGAACTGCTCGCCCGCGCCGACTTCATCTCCGTGCATCTGCCCAAGACCCCGGAGACCGCGGGCCTGATCGGCAAGGAGGCGCTGGCCAAGACGAAACCGGGGGTGGTCATCGTCAACGCCGCGCGCGGTGGGTTGGTGGACGAGGACGCGCTGGCCGAGGCGGTGCGTTCCGGACACGTGCGGGCCGCGGGCATCGACGTGTTCGCCAAGGAGCCCACGACCGACAGCCCGCTGTTCGATCTGCCCGAGGTCGTCGTCACCCCACACCTGGGTGCGTCCACCGTCGAAGCGCAGGACCGCGCGGGCACCGACGTCGCCGCGAGCGTGAAGCTCGCGCTGGCCGGTGAGTTCGTGCCCGACGCCGTCAACGTCGGCGGCGGGGTCGTCGGCGAGGAGGTCGCGCCGTGGCTGGATCTGGTGCGCAAACTGGGTCTGCTCGTCGGAGTGCTGAGCGACGAGCTGCCCGCGTCGCTGTCGGTGCAGGTGCGCGGTGAGCTGGCCTCCGAAGATGTTGAGGTGCTTCGCCTTTCGGCCCTGCGAGGGTTCTTCTCCGCCGTCATCGAGGACCCGGTGACGTTCGTCAACGCCCCGGCGATCGCCGCCGAACGCGGTGTGCAGGCCGACATCAGCACCGCCACCGAGAGCCCCAGCCACCGCAGCGTGGTCGACGTGCGGGCGGTGTACTCCGACGGGACCACCGCCAACGTCGCGGGCACGCTGACCGAGCCGGAACTGGTGGAGAAGATCGTCCAGATCAACGGCCGCAACTTCGATCTGCGCGCCGAGGGCGTGTACCTGATCGTCAACTACATCGACCGTCCTGGCACGCTCGGCAAGATCGGCACCCTGCTCGGCGCCGCCGACATCAACATCCACGCCGCCCAACTCAGCGAGGACAGCGAAGGTCCCGGCGCGACGATCCTGCTGCGCATCGACCGCGACGTGCCCGCCGAGGTCCGCACCGAGATCGCCGAGGCGGTCGGCGCGATGCTGCTGGAAGTGGTGGATCTGTCATGAAACTGGCGATCATTGCCGGTGACGGTATCGGCCCCGAGGTGGTCGGCGAGGCGGTCAAGGTTCTCGACGCGGTGCTGCCCGGTGTGCAGAAGACGACCTACGACCTGGGTGCGCGGCGTTATCACGCCAGCGGTGAGGTGCTGCCGGATTCGGTGCTCGACGAACTACGCGGCCACGACGCGATTCTGCTCGGCGCCATCGGCGACCCGTCGGTGCCCAGCGGTCTGCTCGAACGTGGTCTGCTGCTGCGCATCCGCTTCGAGCTCGACCACCACATCAACCTGCGTCCGGCCCGGTTGTACCCCGGGGTGAACAGCCCGCTGGCCGGTAACCCCGACATCGACTTCGTGGTCGTGCGCGAGGGCACCGAAGGCCCGTACACCGGCACCGGTGGCGCGATCCGCGTCGGCACGCCAAACGAAGTCGCCACCGAGGTCAGCGTCAACACCGCGTTCGGCGTGCGCCGGGTGGTGAAGGACGCGTTCGACCGGGCGCAGCGGCGTCGCAAGCATCTGACGTTGGTGCACAAGAACAATGTGCTGACCTACGCCGGGGCGCTGTGGTGGCGCACCGTGCAGGAGGTGTCCGCCGACTACCCGGACGTCGAAATCGCCTACCAGCACGTCGACGCCGCCACCATCCACATGGTCACCGACCCCGGCCGGTTCGACGTGATCGTCACCGACAACCTCTTCGGCGACATCATCACCGACCTCGCGGCCGCGGTGTGCGGGGGAATCGGGTTGGCGGCGAGCGGCAACATCGACGCGACCCGCACGAACCCGTCGATGTTCGAGCCCGTGCACGGCAGCGCGCCCGACATCGCCGGCCAGGGGATCGCCGACCCGACGGCGGCCGTCATGTCGGTCGCGCTGCTGCTGTCCCATGTCGGTGAGCACGACGCCGCCGCCCGCGTCGACAAGGCCGTCGAGCATCATCTGGCCACGCGCGGTAACGACAAGCTGTCCACCACGCAGATCGGCGACCGGATCGCGGCGTCGCTGTAATTTCTTCGCCACTCTTGCGCCGAGATCTGCGCCCGGGTCGTTGCGACGTCGAAAGCGCGACCCTGCCGCAGAAATGGGCGATCAGTCAACGCGCTGCTTCTCCGCCGGCACGACCGGTACCGCGACCAACGGAAACAGTGCGCAGACCGCGAACGCCGCGGAATAGCCGACCATTCCGATCAACCCGCCGAACAGCGGGGCCGCGACAGCGCTGGCCAGATGCTGGCTGGTGTTCTGGGTGCCCAACGCGCGTCCGCTCCAGAACGGGCCGGCGATCTCGGCGATCGCGGTGAACGCCAACCCGTTGTCGGACACGGTGATCACCGCCGCAACCACCATCAACGCCACGCTCGTCGGTGAATCGAGCCAGTCCGTCAACGCGAACAGTCCCATCGTGACGGCGGCCGCCAGCGCGATCGCACGGATCGGGCGCAGCCGCGAGCCCAGCAGATCCGACCACCGGCCCGCCGCGACACGACCGCCGGCACCGAGCACCTGCGCCACCGTGACCATCGCGCCTGCCGACTGCGCCGACCATCCGCGCTCGGTCATCAGCCACACCAACGTGAACGTCCACAGCACCGCCTGCGGCACGACCAGCAGCACGGACACCGCGTGGATGCGCCACAGCAGGCCCGACTCGCGGTAGGGGTTGACCAGCACCTCGTGAGCCGCCTCCGCGCGCGCAGGCCGGGGCGGGTCGACGACAGCCACCGCGCACACCACCGCCGAAACCCCGCACACCGCAGCGGGAAACAACAGCGCCGCGGATACCCCGTAGTTCTCCGCGATGCGTGGAATCACCAACGCGCCCAACGCGACTCCCAGCGGCGTCGCGGCCTGCCGGATCCCCATCACCAGTCCGCGCTGGTTGGGCGGAAACCACCCGACCACCAGTCGCCCGCTGGCCGAGTTGCTGCTTGCCGCGGCCATACCGCCCAGAAACAGGAATGCCCCGACCGCCCACAGCGACTCCACCGCGGCGGCACCCACCGTCGCGGCCGCGATCAACGCCGAACCCACTGCGAGCACAAAACGTTCGCCGATCCGGTCGACGACGTACCCCCACGCGATCAGCGTGACGACCAGACCGAAGCCGGCCATCGAGGACAACAACCCCGCCGATGCGAGGTCGAGGCCACGCTCGGACTGCAGCGTCGGAATCAGAAACGCCACACCGTTGATGAACACGTTGGCGCTCGTAGTCGCCGCCAGTGCGATCGCCAACATCGACCAGCGCAGCGCGGTGCTGGTCGATTCGTCGGTCACCGGGCCATGGTTGCACGACCTCTCACATCGCTGAATTCGTATTTCACAATGTGGACTTTCGGCGCCGCGGGAGCGGCCGCATCCCGCGATGACCGCGGCCGTTAGGCTGGCAGCCATGCGCCTTGGCCGTATCGCGAGCCCCGACGGAGTGGCCTTCGTCACCATTGAGGGCCCGACCGACGACCCGACCCAGGCTGTCGCCCGCGAGATCGCCGAACACCCGTTCGGCACGCCGAACTTCACCGGGAGACAGTGGCCGCTGGCCGACGTGCGCCTGCTCGCACCGATCCTGGCCACCAAGGTGGTGTGCGTGGGCAAGAACTACGCCGCGCACGTCGAGGAGATGGGGGGCGACAGCGGCACGTTCGACGATCCGGTGATCTTCATGAAACCCAACACCGCGATCATCGGGCCCAACGTGCCGATTCAGCTGCCCGCCGACGCCAACCCGGTGCACTTCGAGGGCGAGCTGGCGGTGGTGATCGGGCGGCCCTGCAAGGACGTGCCCGCGGCGCGCGCCGCCGACAACATCCTCGGCTACACGATCGCCAACGACGTGTCGGCCAGGGACCAGCAGAAGAAAGACGGTCAGTGGACCCGCGCCAAGGGGCACGACACCTTCTGCCCGGTCGGGCCGTGGATCGTCACCGACCTCGACCCCTCCGACCTGGCCATCCGCACCGAGGTCAACGGCCAGACCAAACAAGACAGCCGCACGTCGCTGATGATTCACGACGTCGGGGAGATCGTGGAATTCATCTCGCACGTGATGACGCTGCTGCCCGGTGACCTGCTGTTGACCGGCACGCCCGAGGGCGTCGGCCCCATCGAGGACGGCGACATCGTCAGCATCACCATCGAAGGTCTCGGAACCCTGACCAATCCTGTTGTCCGCAAAGGAAAGTCATGACCGTACGAGTACGGTTCTGCCCGTCGCCGACCGGCACCCCGCACGTCGGGCTGATCCGCACCGCGCTGTTCAACTGGGCGTACGCCCGACACACCGGTGGCACCTTCGTGTTCCGGCTGGAGGACACCGACGCCCAACGCGACAGCGAGGAAAGCTATCTGGCGCTGCTGGATGCCCTGAACTGGCTGGGGTTGAACTACGACGAGGGCCCCGACATCGGTGGGCCCTACGGCCCCTACCGGCAGTCCGAGCGTGGCGACATCTACCGCGACGTGCTGAGCCGCCTGCTGGAGGCGGGGGAGGTGTACGAGGCCTTCTCCACCGCCGAGGAAGTCGAGGCACGCCATGTGGCGGCCGGGCGAAACCCCAAGCTGGGCTACGACAACTTCGACCGTGACCTCACCGAGGCGCAGCGGGCGGCGTTTCTCGCCGAGGGCCGCAGGCCGGTGCTGCGGCTGCGAATGCCCGACGAGGACATCACTTGGCACGACATGGTGCGCGGGGAGACCACCTTCGCCGCAGGTAGCGTGCCCGACTTCGCGTTGACCCGGGCCAGCGGAGATCCGCTGTACACGTTGGTCAATCCCGTCGACGACGCGCTGATGAAGATCACCCATGTGCTGCGCGGGGACGACCTGCTGCCGTCCACGCCGCGCCAGATCGCTCTCTACCGCGCGTTGATCCGGATCGGGGTGGCCGAACGGATCCCCGAGTTCGCGCACCTGCCAACCGTTCTGGGGGAGGGCAACAAGAAGCTGTCCAAGCGCGATCCGCAGTCCAACCTGTTCGTGCACCGTGAACGCGGGTTCATCCCGGAGGGGCTGCTGAACTATCTGGCGTTGCTGGGCTGGGGGATCGCCGACGACCGCGACCTTTTCACGCTCGACGAGATGGTGGCCGCCTTCGACGTCGTCGACGTCAACGCCAACCCCGCCCGCTTCGACCAGAAGAAGGCCGACGCGATCAACGCCGAACACATCCGGATGCTCAGCGCCGAGGAGTTCACCGCGCGGCTGTCGGCCTACTTCGCCGAGCACGGGTACGACACCGGCCTCGACGAGAAGCGGTTCGCCGAGGCAGCGGATCTGGTGCAGACCCGCATCGTGGTCCTCGGCGATGCGTGGGACCTGCTGAAGTTCCTCAACGACGACGAGTTCAGGCTCGATGAGAAGGCCGCGGCCAAGGAGCTGAAGCCGGCGGCCGTCCCGGTGCTGGACGCGGCGCTGGCCGCGCTGGACGGGCTCGCCGAATGGAACACCGCGGCGATCGAAGCAGCGCTGAAGGATTCGCTGTTGGAGAAGCTGGGGCTCAAACCTCGCAAAGCGTTCGGGCCGATCCGCGTCGCCGCCACCGGCGCCACGGTCAGCCCGCCGCTGTTCGAGTCGCTGGACCTGCTGGGTCGTGATCGCACGCTGCGCCGACTGCGCGCCGGGCGCGAACACGCGGCGGCGGCAGAGGCCTGAGAAGGCGCTTGCGAATCTTTGGTAGTCTGCACGTCGGTCGACACAAGAGGCGCCTCATCCCGGCGCACTCCGTGGACGGCCGGAATAATAGCCTGTGACCAGCGGTTATAGGCTGCCAGTGGGGTATGGTGTAATTGGCAACACAGCTGATTCTGGTTCAGCCATTCTAGGTTCGAGTCCTGGTACCCCAGCAAGCCAGCGTGATTAGGCCGACATCGGCCGCTGAGCTATGCTGGCCATCCGGATGCTGTTCTGGCCCCCGTCGTCTAGCGGCCTAGGACGCCGCCCTCTCACGGCGGTAGCGTGGGTTCGAATCCCATCGGGGGTACAAACCAGCCGGCGAGCAGACGCAAACACCCCCAAATTCGTGTGGAAATGGGGGTTTTTGCGTCTGCTCGCGCCTGGGTGGCCCGGCTCGATTCACAGCCGCCGGGTGAGCGCTTCCGCCGCGGCAAGCAGGTCGGCGGCCCACCGTGCGCCCGGCCGTCGGCCCATCCGGTCGATCGGCCCCGACACCGACACCGCCGCGATCACCGTGCCGCGCCCGTCGCGCACCGGCGCTGAGACGCTCGCCACCCCCGGTTCGCGTTCGGCGGCGCTCTGCGCCCAGCCGCGTTTGCGTACCTCGGCGAGCGTGCGGTCGGTGAACTTGGCGGTGGGCAGTACGGCCTGCTGTGTCGCCGCGTCCGCATAGGCCAGCAGCACCTTGGCCCCCGAACCGGCCGTCATCGGCAGGCGCGTGCCGACCGGCACCGTATCGCGAAGCCCGGCAGGCGGTTCCAGGGCGGCCACGCAGATCCGAGTGGTGCCCTCGCGGCGATAAAGCTGCACGCTCTCGCCGGTGATCTCGCGCAGCCGCGGCAGCACCGCCGCGCCCGCCGTCAGCAAGGGATCGTGGACCTGGCCGGCCAGTTCGGTCAGCGCGGGACCCAGCCGCCAGCGACCGTCGCCGTTGCGGGCGAGCAGGCGATGAGTCTCGAGGCCCGCGGCCAACCGGTGCGCGGTGGCCCGGGGAAGTCCTGTGCGCTCGCACAGTTCGGCCAGACCACAAGGCGACTCGGCCACCGCGTGCAGGACGCCCACGGCTTTGTCGAGCACCCCGATGCCGCTATCCTGTCTCATAGGAAGATACTAGCGTCCCAGATTGTGAGATAGTCAAGATGCCTACCACGACCAAGCCGCGCACTCTGGCGGAGAAAGTGTGGGCCGACCACGTCGTCGCCGAGGGTGCGGGCGAGGGAGCGGCACGCGAACCGGACCTGATCTACATCGACCTCCACCTGGTGCACGAAGTGACCAGCCCGCAGGCGTTCGACGGGCTGCGACTCAGCGGGCGCACCGTGCGCCGGCCCGATCTGACGATCGCGACCGAGGACCACAACGTGCCGACGATCGACATCGACAAGCCGATCGCCGATCCGATCTCCCGCACTCAGGTCGAAACGCTGCGCCGCAACTGCGCGGAGTTCGGCATCCGGTTGCATCCGATGGGCGACGCCGAACAGGGCATCGTGCACATCATCGGGCCGCAGCTGGGATTGACCCAGCCCGGGATGACGGTCGTGTGCGGCGACAGTCACACCTCGACGCACGGTGCGTTCGGCGCGTTGGCGATGGGCATCGGCACCTCCGAAGTCGAACATGTGCTCGCGACGCAGACCCTGCCGCTGCGCCCGTTCAAGACGATGGCGGTCAACGTCGACGGTGAACTGCCGCCCGGGGTCAGCGCGAAGGACATCATCCTGGCGGTGATCGCGAAGATCGGAACCGGCGGAGGGCAGGGCCACGTCATCGAATACCGGGGCAGCGCCATCGAATCGCTGTCGATGGAGGGCCGAATGACGATCTGCAACATGAGCATCGAGGCCGGTGCGCGGGCGGGCATGGTGGCACCCGACGAGACGACGTTCGAATTCCTGGGGGGTCGTCCGCACGCCCCCAAGGGCGCACAGTGGGATGAGGCGGTCGAGGCGTGGCGCCAACTGCGCACCGACGACGGCGCCGAATTCGACACCGAGGTCTACATCGACGCCTCGAGCCTGAGCCCGTTCGTCACCTGGGGCACCAACCCTGGGCAGGGCGTGCCGTTGTCGGGTTACGTGCCCGATCCCGAGCTGATGCTCGACGACGGGGAGCGTCAGGCGGCCGAAAAGGCATTGGCTTATATGGACCTTCGACCCGGGATCGCGATGCGGGACATCGCCGTCGACACCGTGTTCGTCGGGTCGTGCACCAACGGCCGGATCGAAGACCTGCGGGTGGTGGCCGATGTGCTCAAGGGCCGCAAGGTCGCCGACGGGGTACGGATGCTCATCGTGCCGGGTTCGATGCGGGTGCGCGCGCAAGCCGAATCCGAGGGGCTCGGCGAGATCTTCACCGCCGCCGGAGCGGAGTGGCGGCAGGCGGGTTGCTCGATGTGCCTGGGGATGAATCCCGACCAGTTGTCACCGGGCCAACGGTGCGCATCGACGTCGAACCGCAACTTCGAAGGCAGGCAAGGTAAAGGGGGCCGGACTCACCTGGTGTCACCGGCGGTCGCCGCCGCCACCGCCGTGCGCGGCACCTTGTCCTCTCCCGCCGACCTGCCCGACGCCACGACTCGGCAGAGGAGCTGACATGGAAGCCTTTCGCACTCACACCGGCATCGGGGTGCCGCTGCGCCGGTCCAATGTGGACACCGACCAGATCATCCCCGCGGCCTATCTGAAGCGGGTCACCCGAACGGGTTTCGAGGACGGGTTGTTCGCGGCCTGGCGCAACGATCCGTCTTTCGTGCTGAACCTGCCGCCGTTCGACAAGGGATCGGTTTTGGTCGCCGGCCCCGATTTCGGCACCGGTTCATCTCGCGAGCATGCGGTCTGGGCGCTCATGGACTACGGCTTCCGGGTCGTTATCTCGTCTCGCTTCGCAGACATATTTCGGGGCAATGCGGGTAAGGCGGGGCTCCTTGCGGCAGAAATTTCTCAGGATGATGTTGAGCTGTTGTGGAAGCTGATCGAGCAGCAGCCAGGGCTGGAAATCACTGTGAATCTTCAAGATCGGAATATCGTCGCTGGAACGGTTATGGTGCCGTTCACGATTGACGATTACACCGCCTGGCGACTGCTCGAGGGACTCGACGATATAGGCCTTACGCTGCGGAAATGCGACGATATCGAATCGTATGAAGCGCGTCGGCCGGCCTGGAAACCGCGCACCCTGCCGGCGTGACAGCCGGCCCGGGCGAGCCGAAATCGCCGTCTCCGAACCCGTTCTTCGGCCGCCCAGCAGGAGTTCAAGGGCGGCAAGAAAGTTCGCCAGTTTCGCTTGAAATTGCGCGTGGCTCTTGGAAATCAGTGGGTAATGGGTTTACCGTGTCCTCTAGTCGGTCCAAGGAGGGCCACTGGTTTCGGAGGTTTGCATGAATAAAGCGGAGCTCATCGACGTTCTCACGGAGAAACTGGGCACCGATCGTCGGCAGGCAACCGCTGCGGTGGAAAATGTCGTCGACACCATCGTGCGTGCGGTTCACCGCGGGGACAGCGTCACCATCACCGGCTTCGGCGTTTTCGAACAGCGCCGTCGCGCCGCTCGTGTCGCACGCAACCCGCGCACGGGCGAGACCGTACGCGTCAAGCCCACTTCGGTGCCGGCGTTCCGGCCGGGCGCGCAGTTCAAAGCGGTTGTCTCTGGAGCGCAGCGTCTCCCGGCAGAAGGACCTGCGGTGAAGCGCGGCGTGACGGCGACCACGGCCCGCAAGGCCGCGAAGAAGACGGCCAAGAAGGCCGCCAAGAAGTCGCCGGCGAAGAAGGCCGCCACCAAGCGGACTGCTGCGAAGAAGACCGCGAAGAAGGCACCGGCGAAGAAGGCCGCGACCAAGCGGACTGCTGCCAAGAAGACCGCGAAGAAGTCGCCGGCGAAGAAGACCGCGAAGAAGTCGCCGGCGAAGAAGGCCGCGACCAAGCGGACTGCTGCCAAGAAGACCGCGAAGAAGGCTCCGGCGAAGAAAGCCGCAGCCAAGCGCGGCCGCAGGTAAGTTCACAACCGGATACGCCGTGGGTCAACGCGACCCACGGCGTATCTGCGTGACCTGAGTAGCTCGACTAACTTCGGCGTCGGGGGGAACCGCTACTTCTTGTTGGCAAGCGGGCTTTCGATGTGATCCGCGGCGATCAACTTGCCGTCGGCAATCGACATGACCCAGGTGCTGCCCTTGCGGTTGCGCGACTTGTCCGGGCGCACGCCGTCGCGTTCGCACCACCATTGGATCAAGTCCGGAATCACCTTGCCCTGCGTGCAGATCACCGGGACGCCGTCGCCGCCGGCGATTTCGAGGACCCGGCGCCGAGCGGCCTTCCGGTCCTCTGAATACGCTTCCTCGGTCAACGACGGTTCGCCGTGGATGGTCGTCTCCAGCTCCTCGGCCAGCGGCTCCAATGTCTGTTCGCAGCGCACCCGGTCAGCGGCATAGAGGGTATCGGCGCCGAAAGCCAACAGCACGCCGACGAGCGATTCGGCCTGGGCGCGGCCCCGCTTGTCCAGCGGGCGTTCTCGGTCGTCACCCTTATAGCGCGACTTGCTCCCCGCGGTGCCGTGCCGGACGATCAGCACGGTCTTGGTGTCGACGGGAAGCTTCATGAAGCGGCGCAGCACTTTTCGGTCGTGCGGGTACTCCAGTTGTTTCATCGCCTCGGTAACGGGTAACCATTTCAGTTCGTCGACTTCGGCGTTGGGGCTGAAGTCGCCGCCGACCCTGCGCGCCGCCCAGTAGCGCACCTTCTTGATGCCCTCCTCGACGGGATAGCTCACCGCGGCGAGGCGTCGGCCCAGATGCGCGGTGTACCCGGTCTCCTCGGCGACCTCACGCACCGCGGTCACCGGTTCGGTCTCGCCGGGGTCGACCTTGCCCTTGGGTAACGACCAGTCGTCGTAGCGGGGACGGTGAACGATCGCGACCTCCGGCGCGGCCGGGTCCCCGTCGGGACGCCACAGCACAGCGCCCGCGGCATACACCGTCTTCTCGTCCCGGACGACGTCAGAGGTCTCCTTCGGCACGTCAACTCCTGCAGTTCAATCCGGCCGGCGCCAAACGCCGCATCATCGCCTCACGGGTGCCGGCGACGCTCCATCAACGACACCTGATGGTCGCGCACGGTCTCGCCGTCCTGCGGCGAGGCCGTCCATTTACCGTCCATCCCCAACTCCCAGCAGCGGGTGGCGGGGTCCATGGCGGACTCGAATATCTCGTCCAGCTGCGCCTTCAGACGCGGATCCGTCACCTGTGCCATCACTTCCACCCGCCGGTCGAGATTACGATGCATCATGTCGGCGCTGCCGATCCAGAACTCGTCGATGGCGTTGAAGTGAATAATCCGCGAGTGCTCGAGGAAGCGGCCGAGGATCGAGCGCACCACGATGTTCTCGGAGTATCCCGGCGCTTGCGGCCGTAGCGCGCAGATACCACGCACCACGACCTCCACGCGCACACCGGACTGCGACGCTCGATAGAGCGCATCGATGACCTGCTCGTCGACCAATGCGTTGGCCTTCAGCCGGATCCGGCCTTCGGCCCCGTCCAGGGTGGCGGCGATTTCGCGTTCGATGCGTTCGATGATGCCCTTGCGCACTCCGTACGGGGCGACCAGCAGGTTGCGGTACGACTCCTTGCGGGAGTAGCCGGTCAGCGAGTTGAACAGGTCGGTCAGGTCCGCGCCGATGTCGGGTGCGGCGGTCAGAAGGCCGATGTCCTCGTACAACCGCGCCGTCTTGCTGTTGTAGTTGCCGGTGCCGATGTGGCAGTAGCGCCGGATCGTCGAACCCTCCCGGCGCACCACGAGTGCGGTCTTGCAATGGGTTTTGAGCCCGACGAGCCCGTACACCACGTGCACCCCCGCCTGTTCCAGCGTGCGGGCCCACTTGATGTTGGCCTGTTCGTCGAAGCGCGCCTTGATCTCGACCAGCGCCACCACCTGCTTACCGGCCTCGGCGGCATCGATGAGCGAGTTGACGATCGGCGAGTCGCCCGAGGTGCGGTACAACGTCTGCTTGATCGCCAAGACGTTGGGGTCCGCGGCGGCCTGCTCGATAAACCGTTGCACCGTCGTGGAGAACGAATCGTAGGGGTGATGCACGAGCACATCGCCGTCGCGCAGCGCCGCGAAGATGCTCTTGGGCGTCTCACGTTCGCCGAACGCCGGCGGAGTCGCGGGCACGAACGGGCGGTCCTTGAGGGCGGGGCGGTCCAGGTTGTAGATCTGCCACAGCGCGGAGAGATCCAGCAGGCCCGGCACTTCGATGACGTCGCCGGTGTCCACCTCGAGTTCACGCAGCAGCAGCTCGAGCATGCCCTCGGTCATGTCGTCGGAAACTTCCAGGCGCACCGGGGAACCGAAGCGCCGCCGCGCCAGTTCCCGTTCGAGCGCCTGCAGCAGGTCCTCGTCGCGGTCCTCCTCGACCTCGAAGTCGGCGTTGCGGGTGATGCGGAACGCGTGGTGCTCAACGACCTCCATGCCGGGGAAGAGCACCGGAAGAAACGCCGCGATCAGCTCCTCCATCGGAAGGAACCGGGTGACCGAAGAATTGCCTTCGCGAGCGCTGAGCTCGACGAACCGGTCCACGTTGTCGGGCACCTTGATTCGGGCGAAATGCTGGCCGCCGTTCTCAGGGTGCTTGACGGTGATCGCCAAATTCAGGCTCAGCCCGCTCACGAACGGGAACGGGTGGGCCGGATCGACCGCCAACGGGGTCAGCACGGGGAACACCTGTTCGTGAAAGTAGGTGGACAGGCGCGTGCGTTCGTCCTCGTCGAGTTCGGACCACGTCACGATGATGATGCCTTCGTCGGCCAGCGCGGGCCGCACCGAGTCGAGGAAGACGCGCGCATGGTGGGCCGCGATCTGTTGGGTGCGTTCGCTGATCCGGCGCAGTTGCTCCCTCGGGGACAGGCCGTCGGCCGAACGCACAGACAGCCCCATCTCGTGGCGGCGTTTGAGGCCCGCGACACGCACCATGTAGAACTCGTCGAGGTTCGAGGCGAAGATCGCGAGAAACTTGGCCCGCTCCAGCAAGGGCAGCGAGGTGTCGGCGGCGAGCGCCAGCACGCGCGCGTTGAAATCCAGCCAACTCAGTTCACGGTTGAGATAGCGATCCTCGGGGAGCGCATCCTCCACCGTCGGCGCCGTCGCCGCCGGCGGTGCTTTGGGCGCCGAATCCGCCGTGGACAGCCTGTCACGTCGCGCCGATGACCCATCCGTCGGCGCCGCCCGAGTGGCGCTGGACGTCGCCGGCGCGTTCTCGGTGCGTAGCTGGGTTTCGGCTTCCGTCATTCCTCGATGATCCCTTATCGACCGGTGATCATGCCACCGTCAACGGGCGCTGCGGCGTCAGCGCGGTGAACCGATGGCGGCCGCGGTCGCCGCGCCGACCCCGAGACGACGCGCGGCCAGCAGATCGTCGGGGGTGTCGATGTCGCAACGCAGGCCGGGCCACGCCCCGGTCAGCTCGATCGCACCGGAGTTGCGATGGTGCTGAGCCGAATCAGGTCCGAACCGAGGTAGCAACGCCACCCCGAACGCGAGCAGCGCCGCGGTGCCGGTGCCATGCCGGTCGCCGACGAAACTGCGCCGGTACCTACGCCCGGCGTTGATCGCATCCGCCAACTCTCGCGGCTGCAACGAAGGCAGATCACCTTGCAGCACAACGATATTGGGTGTCTCGTCGCGCACCGCGGCCTCTGCCACCGATATCGCGTTGTTCAACGGGTCGCGGTGCCCTTCAGGGGTCGGATCGGTCAGCACGCGCGCGCCGAGTTGGCGGGCGGCGTCCGCGGCGCCCTCATCGGGGGTGACGACGGTGACCGTGCGCACCGCGGGCACGGCCGATGCGGCGGTGATCGTGTCGATCAACATCGCCAGCACCACGTTCTCCCGGGTGCTCGCGGAGAACACCGGGGCCAGCCGGGTCTTGGCGGCGCCGAGTCGCTTGACAGCGATCACCAGTCCGATGTCGCCCTCGAGTGACCCGCTCATGAGCGTCATCCTGCCAGCCGATCCCGCCGCGCTAGGGTGAAGGCGTGGTCAAGGCAGCGGTGATGGGTGCCGGTGCATGGGGGACGGCGCTGGCCAAGGTGCTGGCCGACGCCGGCACCGACGTGAGGTTGTGGACCCGTCGTCCAGAGCTGGCCGACGAGATCAACAACACCCACCGCAACACCGCATATCTCGGTGACGTCGCGTTGCCTCCGTCGATTCGCGCGACCAGCGACCCCGCCGATGCCCTTTTCGGGGCATGCACCGTGCTGCTGGCGGTTCCGGCGCAGACCCTGCGCACCAACCTCGAGCAGTGGAAGAACGCGATCGGCGACGACGTGACGCTGGTGAGCCTGGCCAAGGGCATCGAATTGGACACGTTGATGCGCATGAGCCAGGTGATCGTGCAAGTCACCGGAGCCGACCCGGCCCGCGTCGCGGTGGTCACCGGTCCGAACCTGGCCAGCGAGATCGCCGAGGAGCAACCGGCCGCCACCGTGGTGGCCTGCAGCGACTCCGGGCGCGCGGTCACGTTGCAGCGCGCCATGTCCACCGGCTACTTCCGGCCCTACACCAACGCCGACGTCATCGGCGCCGAGGTCGGCGGTGCCTGCAAGAACGTCATCGCGCTGGCAGCGGGAATGGCCGCCGGGGTGGGGCTGGGGGAGAACACCGCGGCGGCCATCATCACCCGCGGCCTCGCCGAAATCATGCGCCTCGGAATAGCGTTGGGCGCCAAGCCGGCCACGCTGGCGGGGCTGGCCGGGATCGGAGACCTGGTCGCCACGTGTATCTCACCGCACTCGCGCAACCGTTCCTTCGGCTACCATCTCGGCCGCGGCGGCACGATGGAATCCGCGATGCAGGCCGCCGGCGGTCAGGTCGCCGAAGGTGTCGCCTCGTGTCGGGCGGTGCTTTCGCTGGCCCAGAGCTACGACGTGGAGATGCCGCTCACCGACGCCGTCGTGCGGGTTTGCCACAAGGGATTGTCCGTCGACGAGGCGGTCGCCCTGCTGCTCGGGCGTAGCACGAAGCCGGAGTGAGCGGATGGACGCCCAATACGGGGACTCCACCCGCAGCGTCAAAGCCGTTGGTACAGAGCCTGTTCCAGGGAATCCCGTGATGCCGTCTCCGGTTCCGGCCGCTGCCTACCACCTCTCACCCGACGAAACCGAGGCGCTGGATTTCTACGGCCGCAACTCCAACCCGACATGGCGTCGCCTCGAGGCGGCGTTGGCCGAACTCGAAGGCGCCGCAACGGCGTTGACGTTCGGGTCCGGGATGGCCGCGATCACCTCGGTGTTGCGTGTGCTGGCCAAACGGGGCACGAAGCTGATCGTCCCGGCTGACGGCTACTATCAAGTGCGTCGGTACGCCGCCGAATACCTTGCACCGCAAGGAGTCACGGTGGTAGAGGCGGCGAGCGCCGCAATGTGCGACGCGTCGAAGGACGCCGACGTCGTGCTCGCGGAGACGCCGACGAATCCGGGGCTCGACGTCGTCGACCTGCATCAGCTGGCGATGCACTGCCGAAGCCGCGGCGCCACGCTCGTGGTCGACAACACCACCGCGACTCCGCTGGGCCAGCAACCGCTGTCGCTGGGCGCTGACCTGGTGGTGGCCAGCGCCACGAAAGGGCTGTCCGGACACAGCGATCTGGTCGCGGGCTACGTCGCGGGCAGCCACCCCGAGTTGATGGAGGCCGTGGCGCGGGAGCGCTTGTTGGCCGGGCCGATCCTCGGGGCGTTCGAGGCGTGGTTGGTGCTGCGCGGTCTGGGCAGCGCGGGCCTGCGGTTCGAACGCCAGTCCCAGAACGCCCAGGCGCTGGCGGTGATGCTGCGCAGCCACCCCGCTGTGCGATCGGTGCGCTACCCCGGGCTGCCCGACGACCCGTCGCACCGGATCGCCTCCCAGCAGATGAAACGGTTCGGGGGGCTCGTCGGCGTCGAACTCGACAGCGCCGAGGCGGTGCACGCGCTGGTGCAGCGCAGCGCGCTGTTGATCTCGTCGACCAGCTTCGGTGGAATCCACACGTCGGTCGACCGCCGTGCCCGCTGGGGCGACTCGGTCAGTGAAGGCTTCGCGCGCATCTCGCTGGGCATCGAGGACATCGACGATCTCATCGCCGACGTCGAGCAGGCGCTGGGGTGAAACCGCACGTCGTCGCGGTCGGGATCCGCGTTTCGGGTCAGGACGGTAGCCTCTCTAGGTTGTGACTGCCCACAGTGACTCCGGCTCGGGGCGCATCCGGGTCGCCGTCGTCTACGGCGGACGCAGCTCCGAGCACGCAATTTCATGTGTCTCCGCGGGCAGCATCCTGCGCAATCTCGATCCCGCCCGCTTCGACGTGGTGGCCGTCGGCATCACCCCCGAGGGGGCATGGGTGCTCACCGACGCCCAGCCCGATACCTTGGCGATCGTCGACGGCCGGCTGCCGGAGGTGACCAAGGCGTCGGGCACCGAGCTGGCGCTGGCGACCGATCCAGGCCGTCGCGGCCAGCTGGTGTCGTTCGGGCAGGGCGCCGGGGAGCTGCTGGCCGCGGTGGATGTGGTGTTCCCGGTGCTGCACGGGCCATACGGCGAGGACGGCACCATCCAAGGCCTGCTCGAGCTGGCCGGCGTGCCCTACGTCGGGGCCGGGGTGTTGGCCAGCGCGGCGGGCATGGACAAGGAGTTCACCAAGAAACTGCTGGCCTCGGCGGGACTGCCGATCGGCGACCACGCGGTGCTGCGCCCGCGCGACGAGACGCTGGAGCTCGAGGTGCGTGAACGGCTCGGGTTACCCGTCTTCGTCAAACCGGCGCGGGGCGGCTCCTCGATCGGCGTCAGCCGGGTGACGGCGTGGGATCAGCTGCCTGAAGCGATTTCACAGGCACGCCGCCACGACCCCAAGGTGATCGTCGAGGCCGCGATACCGGGGCGCGAATTGGAATGCGGGGTCCTGGAATTCCCGGACGGCCGGGTGGAAGCCAGCGCGGTCGGCGAGATCCGCGTGGTCGCCGCACAGAGCGGCGAGGACGGCTTCTATGACTTCGCGACGAAGTATCTCGAAGACGCCGCCGAGCTCGACGTGCCCGCCAAGATCGACGACGAGACCGCGGATACGGTGCGCGCCTTGGCGATTCGCGCCTTCCATGCCGTCGGCTGCCAGGGCCTGGCGCGCGTCGACTTCTTCTTGACCGAGGACGGCCCGGTGATCAACGAGATCAACACCATGCCGGGCTTCACCACGATCTCCATGTATCCGCGGATGTGGGCCGCCAGCGGCGTGGACTATCCGACGTTGCTGACCACCATGGTCGAAACGGCCCTCGCGCGCGGCGCCGGGCTGCGCTGACACGTTTCCCTCGCTTCAGGCGACCGGCGCCGGGTCAATGGGTTTGGCAGGCAGGGTTTTCGCGATCACCTCCGAGATCTCCTGGATCGGTGTTGGCCCTGAATCCGGCGGCAGGGTGAGCGCGATGTAGACCGGCCGATCGACGGCATACCAGGTGCTGCGGCCCTGCTCGGAGACCTGAAACCAGCTCACGGCGTCCACCACCTGCAGCGGGGTGCCCACCACGAAGTCGGCGGGCCGGAGCAGCCCGCAGCGCAGGATGATCGCCTCGCGCTCGGGATCCGTCCGCCATGCGGCCGCCCCGGGAGGCGCGGGATCAGCGACACGGGCACGGTCGAAGTCGCCGAGCTTGTCGGGCAGCGCGGAGATGAGCGCGTCGCAGTCCTCGCTCTGGGCGTGCGGAGCGGGAACCGCCACGATCCCGACGACCTGTTGCTCCGCGGGGGTTTGGCGCACCGCCGCGATCACCAAGATCGCGATCGCCGCGCCCACCGCCACCACAACCGCCGCGATCAGCAGTGCGCGCGGCGGACCGTCTCGGTCCTCTGCATCCACAGCCCAACTCTATGACCACATAGACTCCACGCCGCAGGGTCCGATCCGCCCCAGATCCGTCAGGGAGGTGACATGGCGACCGATGATCCCGCCGAGAGCCTGACGGGGCTCGGCGAGTTCGCCGTGATCGACCGGCTGGTCGCCGATCGCGATCAACCGCCTGCGGTGGCGCTCGGCCCCGGCGACGACGCGGCGGTGCTGTACGCCCCCGACGGCAAGACCGTGGTGTCCACCGACATGCTCGTCGCCCAACGGCACTTCCGGCTCGACTGGTCGTCGCCGCACGACATCGGGCGAAAGGCGATCGCTCAGAACGCCGCCGACATCGAGGCGATGGGGGCACGGGCCACCGCGTTCGTCGTCGCGTTCGGGGCGCCGGGGGGCACCCCGGCGGCGCAGGCACTGGAACTGGCCGACGGGATGTGGCACGAGGCCAAGCTGATGGACGCCGGGATCGTCGGCGGGGATCTGGTGAGTGCTCCGCAATGGGTGATCTCGGTGACCGCGTTAGGCGACCTCGACGGCCGTCGGCCGGTGACCCGCGGCGGCGCCCAGGCCGGCGACACCGTGGCGGTGGCGGGCACGCTGGGCCGCTCAGCGGCCGGATATGCGTTGTGGCACAACGGTATCGGTGGATTCGATGAATTGCGGCGACGTCATCTGGTGCCCGAGCCCCCGTACGGGCAGGGGCGCGCCGCCGCCGACGGTGGCGCCACCGCGATGACCGACGTGTCCGATGGACTGCTGGCCGATCTGGGGCACATCGCCGAAGCCTCCTCTGTGGTCATCGACGTGTCGACCGACCTGCTGGGCGCCGATCACGACGCGGTGGCCGCCGCGGCCGCGGCCGTCGGGACCGACGCGTGGGAGTGGGTGCTCGGCGGCGGGGAGGATCATCCGCTGGTCGCGGCGTTCGCCGCCTCGCCGCCTGAGGGCTGGCGGGTGATCGGACGGGTGCAGGAGGGGCCGCCGCGGGTGTTGGTCGACGGCGCCCGATGGCGGGGAGATCCCGGCTGGCAGTCGTTCGACTAGTTAGGGTGACGGATCGTGACGGTGTACGCGATCGCTCAACTGAAGTTCACGGATCGAAACGCCTACGACCGGTACCAGGCGCGTTTCATGGAGGTGTTCCGCCAGCACGCCGGGACGCTGCTCGCCGCGGACGAAGCTCCCCAGGTGGTGGAAGGCCAGTCGGATCGAGAGAAGGTGGTTCTGATGTCGTTTCCCGACGAAGCGTCATTTCGTAGCTGGGCGGAATCGCCTGAGTACCAAGAGATCTCCAAAGACCGTCGGGCAGGAGCGGACACTGTGGTGCAGCTGATCAAGGGGATTTCGTGACCGCGCGACCATTGCGTGAACTCGTCGAGGAAGGCTGGGCCGCTGCGCTGGAGCCGGTGGCGCCGCAGGTCGCGCAGATGGGCGAATTTCTGCGCGCGGAATTGGCCGCGGGCAACGGCTACCTGCCGGCCGGCCAGAATGTGTTGCGGGCCTTCACTTTCCCGTTCGAGCGCGTCAAGGTGCTCATCGTCGGCCAGGATCCCTATCCGACCCCCGGCCACGCGGTCGGGTTGAGCTTCTCGGTGGCTGCAGACGTGCGCCCGCTGCCGCGGAGCCTGGAGAACATCTTCACCGAATACGGCAAGGATCTCGGTTATCCGCCGCCGGCAACGGGCGATCTCACGCCGTGGGCCGAGCGCGGGGTGATGCTGCTCAACCGGGTGTTGACCGTGCGCCCCGGCAGCCCTGCGTCGCATCGGGGCAAGGGTTGGGAAGCGGTCACCGAGTGTGCGATCAGGGCGCTGATCGCACGTCGGCAGCCGCTGGTGGCGGTGCTGTGGGGCCGCGACGCGTCCACGCTGAAGCCGATGCTCGAGGGCAGCGACTGTGTGTCGATCGAGTCGCCACACCCGTCGCCGCTGTCGGCGTCGCGCGGGTTCTTCGGGTCGCGGCCGTTCAGCCGGGCCAACGAGTTGCTCGAGAAACTGGGTGCGGACCCGATCGACTGGCACCTGCCCTAGCCCCGCGCGTCCCTTCGCCCCGCGTCGAGATCGACGTTTCGGTGCGTTTTACTCGCACTTTCCCGCCCGTATGTCCCTTTGGGCGTCTACGTGCTGGGCGTTTACGTGCCCGGGATCGGCGGGGGTGACGGAATCGGCGGCGGTGACGGGATGTCGGGCACCGGAATCTCGATGGTGCCGTCGCCCTCGGTGGGACCGGCAGGCGGCGCGGGCGCTGGCTCGGTCGTCACCGTCGGCTCGACCGTCGGCGCAACGGTGGTCTCGACCGTCGTCTCGACCGTCGTGGTCTCCGAGGTCGTCGTCGTGGTAGTGGTCTCGGAATCGCCGGACTCGTCTCCGCCGCAGGCCGTCAACAACGACGCCACCGCGATTCCGGAGGCCAGCACCAACAGTTTCGGGCTTGATGTTCCACGTGAGGTCATGGAGCAACGGCTTACCCGGCACCGCACCGCTCAAACGCCCGCGAGATCAGGGCGCCGGGGTCATCGTCACCTCGGGCACATCGATGTTCGGCGACGGAATCTCGATGGTGTTGTCGCCCTCGGTGGTTGTCGGCGCCTCGGTGGTGGTGGTTGTCGTCGTTTCCTCGGTGTCGGTGGTTTCGGCGCCGCTACATGCGGCCAGCAGCCATCCAGCGGCCAGCGCGCCGGCGAGGGTGACGAGTGCGGGGCGGGCGATTCCAGCGTGCATGTGCGTGACCATTCCTTCTGACCAGGCCCGGTGCCCGGCCTCGCGGTCAGCGGTACCCGACCGCTTCGCCGCTAAACTTCGCCGCTAAACGTCGCCGCGGTCAGTCGCGGTCAGCCGCGGGCGACCTTTCCGGCCTTGATGCACGACGTGCACGCGTTGATGCGCTTCTTGTTACCGCCCGGACCGGCAGCGTGCACGGTCTGGATGTTCGGATCCCACCGACGGCTGGTCCGGCGATGGGAGTGCGACACCGACTTTCCGAAGCCGGGGCCCTTCCCGCAGATATCGCAGACGGCAGCCATATGTAGAACTCCTCGAAGTCAGTACTTGGGGGTCAGAACCTCTTCCGCCGCGCAACGACGGGCCGACCCGACAACCTGATCAGGATACCGGCAGCCGCAGTGATCACCAAAATGCGCGCCGATCCGCCTCGAACGTGGGCTTGTGCAGGTAAACACGCGCGTAACTCGCACACAAGCCCACGTTCGACCCGCCGGAGCGCACGATCCACAAGCGCGAACGTCGAAACCGCGCTGTCAGCCGGAGTGATTAGGCTGACGCCCACGGCGGCGCCCGCGCATGGGGCCATCTGGCGGGAGGTGAGGATGTCAACTCGACGGCTTGACGCCTCCGCGCTGCGCGGGTGGGCGCACGCCGCCGTCGGCGACCTCATCAGCCACACCGACGAGATCAACCGGCTCAACGTGTTCCCGGTCGCCGACGCCGACACCGGCACGAACATGCTGTTCACCATGCGTTCTGCGTGGGCCCAGGCCGATGCCCTTCCCGACACCGACGACGTCGCGCAGGTGGCCGCCGCGCTGGCCCGCGGCGCCCTGTACGGCGCCCGCGGTAACTCCGGGGTCATCCTGTCGCAGATCCTGCGCGGGCTGGCCGACGTCACCGCCGAAGCGGCCGCCGAGCGGAAAGCGGTGCTGGACGACGTCGACGGCGCCGTGCTGGCCTCGGCGCTTCGCCGCGCGGTCACCCTCGTCGTCGCCTCGATCGGCCAACCCGTTCCCGGCACCATCTTCTCCGTGCTCCGAGACGCCGCGAACGCCGCCGAGCAGGCCGTTTCCGACGGTGCGCCGCTCGCCGATGTGCTGGTGACCGTGGTCGACGCCGCGGCCGTCGCCCTGGACAAGACACCTGGGCAGCTCACCGTGTTGGCCGAGGCCGGCGTGGTGGACGCCGGCGGGCGCGGCCTGCTGGTACTGCTGGACGCGATGCGCGCGACGGTGACCGGCCACGCACCCATCCGGCAGCAGTATGTGCCGACGCCGCTGCACACCCCCGATCGCGCCGTCGCCGCCGACGCCCCCGCACCCCCGCAGTTCGAGGTGATGTACCTGCTCACCGGATGTGACGCCGGCGGGGTGGACAAGCTGCGCGACGAGCTGGAGGGCCTGGGTGAGTCGGTGGCCATCGCCGCGGCCGGTGTCGACGGGCAGTACTCGGTGCACGCCCATGTCGACGACGCCGGTGCGGCCGTCGAGGCCGGCCTGGCCGTGGGCAGCCCGAGCCGCATCCAGGTCACGTCGCTCACCCGCACCGGCGGTGCCCACCCGGCCGGCGGGTGGGCCCACAGTAGGGCGGTCCTCTCGGTCGTCGACGGGGTCGGGGCGCAGGAACTGTTCGCAGGCGAGGGCTCGCACGTCTTGCGCGTGCAGCCGGACACCCCGGTCAGCGCCAAACAGCTGCTGCACGCGCTGGTCGACGCGGGGGCGGCCCAGGTCATGGTGCTGCCCAACGGTTACGTCGCCGCCGAGGAACTGGTCGCCGGGTGCACGGCCGCGATCGGGTGGGGGATCGACGTGGTGCCGGTGCCCGCGGCGTCGATGGTGCAGGGGCTGGCCGCGCTGGCCGTCCACGACGCCGAGCGGCAAGCGGTCGACGACGGCTACACGATGGCCCGCGCCGCGGCCGGGGCCCGGCACGGTTCGGTTCGGGTCGCCACCGAGGAGGCGTTGACCTGGGCGGGGATGTGCAAACCGGGGGACGGGTTGGGCATTTCGGGTGACGAGGTGCTGGTCGTCGGCGAGGACATCACCGCCGCGGGCGCCGGGTTGATCGACCTGCTGCTGGCCGCCGGCGGTGAACTGGTCACCGTGCTCACCGGCGTCGGCGTCGACGGCAGCGTCGCCGCGGCACTGCACGAGCACGTGCACCGCAACCACCTCGGGATCGAGCTGGTCATCTACCACACCGACCACCGCGGCGATGCGCTGCTGATCGGGGTGGAGTAGCGGTGGCCACCCTGAGCGATCGACTCGACTACATCGTCGGCAAGAAAGCCGCCGAACCGTTGGAGGAACATTTCGGCATCCGCACCGTCAACGATCTGCTGCGCCACTATCCGCGCAAGTACAGCGACGGCATGACGGTCTTACAGGAGGGCGAGGAGCTCCGCGAAGGCGAGCACGTCACGTTCGTCGACACCATCACCGACACGAAAGTCGGTGAGATGAAGCCGCAGTTCGACAAGAAGACCGGGAAGATGCGCAAGCGCAAGTGGTTGCGCGTCACCCTTGGGGATCGGCGGTCGCCGGTCACCGCGACGTTCTTCAACGCCGACTGGATGCTCGAGGACCTCGTCGTCGGGACGCGGCTGATGCTGTCGGGGGAGGTCAAATACTTCAGGCGCACACTGCAACTGACCCATCCGGCGTTCCTGGTGCTGGAATCACCCAAGGGCAAGACGTTCGGCACCAAGTCGCTGAAGGCCATCGCCTCGGCGTCGGGCGCCGTCGGCGACGACGTGTTGTCGGCGTTCGAGCGTGAGTTCTTCCCGATCTACCCCGCCAACAGGAAGCTGCAGAGCTGGGATATCTACGCATGCGTGCGCCAGGTGCTCGACGTGCTCGACCCGATCGAAGAGCCGCTGCCGAAAAGCTTTCTGCGACAACATGATCTGATCACCGAAGACCGGGCACTACGGGCCATCCACATCGCCGAGAACAAGGTCGAACGCGAGCAGGCCCAACGCAGGCTCACCTATGACGAAGCCATCGGCCTGCAATGGGCGCTGGTGAAGCGGCGATACAGCGAGCTGAGCGAATCGGGGCCGGTGGCGCCGTTGCGCGACGACGGCCTGGTGGCCGCCCTGCGCGCCCGGCTGCCGTTCGAATTGACCGCCGGCCAAACCGAGGTGCTCGACGTCATCTCCGCCGAGCTGGCTTCGAGTCGGCCGATGAACCGCATGCTGCAAGGCGAGGTGGGTTCGGGCAAGACGATCGTCAGCGTGCTGGCGATGTTGCAGATGGTCGACGCGGGCTACCAGTGCGCCCTGCTGGCACCGACGGAAGTCCTTGCCGCCCAACATGACCGCTCGGTACGCGACGTTCTCGGGCCGCTTGCGATGGCGGGTCAGCTCGGTGGTGAGGAGGGCGCGACCCGGGTGGCGTTGTTGACCGGATCGATGTCGGCGGCCCGCAAGCGCGCCGTGCGCGACGAGGTCGCCAGCGGCGAGGCCGGCATCGTCATCGGCACGCACGCGCTACTGCAGGACGCCGTCGAATTCCACCGGCTCGGCATGGTGGTCGTCGACGAGCAACACCGGTTCGGGGTGGAGCAGCGAGATCGCTTGCGCAGCAAGGCACCCGAGGGTGTGACACCGCACCTACTGGTGATGACGGCGACGCCGATCCCGCGCACCGTCGCCCTCACCCATTACGGCGACCTGGAGATCTCGACGCTGCGCGAGCTTCCGCGGGGAAGACAACCGATTTCCACCAACACCATCTTCATCACCAAGCACCGGTCCTGGCTGGACCGGGCCTGGCAACGCATCACCGAGGAGGTCCGTGCGGGACGACAGGCCTACGTGGTCGCCTCGCGCATCGACGCCGACGACAAACCCGCCGAGGACACCGACGACGACGAGAAACGCGGTGCCCCGCCCCCGGTCACTGTCATCGAGCTGTTCGAGGGGCTGCGCCGCGGCCCGCTGGCGGGACTTCGGCTGGGCCTGATGCACGGCAGGTTGCCCGCCGACGAAAAGGACGCGGTGATGGAGGCGTTCCGGGCGGGCGAGATCGACGTGCTGGTGTGCACCACGGTCATTGAGGTGGGCGTCGACGTGCCCAATGCGACGGTGATGCTGGTGATGGACGCGGACAGGTTCGGCATCAGCCAACTGCACCAGTTGCGCGGACGCATCGGCCGCGGTGAGCACCCCAGCCTGTGCCTGCTGGCCACCAACCTTCTCGAGAACTCGAAGGCCGGTGCACGACTGAAGGCCGTCGCCTCCACATTGGACGGATTCGAGCTCGCCGACCTGGACCTCAAAGAGCGCCAAGAGGGAGATGTGCTGGGGCTCAGCCAATCCGGCCGAGCGATCACGCTGAGATTCTTGTCGCTGCTGGACCATCTGGAGATCATTCTGGCCGCGCGTGAGTTCTGCCAGTCGATGCATGAGAAGGACCCCGACGATCCCGGATTAGCGATGCTGGCGGCCCCGTTCGTCGACACCGATCGCGTCGAGTTCCTCGACAAAGCATGAACCGCAAGCGATTTCTGTGGCTGGCCGCGATCGTCGCGCTGGCGGTGCTCGTCGCGGTGCAGACCACGACGTCGGCAGGGCAGCGGACGCCGTCGGCCGCGCAGGCCGGGGTGCCCACGGTGGCACCCGGCGACGACGTGCTGGCGGGCGTCCCGGTGGTGCCGCAACGGGTGCGCGGCCACGACTACCGGCGCGCCGCGTTCGGCGAGAGCTGGACCGACGACACCACCGCGCCCGGCGGTCGCAACGGCTGTGACACCCGCAACGACATTCTCGACCGCGACCTCGCCGACAAGACGTACGTATCGATCGAGCGGTGCCCCACCGCTGTCGCCACCGGCACCCTTTTCGACCCGTACACCAATGCCGTCATCGCATTCACCCGCGGCGCCGGCGTCGGGGCGTCGGTCCAGATCGACCACCTCGTGCCGCTGGCGCTGGCCTGGGATCTCGGTGCCCGTGACTGGCCGGAGGAGATGCGGGTGCGCTTCGCCAACGATCCGGCCAACCTGCTCGCCGTCGCCGGGGAACCCAACCAGGACAAGGGCGACCAGGAGCCCGCCGACTGGATGCCGCCGAACCGGGCGTTTCACTGCCAGTACGCGATGCAGTTCATCGAAGTGCTGCGCGGCTACCGGCTGCCGATCGACGCGCCGTCGGCGACGGTGTTGCGCGACGCCGCGTCGACCTGCCCCACGGGTTGAGCGCGAACGGATACAAACTCGTACGAATCAGGCCGTGGCGACACGACTTTGCGTCTGCCCTGGCCGGAAAACCTACTCGCCCTTGTACGTCTCGGGGTCCGGGCGGAACCGGGTGCCGTCGTCGAGCGCGTTGAGCGAGGCCATCTGCTCGTCGGTGAGCTCGAAGTCGAACACCTCGAGATTCGACTTCATCCGCTCCGGCGACGTCGACCGCACGACAACGGCGTTGCCCAGCTGCAGGTTCCACCGCAGCAACACCTGCGCCGGCGTCTTGCCTTGCGCCTGCGCCACCGAGGTGACCGCCTCGTGCTCCAGCAGCCGGCCGACCCCCAGCGGGCTGTAGGCCTGGGTGAGGATGCCGTAGCCGGCGTTGACCGCGCGCAACTCGGCCTGGTTCAGCAACGGGTGCAGCTCGATCTGGTTGACCGCCGGGGTGAAGAAGGACAGGTCGATGATGTCGGCAAGGTGTTCGGCGTGAAAGTTGCTCACCCCGATCGACTTGGCCTCGCCGACCTCCTTGCGCTTCATCAGCCCGCCCCAGCTGTCGACATACTTGCCGTGCTCACCGGCCGGCCAGTGAATCAGGTACAGGTCGACGTAGTCCATGCCGAGCCGCTGCAGGCTGGCCTTCAGCGCGTCCTGTGACGACTGGAAGCCGAGATCGGCGGTGGCCAGCTTGGTGGTGATGAAGATTTCCTCGCGGGGCACCCCCGATGCCCTCACCGCGCGGCCGACGGCCTCCTCGTTGCCATAGGAGGCGGCCGTGTCGATGAGCCGGTAGCCGGCCTCGAGGGCCGCCAAGACCGCTTGCTCCGCCTCGGTGTCCGACAGTTCCCCGACGCCGAGGCCGATCACCGGAATCGTGTTGTCGTCGTTGAGCGTGACGGTCGGAACCGCCGTCGCCCCGTCCGATGGGGTCATGTCACCTATCCTGTGAAGTTGAATGTGCGGGGGTCGGGCCCCAGCCGCGTGCCGTCACCGAGCGAAGAGACGGACGCCATGTCCTGCTCGCTCAGTTCAAAGTCGAACACGTCGAAGTTGCTCACAATTCTCGCTGGGGTCACCGATTTCGGGATGACTATATTGCCGAGTTGGATATGCCACCTAATCAGTACCTGCGCAGGCGTTTTCCCGTGCGCCTCCGCGACGGCCGTCACGGCCGGGTTCGTCAACAGTGAACCCTGCCCCAGCGGGCTCCATGCCTCGGTGGCGATGCCCAGCTGAGCGTGCAATTCCCGCAGCTCATGCTGTTGCAGCCGGGGATGCAGCTCGATCTGGTTGACGGCGGGCACGATTCCGGTGCCGTCGATCAGCTTGCGCAGATGCTCGGGTTCGAAGTTGCTGACCCCGATCGACCGGATGCGACCCTGGTCACGCAGGTGCGCGAACGCCTTGAAGGTGTCGACGTAGGCGTCCTTGGCGGGTACCGGCCAGTGGATCAGGTAGAGGTCGAGGTAGTCCATCCCCAGCCGCTGCATGCTGGCGTCAAACGCCTTCAGCGTGCTGTCGTAGCCCTGATCGGCGTTCCACAACTTGGTGGTCACGAAGACGTCCTCGCGGGCCAGCCCCGATTTGGCGACCGCCTGGCCGACCTCGCGCTCGTTGCCATACGCTGCGGCCGTGTCGATGTGTCGATACCCGGCATCCAACGCCGTCGCCGCCGCACGCTCGGTGTCCTCGGGCGGCGTCTGCCAAACACCCAGCCCGGCCTGAGGGATCGAATTACCGTCGTTCAGCTCGATCGAAGGAGACGCCATGGTTCAAAGTCTGCCAGGCGCGGCTTTGCGAAGCGCAAGCCGCAAGGACACCATCGTCAACACCGCCGCCGGCCTCACCCTGCGCGCGCTTCCCCACATTCCCGACCCGGTCAAGCGGGCGCTGCTCGGCGGACGTTCGATCACCATCGACGGGAACACGCTGGACACCACGCTGCAGCTGATGCTGGTCGGGCAGAAGGCCGCCGGCATCGACGGCCTGGTGTCCAGCGACGACGTCGACATCGCGCGCCGGCAGCTGGAGACCCTGTCCGCGAGCTTCCGACAGAACATCCCGGTGGCCGGGGTCAGCGATCTTTCGATCCCCGGCCCGGCCGGTGACATCGCCGCGCGGCACTACCGGCCCGACGCCGAGAACGCCCCGCTGCTGGTCTTCTACCACGGCGGCGGCCAGGTGATCGGCAGCCTCGAAACCCACGACGACCTGTGCCGCCACCTCTGCCGCGTCGGCCACGTGCACGTGCTGTCGGTGGATTACCGGTTGGCGCCGGAGCACAAGGCCCCGGCGGGCACCGACGACGCGTACGCCGCGTTCGCTTGGGCACTCGAGAACGCCGCCGGACTCGGCGCGGATCCCCGGCGGGTCGCGGTCGGCGGCGACAGCGCCGGCGGCAACCAGGCCGCGCTGGTCTGCCTGCGGGCCCGCGCCGAGGGCACGCGGTTACCGGTGCTGCAGCTGCTGTTCTACCCGGTCACCGACTACAGCAGCGAAACCCGGTCCAAGACCCTGTTCGCCGAGGGCTTCTTCCTGACCAAGCGGGATCTGGACTGGTTCCACGCCCACTACCTCGACGGCGCGGCGGTGGAGCCGGCTGACCCGCGGGTGTCACCGCTGCGCGCCGAGGACCTGTCCGGTCTGCCGCCGGCGCTGGTGCTGACGGCCGGGTTCGATCCGCTGCGCGACGAGGGCAGGCAATACGCCGAGGCGATGCGCGCGGCCGGCGTCGCCGTCGACTACCGCGAGTTCGGGTCGCTGGTGCACGCCTTCGCGAACTTCTTTCCGCTCGGCGGGGACAGCACGACCGCGATGGCCGAGAGCATCTCGGCGATGCGCGCGCACCTGGCCCGCGTCTGACACCGGCCGGAAGCCCGCCGGTACGCTTACCCCGTGGCCACCAAACCCAAGAAGAACCCGCGCTACGACCTCAAGGCGGCGGACCGCAAGCGCAACCTGGCGATTCAGATCGGGCTGACCGCGGTCGTCGTGATCTTCGCCGTGGCGCTGGTGCTCTACATCGTCATGTCGGCAGAGGACAAACCCGGCGATGGCGAGGTTCAGGCGATCCGGGTGACCTCGAGTGACTTGATCACCCAGGAAGGCTCGTCGGAGCCCAAGGCCGTGGTGTCGCTCTTCGAGGACCTCCTGTGCCCGGCCTGCGGCAACTTCGAGAAGATGTTCGGCCCCACCGTGAGCAAGCTGATCGACAGCGGTGCCATCGCCGCCGACTTCCACATGATCTCGATCCTGGACCGGCAGGGCAACGGCTACTCCACCCGCGCGGCCAACGCGGCCTACTGCGTGGCCGACGAGTCGATCGACGCGTTCCGGCGGTTCCACGCCGCGCTCTACGCCCAGCAGCCCCCCGAGGGCGTCGGCCCGTTCCCCGACAACGCCCGGCTCATCGAGGTGGCCCGGCAGGCCGGCGCGGCAGGCGGTGTCCCAGAATGCATCAACAAGGGCCGCTACAACGACATGGTCAAGGGCATGGCCGCCGCCAGCGGGGTGAAGGCGACGCCGACGATCCGCATCAACGGCGAGGACTACAACCCGACCACACCCGATGCGTTGATCGCCAAGATCGAGGAGATCGTCGGCAACGTGCCCGCCCTGGACGCCGGTGCACCGCCACCCGCGCCCGACCCGACCCCGGTAGTTCCGGCACCGTGACGGTCACCGCGCCGGGCACCGACGCACCGAGCGAACCCGCGGCCGACGCGCCGACGGGGGTGCCGGTCCGGCGGCCCAGCGCGATCTGGCTGCTGATCGCCGGTGTCTTCGGCCTGGCGGCGTCGTTCACGTTGACCGTCGAGAAGATCCAGACGCTGATCGACCCGGACTACGTGCCGACCTGCAGCATCAACCCGGTGCTGTCGTGCGGTTCGGTGATGATCACCCCGCAGGCGTCGCTGTTCGGCTTCCCCAACCCGCTGATCGGCGTCATCGCGTTCACCGTCGTCGTGGTCACCGGTGTCATCGCGCTCGCCCGCGTCGAGCTGCCACGCTGGTACTGGGCCGGTCTGGCGATCGGAACGCTGCTCGGCGCGGCGTTCGTCCACTGGTTGATCTTTCAGAGCCTCTACCGCATCGGGGCGTTGTGCCCGTACTGCATGGTGGTGTGGGCGGTGACGATCCCACTGCTGGTCGTGGCCGCCGCCATCGCCGTGCAGCCTCAACGTGGCGGCGCCGTCGCGCGCGGCCTGTACACCTGGCGCTGGTCGCTGGTGACGTTGTGGTTCACCGCGCTGATCCTGCTGATCCTCGTGCGGTTCTGGAGCTACTGGTCCACGCTCGTTTAGATCCACTGTTTTTCGGACCGGGGTAAGGGTGGCGCGTGATCTCTAAAGTCATCTCTAAAGTCCTTGTGGCCAATCGCGGTGAGATCGCGATCCGGGCGTTTCGTGCCGCGTACGAGCTGGGGATCGCCACCGTCGCGGTGTATCCGTATGAGGACCGGAACTCGTTGCATCGGCTCAAGGCCGACGAGTCGTATCAGATCGGTGAGACCGGGCACCCGGTGCGGGCCTACCTGTCGGTCGACGAGATCGTCCGTGTCGCACGGGGTGCCGGGGCGGACGCGGTGTACCCGGGCTACGGGTTTCTGTCGGAGAACCCGGAGCTGGCCGCGGCGTGCGCGGCGGCGGGTATCACGTTCATCGGCCCGAGCGCCGAGGTGCTGGAGCTGACCGGCAACAAAGCGCGCGCGATCGCGGCGGCCCGGGACGCGGGGCTGCCGGTGCTGGACTCCTCGGCGCCGTCGGCGTCGGCGCAGGAACTGATCGCCGCGGCGGAGGCGATGCGGTTCCCGCTGTTCGTCAAGGCGGTGTCCGGCGGTGGGGGCCGGGGGATGCGCTACGTCGCCGACGCCGACGCGCTGGCCGAGGCGATCGAGGCGGCCTCCCGCGAGGCGGAGTCGGCGTTCGGGGATCCGACGCTGTATCTGGAGCAGGCCGTGGTGAACCCACGCCACATCGAGGTGCAGATCCTGGCCGACACCCATGGCAATGTCATGCATCTGTTCGAGCGTGACTGCAGCGTGCAGCGGCGCCATCAGAAGGTCATCGAGCTCGCGCCGGCGCCCAACCTTTCTGAGGATCTGCGCAGGAGCATGTGCGCGGACGCGGTCGCCTTCGCCCGCCACATCGGCTACAGCTATGCGGGCACGGTCGAGTTCCTGCTCGACGAACGCGGCCACTACGTGTTCATCGAGTGCAACCCGCGCATCCAGGTCGAGCACACCGTGACCGAGGAGATCACCGACGTCGACCTGGTGGCCTCACAACTTCGCATCGCCGATGGCGAGACGCTGGAATCCCTTGGCTTGAACCAGGACACGCTGAGGGTGCGGGGTGCGGCGATGCAGTGCCGGATCACCACCGAGGATCCGGCCAACGGGTTCCGCCCCGACACCGGCCGTATCACCGCGTACCGCTCGCCGGGCGGGGCGGGCATCCGGCTGGACGGCGGTTCGCATCTGGGGGCGGAGATCAGCGCGCATTTCGACTCGATGCTGGTCAAGCTGACCTGCCGGGGCCGGGACCTGCCCGCCGCCGTGGCCAGGGCGCGACGGGCGTTGGCGGAGTTCCGGATTCGCGGGGTGTCGACGAACATCCCGTTCTTGATGGCGGTGGTCAACGACGCCGACTTCCGCGCCGGGCGCATCAACACTTCGTTCATCGATGCGCGACCGTATCTGCTGACCGCGCTGACCCCGGCCGACCGCGGCACCAAGATCCTCAACTATCTGGCCGATGTCACGGTCAACCAACCGCACGGCGCGCGCAGCTCGTCGGTGTATCCGCGCGACAAGCTGCCGCACATCGATCTGGGCGAGCAGACCCCGGACGGGTCCAAGCAACTGCTCAATGAGCTTGGCCCGCAGGGGTTCGCGCGGTGGCTGCGCGACTCCACGTCGCTGCGCGTCACCGACACCACGTTCCGCGACGCCCATCAGTCACTGCTGGCGACGCGCGTGCGCAGCACCGGCCTGTTGGAGGTGGCGCCTTACGTCGCGCGGATGTGCCCGCAGCTGCTGTCGGTGGAGTGCTGGGGCGGCGCGACTTACGATGTGGCGCTTCGGTTCTTGAAGGAAGACCCGTGGGAGCGGCTGGCGGCCTTGCGTGAGGCCATTCCCAACATCTGCCTGCAGATGCTGCTGCGGGGCCGCAACACCGTCGGCTACACGCCGTATCCGGAATCGGTCACCTACGCGTTCGTGGCGGAGGCGACCGCGACCGGGATCGACATCTACCGGATCTTCGATGCGCTCAACAACGTCGAATCGATGCGCCCGGCCATCGACGCGGTCCGTGAGACCGGCACGGCGGTCGCCGAAGTCGCGATGAGCTACACCGGGGATCTGGCCGACCCCGGCGAAAACCTTTACACACTGGACTATTACCTCAAGCTGGCCGAGCAGATCGTGGACGCCGGCGCGCACGTCCTGGCGATCAAGGACATGGCCGGGCTGTTGCGCCCGCACGCCGCGCACACGCTGATCACCGCGCTGCGCAGCCGATTCGACCTACCGGTGCACGTACACACCCACGACACCCCCGGCGGGCAGCTGGCGACGTATCTGGCCGCATGGCAGGCCGGGGCCAACGCGGTCGACGGCGCGGCGGCCCCGCTGGCGGGCACCACCAGCCAGCCGGCGCTGAGTTCGATCGTCGCGGCGGCCGCCCACACCGAACACGACACCGGGCTGTCGCTGTCGGCGGTGTGCGACCTGGAACCGTACTGGGAGGCGCTGCGGAAGGTCTACGCGCCATTCGATGTCGCAGCATCCGGTCCTCCTGCCCCGAGCGGCCGGGTGTATCACCACGAGATCCCCGGCGGCCAGCTGTCAAACCTGCGTCAACAGGCGATCGCGCTGGGCTTCGGTGACCGGTTCGAAGAGATCGAGGCCAATTACGCTGCCGCCGACCGGGTCCTGGGCCGGCTGGTGAAGGTGACCCCGTCCTCGAAAGTGGTCGGCGACCTCGCCCTCGCGCTGCTGGGGGCGGGCATCAGCGCCGAGGAGTTCGCCTCAGACCCGTCGCGGCTGGACATCCCCGACTCCGTGATCGGTTTCTTCCGTGGTGAACTCGGTGATCCGGCGGGCGGATGGCCCGAGCCGTTGCGCAGCAAGGTGCTCGCGGACCGGCCGCCGGCCAAGCCCGCACAGCAGCTCAGCGCGGAGGACCAGGCGGCGCTGTCCCAATCCGGCCCGCGCCGGCAGACCACCCTGAACCGTTTGCTTTTCCCCAGTCCGACAGAGGAATTCGAAGCGCACCGCGAACTCTACGGGGACACCTCGAGCCTCTCTGCCAACCAGTTCTTCTACGGGCTGCGCTCCGGTGAGGAGCACCGCGTCAAGCTCGAGCGCGGCGTGGAACTGCTGATCGGGCTCGAGGCGATCTCCGATCCCGACGAACGCGGGATGCGCACGGTGATGTGCATCATCAACGGCCAGCTCCGCCCGGTCGTGGTGCGCGACCGCAGCATCGCCAGCGACGTCCCGGCCGCCGAGAAAGCCGACCGCGACAATCCCGATCACGTCGCGGCGCCCTTCGCCGGTGTGGTCACCGTCAGCGTCGCCGCCGACGACCAGGTGCAGGCCGGCCAGACCATCGCCACCATCGAAGCGATGAAGATGGAAGCCGCGATCACCGCACCCAAAGCCGGCAAGGTCAGCAGGGTCGCGGTGTCGGCGACCGCCCAGGTCGAGGGCGGTGACCTGCTGGTGGTGGTCAGCTGACCCGCATCATCGCCGGAACCCTGGGTGGGCGCCGAATCACGGTGCCGCGCAGCGGAACTCGTCCGACCACCGACAGGGTGCGGGAGTCGCTGTTCAACGTGCTGGCCGCGCGGATCGACCTCGCCGGCGCATCGGTGCTCGACCTCTACGCGGGCTCGGGCGCGCTCGGGCTCGAGGCGCTGTCGCGCGGGGCGGGCTCGGTGCTGTTCGTGGAGTCCGATCCGCGGGCGGCCGCCGTGATCGCCGAGAACATCGCCGCCCTCGGCGTGACGGGGGCGACGGTGCGGCGCGGAGCCGTCGCCGCGGTGCTGGCGTCGGGCACTCAGCGGCCGGTGGACCTGGTGCTGGCCGATCCGCCCTACGACGTCGACACCGCCGAAATGCGCCGCGTCCTGCAGGCATTGAGCCGCCATGGATGGACCGCGCCCGGCACCGTCGTCGCCGTCGAACGCCACACGTCCGGGCCCGCACTGACCTGGCCCGACGGCTGGGCGCCGTGGAAACCGCGGCGCTACGGCGACACCCGCATCGAAATGGCCGAAGTCACCGCGGACGCGGTCTGATCAGCCCTGCTAGCGTCATCACCCATGAGCGGCGTGGTATGTCCGGGCTCCTTCGACCCGGTGACCCTCGGCCATGTCGACATCTTCGAACGCGCGGCCGCCCAGTTCGACGAGGTCATCATCGCGGTGCTGGTCAACCCGAACAAGAAGGGCATGTTCGACCTCGACGAGCGCATCGCGATGCTCGACGAGTCGACGGCGCACCTGCCCAACGTGCGCGCGGAGGCGGGGGAGGGCCTGGTGGTCGACTTCGTCAAAAAGCACGGGTACACCGCGATCGTCAAGGGTCTGCGCACCGGCACCGACTTCGAATACGAGTTGCAGATGGCGCAGATGAACAAACACATCGCCGGCGTGGACACGTTCTTCGTGGCGACCACACCGCGGTACTCGTTCGTCTCGTCGTCACTGGCCAAAGAGGTCGCGTCGTTGGGCGGCGACGTCAGCGAACTGCTGCCCGAACCGGTCAACCGGCGGCTGCGGGCAAAGCTCAAGGGTTGATCTCCGCGCTCACGGGGTAACCGCAAGGTGGCGCACAGCCCTTCGCGCCCCCACCCATTCATTGAGTACGGAGTTATTGCCATGGTGCAGACGTTTGTCCAGTCGACCGACGATGTCGTGAAGTTTCTGACCGATCAGCACAACCTGATCAAGGACCTGTTCGAAGAGGTGATCAGCGCGTCCGATGACAAAGCCCGCGAGACCGCGTTCGTCGAACTGCGTCAGCTGCTCGCGGTGCACGAGACCGCCGAGGAGATGGTGGTGCACCCGCGTGCGCGCCACGAAATCGCCGACGGCGACGCGATCGTCGACGCCCGCCTCGAAGAGGAGCATGAGGCCAAGGAGCAGCTGTCGGCGCTGGAGAAGATGGATATCGGCTCCAAGGAGTTCCTCGACGCGCTGATGCGGTTCCGCGACGACGTCCTGCACCACGCCGAGCAGGAAGAGCAGCAGGAGTTCAACAAACTGGCGCGTGAGCTCGACGCCGACGCCAAGGAGCGGATGGTCAAGGCCGTGCAGGCCGCCCAGAGCATCGCGCCCACCCGGCCGCACGCCGGGGTGGAGTCGGCCACCGCCAACTTCGCCGTCGGCCCCTTCGCATCGATGCTCGACCGGGCGCGCGACGTCATCTCCGCCGTCCTCCGGTAGCCGGTTTCGGGCGCGAGTGTGGCGTTGTTCGACGCTTTATCGAGGTGAGCGTGCATCAACCCGACATTCGGCGCGTGCGAGACGAGAGGGGCGCTTTGCGACTCGCTGACGTCGTCACTTGTTGACATAATGTCGGGATCAGCAATTCAGACCGGAGTTGCAGCCTGGGGAAGCAGCGACACAGCAAGACGCCCGGAACGCGACACACCGGCGTCGGTAGCTGAGTCACAGGCGTAACACCAGGCACACTGGTAACTGACAACTACGCCTGGAGGGTGTTGCCGTGTACCGAGTTTTTGAAGCGCTCGACGAGCTGAGCGCGATTGTCGAAGAAGCCCGCGGTGTGCCGATGACGGCCGGTTGCGTGGTTCCCCGCGGTGATGTCCTCGAGTTGATCGACGACATCAAGGACGCGATCCCGGGTGAACTCGACGACGCCCAGGACGTCCTCGACGCGCGCGACGGGTTGCTGCGCGAGGCCAAGGAGCAGTCCGACTCGATGGTCGCGACTGCCTCCGCCGAGGCCGACTCCATGATCAACCACTCCCGCGCGGAGGCCGACCGGCTGCTCGCCGACGCCAAGGCCCAGGCCGACCGCATGGTCGCCGAGGCCCGGCAGCACAGCGAGCGCATGGTCACCGAGGCCCGCGAAGAGGCCAGCCGCATCACGGCCACGGCCAAGCGCGAGTACGAGGCCAGCACCGGCCGCGCCAAGACCGAGGCCGACCGGCTGATCGAGAACGGCAACCTCGCCTACGAGAAGGCCGTGCAGGAAGGCATCAAGGAGCAGCAGCGGCTGGTGTCGCAGACCGAGATCGTGCAGACCGCCACGGCCGAGGCCACCCGCCTCATCGACTCGGCACACGCCGAGGCCGATCGCCTGCGCGGCGAGTGCGACATCTACGTCGACAGCAAGCTCGCCGAGTTCGAGGACTTCCTCAACGGCACCCTGCGCTCGGTGGGGCGGGGACGCCATCAGCTGCGCACCGCCGCGGGCACCCACGATTACGTGGCGCGATAGCGGCCGGTAGGCGTCGCCGTAGGATTGAACTATGGCGACGCATGCGAACGCGGCGGCGCACCGACAGTCGCGAACCCCGCTTGTCATCGACGTCTCCCGGCTCGGCCGGCGGCCCGGCTCCATGCTGACGCTTTGCGAGACCGTGGTCGGGCCGTCCCGGATCGGGCTCGAACTGATCGCGATCGACGAAGGTGCGCCGCTGGAATTGGACCTCCGGATCGAATCCGTCTCCGAGGGGGTGCTGGTCACCGGCAGGGTGTCGGCTCCGACCTCGGGCGAATGCGCGCGCTGCCTGACCCCCGTCACGGGAAGCGTGGAGATCGAGCTCACCGAGCTGTTCGCCTATCCGGACAGCGCCACCGACGAGACCACCGAGGCCGACGAGGTCGCGCGGGTCAGCACTGCCGGCGGAGCCGACACCATCAACCTCGAGCAGCCGATCATCGACGCGGTCGGATTGGCGCTGCCGTTCGCGCCGCTGTGTGGTCCCGAGTGCCAGGGCCTGTGCCCGCACTGCGGCGTGGCGTTGGCGACCGCCGAACCGGGACATCACCACGAGCAGATCGACCCGCGGTGGGCCAAGCTCGCAGGCATGTTGGACGAGGACGGATGTGACTGACCGCGAGCCGCTGCTGGAGGCGCTGGGCGTGAAGTTGCCCGACGATCTGCTCACGATGGCGTTGACGCACCGCAGCTACTCATACGAGCACGGCGGGCTGCCCACCAACGAACGGCTGGAGTTCCTCGGCGACGCGGTGCTCGGGTTGACCATCACCGAGGAGCTCTACCACCGTCATCCCGACCGCTCCGAGGGCGATCTGGCCAAGCTGCGCGCCAGCATCGTCAACACCCAGGCGCTGGCCGACGTCGGCCGCCGGCTCTCCGACAGCGGGTTGGGCAGCTACCTGCTGCTGGGTAAGGGCGAGGAGAACTCCGGGGGTGCGAACAAGGCGAGCATCCTGGCGGACGGCGTCGAATCTCTGCTCGGCGCAATCTATGTCGAGCACGGCATCGAGACCGCCCGCGAGGTCATCCTGCGATTATTCGGCGAATTGCTGGACACCGCACCGACATTGGGCGCAGGCCTGGACTGGAAGAGCAGCCTGCAGGAGCTGACCGCGGAGCGGGGGCTGGGGGCGCCGGCCTATGTAGTGACGTCGACGGGCCCGGACCACGACAAGGAATTCACCGCGACGGTGATCGTCGCCGAGACCGAGTACGGAAAGGGCGTCGGCCGCACGAAGAAGGAGGCCGAGCTCAAAGCGGCTGCGGCGACGTGGAATGCGTTGACCGCCGCATCCGATGTAGATGCCTGAGCTTCCCGAGGTCGAGGTCGTCCGGCGTGGATTGGCTGCACACGTCGTCGACAAGACGGTCACCGCGGTGCGCGTCCATCATCCGCGCGCGGTGCGTCGGCACGAGGCAGGTCCCGCCGATCTGACGGCTCGGCTGCTCGGTTCGCGCATCGTCGGCACCGGCCGGCGCGGCAAGTACATGTGGCTGACGTTGGACGACGGGTCGGCGCTGGTGGTGCATCTGGGGATGAGTGGGCAGATGCTGCTGGGGGCGGTGCCCAACGAACGGCACCTGCGCATCGCGGCGCTTCTCGACGACGGCACCGCGCTGAGCTTCGTCGACCAGCGCACGTTCGGCGGGTGGTTGCTCACCGAGACGGTCACCGTCGACGGCAGCGACGTCCCGCTTCCTGTCGCGCACCTCGCCCGTGATCCGCTGGACCCGATGTTCGACCGCGACGGCGTCGTTACGGTGTTGCGGCGCAAGCACTCCGAGATCAAGCGTCAGCTGCTGGATCAGACGGTGGTGTCGGGCATCGGCAATATCTACGCCGACGAGGCGCTGTGGCGCGCGCAGGTGCACGGCGCACGGTTGGCGTCGGCGCTGACCCGCCGGCAGCTCGGCGAGGTGCTCGACGCGGCCGCCGAGGTGATGGCCGAGGCGCTGGAGCAGGGTGGCACGTCGTTCGATGCGTTGTATGTCAACGTCAACGGGGAGTCCGGCTACTTCGATCGGTCGCTGGACGCCTACGGCCGCGAGGGGGAGCCGTGCCGGCGGTGTGGCGCGGTGATGCGGCGGGAGAAGTTCATGAACCGGTCGTCGTTCTACTGTCCGAGATGCCAGCCGCGTCCGCGGGTGCGGCGTCCCTAATTCATTCTCGGCGCCGAGACCGACGATATGGCGGGTTTGACTCGCAATTTTCCGCCAAAGCGTCCCTTTCGGCGAAGATGGCAGGCATGACCGAACTGTGGGTGGAGCGCACCGGTGTGCGCGAATACGTCGGGCGCAGCTCACGCGGCGCGCAGGTGCTCGTCGGCAACGAGGACGTCGACGGCGTCTTCACCCCCGGCGAGCTGCTCAAGATCGCGCTGGCGGCCTGCAGCGGCATGGCCAGCGACGCGCCGCTGCGCCGCCGCCTGGGCGACGACTACAAGACGACGATCCGGGTGTCGGGCGCGGCCGACCGCGATCAGGAGCGATATCCCCTGCTCGAGGAACGCATGGAGCTCGACCTGTCCGGGCTTTCCGACGACGAGCGGGCGCGGGTGCTCACGGTGGTCGAACGCGCGATCGACCAAGTCTGCACCGTCGGTCGTACGCTGAAATCCGGGACCAAAGTGACTTTTGAGGTTCATGATGCAGGAGTTAGCTGAGGTACGCCTGACGGCTTGGGTGCACGGGCACGTGCAGGGCGTCGGGTTCCGGTGGTGGACCCGCGCCCGCGCCCTGGAGCTCGGCCTGACCGGGTACGCGGCGAACAAGCCCGACGGCCGTGTCCAGGTGGTCGCCCAGGGCCCGCGGGAGGCCTGCGAAAAGCTGCTTGAGCTGCTGCAAAGCGGTTCCACCCCCGGTCGGGTGGACAAAGTTGTCGCCGACTGGTCGGAAGTTCGCGACTCGCTCGAAGGCTTCACGGAGCGATAGCCCCCGCGGCGGTAGGGTTTCACGTCGTGCACCTCAAGAGTCTGACGCTCAAGGGCTTCAAGTCCTTTGCTTCGCCCACGACTCTGCGTTTCGAACCGGGCATCACCTGCGTCGTCGGCCCGAACGGCTCGGGCAAGTCCAACGTGGTCGACGCGCTCACCTGGGTGATGGGCGAACAGGGCGCCAAGACGTTGCGCGGCGGAAAGATGGAAGACGTCATCTTCGCCGGCACATCCTCGCGTCCGCCACTCGGCCGTGCCGAGGTGACCGTGACGATCGACAACTCCGACAACTCGCTGCCGATCGAGTACTCCGAGGTCTCGATCACCCGGCGGATGTTCCGCGACGGCGGAAGCGAATACGAGATCAACGGCAGCAGCTGCCGCCTGATGGATGTGCAGGAGCTGCTGTCGGACTCGGGCATCGGCCGCGAGATGCACGTGATCGTCGGGCAGGGCAAGCTCGCCGAGATCCTCGAATCGCGCCCGGAGGACCGCCGCGCGTTCATCGAAGAGGCCGCCGGGGTGCTCAAGCACCGCAAGCGCAAGGAGAAGGCGGTCCGCAAGCTCGACGCGATGGCGGCCAACCTGGCCCGGTTGACCGACCTGACCACCGAGTTGCGCCGCCAGCTCAAACCGCTGGGCAGGCAGGCCGAGATGGCCCGTCGCGCCCAGACCATCCAGGCCGACCTGCGCGATGCCCGGCTGCGGCTGGCCGCCGACGACCTGGTCACCCGCCGCGCCGAGTTCGAGAACACCAACCAGGCCGAGGCCACGCTGCGCCGCGAGCACGACGAGCTGACCGCGCTGCTGGAGGCCAAGAGCGCCGAGCTGGCCGGCCATGAATCGGCGGTCAACAGCCTGTCCGAACGTGCCGAGGCCGCCCAGCAGGCCTGGTTTTCGCTGTCGGCGCTGGCCGAACGGGTGAGCGCGACCGTGCGGATCGCCAGCGAGCGCGCGCAGCATCTCGACATCGAGCCCGAAGCGTCCACCGGCCCCGACCCCGACGCGCTGGAGGCCGAGGCCGAGCAGGTCGCCGCCGAGGAACGCCGGCTGCTCGAGGAGTTGGAGGAGTCACGGGCCACGCTGGAGGCGGCGCGCAGCGAACTCGCCGAGCGGGAGCGGGTGGCCGCCGAGGCCGAACGGGCCCACATGGCCGCCGCGCGCGCCGAGGCCGACCGTCGCGAGGGCGTGGCACGGCTGGCCGGCCAGGTCGACACGATGCGCACCCGGGTGGAGTCGATCGACGAGACCGTCGCCCGGCTCACCGTCAGCATCGAGGAGGCGGCGGCGCGCGCCCAGCAGACGCAGGCCGAGTTCGAGACCGTGCAAGCCCGCGTCGGCGAGCTCGACGCCGGCGAGGTCGGGCTGGACGAACACCACGACCGCACCGTGGCCGCGCTGCGGCTCGCCGACGAACGGGTCACCGAACTGCAGGCCGCCGAACGCGGCGCCGAGCGGCAGGTGGCGTCGTTGCGGGCGCGCATCGAAGCGCTCTCGGTGGGACTGGAGCGCAAGGACGGTGCGGCGTGGCTGCAGAAGAACCGCGGTGACGCAGGGCTTCTCGGGTCCGTCGCCAACCTGCTCAAGGTGCGCGACGGCTACGAGGCGGCGGTGGCCGCGGTGCTCGGCGGTGCAGCCGACGCCGTCGCCGCCGAAAACGCCGGTGCCGCGCGTGCCGCCGTCGCCGCGCTCAAGGAATCCGACGCCGGGCGCGCGGCGATCGTACTCAGCGACTGGCATGTCCACACCCCGCCGCAGGGCGGGTCGCTGCCCCCCGATGCACAGTGGGCGATCGAGCTCGTCGAGGTGCCGGCGCGGCTGCGGGGCGCGATCACCGCGATGCTGGCCGATGTCGCGGTCGTGGCCGATCTGGACGCCGCGCTCGACCTGGTCCGCTCCCGCCCGCAGCTTCGTGCGGTCACCACCGACGGCGATCTCGTCGGCCCCGGCTGGGTCAGCGGCGGCTCCGACCGCAAGCCCAGCACGCTGGAGATCGCCTCGGAGGTCGACAAGGCCCGCGCCGAACTGGCCGAGGCCGAGAACCAGGCGGGTGAGCTGTCGGCGGCATTGGCCGGTGCGCTGGCCGAACAGGCGGCCCGCCGCGACGCCGCCGAGCAGGCGCTGGCCGCGCTCAACGAATCCGACGCGGCGATCTCGGCGATCTACGAGCAGCTGGGCCGACTGGGCCAGGACGCCCGCACCGCCGACGACGAGTGGCAGCGGCTGATCAAGCAGCGCGACGAGCTGGAAGCCAACCGATCGCGCACCGTCGAGGAGCTCGCCGAGCTCGAGCAGCGGCTGCACAACGCGCAGCAGGAGCCGACGTTCGAAGCAGAGCCGGTCAACCGGCAGGAGACGATGGCGGCCGCCGAAGCGGCGCGGGCCGTCGAGGTCGAGGCGCGGCTCGCGGTGCGTACCGCCGAAGAACGTGCCAATGCCGTTCGGGGCAAAGCGGATTCGCTGCGACGAGCGGCGGCTGCCGAGCGGGAGGCACGGGTGCGTGCGCAGCGGGCTCGGGAAGCGCGGGCGCATGCCGCCAAGGTGGCGGCGGCGGTGGCGGAGTCGGCGCGCCTTGTCGCACAACGGCTCAGCTCCGTGGTCGCGGTGGCGTCGCGGGCGCGCGACGCGGTCGCCGAGGAACGCCGGCACCGGTCGACGGCGTTGGCCAAGACCCGCGACGAGGTCAATGAGCTGACCGCGAAGATCAACGCCTTGACCGACGCGCTGCACCGCGACGAAGTCGCCAAAGCCCAAGCGGCCCTGCGCATCGAGCAGCTCGAGGAGCAGATCCTCGAACAGTTCGGCATGGCCAGCGCCGATCTCATCGCCGAGTACGGGCCCGACGTGCCGTTGCCGCCGTCGGAGCTGGAGATGGCCGAGTACGAGCAGGCCCGCGAACGCGGCGAGCAGGTCGTCGCGCCCGCGCCGATGCCGTTCGACCGGCCCACCCAGGAGCGGCGGGCGAAGAAGGCCGAACGCGAGCTCAACGAACTGGGCCGGGTGAACCCGTTGGCGTTGGAGGAGTTCGCCGCGCTGGAGGAACGCTACAACTTCCTGTCCACCCAGCTCGAGGACGTCAAGGCGGCGCGCAAAGACCTGCTCGACGTCATCGACGACGTCGACAACCGCATCCTGCAGGTGTTCACCGAGGCATACACCGACGTGGAACGCGAGTTCCAGCAGGTGTTTTCGGCGCTGTTCCCCGGCGGCGAGGGCAGGCTGCTGCTCACCAACCCCGACGACATGCTGACCACCGGCATCGAGGTCGAGGCCCGCCCGCCGGGCAAGAAGATCAAGCGGCTGTCGCTGCTGTCCGGCGGTGAGAAGTCGCTGACCGCGGTCGCGATGCTGGTCGCGATCTTCCGCGCCCGGCCGTCGCCGTTCTATGTGATGGACGAAGTCGAGGCCGCGCTCGACGACGTGAACCTGCGCCGGCTGCTCGGGCTGTTCGAGCAACTGCGGGCGCAGTCGCAGCTCATCGTCATCACCCACCAGAAGCCGACGATGGAGGTCGCCGACGCGCTGTACGGCGTCACGATGCGCGACGACGGCATCACCCAGGTGATCAGTCAGCGGATGCGCGGACAGGAGTTGGTCGCCGCCACCAATTAGCGGTTTGTGCACGTCTGGGAGCGCTCAGTGGCCGTTGCGAAATGAGCTGTGTCGTTGACTGGGATGTGAGGGTGTGGGTTCGGCCGCCGAGGACGCCCAGGACGCCGCCGAACCCCAGCAGCGCCCGCCGGCCGCGTTGGGAAGTCGGGCAGGGCGGGTGGCGGCGATCAAGAAGGCGATGGAAGAAATCCGGCGTCAGGACGCTCGCGATGCCGAGGCCGACGCTGCTGATATGGCCCGCCAGGAGCAGTATCTGCAGCGAGTCGAATCCGGAGAAACGCTGGCGGGTACCCCGCCGGCGGGTATCGATCAGGTTCGGTTGTGGCGGGCCAGGATTGCCCGTGAACAGCGGCGGCTGGCGCCGCTGATCAACGTGCGCGGGACCGCAGAAGCCAACGCGCGCCGTGATATCCGTAAGAACCTCAGAAAGGCCCAAGCTGGGCTGCAACGCGCCCAACAGGACCAGGCAACCGGGGCGGTCGACCACCGGGGTTCAGCCGCACGCACCCGGGATCGCGACCGGGCTCGACGTGGCCCCAAGGCAGGGCCGGTGGTCAATTTGACCGATCCCCAGGCGCGGTTGATGGTCGAGGGTTCCGGCGGCGGATCGGTCCAGGGCTACAACAGCCAAATCGCGTCATCTGATGATCACTTCGTCATCGGGGTACACCTATCCCAAGACGCCAATGATCTGCATCGTTGGACACCGGCAACAGCCACTCAGCGCAACACAATGCGCACAAATCGCGTCTGAAACAATGGCGGCGTGACAGAGGGTCTGTGGATCGCGATCGCGGTCGTCGTCGTCCTGCTGGTGGCCGCGCTGGTTGTCGGGTTGGTGCGCTACCGGCGGCGACGCGTCAGGCTGTCGGCCCCCGAGACCGCCACACCCCTCGAGCGCGCCGGCGGCTACACCACGTCATCGGGCATCACGTTCTCGAAGTCGGCTCCTGCCGAGCCCGTCGAGCGGATCGACACCACCGGGCTGCCCGGCGTCGGCGACGACGCCACCCTTCCGCGCGACGCGCCGAAGCGCTCGATCGCCGATGTGCAGCTCCCCGAGGCCCCGGTCGAAAAGCCGGCCCCACCGGCGGAGCCGACACCGCCCGCCGAGCCGACGCCGGCC
>NZ_ATDN01000019.1 GCF_004014805.1 Mycolicibacterium elephantis DSM 44368
CAGGGACCGACACGCCGCCATCACTTACACCACTCCCCGGGACGTTCCCCGGTCGAGGCCGTCGGCAAGGTTTCGGAGGCGCTGGAGTGTGTCGAGCGCGCCCACGGCGACCTGTACTCGTTTCACCAGTTGATCGGCCACGCCGACCTGATGCTGGGCCAAGCCTGTGACATGTTGCGGTCGGCGGGCCATGACGCCGTGGCGGATCGACTCGAGACCGAAGTGGTGGGCCGAAACGTCCTGCACGGCCGGTGGACGTTTCAGATCGTCGAGGACTTCGACGACAACTACTGGACGGTCTTCCGTGAACACGAGCGCAGTGTGCGCGACGAACTACAAGGCGGAGCCCGTCATGTGTGGGAGGAGGAGATGAAGGATCGGCGCCGCACCGACGGCCGTCCTGGTCACGAACGTCGGCCGTGAGCGGCAGGTGCGTCTTGCAGCGCTGCCGAGTACCGCGTGTAACCGGGGAGTAGCGTGACGTGGTCGGAGCCGACCCGGGCGACGTCGGCCCAGGCCGCCAAAAACGTACCCCGATGTCCCCAACGCAGCAGTCCGGCAATCATTTTCGGGCCGTTGATGTCGATGCGCTCGTAGCCGAGAAACGAGCCCTTGCTGTGCGGGCTGATCACCAGCCCGAGCACTCTGGGCGTCGGCGGGTCGTCCGAGAGGTCGCCGGCGACGGTCAGACGCACGTCGACAACGGTGCCCAACCGGTTGGAGCCCGCGTCGATGACCCGCAGCCCCAAGAGGCTACTCAGCTGCATGACGGCCTCCCGGTATGTGCTTGACGATCCGGTCGCGCAACCACCGCTCCACCCACTGGACATCGAAACGCATGTCGTTCGGCTTCAGCTTCACCGTGATGCCGACGGAACGGACCAGGCGCCAGGGGATCTCCTGCAGGTTCGACCGCGGCGGCGTGCCTCCGAAGATGCGCGTCGCCACCACCTTGCCGGACAGCAGGGCGGTCACTCGGGGCGGTTCGGAACCGTGCGGAATGTCTTGGTCCACGTCGATGCCGGTCAACTCGAGATCGTCGACGATGCCGACCGGATCGTCGTCGTCGTCGACGAGTTGCCGGTCCAACAGCTGCAGACGGGCATCGAGGGCCCGGCCGCGATGGGGCTTGAGTGCGGGTTCGGTGGTCATTGTCCGGCTCCTGTCACGATCATCAGCGGAATCGCCATCAACGACGCGGCCAGGATGATGACGAGGTAGAGGGAGCCCAGCGCGTTGAGCACCCTGCCGTTGGTCCGGTCGCCCATGTAGGCCGGGTCGTTGGCGACGACGAGGATCGGCAGGTAGGTCAGGGGCAGCGCGATCGCGGAGAACACCACGGAGTACTCGGTGACCAGGATCGGGTCCACCCCGGTGAACAGCACTGCCACCGCCGCCACGATGGACACGAACATCAGAACGTGAAAGCGCGCCGCGTCGGCGGGGCGGCGGAACTTGCCCCACGGCCAGCCGAGATACTGCGCGACCGTGTACCCGGCGGACAACGCCGTCTCCAGTGCCGCGCCGAAGGTGGCGGCGATGGCGAAGGCCAGCGCCAGCTTTCCGCCCGCCGCCACCACCGGCATGACGACCTGCGACAGCGCCGTCACCTCGATTTGGTTGGGCAACAGGACGATCGCCGCGCCCGCGGCGATCGCGATGGACAGCAACCCACCGAAGGGAAAGCCCACCATGACGTTCAGGCGTGCCACGCCGAGGTCTTTCGGGGTCCAGTGTTCCTCCACGGCGCCCGAGGAGAAAAAGAACACCTCGTAGGGCGTCATCGCCGCACCGAACAGCGCGATCGCGAAATACCAGTACGTCGCCCCCGATTCCGATTCCGGAATGCTCGGCGCGGTCGCCTGATGGGCCAGGTTCGACCAGTCCGGGCCCAGCATGAACACGGCGACTGCGAAGACGATCAGGCACAGGCCCATCAGCCCGGCCACGTTCTCCATGACCTTGAACTTGACGCGCCAGATCACCACCCACACCGCGAACGCGGCGACCGGGAACCACATCATCGGACCGAGGTCGGTGGCCAGCTGCAGAGCCAGCGCGATACCACCGATCTCGGCGGTCAACGTCATCAGGTTGATGAAGAACGATGCGCTCAGGTTCGCCGCGGCGGTTCATGGCCCCAGCCGTTCCCGGATGATCTCGAAGGTCGCTCGTCCGCTCACCGCGGCCACCCGGCCGGCCATCTCGGAGAACAGGCAGATACCGATGACGCCGACCACCACCACCCAGGCGAGCGACAGCCCGAACCGCGACCCGACGACCGCGTTCATCACCAGGTCGCCGATGTCGAGGAACCCGCCGATCGCGGTCAGGATGCCGAGCGCCACCCCGAAAAGCTTGGCCATCAGCGGTAGCCGGCTTCGAGCTCCTGCGACGACCTCGCCAGCTCGGCGCGCACGGCCGCCACGCCGGGCTGCTCATCGACGTCGCGCAGCACGGCCGACGCCGCGTTGAGTTCCGCGATGATCGCCGTCATCGACTCGGTCAGCACCCGCTGACGTCGCACGTCGACGGGGTCCTGGGCACGCAGGACGACAATTCCGTTGTACGCCTTGGCCACATCGTCGCGGGCATCGGTGATCTGCACGCTGGCCAGCTGGGTCGTCGAGCGGCCCTGGGTCCACAGATCCAACGCCGCCACGCCGCTGTGTGCGGCCGAGGTGGTTTCCTCCATCGCCTGGGCGAGTCGGCCCGGCATGCCGTCCCGATATGCGGGACAGCGCGTCAACAGCAGGGCCAGGCCGACGGCCAGCACCGTCAGCAGAAGTATCGGACGGGCGCGCCGCAGGCGCTCGCCCTGGCTTGCCGTCGCGGCCCCCGTCAGCCCGTCCTATCCGACGTAGTCGTCCGGGTCCAGGTCAGCGATCTGCTGTTGTTCCTGCCAGTCCGACGCGCTGGTCTCCAACGGCACACTTCGATCTTGATCGTCGAGCGCGTCGTCGTCGTCGGGCGTCGATTCGGCTGGACGTTGCTGATCCACCGCGTCGGCTACGGGCACGTCCCAGGGAACCTCTTCGCTGTCCTGCATATCGATCAACCTACCCCCGACGTCATCACGGAAAACACATTCTGACCAGGTGGGGTACAGGATGCGAAATGCAGCCCGTCCACTTTGCGAACAGTCGCGAAGAATCGTTTTGCCCGCGAAGCGCTCGGGTACGCGCTCGGCATGTCGGTTCCCACGCCTGTGCCTTCGGTGCTGCTGTGGCATGTGCACGGGTCCTGGACCGAGGCGTTCGTCGCCGGACCGCACCGCTATCTGACTCCGGTCAACTCAGAGCGCGACGCCGACGGCCGCGGTCTGTGCGGCCGGAATTGGCCGCAGGCACAGGAAATTCCGTTGTCTCAGCTGCGCGATGAAGACGTCGATCTCGTGGTGTTGCAGCGGCCCCACGAACTCGAGCTGGCAACTCGATGGCTGGGTCGCAGGCCCGGACTTGACGTGCCCACCGCGCGGCTGTTGCCCGAGGTGGCACGGCGGCGGGTGCGCGCATGAGACGGGAGGAGGACGCCGAATGAAGATCGCCATGGTGTCCGAGCATGCGAGCCCGCTTGCGGCGCTGGGCGGCGCCGATGCGGGCGGGCAGCACGTACACGTCGCGGAGTTGTCGGCGGCGCTCGCCAAACGCGGCCATCATGTGACCGTCTACACCCGAAGAGACGACCCCGGGCTGCCCGACCGCGTCGAGACGGCACGCGGTTACACCGTCGTGCATGTGCCGGCCGGGCCTCCCGAACAGATACCCAAGGACCAGCTGCTGGCCCACATGGGGCCGTTCGCCCAGTTTCTCGACGCCGAGTGGGCCGCGGACCGGCCCGACGTCGCACATGCCCACTTCTGGATGTCCGGCATCGCAACGCAATTGGCGGCTCGTCATCTGAATCTGCCTGCGGTGCAGACGTTTCACGCGCTGGGCGTGGTCAAGCGCCGTTATCAGGGTGTCAATACCAGCCCGTCGGAACGGTTGTATCTGGAGGCGACGATCGCACGTACCGCCACCTGGGTCGCGGCCACCTGCACCGACGAGGTGTTCGAGCTGATGCGGATGGGCAGGTCCCGCAGCCGCATCTCCGTGGTGCCGTGCGGGGTCGACCTCGATCTGTTCAATCCAGAGGGGCCGACGGCCGCCCGCGACAGGTATCGGCGGATCGTCAGCGTCGGAAGGTTCGTGCCGCGCAAGGGCTTTGATGTGATGGTCCGCGCATTGCCCTACATTCCCGACGCCGAGCTGGTGATCGTGGGTGGACCGGACATCGCGCACCTGGAATCCGACCAGGAGGCGCTCCGGCTGCGTGCGCTCGCGGAGGAACTCGGAGTCGGCGACCGGGTGAGGTTGTACGGATCCGTGGCCCGTGAGGACATGCCGGCCATCCTCCGATCGGCCGACGTGGTGGCGTGCACCCCCTGGTACGAACCGTTCGGCATCGTGCCCCTGGAGGCGATGGCGTGTGGCGTTCCGGTCGTCGCCTCCGCGGTTGGCGGCATGCTCGACACCGTCGTGCACGACGTCACCGGCCGACTGGTCCGACCCAGACGTCCCGAGCAGGTCGCCGCCAGCGTGAACCACCTGCTGCGTGACGACTTCCTGCGTCAAAGCCTCGGGGCGGCGGGGCGTGACCGAGCCCGGGCCCGCTATTCGTGGGACCGCATCGCCGCGGACACTCAGCGCATCTACGACCGCCTGGCGCCCGCGCGCTTCGAGCGGGCCGCGGCACCGGCGACGAGCCTGTCATCGGGATGACCGGCTCACTGCGCCTCTCAGCATGATCACCGTTTCCACGGCCGGCTCGGGTCCGGTCAACATCGGCAATCCGGACGGCTGTGCTACGTCGACGCGCTGGTGGCGCTGGGGCCGCTGGCCGAGTCTGAGCTTGTGCACGCAAAACCGCGGAAGCGGCGTGCATATCTTCAGTGTCGAGCAGTGCGAGGACTAACCCTTGGCGACCTTGCGGATCAGCCGCGCCGTGCCGCGGTCGAGAATCGCCTGACGCTCGCTGTCCGCCTTGGTTCTGGCCGCGCGCCGTGCCGCCGCGGCGATGGTCAGACCCGACTCGTAGCCCTCGACCACGCGCGGGTCGACATAAGAGCTGCGCGCCACCGCTGGGGTGTTGCCGAGATCCTCGGCAACCTCCTTCATCACGGCGGCCTCGACCCGCTTGACGACGGTCTTGTTCACCGGAGGGTCGGCGTCGACGAACGCCGCGGCGGCCAGCACCGTGCCATGCCAGGTCCGCAGATCCTTGACGGTGTACTCGTCGCCGACCAGTTCCTTGAACCGGCTGTTGAGGTCGTCGGCGTGAATGTCGGACCAGCCCGAACCGTTGCGGTAGACCAGGAACCGCTCACCGCGGTCGGGCCGGCGCAGCAGCGCCCGCACCGATCTGATCACCTCGGCGTCCTCGAGGTGCAGGGTCCGGCGCACCCCGCTCTTGGCCGGGTAGTCGAACTCCACTACGTGACGGTGCATCGTGATGTGCTCACAGAGCAGCGTCGCGATACCGAACGAGTTGTTCTCCTCGGCGTACTGCTCACTGCCTGCCCGGAAGTAGCCGAGATCGAGCAGGTGCAGTGCCAGCGCGAGGATCCGGTCGCGCTCCAGCCCTCGACGGCGCAGATCCGCTGCGATGCGCCGGCGCATCTCGGGCAGTGCCGCCGACAGCTCGAGGACCCGGTCGAACTTCTCCTCGCTGCGCTCCTGCTGCCACCGCTGGTGGTAGAGGTACTGGCGCCGCCCGGCGGCATCTGTTCCCACGGCCTGGACGTGGCCGTTGGGGTATGGGCAGATCCACACCCGCTTCCACGCCGGCGGGATCACCAGGTCTTTGATGCGCTCCAGCGTCGCCGCATCGGTGACGGCGGAGCCGTCGGGGTGCTGATAGGAGAACCCACGTCCGCGCCGCACCCGCCGCAGGCCGGGATCCGTCACGGCACTACGACGAAGCCGCATGTTTGGTACCTGAGGCCGTGGGGGTACTGCACGTGCACCATGGGGAACGAAAACGGAAGAGAAGACCCGGCGGACGTGTCATTGCATCATCGGCGCGAGCATGAGGAACGCCGCGGCGTATATCGCCACCGCGATCAGGACCAACGCCAACAGCACCAGCCCGGCCGTCACCAGGATTTTGCGCAAGCGAGTGTCCATGACCCGGGCATACCCGTTGGCCCCATAGGTCACACGCCGGCCCGCACGGGGTATCGGAGCGCGAGTGGTTAGCTGGGAATCAAGGTGGGGTAATCTCGGCTCGACATCGCCGGGAGGGCAAATGGCTGACGCCGCCAATACCAACAACGGGCACCAACGTGGGGGCTCGGCGGTGGAACTTCGCGTCGCCGCCGAACTCGAGAACCTCGCGGTGCTGCGCACTCTGGTCGCCGCGGTGGCGACCTTCGAAGACCTCGATTTCGACGCGGTCGCCGATCTGCGGTTGGCCGTCGACGAAGCCTGCACCCGGTTGATCCGGTCGGCCGTACCCGGCTCCACGCTCCTCGTGGTGATCGACCCCCGACAGGATGCGGTCGTCATCGACGCGTCGACGACGTGCAAGAGCCCCGACATCCTGGCGCCCGGCAGCTTCAGCTGGCACGTGCTCAGTTCGCTGACCGACGAGGTCCGGACCTTCGAGAACGGGCAGGGCCCGGAGGAGGCGCGGGTGTTCGGGATCTCGATGACGACGAGACGAGCGAGCTCGCTGCAGTGACGCCACCGACGTCGCAGGGTTCGTCATCCCGATCGAACTCTGAGTACGCGGATGTCGCCGACATGTTCCGCGAGCTGAAGGCAGTTCCGGAAGGCTCGCCGAAGTTCCAGCGTCAGAGGGACCGGATAGTTGAGCGCTGCCTGCCGCTGGCCGACCACATCGCCCGGCGTTTCGACGGGCGCGGCGAGCCACGCGAAGACCTCGTTCAGGTGGCCCGCGTCGGGTTGGTGAACGCGGTGATCCGCTTCGACGTCGAGACAGGATCGGACTTCGTGTCGTTCGCGGTGCCCACCATCATGGGTGAGGTTCGCAGGCACTTCCGGGACAACAGCTGGTCGGTCAAGGTGCCCCGCCGGCTCAAGGAACTGCATCTGCGGCTCGGCGCCGCGACCGCCGAACTGTCGCAGCGGCTCGGCCGTGCGCCGACCGCCTCGGAGTTGGCCGCCGAGCTCGACATGGACCGCGACGAGGTGGTGGAGGGCCTGGTGGCGGGCAGCTCCTACAACACGCTGTCGATCGACAGCGGCGGAAGCGCCAACGAGGACGCCCCCGCCATCGCCGACACGCTCGGCGACGTCGACTTCGGCCTCGATCAGATCGAGAACCGAGAAGCCTTGCGGCCGTTGCTCGCCGCGTTACCGGAGCGAGAAAGGACGGTGCTGGTGCTGCGGTTCTTCGAATCGCTGACCCAGACCCAGATCGCCGAGCGGGTCGGCATCTCCCAGATGCACGTCTCGAGGCTGTTGGCGAAATCCCTAGCGCGACTTCGGGACCAGCTGCAATAGCGGTTGCGATTGGCTGTGCACCGCCGAAATCGCTTCGTCCACACTGGTGTATGTCGGCAGGGTGCGATCGGGGTCGCAGACCTTCAGGATCCGGGCCACCCCGGAGCTGGGCGTCAGCGCCCACTCGATGCGTTCACCCACACAGCGCACGTTGAACGTTTGCAGCGCGGAAAAGCCTGCGGTGCCGAAGAATTCGACACCGGACAGGTCGAGTATCAAACGGTTGATCTGGCCGGCGTGGCGCAGTGCGTACTCGATGAACTCTTGGGAATTCGCCGCGTCGATCTCACCGTGTGCGCTGATGACAGCGGTGTCCGACCGCAGCCACTGGGTGGTGAAACGCGCGGTACGGCAGGTGACCGTGTCGGCGGTGGGCTCTTGCGAAGCTGCTTGTGTATCAGATGTGGTGGACATTGCGTGTGACTCCATCAGTCAGAAAAGGTGGACTGAGGTTCACGTCAAAAGAAGTAGACCCTGCTAACTCAAAGCCCTGAATGCAGGAGAGGCGATCCGCCCTGCACGTCGATGACGTTCCCAGCTCGGCTGTGAACTCAACCTGTCTGGAACCCTACGCTGTGGGCAGCCGACACACAAATGCATTGGCATCCTTCTTATAATCGCAGGTCAAAGCACCGCGAATCTGAGAGGCAGAACGTGGCGTTCGCCGCTGGGGTACTGCTGGCCGCCGGAGCGGGCAGCCGCTATGGTATGCCGAAAGTGCTTGCGGCCCAAGGCCAATGGCTCAGATCGGCGGTTTCTGCGCTGCACGGCGGGGGATGCGACGACGTGGTGGTGGTGTTGGGCGCGGCCGTCGTCGACGTCCCCGCTCCTGCCCGCGTGGTCGTCGCCGAGGACTGGGCGACCGGTCTGTCGGCCTCGTTGCGCGCCGGCCTGACCGCGGCCGATGCCGACTACGCGGTGCTGCTCACCGTCGACACCCCCGACATCGGCGCCGACGTGGTGTCGCGGGTGCTGACCGCGGCGCGCTCGTCGCCGTCCGGCCTGGCCAGGGCGTACTACAGCGCAACGCCCGGCCATCCCGTCGTGGTGGCGCGCAGGCACTGGCCGGCGCTGCTCGGGCGGTTGCACGGCGACGAAGGTGCGCGGGCGTTCCTGGCGGAGCGCGACGACGTCGTCGCCGTGCAGTGCCGGGATCTCGCCACCGGAACCGACATCGACGTCAGGTAGCGGTCACCCCAGCGAGTCGGCGAACCGTCGCACCACGTCGCCCGCGGCCTGCGCGGCGTCGGCGTGGCCGGGACGCGCGCGCATACCGACGAGCCCGGTGTCGGCCGCCAGCGTCACCTCGGCGAGGAGTTCACCGGTGGTCGGCTCGCACACCGCCCACGAGTAGACGGTGTCGGACGCCCACTGCGCGGCTCGGGCGTCGACGTAGTCGTCGGGGGCCGCCTCACCCAACTCGGCCAGCGCGGGCCGATCGTCGATCCGGTCGTCGGCGCGCAAGGCGCGCAGATACCACGCGCCTGCATTGATCTCCACCGGCTCCATGCGATTTCGGCGCGCTAAAGGTCGCTCACGGGTTGTCGGCGCGCCGAAATCACTTGATCTCGGCGAGTACGGTGCCCTGGGTGATCGCGGCGCCGGCCTCCACCGCGAGGCCGGTGATGGTGCCGTCCTTGTGCGCGGTGACGGGGTTCTCCATCTTCATCGCCTCCAGGACCACGACGAGGTCGCCCGCGGAGACCTCCTGGCCCTCCTCGACGGCCACCTTCACCACGGTGCCCTGCATCGGGGCGGTCACCGCATCACCGGATGCGGCCGCACCGGTGCTCGCGCCCCGCTTACGTGGCTTCGGCTTCTTGCGCACGATGTTGCCGCCTGCCGCCGGGGCGCCGCCGCCGCCGAGCGCCAGGTCGCCGGGCAGCGACACCTCCAGCCGACGGCCGCCGACCTCGACGACGACGGTCTGCCGCGGAATGGTGTCTTCCTCTTCGATCGGATCACCGCCGGTGAACGGCTCGATGGTGTTGTTCCACTCGGTCTCGATCCAGCGGGTGTGCACGGCAAAACCGTTGTCGTCGCCGACGAACGCCGGGTCCGACACCACGGCGCGGTGGAACGGGATGACGGTGGCCAGGCCCTCGACCTTGAACTCTGCAAGGGCACGGCGGGACCGCTCCAGCGCCTCTGTGCGGTTGGCGCCGGTGACGATCAGCTTGGCCAGCATCGAGTCGAACTGTCCGCCGATCACCGAACCGGTCTCCACGCCGGAGTCCAGCCGGACCCCGGGGCCCTGCGGTGCCGCGAATTTGGTGACCGGGCCGGGTGCGGGCAGGAAGCCGCGACCGGCGTCCTCGCCGTTGATGCGGAACTCGATGGAGTGTCCGCGCGGCGTCGGGTCCTCGGTGATCTCCAGTACGTCGCCGTTGGCGATGCGGAACTGCTGGCGCACCAGGTCGATGCCCGCGGTCTCCTCGGTCACCGGGTGCTCCACCTGCAGGCGCGTGTTGACCTCGAGGAACGAGATCAGGCCGTCCTGGCCGACCAGGTACTCGACGGTTCCGGCGCCGTAGTAGCCGGCCTCCTTGCAGATCCGTTTGGCCGACTCGTGGATCTCCTTGCGCTGCGCGTCGGTGAGGAACGGCGCCGGCGCTTCCTCGACGAGTTTCTGGAAGCGGCGCTGCAGCGAGCAGTCGCGGGTGCCTGCGACGACGACGTTTCCGTGCTGGTCGGCGATGACCTGCGCCTCGACGTGGCGGGGCTTGTCCAGGTAGCGCTCGACGAAGCACTCACCGCGGCCGAACGCCGCGACGGCTTCGCGGGTGGCCGACTCGAACAACTCCGGGATCTCTTCGATGGTGCGGGCCACCTTCATTCCGCGGCCACCGCCGCCGAACGCCGCCTTGATCGCGATCGGCACACCGTGTTCCTTGGCGAACGCCACCACTTCGTCGGCGTCTTTGACCGGGTCGGCGGTGCCTGGAACCAGCGGCGCCTTGGCGCGCGCCGCGATGTGCCGCGCGGTGACCTTGTCGCCGAGGTCGCGGATCGACTGTGGGCTCGGGCCGATCCAGATCAGCCCGGCGTCGATGACGGCCTGGGCGAAGTCGGCGTTCTCGGACAGGAACCCGTAGCCCGGGTGGATCGCGTTGGCGCCGGACTTCTCGGCGGCGCCGAGGATCTTGCCGAAGTCGAGGTAGGACTCCGCCGAGGTCTGACCGCCGAGCGCGAACGCCTCGTCGGCGAGCCGCACATGGGGCGCGTCGGCGTCGGGTTCGGCGTACACGGCCACGCTCTGCAGCCCCTCATCCTTGGCCGCCCGGATGACCCGGACCGCGATCTCCCCGCGATTGGCGACGAGCACCTTGGAGATCTTTGAGCTGGCGTGACTTGCCACTGGGCCTCCTGACGGCATATCTCTAAGAAACGTCTTTAAGAATCTATCCCGGGGCAGTTTAAGGGGCGGAAGTGGGCACCCGATGATGCGGTGTCACACGTTTTCGGCCGGCCCGGCCGCTGAGCACTTGACTAGCGGATTCCCGGCTCTGCGCACAGCGCGCGATAGACGGCGTGTCGACGCCCCCACCGCAGAGTCGGCGCGCCAGGCGGCTGGCTGCTCGACAAAGATCTTCTGCGGCAAGGGTTTCGCCCCGGCTAGCGCAGTCGGCGCTTGATGCGGGCCAGCATCGCCGAGATGCCCCGCAGGCGCAGCGGGCTGATCAGCGTGGCCAGCCCGAGGTCGGAATAGAAGTCGTCGGGCACGGCCAGGATCTCGTCGGCGGGGTGGTCGTCGAGGCCCGCGGCGAGGATTGCGGCGAAACCGCGGGTGGTCGGCGCTTCGGCGGGCGCGCTGAAGTACAGCCGGACGTGCTCGCGGTCGTCGGCATCGACGTGCAGGAACAGCGGGGACTGGCACTCGGGCACCGGCTCCATCGCGGCCTCTTCGAGGTCGGCAGGCAGCGGGGGCAGCTCGTTGGCGAACTCCAACAGCAGCTGCAGCTTGTCCTGGCCGTCGACCTCTTTGAAGTCCGACACCACTTCGGCCAGGGCCGCGGGCATGCTCATGGCGTCAGGGCGCCTCGCCGGGCTCTTCGCCCACGGCCACCGGCACCCGCACCGCGTTGCCCCACTCGGTCCAGGAGCCGTCGTAGTTGCGCACGTTGGGCAGACCGAGCAGATGGGTCAGCACGAACCAGGTGTGGCTGGAGCGCTCACCGATGCGGCAGTACACCACCGTGTTGTCGTCGGGCGTCAAGAAGCCGTACAACTCCTCGAGTTCGGCGCGGCTGCGGAACCGGCCGCTGTCGTCGGCCGCCTTGGCCCATGGGATGTGGCGTGCGGTCGGAATGTGGCCGCCTCGCAGCGCGCCCTCCTCGGGGTAGTCGGGCATGTGGGTGCGTTCGCCGGTGTACTCCTGCGGCGAGCGGACGTCGATCAGCGGCTCCTTGCCCAGGATGGCCAGCACGTCGTCCTTGAAGGCACGGATCGGTGCGTCGTTGCGTTCGACGACGGGGTAGCCGGTGCTCTGCTTGTTCGGCACGTCGAGGGTGGTCTCGCGGCCGTCGGAGATCCACAGGTCGCGTCCGCCGTTGAGCAGCCGCACGTCGGGGTGGCCGAATAGCGTGAACACCCAGAGGGCGTAGGCGGCCCACCAGTTGCTCTTGTCGCCGTAGATCACCACGGTGTCGTCGCGGGAGATGCCCTTGCGGTTCATCAGGTCGGCGAACTGTTCGCCGGTGATGTAGTCGCGGACGTGGGGGTCGTTGAGGTCGGTATGCCAGTCGATCTTGACGGCGCCGGGGATGTGGCCCGTGTCGTAGAGCAGCACATCCTCGTCGGACTCGACGATGGCCAATCCCGGCCTGCCGAGGTTGGCCGACAACCAGTCGGCGGTGACCAGGCGCTCGGGGTGGGCATACGCCTGCAGGGCGGGATCTGGGTCGGGTGGCAGAGGCACAGTCAGAGCGTACCCAGCCCCTTCGCTCCGCGACATGCACCCACTGCGCAAAAAGTGTTCTGGCAAAGTATTGTGGGCACTCATTGCCGCAATATCACCGTGCTACAAACTCGAGGAATGATGGCTAGTCCAGCAAAATACGACATTGGAATTGTCGGACTGGGTTATGTGGGGCTGACCCTGGCCACGGTGCTCGCCGAAGCGGGCTACTCGGTGATCGGGGTGGAGAAACGCCCCGAGCTGGTGGCGATGACCAACGAAGGCATTCCGCACTTCACCGAGACGGGTCTGCCCGACGCGCTGTCCGGCGTGACCAGGCTCAAGAAGCTGGTGGCCACGGAGCGCTTCGACAGCGGTTTCACCTGTGATACCTACATCATCACCGTCGGCACACCGCTTTCCGCCGCGGGCGTGGCGCGGGTCGACATGATCGAGGCGGCGGCCCGCGACATCGCCGAGAACATGCGCGACGGCGCCCTGGTGATGCTGCGCTCGACAGTCAAGATCGGTACGACGCGCCAGGTGGTGGCGCCGATCCTGGCCGCGAGCGGCAAGAAATTCGACATCGCCATGTGCCCGGAACGGACACTGGAGGGCAAGGCACTGCAGGAATTGCGCGAATTGCCGCAAATTGTCGGAGCCGACAATTCCGAGGTCGCTGATCGGGCTGCAGCAGTATTTCGCCGGCTAACGAAATCCATCGTCTCGGTATCGGATATCGAGACCGCCGAGATCATCAAGTTGGTCAGCAACACCTACCGCGATGTGCAGTTCGCCTTCGCCAACGAAATCGCCCGGGTGTGCGACGCGTTCGGCGTCAGCGCGCACGAGGTCATCTCGTCGGGCAAGCTCGGCTACAGCCGCACGAACATCCCGCTGCCGGGACTCGTCGGCGGTCCGTGCCTGGAGAAGGACCCGCACATCCTGATGGAAAGCGCGCGCACCCGCGGCGTCAGCTTGGAGATCACCGCGGCCGGCCGGCTGGTCAACGAGCGTCAACCGGAGGAGACGGTGCGGTTCATCAGCAGCGAGATCCAGCGGCGCGACCTCGAGGCGTCGGCGCCGATGAAGATCAGCCTGCTCGGCATGGCGTTCAAGGGTCTGCCCGAGACGAGCGATCTGCGCGGATCGATGTCGATCCGGGTGCTCGATGCGCTCACGAAGGCCCACCCGAACGCCGACATCGGCATCTACGATCCCGTCGCGCCGACCGATCTGCTGTCGGCCGAGTTTCCGGACGTGACGGTGTTCGACCGGTTCGGCGACGCGGTCAGCGGCGCCTCGGTGGTGGTGATCGGCAACAACCACCCCTCGCTCGGCACCATCTCCCCGCGCACGATCAGCGAGTTCATCAAGCCCAACGGGTTCGTCTTCGACTACTGGAACCACTTCAGCCACCTTCCGGCGTCCGAATTGGGTGACTCCTACTTCGCCGTCGGCAAGAGTGGACGTGTGGTGTGTGATGCCTGAACGCGTGGTGATCACCGGTGGCTGCGGGTTCATCGGTGCCTATCTGGCGAGGCGGATGGTCGCCGACGGCTGGAATGTCGCCGTCGTCGACTCGATGGTGCGCGGCGACGCGCGCAGGCTCGGCGACGTCGCCGACGACGTCGAACTGTTCACCAACGATGTGCGCGACCAGGACGCGCTGGAGCGCGCGTTCAAGGGCGCCGACGTGGTGATGCACCTGGCGGCCATCAACGGGACCGAAAACTTCTACAAGCGACCGGAACTGGTGCTCGACATGGGGCTGCGCGGAGCGCTGGCGGTGAGCAACGCCGGGCGCAACGCCGGCGTTCCCGACCTGGTGGTGGCGTCGACGGCCGAGGTGTACCAGACGCCGCCGGTGTTTCCCACCCCGGAGACCGTTCCGCTGATGCTGCCCGACAGCCTCAACCCGCGCTATTCGTACGGCGGGTCGAAGATCGTCAGCGAGCTGATCGCGTTCAACTACGGCCGGGAGCACTATCGCAAGGTGCAGGTTTTCCGGCCGCACAACGTCTTCGGGCCCGACATGGGGTGGAAGCACGTGGAGCCGCAACTGATCATGCGGGCGCTCGCCGCGCAGGAGGCCGGTGACGGGGTGCTACCGATCCAGGGCGACGGCACCGAAACCCGTTCGTTTCTCTACGTCGACGACTGCGTCGACGGCATCCTGACGATGTACGAGAACGGCGCGCACCGCGAGATCTACCACATCGGCAGCGACGACGAGTTGACCATTCGCGAGCTGGCCACGCGGATCGCCAAGATCGTCGGCGTCGATCTGGACATCCAGCCCGGCGAGGCCCCGAAGGGCGGTACGAAGCGGCGCTGCCCGGACATCGCCAAGGTGCGCGCGCTCGGCTGGTCGCCGCAGATCAGCCTCGATGAGGGGCTGGAGCGCACGGTCGAGTGGTATCGCGCGCACCGCGACGACGCCCCACCCAACGACCTGATGTAGCAGTTCTTTCCGCCGAGCAGACGCGAAAACCCCCTATTTCACCCGCTTTAGGGGGTTTTCGCGTCTGCTCGCGGTGGAGAAGGTCACACGGGATTGGCCGCCCACAGGTCGGCGAGGGTCAAGCCCGCGGCGACAAGCAGGCGCCGGGTCAGCGGCAAGCCGATGCCGACCACCGACGACGGGTCGCCGTCCACGCCCTCGATGAACCACCCGCCCAGCCCGTCGATGGTGAAGCCGCCCGCCACCGACGTCGGCTCGCCGCTGGCGACGTAGGCGTCGAGCTCGGCGGGTGACGGCACCCCGAACCTGACCGTGGTAGGCGTGCTGTCGGCGCCCCGATACGCAACGGCGTTGTCCCGCAAGCGAATCACGCAGTGCCCGGTGTAGAGCTCGCCGGATGTGCCGCCCATCTGCTGCCAGGCGGTGCGCGCGGCCTCGGCTGTCGCAGGCTTGCCGACCAGCGCCCCGTCGCGATAGAGCATCGAGTCGCAGCCGATCACAACGCAGTCGGCGGCCACCGCCGGATCGAGGCTGTCGATGACCGCCTCGGCCTTCGCGGTGGCCAGCGCCGCCGTCACATCCGACGGGGTGCTCGCCGGCTCCAGACCTGCGAGCACCGAATCCTCGTCGACACCGGAGACGATGACCAGCGGATCGATTCCCGCCTGGCGCAATACCTTTCGGCGACCCGATGAGGCAGACGCGAGAACTACCCGCGTCATTTGCGCATGTGGGTCCGTTCCACCAACGTCACCCGCTGCCAGCTGAAGACGGAGTAGCGCAGCCGGTCAACGGGATGGCCCCACAGGTTCTGTTCCTGCTCGCGAGGCTGTGCGGGGGCACCCGACATAGCGGCGAGCACTGCCATCAGCGCCGCGAGTTCTTCGTCGGTCGGTTGGCCCGACAGCACCTGGATGTGCGCCTCGTGCGCGTGCGGATCCTCGCTCACAGTCGCCCCGCTCACAGTGGAATGTTCCCATGCTTCTTCGGCGGCACCTGGGTGATCTTGCGCTCCAGAAGCCGCAGCGCGGTGCCCACGTATCCGCGGGTGTGCGACGGCGGGATGACCGCGTCGACGTATCCCCGCTCGGCGGCGATGTAGGGGTTGACCAAGGTGTCCTCGTACTGCTGTTGCAACTGCAGCCGCAGCGCGTCGACGTCCTCACCCTTCTTGGCGGCCTCGGCCAGTTCCTGGCGGTAGACGAAACCGACCGCGCCCGAGGCGCCCATCACCGCGATCTGCGCCGTCGGCCAGGCCACGCAGACATCGGCGCCCATGTCCTTGGACCCCATCACGCAGTAGGCGCCACCGTAGGCCTTGCGGGTGATCACCGTGATCTTGGCGACGGTGGCCTCGCCGTAGGCGTAGAGCAGCTTGGCGCCGCGGCGGATGATGCCGTTGTACTCCTGGTCGGTGCCCGGCAGGAAGCCCGGCACGTCGACCAGCATGACGATCGGGATGTTGAAGCAGTCGCAGGTCCGGATGAACCGCGCCGCCTTCTCCGAGGCGTTGATGTCCAAACAGCCGGCGAACTGGGTGGGCTGGTTGGCCACGATGCCCACCGGCCGTCCCTCGACACGGCCGTACCCGACAACGATGTTCGTCGCGTAGCCGGACTGGATCTCGAGGAACTCGTCGTCGTCGAGGATCCGGGTGATGACCTCGTGCATGTCGTACGGCTGGTTCGGAGAATCCGGGATCAGCGTGTCGAGTTCGAGGTCCTCGTCGACGAGGTTCTCCTCGATCGCGCCCTCGGGTTCGGGGGCCGGGAAGCGCGGCGGGTCGGCGTAGTTGTTCGACGGCAGGTAGGACAGCAGGTCGCGGACGAACTCGAAGGCGTCCTGCTCACCGGAGGCCACGTAGTGCGCGGTGCCCGACTTCGCCATGTGGGTGTGGGCGCCGCCGAGTTCCTCCATCGTGACGTCCTCACCGGTGACGGTCTTGATCACGTCGGGTCCGGTGATGAACATCTGGCTGGTCTGGTCGACCATGATGACGAAGTCGGTGAGCGCGGGGGAGTACACGTGCCCGCCGGCGGCGGCGCCCATGATCAGCGAGATCTGCGGGATCACGCCGGACGCCTTGATGTTGTTGTGGAAGATCCGGCTGTACAGGCCCAGCGAGACGACGCCCTCCTGGATGCGGGCGCCCGCGCCGTCGTTGATGCCGATCAACGGGCGGCCGGTCTTGAGGGCCAGTTCCTGGACCTTGACGATCTTCTCGCCGTACACCTCCCCGAGGCTGCCGCCGAACACGGAGGCGTCCTGGCTGAAGATGCACACCTCGCGGCCGTCGATGGTGCCGTAGCCGGTCACCACGCCGTCACCGAGCGGGCGCTTGTTCTCCAGCCCGAAATTCGTGCTGCGGTGCCGCGCCAACGCGTCGAGTTCGACGAACGATCCCTCGTCGATCAGCGCCAGAATGCGCTCGCGGGCGGTCAGTTTGCCCTTGGCGTGGATCTTCTCCACCGCCGCCTCACCGACGGGGTGCAGCGTCTCCTCGGTGCGCCTGCGCAGATCCGCCAGCTTGCCGGCGGTGGTGTGGATATCGATCTCGTGGGCCGAGCCTGGCGCCGACGAACCCGTAACGCTTGTCATGGTGTTCGATGCTAACGAACGGCCGACGGGCCGGATCCGGCGCGTCCTTAATGTCTCCTTAGACAGGCTTGCGCAGGGTGACGACGGCGAAGCTGGTCAGCGCGGGCACCGGGTGTTTGAGTAGGAAGCGCGACTTGGCCTGCTCGAGCATGTCCAGCGGTTTGACCAGGTGGTAGTAGTGATGGCCGAACGCGCCGTGCCACTGTTCCAGCTCGAAGCCCACGCTCTCGAAGCGCCGGATCGCCCGCTTGGTGGGGCCGGTGGTCCAGCGGTAGTAGGCCGGGAACTTCTCGTGCTTGGGGTCGTCGATGCGGCCGGGTTGGATCTTGCGCAGCAGCGAGCGCGCGGCCTGCTCGGGGATCAGCCGGTTCAGCACGAACGGCAGCGTGTAGAGGGTGGGGAAGTAGTGCACCGCCAGCCCGCCGGGGCGCAGTAGATCGAAGCAGTTCTGGTGGAACGCGCGCCCGTCGGGCACGTGCTCGCACAGCATCTTGGAGAACACGACGTCATACATCTCGCGCCCGTCCCGCACGGGCTCGCACAGGTCCAGAACGCGGGTCTCCACGTCGCCGCCGGCCTTCGCCAGCTCCTCGGCGGAGATGTCGACGACGATGCGGTGCGGGGCGAACCCCCACCGCTGAATGTCGGCCAGCACCGGGTTGGCCCCGCCGCCCAGTTCGGCGACGTGTTGCGCCCCTTCGCGCAACGCCAGCTCACGGACGTATTCGTCGTAGCCTTTCCACAGCGTTTCAATATCGCGGTAGCTAACGCGACTCTCGGCACGCGAGGCCATTAAATTGACGCCTGGGTCAGTCATCGTCGTTCTCCGAAATTCTCGCGGCGGCGGCTCGGCAAAGCATACCGTTGATGGGCCCCAACCAACGAGGGCAGATCAGCAAATTCCATCCGGCCGGCTTGTCATGGTGGCTGGTTTGCGGTTTTATGAGTGCCGCGGATGGAAAGACTACGCCGAAGCCAGACGCCGGCAAACAGGCCAGGGGGCCTCGCGAAGGGATAAGCAGCGTGCAACAAGCCCGCAAATATGACGGTATTGACGGCCCGAAGGTGGCGATCGCGCACGATTACCTGACCCAACTCGGAGGAGCGGAGAAAATCGTTCTTTCGATGGCAAAGGCGTTTCCTGAGGCGCCGATCTACACCATGCTCTATGAGCCGGAAACCACCTACCCGGAGTTTGCTGACTGCGACATCCGGGTGTCCCCGTTCAACCGGTTCGGGCCGCTGCGGACCTACCACCGCGCAGCGCTGCCGCTGTACCCGGCGATCGCCCGCTCGGTGGTCGTGGACGCCGACATCGTGCTGACGAGCACCAGCGGCTGGGCGCACGGATTTCGCACCAACGGGCGCAAGCTCATCTACTGCTACTCGCCGGCGCGCTGGCTGTACCTGTCCGACAAGTACCTCGGCGACGACAGCAGCGTGTTCAAACGCGTCGGGTTGGCGCTGTCGAAGCCCTACCTCAAGGCGTGGGATCGCCGTCAGGCGTTGGCCGCCGACAAGTACTACGCGATCTCCACGCTGATCCAGAACCGGATCGCCGACACCTATGGCATCGACGCCGAGGTGATGTTCGCCCCGGTGGCGATGTCGCAGTCGATGCAGCCGGAGCCGATTGACGGGTTCGACAGCCCGGAGGGCGGTTTCTATCTCGTCGTCTCCAGGCTGCTGCCGTACAAGAATGTCGACGTCATCGTGCGCGCCTTCGCCGGAACCGACCGCCGGCTCGTCGTCGTCGGCAAGGGCCCCGACGCCGAGCGGTTGCGCGGTATGAAAACGCCCAACGTCACGATGCTTTCGGACTTGACCGACGGGCAGATGGCCTGGCTCTACAAGAACTGTCGGGCGCTGCTGGCCGCCAGCTACGAGGACTACGGGCTGACGCCGATCGAAGCCGGCGTGTGGGGCCGCCCGAGCGTGGCGCTGCGGTTCGGCGGATTCCTCGACACGATCGACGAGGGCGTCACCGGAATGTATTTCGACGAGCCGGAGCCGGATGCGATCGCCGACACGCTGAACCGGTTCGAGGCCACCGAATTCGACGCTGACAAGATCCGCCGCCACGTGGAGCAGTTCACCGAGGAGGTCTTCACCGAAAAGCTGCACGCCGCAGTCGACAACCTGGCCGCCGCGCGGAGGTGACACGGTGCGTCTAGAACCGACCAAGATCGACCCCGAGGTCGTCGCGAGGAAGCGCGCCGCCGCGCCCAGGTTGAAGATGAGCCCGCAGTTCGACTACATCACCGACGAGAACGGCCGGATCATCGACGTGGAGACCCAGGGCGTCGAGTTCTCGGACAAGCTGCGCAAGTGGATCGGCCAACTGGCCTTCAACATCATCATCACCCACATCCCCTCGCACACGATCCGGTTGGGCTGGCTGCGCCTGTTCGGCGCGGAGATCGGCAAGGGCTCCTCGATCATGCGGGGCACCCAGATCCAGAACGCCCACTATCTGGTGATCGGGGAGAACAGCACCGTCGGCATGCGGTGCGTGCTCGACGCCCGTGCCGGCATCTACATCGGCGACAACGTGACGCTGGACAGCGACGTGCAGCTCCTTGCCGGCGGTCACGACATCAACCACCCGGACTTTCCGATCGTCGGCCCCGATCCCACTGTCATCGAGGACTACGTGTGGATCGCCAGCCGCGCCATGGTGCTGCCCACCCACGTCAAGCGCGGTGCGGTCGTGGCGGCACATGCGTTGGTGGCCAAGGACGTCGACGAGCTGACGGTGGTCGGCGGCAACCCCGCCAAGCCGATCGGCAAGCGTGATCCGAATGCGTTGCGCTACAGCGCAAGTTACCGCCCGCTGTTTTTCTGACAGGAGTTTCTCAGGTGTTCGTGGAACCGACGAAAGCTGATCCCGACGACGTCGCACGCAAACTCGCGGCCGCACCGGATCTCAAGCTGCCTCCGCCGCCGTCGTGGGAGGTGGGCCCCGACGGTGAGCTCGTCAACTACCGCATGCAGACGATGGGCTTTGCCCGCAAGGCGCGCAACCGAATCGCCCAGCTGCTGTACAACATGTTCGTCACCTACATCCCCTCCCACACGGTCCGGCTGGGTTTCCTGCGGCTGATGGGTGCGACGATCGGCGAGGGGTCGTCGATCATGCGGACCACGCAGGTGCTGGATCCGGAGTTCTTGCGCATCGGCCGCAACAGCACGGTCGGGCAGCGGTGCCTGCTCGACGCCCGCGCCGGGTTGTGGATCGGTGACAACGTCACCATCGCCAGCGACGTGCACATCATCGGTGGCGGACATGACATCAACCATCCCGACTTCCTGCCGGTGCCGATCCCGACGGTGATCGAGGACTACGTGTGGATCGCCAGCCGGGCGATGATCCTGCCCAGCCACATCCGCCGTGGCGCCGTGGTGGCGGCGCAGGCGCTGGTGAACCAGTACAAGGACGTCGGCGAACTCGAGGTGGTCGGCGGAGTGCCCGCGAAGGTGATCTCCAAGCGCAACCCGGACGCGTTGCAGTACAGCGCGTACTACCGCCCGCTGTTCGGTTAGTCGAGTTCGGTCTCGTACTTGCGGATCGCGCTGTCGAGCACCTCGGTGCTGAGCGGCTTGGCCGCCGTGATGACCGCCATCCGGCCGTTGACCAGCTGGTCGATTTCGGCGAACTCGGACACCACATGGAAGTGCGGGCGGTCGCCGTAGTCATCCATGGCGATCGTCCAGCCGCGCTCATGGCGCAACGCGCGCAAGGCCTTGAGCACACAGGCCACCCGGAACCGGCCGTCGACCAGAACGAAGTCCGGCGTGCGTCCGCCCTCGAGGCTCTGTGGCGGCAGATCCGAGTACCGGCGGAACTTCTCCAGCCGTCGCGGGGAGTTCAGCCCCGGTCCGATCGGGCGGCCCCAGTGCGCGGTCAGCCCGATGTCGGCGTAGTGAAAGCTCTGTCCGACCGGGCGGGCCAACCCGTCGTCGCGGATTTTCCTCTGCACGCTCTTGAGGAAAAACCGGTCGGAGTCGACCGCCACGAACTCGATACCGAACTTTGCTGCCAGGTAGGTGGACCCACCGGTTCCGAATTCCAGATACCGCTTCGAGTTGCGCAACGTGTCGATAAACCAGTCGGTGCCTTTCTCGAAGCTGCCGTCCGACCCGTAGAAGACCGGGGTATCCGGTACGTCGAAGCCGATAAGTCGTTGTGTCGCAAGGAATTTGACTGTCCCAGCTATACCCACGATCTACTCCTGCCGAATGGCGAAAAAACGTGGCGTAGCATAACACGGCGACGTTGCCCAAATCTTTGCCGGCGGCCTGTTCTTTGCCCGTCGAGGGCGTCAAACCGCCATTTGGGTATCGTTAGCTCCGATCGAGGACGGGAGCATTCGAGGTGACGACGAACCTGCGCGAGTACCGGCTGGTATTCGTCGGTCCCGCCGAGGGGCAGACCGCGGTGGGCGACTACGCCCAGGACTTCGTCACCGCCGTCAAGCCGCACTTCGGGGACGTCGCCGAAGTGCGCACCCGGGGTCCCGGCGGGGACCGCGTGCGCGACATCCTGGCCTACCGACGGGCCGTCGCCGCGCTGGTCGCCGAGGCGCCCGACCGGGTGCTCGTGCACGGCGAGCTGGCCGCGGGCGGGGCCGCGCCGTTCTGGGCCATCGCCGGGCTGTCCGGCGTCCCGGTGACCGCTACCATCCACGACCCGCCGCAAGGGGTGTGGTGGCCCGCGGCGACCAAGTTCATGTTCGCACCCAAGCTGAGCCGCAAGCTGGTCTTCCACGGCGTGCACTATCCGCTGCGGCCGCTGTCGACCAAGGTGGAAGGCATGGTCAACGGGCGGCGGATGCTGTTCGCGCTCACCGAGACCGGCCGTCGCTCGATCGAACAGCGCTATCCGCACACCACCGCGGTATACGTGCCGCACATCGTGCGGGACCGCCCGGTCATCCGGCCCGTGCAGGAGCGCCCCAGGGCCGTCGGGTTCTTCGGCCACGTGTACCGCGGCAAGGGCTTCGAGCAGATCGCGCGCATCCGCGAGCTGCTGGCCGACGACATCGCCATCCGGGTGGCCGGGCGCGGCACCGAATCGCTGCCGCGCATCGACGGCATCGAGATTCTCGGCGCGGTCGACGGGCCGGCCGAGGACGCCTTCTTCGACTCGGTACAGGCGATCGTGGTGCCGTACGGCAAGCGCCATTGGTACGACGAGACCTATCCGGCGTCCGGTGTCGTGGCCCACGCCACCGCCTACCGAACACCGGTGGTGTGCACCGGGTACGGTTCGCTGGCCGAGCTGGACGAGAAGACCGGGGCCGTCGTCGTGCGGACACCCGGCACCGAGCAGGAAGCCGTCGCCGCCGGGCTGGCCGAAGCGATCGAGGCGTTGCTGGGCGATACCGGGCGGCTGACGGAGCTGGGCGAGTACGCGGAGAAGACGCGCCAGGCCCGCTCGGGAGCCGCCACCGCGCAGGCGTATGCGGCCGCCTGGGCGCAACTGCTGGACCGACACCACAAGGGGCACTGAGCTGTCTACCCCCAAAGCCGCACCCCGCCGATCCGCCAAGACGGTGGTGTCGATGCTGTACGTCTACGGTGGCCGCGGCACCGGCCTGGTGTGGACGGTGGCCCTGATCCATCAACTCGGAATCAGCGATTACGGGCTGTACAGCCTGGGCTTCGCGCTCATGTCGGTGCTCGGCCAGACCCTGAGCAATCCCTACGTGGTGCGCGCGGTGCGCGAACCGGAGGAGGACTTCGTCCGCGAGCGCGCGGGCCGCTACCTGCTCGGCCTCGCGCTGATGGTGCTAGGCCAGGTCTTCCTGCCGCTGAACTACGTCGCCTGGTTCGGCATCACCGTGTCCGGTGGCGAGCTGATCGTCGGTGCGTACAAAGCGCGCGCGATGCGCCAGGGCGACCCGCACGTGACGTCGAGAATCGACACCAGCAGGCAGGTCGGCAGCGTGGTGGCCGGTTGCGCCTACCTGTTCGGCGCGTCGTTGGTGGGTCTGCATCCGACGCTGCTGGGTGCGAGCATCGCGTACTGCGTGCCCTACGTGGTGATCGCGGTGCTGGCGGTGGGCACGGCGCGTGGTCACCGACCCCAGCTGCCGGGTCCGCCGCGGACCATTCTGGTGCTCGCCGGTGAAATGCTCGGCACGTCAGCCTTTCTCGCCGGCGACGTGCTGCTGCTCGGCTGGCTCACCGATACCACGGTCGTCGGCTACTACAACCTGACGTGGGTGGTCGCGTCCGCGATCTGCTACGTGGGTCAGGCGTTCGGCACCACTTATGCGCAGTCGCTGCGGGACAGTGGCGGAGACCTGTCGACCGGCCCGCCGCTGAAGTACACCGTGGCGATCGGTGCGGGTGGCGGGCTGCTGGTGCTGATCGCCGGAATCGTTCTGCTTTTCTCGCCCGCGCCGAACCAACTGGCCGTCGCGATGATCATCATGTCGGCGTACTGCGCGTTCCGCACGGTGATCATGGTCTTCCAGTTCGTGCTCTATGCCCAACGTCGCGACGTGGTTCGGATGACGGCGGTGATCGGTCTGGTGCCGGTCAAGTTCGGGCTGTTGGCGGTGCTGGCGCCCCTCGGGGCGGTCGGCGCGGCGATCACGACCTCGGTCAGCGACTCGGTGCTGCTGGTCATCTTCGTGGTGGCGATCTATGGAAAGGGACGGCATGGCAGGCGGCCGGCCAAAGACGAAAGTGACGTTTCTGCTGTCGAAAGACCCGGTGACGGAGCGGGCGGGTGACGTCGAGCTGGGACAGTTGCTCATGCAGCTGGCCTCCGACGAGTTCGAGGTGTCCGGGCTGTGCCTCTCCGCGCAGGCGGGCAGGGCCACACTGCCCGGCGGCGTTCCGCTGATCCGGCTGCCGAAGCCGAAGATCCGACCGGCTCGGCTGCTGGCCGATTCGATTCGTAAGCGACGCAGCCTGGTTCACGTGCGGTTCGACACCGACGACCTGGTCGCCGCTGTCGACGCGTGCGACGCCGACGTTTTCGTGGCGGAACACAGCTACATGGCCGAATCCTTCCTGCGCAGCGCCAAATTCGGGCGTGCCCGCCTGGTCGTCAACACCAACATCTCCGAGGCGCTGGTATGGCGGGCCAGCCGCGGCCTGCTGGGCCGCATCGAGGCGCCGAGGCTGCGCCGCGACGAGATCCGCATCGCCAGGGCCGCCGACGCGGTCGGCACCTACGACGCGCCGGAAGCCGAGTTCTACCGCGCCAACGGGGTTTCCGGCGCGCGTTGGCTCGACGTGTCCCTGCCGCCGGCGCGGCAGGTCGACGTGGCGAGTACGCCACGCCGGCTGGTCTTCATGGGTTTGCGTGACTGGCCGCCGAACCAGGAGGCGTTTCTGCACGCGCTGGCGTTGTGGCCACGGATCGCCGCGGGGATCCCGGGTGCCGAGCTCTGCGTCATCGGCAAGAAGAAGCCGGGCGCGCCCGATCCGGTTTACCCCGACGGCGTGCGCGACCTGGGCTTCGTCGAGGACCTTGCCGAGTTCCTGGGCACCTGCCGCGCCCTGGTGGCTCCCATCAAGACGGGCGGGGGCGTGCGGGTGAAGATACTCGACGCGATCAGGATGGGCCTGCCGGTGGTGGGCACCACCGCCGCGATCGGCGACCTGGGCGCCATGTACGGACTCCAAACCCATGACGACGACGACGGTTTCGTCGCACAGTGCCGACGCTACCTTCTGGACCAGCCCGCCGCCGTGGCCGACGGCGACCGGCTCTACGACGTCAACCGGCAACGCTGGGAACAGCGCCGGCCGCACCGCGCGGTCGCGGCCCTGCTGCGTGCCGAGACCGTCGCGGCCTGAACCGCACTCAGGTGAACGTCACCTTGACACCGATCCACGGTGTCCAGGTGATGTAGCCGTGTTCGAAATCCATTCGGGCGCTGCCGTTGTCGGTGTACTTGTCGCTGACGGCAAGCCCGAGCTCGGGCACCCAGGCCTGCGCCATCAAGCCGTCGAGCCAGCGCGCCCCGGTGGCCTGCGACCACCACATCCGCACACCGTTGTCGAAACTCTGCGTGCCGTTCTCGAACGGTGAGGTGGGGACCAGCCTTCTGGACACCGCGATCTGGGCGATCGGGTTCGGCGAGGCGATGAACGAGTTCTGTTTCGGTGTCTCGAACAACGTGCTGACCGTGCGGATCTGGGCCCACACCTTGGGCGTCAGCGGAAACACCGGGCTGAGCACCTCGCCCCATTCCGGGTTGGTCTGGCCGGCGAACCGGGTGTATGCCCACGACTTGCCCGGGGCGAACAGCATGATCTGCTGGGCGAGTTTGGGGGTCCAGTTGGTGCGGTACACGCCGAACGTGTCCTGGACATTGGCGCTGCCGGTCTGCCGATCGCGGGTGGTGTAGATCAGCAGCGGCCCGGCGTAGGGCAGTTCCTGCCAGGTCGTGAGGATGTCCTTGACGAACGCGGCCTGCTCGGACTCGCTGACCTTCGACGTCGGCTGGCCGTACTCGGTGCCCCAGATCTTCTTGCCGCTGTCGCCGTTGGCGACCATCACCTGCCGCATCGCGATCAATTGGTTCACCGGCGAATTCGCCACCGGAACACCCTCGGAGAACTTCAACGAATAGTGGTAGGGGTGAAACGACACCGCGTCGAAGAAGTTCTTCGCGCCCGCGTCATACATCTCCTCCAGGAACCGGACCGGGTTGATCGTCAAGCTGCCGAAATCCACGACGGCCCCGAGCACGCCGCCGATGACGGTCGCCGAGGGGTCGACCGCCTTGATCCTGGGATAGGCCGCCTTGAGCAGGTCGGTGTAGCCCGCGGGGTCCGGGGCCGGCGTGTAGAAGGTCACCGCGTTCGGTTCGTTCCAGATCTCGTAGGCCGAGATCTTTCCGGCGTAGCGCTCGGCGACCTTGGCAACGAAGTCGCCGTAAACCTCGGGGGAGGCGGGCCTTCCGCTGAGCGGGTGCCCGCCGGGCCCGACCGCCCACGCCGGGGTGGAGTTGATGAAGCCCATCACCGGAATGTCCTTGGCGACCGCGGCGTCGACGACCTTGTCGACATTGCGCCAATCGAGCCTGCCCTGAACCGGTTCCACGCCCGCCCAGGGGATCATCAGCCGAACCGTCTTCGCTTTGGTCAGCGCCCACTTGGTGGCGGCCTGAGCGAGGTCCGCCTGCGACATCCCGTACGAGTCGGCGTCGGCGAAACCGATGGTCGTCGGCAGCGGGTTGATGGACGCGGCCTGCGCCACGACGACGCGCCTCGGTTCACGCGGCGCTTGCAGCACGGCCAGGACGGCGACGCAACACAGCGCGCTGGCGATCGCGATCGCGACCGTGACGAAGGTGCGGGGCTTGCGGTAGCGCGGCGCGCGTCGCACGAGTGGCTCTCCAGATCTGGTCGCGATCCCGGCGGATTCGATCTTGATATGCCGTCAGTCTCCGGCACAGCCGTCGGAATCGCAGGTATGTCGTAAACGGGCGTGTCGCACCGGCTGTCGCGGAGACTCGCAGAAGTTCGCGACTGCGCAGATTCAGCGAAGTTTGGTGAGTTCGCCGCCGGGAGCGGCCAATTCGTGTGACGGGGACACACCGCTGCGCGGCCCGTGGCGGGTCTGGTCGACGTAGACCAAGAACGCCAACAGGATCGAGAAGGTCAGCGTCATCTGCGGCATGTCGACAACCGACTGCTGCAGGTTGGCCGACACCACCGCGATACCGACGAACACACCGCCATAGACGGCGTGGGGCAGCGACGGCGAGCGCAGCGCGCGGTAGGCCACCACGCAGCCGATGACCAGGACGGCGACGAAGGCCAACCCGGTGATGATCCCGCCGCGGTAGATCGTCAACAGCGGCGCGTTGGAGACGTAGTTGAGGGACTGGGCCAGCTGGCCGCTGCGGAATTCGGGCCGGTCCCACCCGAGTCCGAACAGCCAGTGACCCGACATGCGATGCGGGAACTCGGCGATGGAGTCCGCGCGGGCCTCCCGACCGGTGTCCTCGTCGGCGAACGTGGAGAGGATGCGGTCGCGGATCATCGGGGTCAGCAGGGCGGCCGCGGCGCCGACGCCGATCAGCCCGATCGCGATCTGGCGATCGCGGGCGCGCATGCTGTGGAAGAGCAGCACCAGCAGCAGTCCGACCGCGACGGAGAAGATCATGCTGCGGCTCAGCGTGAGTAACAGCGCGACCACGATGACGGTCGACATCACGGCCCGGCGCCAGCCGGTGAACAGGACGAGGCAGATGATCAACGCGGTCGCCAGGGCCAGCCCGGCGCTGTTGGGCAGCACCCAGGTTCCGCCGAGCCGAAGCGTCTTGCCGATCGTGCCACCCTCGTTGGAGTAGACGTACAGCGCGGTCTGTTGGCGCAGCTCGGCGCCGACGCCATAGCCGAAGATCTGCAGCGGTTTCAGCAGGCGCTGCTGCTGGTCCACCGTCGCCATGAGAATCCCCACGAACGCGTTGACGGACGCGGCGTAGACGAATATCCGGCCGAACCGGGCGAGGTTCTCACGTGACAGTCTCAGCAACGCTATTGCGAAGGCTGTGGCGATGCCCCACTTTGCATACAGCAACACCGCCGGAAGGGTGACCCCGGTGCCGACAACCGATATTGCCGACACCACCAGCAACGTCAATATGGCGATTTCGAGGGTGCTGAGTCGAGTTCGCTGGGACGGATGAATTATGGCCGCGAGCACCGCTCCGGCTGCGAACAGCAGGTATAGCGGAATATGTACGCCGGGGAAGTATCCGAACGGTAATCCGCCGATCACCGCCGCGGTGCCCCAGAATAGCCACAGCGGATGACGCAAGCCGATGTAAACCCCGATGATCAGGCCAAGAAGGCCGATCACCGCGTATGTGACGAGCGTGCCGTGCCCGAAGGCCACCCACGCCACAAGGGGGCAGACTCCGATCGCCGCAAGGGCTAGCATGGATTTGCCGATCAGGTCCTGGCGGGGCATCACGGAGACCATGGTGACAGCTTCGCCGGCTGGATACCAGCCAGCCCCCTCAGGTGCAACGGCGCGGACGATGCGAGCTACCGCTACTCTGGGCTTGTTTGAACTTTTGTTTGCGGCGCGCTTTTGAAAGGGTCCATCTTGGAAATCATGGAATACCTGCGCATTTTCCGCAGGTACTGGTGGCTGATCGTGGCCCTGACCATCGTCGGAGCCGCCGGCGGCTACGCGACCACACTTTTACTGACACCCGAATATCAATCGACCGCGCGCCTGTTCGTAGCAACGCAAAATGGAACTTCGGTCACCGAGGCGTACCAGAACAACCTGTTCTCCCAGGAACGTGTCTACTCGTACGCCGACCTGGCCTCCAGCGAACAAGTTGCCGCACGCGCGGTGGACCAGTTGAAGGCGCCGATCTCGGCCGAGGAGTTGCGCGCGAAGGTCACCGCGCTGCCCGGCGAGAAGACCGTGCTGCTCGACGTGAGCGTCACCGACTCCGACCCCACCCAGGCGCAGACCTATACCAACGCGGTGGCTGACCAACTGGTCGGCCTGGTCAGCGAGCTGGAGACGTCGCGCCGGGGCGGAAGCCCCGCCGCGGGCCTGGTCGTGGTCGACGAGGCCAGCTACCCGACGGCGCCGACGGGCCTCGGGGTGCTCACCATGATCGCGCTGGGCGCGTTCATCGGCCTCGTGGTCGGCATCGTCGTCGCGGTGCTGGCGGGCATCATCGACAAACGGTTGCGCGGCCGTGATTCGGTCGAGGGAGCCGTCGGCACCCATCTGCTTGGCTCGCTGCCATCGGAGCCGACGCGGGCCACGACCACCGTCGTCGATCTCGACGGCAACGGGCTCTACGCCGAGCGGGTGCGCGAACTGCGCACCAACCTGCGGTTCGCCGTGCCGCCCGGTAGCGGCGTCCCGCCGCGCCGTATCGCGGTGACCAGCCCGTCCACCGCCGACGGTCGGACCACGGTCGCCATCGACCTGGCCGCCGCGCTGGCCGAGTCGGGCCGTGCGGTCATCGTCGTCGACGGTGACCTGCGCGGCGCGGACCTGGCCGACCGGCTGGGCCTGGACGATCAGCGGCGCGCCCGCGCCATGAACCGCGGGGTGAGCACAGTGATCGCCGGGGAGCACGCGCTGCCCGAGGCGGTGATCGGCGAAATCCCGGTGGGCGCGCACGCCATCGCGCTGCTGCCCGCCGGCCCCAAGGCGTCGCGGCCCGGCGAGATGTGGGCCAACGACCGCGCCGCCGCGATGTTCGAGGAGCTCGCCCGCAACTTCGACTACATCGTCGTCGACACGCCGCCGTTGGAGCGCTGCGCCGACGGCGCCAACATCGGCGCGCTGTGTGACGGCGCGGTGCTGCTGGCGCGCATCGGGTCCACCACCGGCTCGGCACTGCGCCGCGCGATCCAGGCGCTCGAGACCGCCAACGTCGCGCTGATCGGCACCGTGGCGACGTTCGAGCGCGTCGGGGGCCGCCTCCGACGCCAGCACGACAGGCAGGTCCAGCGCGACGCCCAAGGTTCGGCGCAGGCCCGCTCGGCCGGACGTGACCGCGGGGCGGGTGCGCGCTCCGCGGACACCGACACCGTGGCGACCCAGAAGGGTCAGCTCGTCGGGTCCGGTGACTCGCGACGCGCCAACGGCGACGCCGCGATCAACGCAGGCGGCCGGTCTCGGCACGGAGGCAGCGGCTAGTGGGCTTGCGGCTTGTGGTGGCCGCCGTCGGCGTGGTGTCGGTCCTGGCCGGCTGTGCGCCGAGCCCGCCGCAGCCGCCGGCCGACTACAACCGGCCGTCGCGCACGCTGACGCCTCCGTTCGTCGGGGCCACGGAGCTGCCGCCGCCGGACATGACCGATGACGGCCCCGGATCGCTGGTGGAGGTCAAACCCCTGGCCCCCAACGACTACTTCACCGACGCCGGTGTGACGGCCGTTCGGGTGGTGTACCGCTCGACCACCAATGCCGGTCAACCGGTCGACGTGTCCGGTGTGGTCGCGGTTCCGGCGGGCAAGGCTCCCGACGGCGGATGGCCGATCATCGCGTTCGGGCACTCGCTGACCGGCGTGACGGAGAACTGTGCGCCGTCGCTGGCCAGGGGGCTCGGCGGCTACGCGTCCGCGATGACGGTGATGCTCAACCGCGGCTACATGGTGATGATGCCCGACTTTCAGGGGCTGGGCGTACCCGGTCGCCCGCACGCCCCGTTGGACTGGGTCGCGTTGGGCAACAACATGATCGACGGGGTGCGGGCGGCGCGACGGGTCCTTCCCGACGCCAGCGCGAACTGGGGGGCGTACGGCAGCGGCCAGGGCGGCCTGGCGGCGTGGGCCTCGGCCATTCGAGCCGTCGACTACGGCGGGGGTCTCAACCTCGTCGGCGCGGTGGCGCTCTCGCCGTACGCCGATCTCTCCCCGCTGGTCGACGTCGCAGTGACCGGCCACCTCAGCCAGAACCAGTACCGGCTGCTCATGGTGCTACTGCAGAGCCTGTCGCAGGAACTGCCCAGCCTCGACCTGGACGCCTACCGCTCGGGTCTGGCCGGCGACCATTGGGACGAACTCACCTCGTGTGCGCCCGTGGATCCCGCCGAGGCGCAGCGGGTGGCGTCGCAATTGAGCCCGGACGACCTGCGGCCGCGCGACGATGCCGCCGCCGCGGCGCTGCGCGACGCGCTGAGCGCCCTGGCGCTGCCGGGTGCCTCACCGGCACCGGCCGCGCCCGTGCTGGTGGTCTACGGCACCGACGATCCGTTGGTGCCACAGGCCGGCGTCGCGCTCGCGGTGAAAGAGGCTTGTGCCAAAGGCGATCCGATCGTGGTGAATCGACGTATCGGTGACACCACGACCACCAACGAACAGATCATCCAGTCGTCGCTGCAGTGGCTCAGGGCACGCTTTGACGGACAACGGCCCGCCGACCTGTGTGTGGGGGCGCCATGAGGCCACCCGCCAACGTGCCCCGGATACGCGACTACCTGAGGCTGCTCGTCAGCGGCTGGATCGTGCTGTTGTGCGCGACGGCCTTGTCGGCCGGAGCCGGGTGGCTCGCGTGGCAGAGCACCCCGCCGACATACACCTCCACGGCGAGGGTCTTCGCCGTGACACCCGGCGGCGCCACCACGGTGGACGCCTACCACGGCCACCTGAACTCGCTCTCGCGAAACGTCACCACCCAGCATCTGGCCCGCAGCCGGCAGGTGACCGTGCGCACCATCCAGCAGTTGGATCTGAACACCAGCCCGGCCGAGCTCGCTTCCCGGATCACGGTGGTGGGTAAGAACTCCGCGCTGTTGGAGGTGATCGTGGCGGGCAGCGACCCCGAGGTGACCCGGCAGACCGCCGACGCCGTCACCCGCAACCTCGTCGCACTGACCAAGGAGATGGCCGCGGTCGACACCGGCAGCGCCGAACTCGTCGTCGTCGACGCCGCCCAGCCGGCGGTCAGACAGGGCTCGATGTGGCAGTTCGTCCTCGCCGCAGGCGCGTTGGGGTTCGTGCTCAGCGCCGTGCTGGTGCTGGCGTACGGACTGCTCAGGGACCGCATGCACGGCAGCAGGCAACTCGACCATGTCGTCGACGAGGCGATCGCGGGACAACAGCGATGACCCGCGCGCGCAGCACCATCGCGGGCTTTGCGCTCGCCTGCCTCGTCGTCGCGACCGGCGCCGTCGTAACCGGTTGCGCCGACGACACTTCCGCGCAGCCGCCGTCGGCGATGACCGGCATGCACCTCGACGCGGACTACAGCGGTGCCGGCCAAGAGCCGGGGGCGCTGTCGGAGGCCACCTCCTTACCGACCATCGACCGCAGGCTGCGCGCGGTGGCCTCGACGGCCGCGCGCATCGAGTACACGTCGACCTCCGGCATCACCGGCGGTCTCACCCGACTCAGCGGCAGCGTGTTCGCCCCGAAAGGCCAACCGCCCGAAGGGGGTTGGCCGATCGTGGCCTACGCGCACGCCACCACCGGCATCGAGTCCGGCTGCGCGCCGTCGCTCTCGCCGACACTGCTCGGCACGTCGAACGTGGTGACCGCGCTCGTCAAGGCCGGATTCGTCGTCACGGTGCCGGACTATCAGGGTCTGGGTATCGACAACGGTGGTGACGACGGCTATCACCCCTACCTCGATTCCACCACGGCCGGCTACAACGTGATCGACTCGGTGAGGGCCGCCCGCCATTTGATACCCGAGGCCTCCGAACGCTGGGCGGCGATCGGGGTCTCCCAAGGCGGGCAGGCCACCTGGGCTGCCAACGAACTGGCAGCAGGCTACGGCACCGGCCTGGCGCTGCTGGGCACGGTGAGCGTGTCACCGGCGGCCGACATCAGCGGTTTCGCCGATGCGGCGGCTACCGGGCAGCTGAGCACCGAACAGATACCCGCGCTGGTCGCCATCCTCGAAACCCTGCACCGGGCACATCCGGAGTTCGGGCTCGACGACTATCGACGAGGGCTCGTGAAAGACAACTGGGACACGTTGATCGCGTGCGACGGGCCCGAGGTGGCCGGGCGAAATGCGTTGACCCCGCAGTTGTCGGGTGCCGATCTTGCGCCGAGCACACCGCAGGCGGTCGACACGCTACGCGCGCATCTGCAGCGCATGAGCCTGCCCCAGCGCCCGGCGACCGCTCCGATGCTGGTTCTCTTCGGCGGTGAGGACGCGTTGGTGCCGCAGGAGTGGACCGACCGCGCGCTGCGGGCGGCGTGCGGGATGGGCGACGTGATCGACATTCAGCTGCAACCGGACAAGGGGCACGCCGCCATCGACGTCTCCTCGGCGTTCGGCTGGGTCAACGCGCGGTTCCGCGGGGAGCCGGCACCCGACAGCTGCCTCGGTCTGGCGCCGCTGGGGGCTTCGCAGTGACGGTCAAGCCGCGGGATACCGCAGGCCGGTCGTCGTCGAAGCCGGCGCCCCGCACCACCGGGCGCATCATCGGCCTGGACGGGGCACGGGGACTGTCGGCCGTCGGCGTCGCGGTCATGCACGTCGCGGGCAACTTCTCGCCGAACACCGCGGCCCAAACGAAGATCGGGATCGTCGGCATGAGCCTGATCTTCTTCTTCGTGCTCAGCGGCTTTCTGTTGTTCCTGCCCTATGTGCGGCGCCTGACCGAAGACGCCGCGGTGGCGATGGCGCCCAGCGCACGCAACTTCGCGATCCACCGATTCGCCCGCATCGTGCCCGGCTACCTGGTCATCTTCCTGCTGTGCAACTACGTCTTCGGCGTGGTGTACGTCGCGAACCCGACCGAACATGCCCTCGGCACCGACGCGGGTACCGGCACCATCACCGATCCCTGGCAGCTGCTGGCCAACCTGACCCTGGTGCAGACCTATATCCCCGAATACGTCTTCACCGGCCTGAACCCGTCGTGGTCGCTGACGCTGGAGTTCGCGTTCTACACTTCCCTGCCGCTGGCGGCCGTGGTGTTGTTCGCGATGCGACGCCGGACCTCGGCGCGCCCGCTGTTGTTGGCCGCGAGCCTGCCGGTGCTGTTCATCGCCATCGGCTTCATCGGAAAGCTGTTGCTGCCCTTGGTGAGCAACTACTTCGGGGTGACCGACCCCGAGATGATGCAGTGGGGCCCGAACTGGGTTTCGGTGTATCTGCGGAGTTTCCTGGTCAACGCCGACAACTTCGCGTTCGGCATGCTGGCCGCCGTCGTCGTGGTCGCCATCGAGCGCGGCACGGTGCGGGAGTCGGCGGCCCGGCGGCTACGGCCGGTGTCGGCGCTGGCGCTTCCGGTCGTGCTGGCCGTGTCGCTGGCGCTGATCGCGCTGGGCAACATGTTCGGAACCAGCGGAATGGCCATCGCCTCGGCCCTGGTGATCCTGGTGATCGTGGCCCCGCTGTCGTGTGGTCAGCGCTCGCGGATCGGCGAGGGCCTGGAACTGGCCCCGTTTTTGTTCGTCGGAAAGGTGTCGTTGTCGCTGTACCTGCTGCACTTCCCGACCATGTTGATGCTGCACCGGTTCGGGCTGCTGGCAGGCGACTCACTGGGCGGCATGTGCCTGAACATCGTTGTGGTGCTTGCGGTTACGCTGGCCGTATCCGCCGTCACCTACTACACCGTGGAGAAGCCCGCGATGAACATCGCCCGACGTTACCGGTACAGGTGGCGCTGATGGGCCGACTGCGGGTCGGGCTCGCCGTCGCGGCGGCGGTCGTTCTGGTCGCCGGGGTGGTGGCGTGGGCGGTCGGCACCCACGTCTTCGACCGCGGCGCCGCGTCGGCTGCGCGCTCGGACGCCGAGCCGATCCCGACCGCGCATCTCGGCGGGTCGCAACCCGGTGATCTGGTCAGCGCCATGACGATGCCGGGGCTCAGCCGCAGCAAGGTGGGCGGCGAGTTCAACGCCGCCCGCGTGGTGTACCACTCCACCAACGGCGACACCGGTGAGCCGACCGTCGTCTCCGGATCGGTCTACACCCCCAAAGGCACAGCGCCACAAGGTGGCTGGCCGGTGGTGGCGTTCGGGCACGGTACGACGGGGATCGACGAGCCCTGTGCGCCGTCGCTGTCCGACTCGTTGCTCGGCATGTCCTCGATGGTGGTCGGGCTGGTCCGCAAGGGCTACGCCGTCGCGTTCGCCGACTACCAGGGGCTCGGCGCGCCGGGGGTACATCCCTATCTCGACGCCAAGACCGCGGGGCTCAACATCATCGACTCGGTGCGCGCACTGCGCCACACCTTCGACGACATCTCGCCCAAATGGGCCGCGCTGGGCGGGTCGCAGGGCGGCGGCGCCGTGTGGGCGGCGGGGGAGCAGGCGGGCGGCTACGCCCCCGAACTCGAGCTGGTCGGGGTGGTCGCGATGGTGCCGGCCGTCGACGTCACCGGCCTCGTGGACAAGGCGCAGGCCCACACGTTGACCTATTACCAACGGCCGGCGTTTCAGTCGGTGGTGGAGACGCTGGCGCGGCTGCACCCCGACCTCAACCGCGACGACTTCCGCAGCGGTGCGGCCGCCGAGTACTGGGAGGTGTTGTCGTCGTGTTCGGGCGCGAAGGGACTGGACCGCAAGGAGGCCGCGGAGGCGCTTGCGCCCGGCGACCTGGCGCCGAAGACGCCGCAGGCCGCCGACCGGCTGCGCGAGCTGCTGAGCCAGTGGGCACTGCCGCAGCAGCCGCTCACGGCACCGTTGTCGGTGTCGTACGGCGGCCGGGACGAGTACATCGACGCCCAGTGGATCACCGACGCGATCGCGCGGGCCTGCGCGCTCGGCGGCCCGGTCGTGTGGGACCTCCAGCCGCAAGCGGGACATGGAAACGTGGACATCAGCTCCCAATACGCGTGGCTGACAGACAGATTCGCGGGAAAGCCGGTGGCAGATGAGTGCAGCACTTCCATCCCCGGTAACTGACGGCGACTGGCCGCTGTGGCGGCGGCTGCTGACCGAGACCAAATGCGTCGTGCTGCGCATGCTCGCCCCGAAGGGAATCGACGTCACGGCTCCCGAGCGGGGCTATCTGATCGTGCCCGTACTGGGCCAGTCCAACGCGTTCGGCATGGGCCGTGGCCTGGACCTGACCGGCCCGGACCGTCCGCATCCGCGGGTCCACCAATGGGCGATGTGCGGACCGGCCAAGGGTAAGGCCGTGCTCGCCGTGGAACCGCTCATTCACGAGATCCCCGGCAAGGGCGTGGGCTTCGGGCTGACATTCGCCAAACACCTGGCCGACGAGACGGGGCGCACGGTGCTTCTCATCCCGGGTGCGCGCGGCGACACGTCGTTCACCCCGAAGAACGGATACACCTGGGATCCCGCCGACACCCACACCCGGGTCAATCTTTACCGCCGGGCCGTGGCCGCCATCGACAAGGCGCTGACGACACATCCGGGCAGCGAAGTGGCGGCAGTCCTGTGGCACCAGGGCGAAACCGACGTCCCGCTGACCACCGCGCCGGTCTATCAGGCCAAGCTCGACTCCCTGATCGAGGACCTGCGCAATCGGTACGGCACGGATCTGCCCGTGCTGCTGGGCGGAATGGCGCCCGAGGAAATGGAACTGAGCGGCCGCGATTATTCGAAGATCCACGCCGTCCACGTCGACACACCCGAGCGGATCCCGGGCACGGCATTCATCCCGGGACCGCGCGATTCGGTCAACTCCGAGACCGACCGGCACTACAACGGCGCGGGCTTGCGGCGGATGGGTCACGACATGTGGAACGAATACCGCCGGATGCGCGCCGCCCAGCTGGCGCGCTATGCCTCCGGCTGAAAAGACACCGGCGCCGGCGCCTTGGGATGCCAGGGATAGAGCCGTTCCGCCGTGATCGCGGCGGTCCCCGAAATGTCTCGGATTTCGCTGCTTGAGATGCGCCGTTTTGGGTACATAGGGATTTGCCGGCTTCGCGAAGTCGCCGTAGCGCGACACTCGCCGTTGACCAGCCAATTCTCCATATGGGTAGCGGAGCCGGGCAAACTTTGACATAGTGAATGCGCGATCGCGCTTCGTCGGGGGGCCGATAGCCGTCAGCAAATCTTAGGAGGAACGCCTAGCCGTGTTCGTGGCTGAAGAGGCTTACACCCCCGCGAAGCCTCGCTTGACGAAGATCGGTACCGCGCCCGGCGCGCCCTGGCAGCAGTCCTACCGCCTTGCGCTGATCGTCACCGACGTCCTCGTCGTCGCGCTCTCCCTGGTCGCCGCCCAGTTCGTCCGGCTCGGCGCACCCGACGCGATGTCCGACGGGGCGTACTTCCCCGTCTTCTCCTACTACTCCCTGCTGTCGATCGTCGTCGCCGCGACGTGGCTGGCCTTGCTGGCCGCCTACCGCACCCGCTCATCCCGGATCGTCGGCGCCGGGGTGGAGGAGTACCGGCGGGTGTTCTCCGCGACACTGGCAACCGTCGGAGTGATCGCCGTCGGGCTGATGATCTTGCGCCCGGAGTACGCCCGTGGCTACCTCGCTGTCGCGCTTCCGCTCGGCCTGCTCGCGCTGTTGCTCAGCCGCAGCCTGTGTAGGCGGATCCTGGCCAGGAAACGGCGCCAGGGCAAGTGTGTGCAGAACGTGATCGCGGTCGGCGACGCGCGCGCGGTGCGCAGCCTGGTGCAGTCGCTCACGCGCGGGTGGACCTACGGATACGCGGTGGTCGGGGTGTGCCTGACGGGCCGCGCGGGCGGCGGCACTCTGGACGTGCCCGGCGTCGGCGCGCTGCCGGTGTTCGGCGACGAACACCATGTGCACGACGCGATCCTGAAGACCGACGCCGACACCGTGGCGTTGACCACCACCGACCATTTCGGCCCTGAAGGGGTGCGCGAGTTGTCCTGGGACATGGACAAACTCGGCGTCGACCTCGTGGTCTCACCAGGTGTCGTCGATGTCGCGGGTCCTCGCCTGAGCATGCGTCCGGTGGCCGGGCTGCCGTTGATCCACGTCGAGAAGCCGCAGTACAGCGGAACCAAGAAACTGCAGAAACGGGCCTTCGACGTCTGTGTGTCGCTTACGGTGCTGACCTGTGCGCTGCCCGTGATGCTGCTGGCCGCGCTGGCCATCAAACTGACCAGCAACGGCCCGGTGATCTACCGCTCCGAGCGGATCGGCCTGGACGGGCGGCCGTTCCAGATGCTCAAGTTCCGCACCATGGTCGAGGGCGCCGATCAGGAACTCGAGCGGTTGCTGGACATCAACGAGAGCGTCGGAGGCGTGCTGTTCAAGATCCGGGAGGATCCCCGCGTCACCAAGGTGGGCAAGTTCCTGCGGCGCTACAGCATCGACGAGCTGCCCCAGTTCATCAACGTGCTACGCCGCGACATGAGCGTGGTGGGACCGCGGCCGCCGTTGCGCCGGGAGGTCGACACCTACAACGACCAGGTCCGCCGCCGGCTGCTGGTGCTGCCTGGCATCACCGGGCTGTGGCAGGTCAGCGGACGCTCGGATCTGTCCTGGGAGGACTCGGTGCGGCTGGATCTGTCCTACGTGGAGAACTGGTCGATCACCAACGACCTGTTGATCGCGGCCAAGACCATCCGCACGGTCGCGGCGGGCTCCGGCGCGTACTGACCGACCACCCGCCCGCCCGCCAGCTATCCGCACAGCGAAACCGTCTCGCCTGGCGGTCGCGGCGGCCAGCAACGAATTAAAAGGTCAAAAGACACACAATTACAAATGCCAACGCGGCGCCCCGCCGCAAAAGTGTTCGCGGTGCGCAATGAGTCGGCCCGGGACGCGGCGAACACGTTCCAAGTCGTCGGCGTGAACCGCACCGATGTTCGCTGAATACGATGGTGCCGCGCCGGGCCCGACACCTCTCGCCTAGGTTGAAGTGTCGCGCGGTGGGCGCACGACCTGAGCAGGAGACCTATGCCGAGCCAACGCAGCGGCGCGACGCGCAAAGCGGTGCTGGTCGTCGCCGTCGCGCTGGTGGCCGTCGTCCTCGGTGCGCTGGTCATCGTGCCGTTACGACCGATCGCCACCATGCTCGCGATCCGAGGTCTGAACCAGTTCCCGTCCTCCGGCGGACCTCCGGTGCTGATCGAGTCGGCCGATACCTCCGGCACCGGTCCCGGATCGCTGGTGTCGGCCACCACGATGCCCGGCGTCACCCGCACCGTGGAGGGCCGACGACTGCGCGCGGCCCGAGTGGTCTACCGGTCAACCTCCGGCGACACCGGGGAGGCGACAGTGGTGTCCGGTTCGGTGTTCACTCCGCTGGACGACGCCCCGGACGGCGGATGGCCGGTGGTGGCGTTCGGTCACGGCACGCTGGGCATCGATCCCCACTGCGCGCCGTCGCTGTCGCCGTCCCTGCTGAACCTCGTCAAGGTGGTCCGGGTGCTCACCCAGCAGGGCTACGCAGTCGCGCTGCCCGACTACCAAGGTCTCGGGGTGAAGGGCGTCCACCCTTATTCGGACGCCCGCACGGCGGGGCTCAACATGATCGACGCGGTGCGGGCCCTGCGCCACACGTTCGATGGCGTGTCGGACAACTGGGCGGCGCTGGGCGACTCTCAGGGCGGCGCCGCATCGTGGGCCGCCGACGAACAGGCGCGGGCTTACGCGCCGGAACTGCATCTGGTCGGGGCCGTCGCGTCATCCCCCGCCGCCGACATCTCCGGAATCGTGTCGAAGGCCGAGCAGGGCACCCTGACCGTCGAGCAGCGGCCCGTCATGCAGGCGGTGATCGAATCGCTGGCGCGGCTGCATCCCGACCTCGACCGTGACGACTACCGGCGTTTCGAGGCCACGCGGCACTGGGACCAGCTGTCGGACTGCACCGAAGAGGGCGCCTACGCCCGCGCGGCGGCGATCCAACGGATCGGGCCGCGGGAGTTCACCCCGAAGACTCCGCAGGCCGCCGACCGGCTGCGGCGCCTGCTCGAAGACTGGGCGCTACCCCAAAAGCCGTTGTCCGCGCCGCTTTACGTCTTCTACGGCGGGAAGGACCCGTTCATCGACGCCGAATGGACCAGGTCCGCGATCGAAGAAGCATGCGCACTCGGTGGGGTGGTGTCGATCGAGTTCGATCCCGAAGCAGGCCACAATCCCGCCGATGCCATCCAGATGCTCGACTGGATCGACGACCGGTTCGCAGGAAGGCCCGCGCCCAATGACTGCTGAGCGGGTTCCGCTCGACGAGGCGGCGCTGCGCGTCGACGTGCTCGGCACATCGCGGCCGTGGCGCCGCATCGACGTGGTGGCCGAAACCGGCTCGACCAACGCCGACCTGATCGCCCGCGCGGGCCGCGGTGAGGCCGTCGACGGCGCCGTGCTGATCGCCGAGAACCAGACCGCCGGCCGCGGCAGGCAGGGGCGAAGCTGGTCGGCGGTGCCGTACGCGCAGATCACGATGTCCGTCGGCGTCGACGCCGCCTCGGTGCCCAGCCAGGCCTGGGGGTGGCTGCCGCTGGCCACCGGCGTCGCGATCGTCGACGCGGTCGCCGACACCGGCGTGCGGGCCGGCCTGAAGTGGCCCAACGACGTGCTCGCCGGCGGCGGCAAGCTGGCGGGCATCCTCGCCGAGGTCGCCGCGGCCCGCCGCGAGGTGGTGATCGGGCTGGGGCTCAACGTCTCGCTGCGCGGCTCCGAGATCAGGGTGCCCGGTGTCACCTCGCTCGTCGAGCTCGGGGTGCCCGCGCCGGACCGTCACGGGCTGACCCGCCGCCTCCTGCACGAACTGGGCCGTCGCGTCGAGGCGTGGCGACGTTCCGGCGGCGTCGACCCCGGCCTGATCGCCGACTACCGCGCCCGCAGCCTGACCCTCGGAATGACCGTGCGGGCGATTCTGCCGGGGGGCCGCGAGATCGTCGGCGTCGCCCGCGACATCGACGATGAGGGCCGGCTCGACATCGACGCCGACGGGCACCCGGCGAAGGTGTCCGCGGGCGACATCGTGCACCTACGCCCGGCCCGGCCTTAAGGTCTTCGTCATGGGATATCCGGACAACGTGCTGGCCACCGACGAGCACGTGGTGCTGCACCGCCATCCGCACTGGAAGCGGCTGATCGGGCCGATCCTGATCCTGCTGGTGGCCACCGCGCTGGCGGCGTTCGGCGCGGGTTACGTCAACCAGACCGGATGGGACCCCACCGCCAGAAACGTTGTGCTGATCGTCATCGGAGCCGTCTGGCTGGTGATCGTCGGATGGCTGACGCTTTGGCCGTTCCTCAATTGGTGGACAACGCATTTCGTCATCACCGACCGGCGCGTGATGTTCCGCCACGGCGTGTTGACGCGGTCGGGCATCGACATCCCGCTGGCGCGGATCAACAGCGTGGAGTTCCGGCACGGGCTGTCCGACCGGATGCTGCGCACCGGCACGCTGATCATCGAGTCAGCGTCGCAGGATCCGCTCGAGTTCAACGACATTCCGAAGGTGGAACGGGTGCACTCGCTGCTGTATCACGAAGTCTTCGACACGCTGGGCTCGGAGGAATCGCCGAGCTGATCCAGCCGCCGGGCGCGCCGGTTGGGGCGGCGCAAGGGGGTGACGGTGCCGGTGCCGGTGGCGGAGCCATTGACAGAACCAGGGCCAGAACCATTGACAGAACCATTGACAGAACCATTGACAGAACCAGGGCCAGCACCATGGCCGCGCACGTGTTCGACGTGGTCCTCCAGCGCCTCTGCGATACCGCCGTCGGTGAGGGTGGACTCGAGGGCCTTGTCGGGGTTGCGCCCGAACTCGTCGGGGAAGACCCAGCGTCGGAACGCCCAGAACCGGAACGCCATCTGCAGCAGGTTGCCGATGATGTAGGCGGAGATGAAGTCGGCGATGTTCTCGACGGTCAGGCTGACCTCGGGCACCCGCAGCATCAGCACGTAACTGGAGAACCACAGCGGCGCCATGCTCAGCACCACTCCGACGCCGCTGACCCCGAAGAACATCAGCGCCTCGTGGTGGCGTTCTCGGCCGCCCCGGTCGCGGAAGCTCCATTCGCGGTTGAGGATGTAGGACGCGATCACCGCGACGATGCCCGCGATGATCTTCGCCGTGACGGGTTTGGGCTCCAGCACGGTCAGCTTGAGCGTGTAGAACACCGCCGAGTCGATGACGAATGTGGTCGCGCCCACAATCGCGAACTTGATCAGTTCGTGATGCCGTTCCAGGTACGGGCGGATCGGGCGGGGCAGCCGCTCGATCGTGGCATCGGTAAAGGACACAAAAGGGCAGTTTACGGAATCCCGCTACTGACGCGTAGCCGTGCTGGTGAGCGACGGTAAGGCAGGCGAGGTGGCCGGCCGGGGCCATGACACCATAAGGGCGTGTCGCGAACCTCGAGCGGGCCCCCGGTGGTGACCATGATCGGCGGCGGGCAACTGGCCAGGATGACCCATCAGGCCGCGATCGCGCTGGGGCAGACGCTACGGGTGCTGGCGGCCGCCGCTGACGACCCCGCCGCGCAGGTCAGCCCGGATGTGGTGATCGGCGCGCACACCGACCTCGATGCGCTGCGTCGTGCGGCCGCCGGCGCCGACGTGCTGACCTTCGACCACGAGCACGTGCCGACCGAGCTGTTGGAGAAGCTGGTGGCCGACGGTGTGAACGTGGCACCGCCGCCGTCGGCGCTGATCCACGCGCAGGACAAACTGGTGATGCGCCGGCGATTGGAGGCGCTGGACGCGCCCGTGCCGAGGTTCACGGCCGTCACCGAGCCCGCCGACGTCGACGCGTTCGCCACCCGTGTCGGTGGCCGGCTCGTGGTCAAGACCGCGCGCGGCGGATACGACGGCCGTGGAGTGACATTGGCGCGCGACGTCGCCGATGCGCGCGACGCCGCGCAACGGCACCTGGCCGCCGGGGCGGCGGTGCTCGTCGAGGAAAGGGTCGAGATGCGGCGCGAGCTGGCCGCGCTGGTGGCGCGCTCCCCGTTCGGGCAGGGTGCGGCGTGGCCGGTGGCGCAGACCGTGCAACGCGACGGCATCTGCGTCGAGGCGATTGCACCCGCACCGAACCTCGATGATGAACTCACAAGCGCCGCAACGCAATTGGGTCTTCGGCTGGCCGAGGAACTCGGTGTGGTCGGGGTGCTGGCGGTCGAACTGTTCGAGACGGTCGACGGCAGGCTGTTGGTCAACGAACTCGCGATGCGCCCGCACAACTCGGGGCACTGGACGATGGACGGTGCCGTCACCGGTCAGTTCGAGCAACACCTGCGCGCGGTGCTCGACTATCCGCTCGGCGATACCGCCCCTACAGCGCCGGTCACCGTGATGGCCAATGTGCTTGGTGCACAACAGGTGCCGGAGATGAGCATGGACGAGCGGCTGCATCACCTGTTCGCGCGGATGCCCAACGCCAAGGTGCACCTCTACGGAAAAGCGGAGCGGCCGGGCCGAAAGATCGGCCATGTCAACATCATCGGTGCGCCCGAAGGCTCGGCCGACGACGCCGCGTACGTCGCCGAGGTGCGGGAACGCGCGGCGAGGGCGGCGCACTGGATGTCGCATGCGGAATGGACGGACGGATGGGACCCACATGACGGGCGATGAGCAGACGAGGTCGACCCCCGCACCGCGGGTGGGGGTGATCATGGGCAGCGACAGCGACTGGCCCGTGATGCAGGAGGCGGCCGAGGCGCTGGCCGAGTTCGACATCCCGTTCGAGGTCGGCGTCGTCTCCGCGCACCGCACCCCGGCCCGCATGCTCGATTACGCGCAGAGCGCGGCGGGCCGCGGCATCGAGGTGATCATCGCCGGTGCCGGGGGAGCGGCGCATCTGCCCGGCATGGTGGCCTCGGCGACGTCGTTGCCGGTGATCGGGGTGCCGGTGCCGCTGGCCAAGCTGGACGGCCTTGACTCGCTGCTGTCGATCGTGCAGATGCCCGCGGGCGTGCCGGTGGCCACCGTGTCGATCGGCGGCGCCCGCAACGCGGGGTTGCTGGCGGTGCGGATCCTGGGTGCATCCGATGCCAGGCTGCGCGAGCGCGTCGAACGGTTCCAGGCGCAGTTGCACGACAGCGTGCTGCAGAAGGACGCAGCGCTGCGCGAGCGCCTCCTCGGGCAGTAGGCTGCATCCCGATGTCACGTGAATTCGCACGGTACCGGGCCATTGGGCACCGGATCGTCACCGGCTTCCTACAGCCCGAGGTGCTGTTGCTGCTCGACGTCTTGAACTCGGCGCAGCGGGCCAAGCAGGTCTCGGGCGCGGTCGCCGAAATCGGCGTGCACCACGGCAGGCTGTTCATCGGGTTGCGGTTGCTGCAGCGCCCCGGCGAGAAGGCCGTCGCGATCGACATCTTCGGCGACCAGGAGCTGAACGTCGACGGGTCGGGGCACGGTGACCTGCAGAAGTTTCTCAGCAACGTGAACCTGTGGTCGTCGATGGACGACGTCGTGATCCACCAGGGTGATTCGACGAAACTTCTGCCGGAGCGCCTGCGCGAGTTGGCGGGCGGCGACATCCGGCTCTTCAGCGTCGACGGCGGCCACACCGCGGAGATCGTGTTCTCCGACATGAAACTCGCCGAGGCCACGCTCGCCGACGGCGGCATCGTCATCGCCGACGACGTCTTCAACCAGCAGTGGCCGGGCGTGGCGGTCGGCACGCTGCGCTATCTGGAACAGGGCGCCAAGCTGGTTCCGTTCCTGATCGGGTTCAACAAGGTCTTCTTCGCCCAGCCCGACTACTGCCGGCTGTATCGGGCCGAGGTGGAGTCCGCCGTCAGCGGCAAGCTGCGGCTGGCGACCGGCGAATCGGTGTTCGCCGGGCACGACGTGGCTCTGGTGGCGCCGCAGGGCGCGGTCGACCTGCTGCGACGCAGCGCGGCCATCCGGTCGCTCTATCACCGCACGTACCGTGAAATGGTGCGCGGCCTGCAGGTCGTCTCGGGCCGGGGCCGCTGAACGTCACACCGGCGCGGCGCGGATAAAGTTACCGGCGAGTAGCAAGGAGTTCTCGATGGCGATCGGCAATCCGTCTTTCGACGCTTTCAAGCTGTCCGACGAGCACAGCGAGCTGCGGTCGGTGCTTCGTGACCTGTGTGAGAAGGAGATCGCGCCGCACGCCGCGGACGTCGACGAGAAGGCGCGCTACACCGATGAGGCGCTGGCGGCGCTGACCGGTGCGGGAATGGCGGCGATCCACATCCCCGAGGAGTACGGCGGGCAGGGCGGTGACTCGGTGGCCGCGTGCATCGTCATCGAAGAGGTGGCGCGGGTGTGCGCGTCGTCGTCGCTGATCCCGATCTGCAACAAGCTGGGCACGATGGGCTTGTTGTTACGCGGCAGCGAGGAACTCAAGAAGCAGGTGCTGCCGTCGATCGCCTCCGGTGAGGCCGTGGCGTCGTATGCGCTGTCCGAGCGGGAGGCCGGCAGTGATGCGGCGTCGATGCGCACCCGCGCGCGCCGTGACGGCGACGAGTGGGTGCTCAACGGCGCCAAGTGCTGGATCTCCAACGGGGGCCAGTCGACGTGGTACACGGTGATGGCGGTGACCGATCCGGACAAGGGCGCCAACGGCATCTCGGCGTTCATCGTGCACAAGGACGACCCGGGATTCACCGTCGGCGCCAAGGAAAAGAAGATGGGCATCAAGGGATCGCCCACCACCGAACTGTATTTCGAGGACTGCCGCATTCCGGCCGACCGCATCATCGGCGAGGAGGGCACCGGTTTCAAGACCGCGTTGGCCACGCTGGATCACACCCGCCCGACCATCGGGGCGCAGGCCGTCGGCATCGCCCAGGGAGCGCTGGACGCCTCGATCGGATATGTCAAGGAGCGCAAGCAGTTCGGCAAGCGGATCGCCGACTTCCAGGCGGTGCAGTTCATGCTGGCCGACATGGCGATGAAGGTCGAAGCCGCCCGGCTGATGGTCTACACCGCGGCGGCGCGCGCCGAACGTAACGAACCCGACCTCGGGTTCATCTCCTCGGCGTCGAAGTGCTTTGCCTCCGACGTGGCGATGGAGGTCACCACCAACGCGGTCCAGTTGTTCGGCGGCTACGGCTACACCACCGACTTCCCCGTGGAACGGTTCATGCGCGACGCCAAGATCACCCAGATCTACGAGGGCACCAACCAGATTCAACGTGTGGTGATGTCGCGCGCCCTGCTGAAATAACCCCCCGCGAGCAGACGGCAAAACCCCCTAAACTGCGGGAAACAGGGGGTTTTCACGTCTGCTCGCCGAGGGAAATCAGGTGTACTCGACAAAGGTGGCCATGCCGGCCTCGAGGTGATACGTGTTGTGGCAGTGGGTGATCCAGCGCCCGGGGTTGTCGGTGTCGAAGTCGATCTCGACGGTCCGCAGCGGCGCCACCAGCACGGTGTCCTTCCTGGCCAGCGGAGCCGACGATCCGATCACCTGAAATGTGTGCCCGTGCAGGTGCATGGGGTGAAACATCTTCGACTCGTTGACGTAGCGGATACGCACGCGCTGGTTGGGCTTCACCGGATAGCCGTCGTTGGGCGGGTCGTACTGCTTGCCGTTGATCGTCCAGTTGTAGCCGTTCACCGGCCCCGCCAGGCGCATGTCGATAATCTGGTCGGGGGCGGCGCCGGGCAGGTTCAGCTCGGGTGGGGCGGCCAGCGTCGCGGTGTCCAGCGGGGCCTGCGTCCGCAGCGTCGCGACATAGTCGCCCGCGTTGCCCGTTGCGGATTTGTTGTCGACGCGCATGTTGAGCTGGGCGTAGCCGTCCTTGCGGTAGGCGGCCGCGAGCACCGGCGCCGACGCTTGCAGGGCGATGATCGCGTCGACGCGCTCACCCATCCCGAGGATCACCGAATCCGCGTTCACGGGTAGTACCGGAAAACCGTCGGTGGCGATGACGTGCATGCGGTGGTTCGGCACCCCGACCTGAAACGCCGTGTCGGAGCCCGCGTTGATGATACGGAGCCGGATCCGTTGTCCGGCACGGTAATCGACCACCTGCGGATCCGTGGTCACCCGCCCGTTGATGAGGTAGTACGGGTAGGTGACGTCGCCGCCGTCGTCGCCGAGCGGGGTCGACGGCGTGATCCCCGCATCGGGCAGGTCCGGCATGGCCGGCATGCCCGAGGCCCGCAGCTGTGCCAGCACCTGGTCCGGCGTGCGTCCGGTGCCGTCCACCCAATCATCAAGGACCACAACGAGTTCGTCGTCATAGTCGGCGCCGTCGGCGGGATCCTCGATGATCAGCGGACCGTAGAGGCCACGGTCGAGCTGCGTGCCTTCGTGGGAGTGATACCAGTAGCTCCCCGCATCGGGCACGACGAACTCATAGGTGAAGTCCTGGCCGGGCGGCACCGCGGGTTGCGTCAGCACCGGGACGCCGTCCATGGGGTTGGGAATCGCCAGGCCGTGCCAGTGGATGGTGGTGGGCGCGGGCAGCCTGTTGGTCAACTGCGCGCGCAGCCTCTCACCCCTGCGCATGCGGATCTCCGGCCCCGGCAGCCGATCGCCGTACGCCCAGGTGCGTACCGTGACCCCGCCGAGGTCGATGTCGGTCTCCGCGGGCGTCAAGCCGATGTCGAAGCCCGGGGTGGTCGCCGCCTGTTCGGCCGACGCCGGCTCGGCGGCCCGCGACGAGCACGCACCTACGACGCCGGCGGCCACACCCGCGGACAGCACGAGAAACCTGCGCCTGTCGATCACCGCTCCAGCGTGGCACCGGTACCCGACGACCGCTTGCAAAACCGCAAATTTCCGGGCCCGTCAGCCCCTGGTCACCTTCTCCGTCTGCCTGCGCCGGTCCAGCGCGGCGGGATCCGGGTTGGCCACCTGCACCAGCGACGCGCCCACCACGAACGGCGCCAGCAGGTGGTCGATGAGCGCCTCGGCGGTGTCCCAGTCCGCGCTGGACAGCACCCGGTCCCGCGCGGTCAACCCCTGCGTCTCCGCCGACGCTCGCGCGTCGGCGAGCAGGTCGGCGACCGATCGACCGTTCAGCGCCGGCCCGGGGGCGGCCTCGGGCACGATCTGGTCGCCGTGCACCCGCACCGCGGTCGCGTAGTCGGTCACCCCGACGGGAACGTCGTCGGCCGGCTTGCCGAACGGGTCCAGCGACAACACCGCCACTTCGCCGACACCGACAGCGGCGTCCGCGTCGGACAGCCGGTCGGTGGTACACAGCGCGACGTCGGCATCACCCGGCCCGAGCACCACCTCCGCACCGATCCACCAGATCCCGAACAGCACCGCAGCGGTCTGCCAGTGCGCGGGCAACAACACCGCGATCCGGCTGGCCGGTCCGGCCCCCAGCTCGTCGCGCAGCAGGTTGCCGGTCTTGGCAGCCCAGTTCGCCAGTGTGGCCGTTGATAATTCGATGCGCTCACCGGTCGCGTCGTCGTAGTAGGTGATGCGCGGGCCCGCCGGATCGGCCGCCATCAGGGGATCGAGGATCGCCGAACTGACCGTCGGCACGGCTAGTTGACGCACTGCGGGTCATCGGAGCCCGCGGTGATGATCGTGGGTGGTGGCGGGGTGGCGTCGGTCGAGCCCGCCGATCCGACGGCAAGGGTGTCGTAGGTGCTCAGCGTCGGATCGGTGCCGTCCAGGCCGGAGCCGGGCCCGGTGTAGTCGTCGGCAAGCACCACCCGTACGGTGCCCGGCGCGACCGAAGGGTCCTCGACGAGCGGCAGCTCGCCGAGGTCGCGGGAAACCGCTTGGGCGCCAAGGTCGTCGGTGCGTGCGGCCTGCACCTGGCTGCCGCCCGGCGGGGCGCCTTCGTGGTTTCCGGTGAGGCCCCGGGTGAAGCCCTTGTTGGCCAGCACCTGGGAGACCGCCGCGGCCAGGCCGTTGACGTCGGTGGCGTTGATGACGTCGACGGTGGTCTTGTCCGGCGTGTACGCCAGCTCCTCGGTCTTACCTTCGTCCTGATCGGTCAGCAGGCCGGCCACCCACTCCTTGACCGCGGCCGGATCCACCCGCACCACGCTCTGCATGCCGTCGTCGCTCCAGCCGTTCTCCTGCAGCCAGGGGATGGTGGCGAAGGCGACGTTGCCGGCCGCGAGGTTCTGCAGCTGTTCGGCGAATTCCATTACGTCCCAACCGTCGGACAGCACCACCGAGCGTTGTACGGCATCCTCCAACCGGTTCAGTGTCGCCGGGCTGGACAGCGTCTTGCCCGAGATCACCTCGTGGGCAAGGGAAGCCATCACCGCCTGCTGGCGGGTGACCCGGTCCAGGTCGCCACGCGGCAGATCGTGGCGCTGGCGGACGAAGCTCAGCGCCTGTGGGCCGTTGAGCTTCTGCCAGCCCGCGGGAAAGTCTGCCCCCGAGAGGGGTTCGTACACAGCTTCTTTCAGGCACACATCGACACCGCCCAAGGCGTCGGTGATCAACGAGAAGCCGAGCAGTCCGATCTCGGCGTAGTGGTCGACGGTGACACCGGTGAGGTTGGCGACGGTCTTGATCAGCGCCTCACGTCCGGCCTCGGCGGCCAGCGGCTCGGCTTCCGCCGGGTCCATGCCCTTGACTTCGACGAGGTCTTTCATCTTCTCCAGGTGCACCGACCCGTACACGCCGTTGATCTTCATCTTGCCCACGCCGGGCGCCGCCACGTAGGAGTCGCGGGGGATCGAGATCGCCGTCGCGGACTTCCCGTTGTTGGGCACCCGCACCAGGATGATGGTGTCGGTGTTGGTGGCTTCGTCGTCGCCTGCGCGCAGCATGGCCAGTTCTTCCTGCGACAACGGGTTGCCGTGGGCGTCGGTGCGGCTGTCCATGCCGACCAACAGGATGTCGATCGCACCGTCCTCGCCGCCCTCGCCGAGCGCGACCGAGGAGATCTGGTTGATTCCGGCTTCGAACGCGCGGATCTTGCCCCAGGCGGCGCCGGTACCGATCACGACCAACAATGCCGCTGACACGGCGATGACACGAAGCGTGCGCGCGGGCATCAGCCCAGGTTACTGGCGAGACCGCCGCATCGGCGGTAGCGCGCATCGGCGTGCCAGACTCGAGACCGTGGCTGAGCGCAACTGGGACCGAATCGTCATACCCGGGGCCGGCGGCATGGTCGGCCGCGTCTTGGCAGCTCAGGCCCGCCGGGAGGGACGCGAGGTGCTGGCGCTGACGTCGGCGCGGTGCGACATCACCGATCCGGCCGCCGTGACGCGCGTCATCGAACCCGGCGACGTGGTGATCAGCTGCGCCGCCTACACCAAGGTCGACGCCGCCGAGGCCGAACCGGAGCGCGCCCATGCCGTCAACGCCGTAGGCCCGGGCAACCTCGCACGCGCCTGCGCCGCGGCGGGCGCGCGGCTCATCCACATCTCCACCGACTATGTGTTCTCCGGCACACAGCGGCGGCCCTATGAGATCGACGACGAGACCGGTCCGCTGAGCGTGTACGGGCGCACCAAGCTGGCGGGGGAGTCGGCGGTGCTCGAGGCCCTGCCCGGTGCCCACGTGGTCCGCACCGCGTGGGTGTACGAGGGCGGCGACGGAGGCGATTTCGTGGCCGTCATGCGGCGACTGGCCGCAGGCGATCAGCCGGTCGAGGTGGTGGCCGACCAGATCGGTTCCCCCACGTATGTCGCGGACCTGGCCACCGCGTTGTTGGAGGTGGCCGACGGCGACATCGCCGCGCCCGTGCTGCACGCCGCCAACGAGGGCGAGGCCAGCCGCTTCGAACAGGCGCAGGCGGTGTTCGAGGCCGTCGGCGCCGATCCGGCGCGGGTGCGTCCCGTCAGCTCGGAGCGGCACCCGCGCCCGGCGCCCCGCCCGCCGTACTCGGCGCTGTCCGGGCGGCGGTCCGCCGAGGCCGGGCTCACCCCGCTGCGGCCCTGGCGGGACGCGCTGACCTCGGCGCTCGACGCGCACGGTGTGGCGGCCGGATAACCTCTAGACCGTGAGTGACGAACTGGTGGTCGTCACGGTGACGTATTCGCCGGGACCCCATCTCGACCGGTTTCTGGCGTCGCTGTCGCATGCCACCGACCGGCCGGTCACGGTCATCATGGCCGACAACGGCTCCACCGACGGCGCCCCGGAGGAGGCGCTCGAGCGCTACCCCAACGTGCGGTTGCTGCCCACCGGGGCGAACCTGGGCTACGGCACCGCGGTGAACCGTGCCGTCGACGAGTACCTGAAAGAGGGTGCGGCGGCGTCCTATTCGGACTTCTTCGTGGTCGCCAACCCCGACGTGCAGTGGGGTCCACGCAGCATCGACATCCTGCTGGAGGCCGCCGCGCGGTGGCCGCGCGCCGGTGCGCTGGGCCCGCTGATCCGCGACCCCGACGGGTCGGTGTATCCGTCGGCGCGGCACCTGCCCAGCCTGGTGCGCGGCGGCATGCACGCGGTCGTCGGCCCGGTGTGGCGGTCCAATCCGTGGACGGCCGCCTACCGGCAGGAGCGACAAGAGCCCAGCGAACGTCCGGTCGGCTGGCTGTCGGGATCGTGCCTGTTGCTGAGAAGGGCCGCTTTCGACGAGATCTCCGGTTTCGACGAGCGCTATTTCATGTACATGGAGGACGTCGACCTGGGTGATCGCCTCGGAAAGGCCGGCTGGCAGAACGTATACGTGCCCTCCGCGGAGATTTTGCACGATAAGGGCCACGCGGCCGGTCGGGATCCGGCCCGCAACTTGGCTGCCCACCACACCAGCACATACACTTTCCTCGCGGATCGGTATTCGAGGTGGTGGCAGGGGCCGCTGCGATGGACCATCCGGGGGGCGCTCGCGGCGCGAGGCGGGTTGGTGGTACGCAACTCTGCACGCAACCGGCGGAAAGGACGGCCTTAGCGTGAATCCGGCAGAGGTGGACGCCGTCGTCCTGGTCGGCGGGCTCGGTACGCGGCTGCGGCCGTTGACGCTTTCGGCGCCCAAGCCGATGTTGCCCACGGCGGGCCTGCCCTTTCTGACACACCTATTGTCCCGCATCGCCCAAGCCGGCATCGAGCACGTGGTGCTCGGCACCTCCTACAAGGCCGCGGTCTTCGAGTCGGAGTTCGGCGATGGCTCCAAGCTGGGTCTGCAGATCGAGTACGTCGTGGAGGAGCAGCCGATGGGCACCGGCGGCGGCATCGCCAACGTGGCGCCAAGGCTGCGCCACGACACCGCCCTGGTGTTCAACGGCGACGTGCTGTCCGGCGCCGATCTGCGTGCGCTGCTGAACAGCCACGAGGAGAACAACGCCGACGTCACCCTGCACCTGGTGCGGGTGGGCGATCCCCGCGCGTTCGGGTGCGTGCCGACCGACGCCGACGGGCGGGTCACCGCGTTCCTGGAGAAGACGCAGGATCCGCCGACCGACCAGATCAACGCCGGCTGCTATGTGTTCAACCGCGAGGTGATCGAGCGCATCCCCAAGGGGCGGGCGCTTTCGGTGGAGCGCGAGGTGTTTCCCGGGCTGCTGGCCGACGGGCTGCGGATCTGCGGCTACGTCGACAACACCTACTGGCGCGACATGGGCACCCCCGAGGACTTCGTGCGCGGGTCGGCCGACCTGGTGCGCGGTATCGCGCCGTCGCCCGCGCTCGGCGGGCACCGCGGCGAGGAACTCGTGCACGACGGCGCGAGCGTGGCGCCCGGCGCCCTGCTGATCGGCGGCACGGTCGTCGGGCGCGGCGCGGAGATCGCCGGCGGCGCACGGCTGGACGGGGCGGTGATCTTCGACGGCGCGAAGGTCGGCGCCGGTGCGGTGATCGAACGCTCGATCATCGGGTTCGGCGCCCGCATCGGGCCGCGCGCGCTGATCCGCGACGGGGTGATCGGCGACGGCGCCGACATCGGTGCACGCTGCGAGCTGTTGCGCGGTGCGCGGGTCTGGCCGGGGGTCACGATTCCCGACGGCGGCATCCGCTACTCGACCGATGTCTAAAACATGCGATTTCGGTGCGCTAACGCTCGCTGAGCGCTCGTTTGCGCGCCGAAATCACCAATTGGGTGAGCCCGAAGTCGCAGTCGTCGGGCAGGGCGTCCAGTGGCCACCAGCGCAGGGCCAACGACTCGTCGCTGCAGGCGATTTCGGCACCCTCCGGTGCGTGCACGATGAACTGCATGTCGAGGTGGCGCGTCGGCACGCCCAGCGAGCAGGTGACGGGGTGCACATGCAGCGCGGCCAGCACGGGATCGATTCGCAGCCCGTCGATTCCGGACTCCTCGGCGGCCTCGCGCAGCGCGGCGGCGACGATGGTGTCGTCGGTCGGCTCGCAATGCCCGCCCAGCTGCAGCCAGCGCCCGACCCGCGGGTGCAGCGTCAGCAGCGCCTTGCTTCCGGTGTGATCGAGAACCAGCGCCGAACCGGTGACGTGCCCCGGCACGCACTCGCGCAGGCAGCCGTCGGGCCGGGCGGCCAGAAACGCCAGCACCGCGTGGCGCAGCGTGTCCTGCCCGGGGTCGGGGGCCCGCCAACCGCGCAGCGTCTCCACGGCCGAGGCGTGCAGGCTCATTTGCGCACCAACAGTCCGTCGGTGGGGACGGGATCGCGGGGCCCGGACGGCGCCGAGCCTTCTTCGGGATAGCCGATGGCGATGGCGCCCAACGGTTCCCAGTCGCCGGGCAACTTGAGCGCGTCGCGCACCAGGTCGGGCGCGAAGATCGTCGAGCCGATCCAGCAGCTGCCGACGCCGCGCACCGCCAACGCCACCAGCAGTGCCTGTACCGCGGCGCCGGCGGCGACGGTGAACATGGTTTGTTCGGCCGCGGTGCGTTCGGCATCGGGATAGCTGTGCGCGCCGTCGGGAACCATGAACGGGATCACGACATCGGGTGCGTCATAGAGAATCTGGCCGCGGGCGACGCGGCGCTCGACGGCGTCGGCGGAGCGGCCGTCGCCGCGGAGGTCGGCGCGCCACTTGTCTTTCATCCGGTCCAGAAGCGCCACGCGGCGGGCACGGTCCTGCAACCAGACGAACCGCACGGGACGCGTGTGGTGGGGCGCGGGGGCGGTGAGCGCCTCGGCGACGGCGGCCTCGATGAGGTCGCCGGCCACGGGTTCGTCGCCGAACCGGCGTACCGACCTGCGCAGCAGCTGGGCCTGGCTGCGGCCGAGAGCGATCGCCTCCTCCGTGCCCAGCCAGAACAGGTCGTCCTCCCCCGGGCGCAGCAGGATCCGCGCGGTGGATCCGTCGTCGCGCAGCGACAGGCCGCGCACCACCGCGACCGGGATGTCGGTGAGCTTGCCCTTCACCAGATCGGCTGCGGCGGCGATCTCGTCGGCGACGGCGATCTCGGTGACGATCAACTCGTTGCCGTGCCGGTCGCGCGCACCGGCATAGCCGTGCAGCACGGTGAGCCCCGCGGCGCCGATCGCGGCGTCGATCTGACCCTTGCGCCACGCGCGGCCCATGGTGTCGGTGATCACGACCCCGACGGTGACGCCGAGCCGGTCGCGCAGCCCGTCGCGCAACGCGGCCGCGCTGCCGTCGGGGTCGACCGGCAGCAGCGCCAACTCCGTCGCTGCGACGTTGGAGCCGTCCACCCCCGCCGCCGCCTGGATCAGCCCCAGCGCGTTCTCGGTGATCATGGTGCGGCCCTTGCGGGCCAGTACCCGAACAGCTTCCGCATCGACGAGCTTGCGCCGCAACGCATCTCGTTCGTCCGGGTCAGACGGTGCGGCGACGACACGGCCCTCACACTTGGACACCACCTTGCTGGTGACCACGAGGATGTCGTTGTCGCGCAACCACGGCGCCGCGGCGGCGATCGCCGCGGCCAGGTCGTCGCCCGCCCGGAACTGCGGCAGCCCGGGCACGGGTAGGAGCTCGACGGCGGCCGCGGAGCCGTGCTCGGTCACGGTTTCACGCCCGCCAGATCCAAGCCGGCACGCACCATTTCGGCCGTCGCCGCAGGATCCTTCATCAGCAGGGGCACCGCGCGCACCTCGACGCCGTCGATCTCGGCGTGATCTCCCTCGTGCACCAGCCAGCCGTCGAGTATGCCGACCTTCGAACGTGCACCGAAATACTGGCCGATCGCTTCGGAGGTACTCTGCACCCCGATCACCGACAGGCATTCATCGGCCATGCCGCGCAACGGTTTTCCGCCGATAACGGGGGAGTAGCCGATGACCCGCGCCGGCGTCGCGCGCAACGCGGCGCGGACCCCCGGCACGGCGAGGATCGCGCCGATGCTGACCACCGGGTTCGACGGTGCCAGCAGCACGACGTCGGCCGTCTCGATCGCTTCGGTGACTCCGGGCCCCGCGGTCGCTTGGTCGGCGCCGACGAACGCGAAGCTGTGGGTCTGCACCTTCGCGCGGTAGCGCACCCACCACTCCTGGAAGTGGATCGCGCGCTTCTCGCCGTCGCTGGGATCGGTGATGACGACGTGGGTTTCGCTGCGGTCGTCGGTGACCGGCAGTAGCCGGGCACCCGGTGACCACCGCCGGCACAGCGCCTCGGTGACCTGCGACAGCGGGTAGCCCGCCCGCAGCATCTGGCTGCGCACCAGATGGGTGGCCAGGTCGCGGTCGCCCAGCCCGAACCAGTCCGGCTGCACGCCGTAGGCCGCGAGTTCCTCCTTGGCATTCCAGGTTTCGTCGCGGTGGCCCCAGCCCCGGTCGGGGTCGATACCGCCGCCCAGGGTGTACATGCAGGTGTCGAGGTCCGGGCAGATGCGCACGCCGAACATCCAGGCGTCGTCTCCGACGTTGACGATCGCGGTCAACTCGTCGGCGGTGTTGTCGCCGAATTGGCCAAGCCCGAGAAGATGCTGTACACCCAACAGGAACCGCGCTCCGCCGACGCCGCCGACCAGAACCGTGACCTTCACATCGACCGAGCGTAGGCCGTCGCGGTCGGCCGGGCGCGCGCAGGCGCACCGGTGTGACAGACACGCCGATCGACGACTCGCCGATATTCGGTCACGGAATGGTATGAATTTCTGTTCTAACGCTTGACCGCAGCATCTAACGCGTGTGTAATCACACCAGTGTCATTTCGCGGTTGGCCTGCCGGTTCCGGTGTCGCAGACCGAGATTCGATCACATGTTCGAATGGGATGGCCAACATCTCAACAGCGGGGGTTCTTTCAGGGGATTTTCGAGACCAGGTGAGGAGGCGGGAAGATGTCTTTTGAGCAAGGCGATTTCGATCGAGTGGTTCCGTTCGACGGCCGGCTGTTCGGCTCAGTAGGCAGCGCGCCGCACACCACTACCGGACCGGCACCGATTGAGACGCCGTCGCGTCCTCAGTTGAGCCTGGTGCCCGATCCAGTTGATGTTGTGCCGCCGTTGACTCCTGAGGACGACCTTTGGCAGGAGCGCGCCCTGTGCGCTCAAACCGATCCCGAGGCGTTCTTCCCGGAGAAGGGCGGCTCGACCCGGGAGGCCAAGCGGATCTGCCAGGGCTGCGAGGTCAAGGACGCATGCCTCGAGTACGCGCTGGCCAACGACGAACGCTTCGGCATCTGGGGCGGCTTGTCGGAGCGCGAGCGCCGCCGCCTCAAGCGCGGGATCATCTGACCGCGCGCGTTATCCGTCGTCGATCGTCGGGTCGATGACAGAAGGTTCGACCCCCAAATAGGTGGCCACCTGAGCCACCAGGATCTCATGGAGTAAATCACCGAGTTCGACGGTGTCTTTGGCGCGTCGCTCGATCGGCTTGCGAAACAGCACAATTCGCGCCCGGGTCGTATTGCCCCGCACATCGACACCCGCCGGGATCAGCCGGGCCAGCGCGATCGGCCCGTCGGCGACCACTTCGGGCGGCCACTGCATGGTGTCGGGATCCTTCAGTGAGATCCGCGGTATCTCGTCGACGGCCACGTCGAGGGCGGACAGCCGGTCATTCCAGCGCCGCTCGATCGGTTCGTAGGCCTCCAGCACCGCCATGTCGAATCGCTCGGCGCGACTGCGCCAGCCGGGAACGGTGGGAGGAAGCAGCGGCCCGCGCATCTCTCGGCCGCGGCGTGAACGCCGATATGCCCGTTCGGCCACGGACACGATCGTAACGGTTGGGGATCGGCCGTCCGGGAACTGCGCGTGTCCAGCACCCCGCCGGGTGCGTCCGCGATAGCCTTCCGTGCGTGAACGTTCCCCGTCGCTGCTGCCGGCCCGGGTGCCCTCACTATGCGGTCGCGACGCTGACCTTCGTCTACTCGGACTCGACGGCCGTGGTAGGCCCGCTGGCGACCGCACCCGAGCCCCACTCGTGGGACCTGTGCGTCGTGCACGCCGGGCGCATCACCGCGCCGCGTGGCTGGGAGCTGGTTCGCCACGCCGGGCCGCTGCCGTCGCACCCGGACGAAGACGATCTGGTCGCGCTGGCCGAGGCGGTGCGGGAGGGACGAGACGTCGCACCGCCCGTCAACGGCGTCGCGGCCAGCTTCATCGACCCGGCCCCTGGCGCGCCCGGAGGCACGCTGGTCGCCCCGCCGCCGAAGCGACCGGGATCCACCGGACGCCGCCGGGGTCACCTGCGGGTGCTGCCCGACCCCAGCGACTAGTCAGGGATCGGCCACCGCCAGAGTCGAGCCAGCCGCGGAGTAGCGGCCGTGCGGGCGCCGCCCGACGGCTAGGCTGGCGCCAGTAGTCCACGTCACAAGGAGTTCGTACTTGATGCGCTCTTCGGGCAAGCGCTCGCAGTCTCGGCCCGCCGCGGCGGTTCAGCGCGTCATCAAGGCTTACGACGTGCGCGGCCTGGTCGGCGAGGAACTCGACGACGACTTCGTCGCCGACGTGGGCGGCGCGTTCGCGCGGCTGGTCCGTGACGGTGCGTCCCAAATCGTGATCGGCCACGACATGCGGGAGAGCTCGCCTTCGCTGGCCGCCGCGTTCGCCGACGGGGTGATGGCGCAGGGCCTCGATGTCGTGCGCATCGGGCTGGCGTCCACCGATCAGCTCTATTTCGCCTCCGGCCTGCTGGATTGCCCAGGGGCCATGTTCACCGCCAGCCACAACCCGGCCGCCTACAACGGGATCAAGCTGTGCCGGGCCGGGGCCAAACCCGTCGGCAGGGACACCGGGTTGTCGATCATCAGCGATGAGGTCATCGCGGGGGTGCCCGGCTACGACGGCGCGCGAGGGACGAGCTCCGACCGCGACGTGCTCGACGAGTACGGCGAGTTCCTGCGCTCGCTGGTGAACCTCAGCGACCTGCGCCCGTTGCGGGTCGCGGTGGACGCCGGTAACGGGATGGCGGGGCACACCACGCCCGCGGTGCTCGGGCCGATGTCGGCGATCACGGTGGAGCCGTTGTACTTCGAGCTCGACGGCACCTTCCCCAACCACGAGGCCAACCCGCTGGATCCGGCCAACCTGCGAGACCTGCAGGCGCACGTGGTCAAGACCGGCGCCGACATCGGGCTGGCCTTCGACGGCGACGCCGACCGGTGTTTCGTCGTCGACGAACTGGGCCAACCGGTCTCGCCGTCGGCGGTGACCGCGCTGGTCGCCGCGCGCGAGCTGGGCCGGGAGATCGGTGCGACGGTGATCCACAACCTGATCACCTCGCGGGCGGTGCCCGAGCTGGTCACCGAGCGTGGCGGCACGCCGGTGCGCTCGCGCGTCGGGCACTCCTACATCAAGGCGCTGATGGCCGACACCGGCGCCATCTTCGGCGGCGAGCACTCCGCGCACTACTACTTCCGCGACTTCTGGGGCGCCGACTCCGGCATGCTGGCCGCGCTGCACGTGTTGGCGGCGCTCGGCGAACAGCATCGGCCGCTGTCGGACCTGATGTCCGACTATCAGCGCTATGAGGCCTCCGGCGAGATCAACTTCACGGTCACCGACGCCGAGGCGTGTGTGGACGAGGTGCTCAAGGCGTTCGGGCCGCGCATCCAATCGATCGACCACCTCGACGGGGTGACCGTCGACCTGGGCGACGGCAACTGGTTCAACCTGCGCATGTCCAACACCGAGCCGTTGCTGAGGCTCAACGTCGAGGCCCGCACACCCGAGGAGATCGACACCATCGTCGGACAGGTCTCCGGAACGGTCGATGCGCACATGTCCGAAGGCTCGGGGGCCGTGCCGTGAACGCGACGCGCGCGACCGTCGACCTCGACGACGCGGACGGGCTGCTGGCCGCCGACCGCGACGGTTTGCTGCGCGGGGCGTCGATGGCCGGCGCGCAGGTGCGCGCCACCGCCGCCGCACTGGCCGAGGGCGAACTCGACGCGCTCCGCACGGACCACCCGCCCCGGACGCTGATCTGGCTGGCCGATCGAGGCAACGCCCACACGGCCGGGTCGCTGCTGGCCGCCGCGGTCGGCGCCTCGGTGGGAACGCCGATCGTCGTCGCCGCGGAGGCGCCGCCGTGGATCGGCGCCTTGGATGTGCTGGTCGTCGCGGGCGACGATCCCGGCGACCCGGTGCTGGTGTCGGCGGCCGCCACCGCGCTGCACCGTGGTGCGCGGGTGATTGTGGTCGCACCCTACGAAGGCCCGCTCCGTGACGTGGCCGCAGGACGCGCGGTCGCGCTGGCACCGCGGGTGTGGGTGCCCGACGAATTCAGCCTGACGCGGTATCTGGCGGCCGGGCTCGCGATCCTCGACGTCGTCCAGCCCGGTATGCGGGTGAACCTGGACGCGTTGGCGGACGAACTGGACGCCGAGGCGTTCCGCAACAGCGCCGTCCACGAACCGTTCACCAACCCCGCCAAGACGCTGGCCGAACGCATGTCGGGCCGCGAGGTGGTGCTGGCCGGCGACAACCCGGCCACGCTGGCGCTGGCGCGGCACGGCGCCTCGAGCATGCTGCGCGTCGCGCACCGGGTGGTCGCCGCGGTCGGGCTCGCGGACGCGCTCACGGCCTTGCGCTCGGGGCTCGGCGCGCCGCCGGGGGCCGACCGGTTGTTCCACGACGAGCAGATCGACGGTCCGCTGCCCGATCAGGTGCGCACGTTCGTGCTGACCACCGACGCCGAGCGGCCGGTGGTCCTCGCGCGGGTGAGCGGGCTCGACGACGTCGATGTGCTCAACGCCGAGGATGTACCGGCCGGCGAGAGCGCCCCGACACGTGATGACGGACGCCCTGAACGGCAACTCGCGATGCTGGCCGTGCGGCTGGAGATGACGGCCGTCTATCTGAAACTGGTTCGAGGTTAAGCAAGTGCACTTGCTACGTGGCGCGGTGCGGACCTATGCGTGGGGTTCGCGGACCGCGATTGCCGAATTCACCGGAAGACCAAGCCCCACAATGCATCCCGAAGCGGAGTTGTGGTTCGGCGCGCACCCGGGCGATCCGGCGTGGCTGCAGACCGACGACGGGGAGCAGTCGATGCTGGATATGCTGCGCGAAGACCCGGAGGGGCAACTGGGCGCCGCGGTGTGCAGCCGGTTCGGCAACGCCCTGCCGTTCCTGGTCAAGGTGCTCGCCGCCGACGAGCCGCTGTCGCTGCAGGCGCATCCGAGCGCCGAGCAGGCGGTCGAGGGGTTCAACCGCGAGGAGCGGGCGGGCATACCCATCTCGGCCCCCAACCGCAACTACCGCGACCCCAGCCACAAACCCGAGATCCTCGTCGCCTTGGGGCAATTCGAAGCCCTGGCCGGGTTCCGCCCGGGCGAGCGCACCGTCGAGTTGATGCGGGCGCTGGGCGTCAGCGACCTGGACCCGTTCATCAACCTGCTCGACGCGCAGTCCGATGCCGACGGGCTGCGCGCGTTGTTCACCACCTGGATCACCGCGCCGCAGCCCGACATCGACGTCCTGGTGCCCGCGGTGCTCGAGGGCGCGATCAACTACGTGCGTTCTGGTAAGCGCAAGTTCGCCGCCGAGGCCAAGACCGTGCTCGAGCTCGGCGAGCGGTATCCCGCCGATGCGGGAGTGCTGGCCTCGCTGTTGTTGAACCGGATCAGCCTGGCGCCCGGCGAGGCCATCTATCTGCCCGCGGGCAACCTGCACGCCTATCTGGAGGGTGTGGGTGTCGAGGTGATGGCCAACTCCGACAACGTGCTGCGCGGCGGGCTCACCCCCAAGCACGTCGACGTGCCCGAGCTGTTGCGGGTGCTCGACTTCACTCCGGCGGCCGACATGGTCATTCGACCCGAAATCGCGGCGGACGGAACGGAATTGGTGTACGACACGCCTGCACCGGAGTTCGCCGTCTCGGTGCTGAGCATCGACGGGGACCAACTCGGTCACGAGATCGACGCGCCGACCCGCCATGACGGCCCGCAGATCCTGCTGTGCACCCAGGGCGAGACGGTGGTGCACGCCAAGTCGAGCAAGGTGACGCTACAGCGCGGTTCGGCGGCGTGGGTGTCGGCCGACGACGGGCCGATCCGGTTGGTCGCCTCGGAGCCGACGAAGCTGTTCCGGTCGACGGTGGGAATCTGACGCGATAGCGATCAGTGCGCGTCTTTGCGGCCGAACGGCAGCACGTGCATGATCCCGACCACCACGGTGCCGACGACGAGGCCGATCACCGCCGACACCCCGGTGTTGACCAGCCAGCCCAACACCGCCCCGACGCCTTGGACCGCGTGATGGACGAATTCCTCGGCGTGGTGCACCAGCCCGTTCGGGGCGTGCCAACCGACCTCGTCGCTGCCGACCAGAAGGATGTGCCCGCCCACCCACAACATCGCCACAGTGCCGATCACCGACAGCGCGGTGAGCAGTCTGGGCATCCCGATCACCAGGCCCCGGCCGACTTTCTGCGCGAACGCCGACGACCGCTGGGCCAGGTTCAGCCCGATGTCGTCCATCTTCACGATCGCCGCGACGACGCCGTACACCGCCGCGGTGATGACGAAGGCGACCACCACCAGGATGATCAGCCGCGACCAGAACCGTTCGCCGGCAACCTCGTTCAGCGCGATCACCATGATCTCGGCCGACAGGATGAGGTCAGTGCGGATCGCGCCCGCGGTCAACTGCTTCTCGGCGTCCGGGCCGACCGCCGACGTCGGCGCGGCATGGGACTGGTGGCCCAGCATCTTGCCCCAGACCTTCTCGGCACCCTCATAGCAGAGGAAGGTCGCGCCGATCATCAGCAGCGGCGTCAGCAGCCACGGCAGGAACTCGCTGAGCACCAGCGCCGCCGGCAGGATGAACAACAGCTTGTTGCGCAGCGAGCCGAGCGCGATCCGTTTGATCATCGGCAACTCGCGCTCGGCGGCGATGCCGTGCACGTACTGCGGTGTCACCGCTGTGTCGTCGACCACCACGCCGGCGGCCTTGGCCGTCGCGCGCCCCGCAGCGGCGCCGACGTCGTCGACCGACGCGGCCGCCATCCGGGCCAGCACCGCGACGTCGTCGAGCAGTCCGAACAGGCCGGCGCTCATCCTGGTTCCCTCATCGTCTCGAAGGCTACCGGGCTTCTGGCCGCACGGCGCTCGGCCAGCCACAGCCGCATGTTGTGTTTGATCGTCCGGCCGACGAGGCGGGGCGGCGGCACCATGTAGAGGCTGTCGAGCAGGCTGAACCGACGCAGAAACCATTCGGCCAGAACGGGATCCGTCTCCGCTGCGCCGAGGAACTGGTCGAACAACGCGCCCACCGGCTTGTACCACCACGGTGTCGGGCCTTTGGCCCGGTGCATGGTCAGATCGCCGATGGCGTTCATCGTCCACACCGGAAACGTCGTCTTGGCCGTGGCGCGGATGCATTCCCGGGCCACGTCGGCGCCCGGCGTCTCCAGCGCCCGCCGCAGATGACCGGCCTGAAGCGACGTCATCGACATGCCCTGACCGAAGGTCGGGTTGAAGCTCACGACGGCGTCGCCGAACGGCAGGATGCCGCGGGGCAGGCGGTCGAGCTTGTCGTAGCGGCGCCACCGACTGGCCGGGTACTTGTGGTGGGCCACTTCGTCGAGCGGGGTGCCCTGACGCAGCGCGGACGCCACATGCGGGGGCAGGATCTCCCCGGCCAGCGCACACATCTGCGCGTAGGTCTGCGGGGGCTGCGCCTTTCCGACACCGAACGTGGTGATGTTCCAGACGCCGTCCTCGTAGAACAGCATGCCGATGCCCAGGGGCTGCGCGTGTGACGCTCCTGCCACCACGACCTTCTCGCTGAGCAGGCCGTCGGGTACGCGCACCCGCTGGCTGGTGTAGGCGATGCCGACGAACACGACGTCCTCGCGGGGACGCTGGTACCCCCACTTCTGCAGCCACGCCGGCAGCCGGGTACCCCGGCCCGTCGCGTCGACCACCAGGTCGGCGGGCAGCACGGCGCCGGATTCCAGCTGCACTCCGGTGACCCGCTCGCGGGTGGTCTCGAATCGGGGCTCGGTGACCGCGGCCTCGATGATGTCGACGTTGTCGAGCGCCAGCACCCGCTTGCGGAGCTGCCATTCCAGGTGCGGCCGGCTGGGCACGTACGCGGTGAACTCGCTCTGCAGCCGATGCGCGGTGCCGAGCACGTGGCCCGCGGCGCCGAAGTGGATGCAGTCGGGCCGGTTTTCCAGGATCGGCACACCGTCGGCGACCATGTCCTCGAGCAGCCCGGGAAAGTGCGTCTCGAACTCCTGGGCGCCACGGGCCATCAGCATGTGCACGTGCCTGCCCTGCGGAACGGCCGCCCGGTTGACCGGGCCGTCGGGCAGCTCGTCGCGCTCGCACAGCGTCACCCGGGCATAGAAGTCCGAAAGCACCCGCGCGGCACACAGGCCGCCGATGCTGGCCCCGATGACCACTGCGTGTTCGGCAGTCTCGCCCATTGGCGAAAGGCTACTCGCTACATTGCGGTCAGCGGATCAGGAAGGAATGCCCATGACGCGGCGGACGAAGTCGGTCGAGCAGTCCATCGCCGACACCGACGAGCCCGGAACGCGGCTCCGTAAGGACCTCAACTGGTGGGACCTGACGGTTTTCGGCGTCTCGGTGGTGATCGGCGCCGGCATCTTCACGATCACCGCGTCGACGGCGGGAAACCTGACGGGTCCGGCGATTTCGGTGTCGTTCGTGATCGCGGCGATCACCTGCGGTCTGGCCGCGCTGTGCTACGCCGAGTTCGCGTCGACGGTACCGGTGGCGGGCAGCGCGTACACGTTCTCCTATGCGACGTTCGGTGAGTTCGTCGCGTGGATCATCGGCTGGGATCTGATCCTCGAGTTCGCGGTGGCCGCGGCGGTGGTCGCCAAGGGCTGGTCGAGCTATCTCGGCACGGTGTTCGGGTTCGGCGGCGGGAACGTGAATGTCTTTGGCCTGCAACTGGATTGGGGCGCCCTGCTGATCATCGCGTTCGTCACGGCCATTCTGGTGTACGGCACCAAGCTCTCGGCGGGGGTGAGCCTGGCGATCACCGTGATCAAGGTCGGGGTGGTGCTGCTGGTGGTGGCCGTCGGCGCGTTCTACATCAAGGTGGAGAACTATTCGCCGTTCCTGCCGCCCGCGGAACCCGGCCACGGCGGCACCGGCGCCGAGCAGTCGCTGTTCTCGCTGCTGACCGGCGCGGAGGGCAGCAGCTACGGCTGGTACGGCCTGCTGGCCGGCGCGTCGATCGTGTTCTTCGCGTTCATCGGGTTCGACATCATCGCGACCACCGCCGAGGAGACCAAGTATCCGCAGCGCGACGTGTCCCGCGGCATCCTGGCGTCGCTGGCGATCGTCACCGTGCTCTACGTCGCGGTCTCGGTCGTGTTGACCGGCATGGTGCATTACACCGAGCTGCGCGCGGCGGGGGAGGACGCCAACCTGGCCACCGCGTTCGCCGCCAACGGGGTGGACTGGGCGGCCAACGTGATCTCCATCGGGGCGCTGGCCGGCCTGACCACCGTGGTGATCGTGTTGGTGCTGGGGCAGACCCGGGTGCTCTTCGCGATGTCGCGCGACGGGCTGCTGCCACGCTCGCTGGCCAGGACCGGCGCCAGGGGCACGCCGGTGCGCATCACGCTGATCGTCGGCGCGGCGGTGGCGGTGACGGCGTCGGCGTTCCCGATGGGCAAGCTCGAGGAGATGGTCAACATCGGCACGCTGTTCGCGTTCGTGCTGGTCTCGGCGGGGGTGATCGTGCTGCGTCGCACCCGCCCGGACCTGGAACGGGGTTTCCGCGCGCCGGGGGTGCCGTTGCTGCCGATCGCGTCGATCGTGGCGTGCGTGTGGCTGATGCTCAACCTCACCGCGGTGACCTGGATCCGGTTCGTGGTCTGGATGGCCGTCGGGGTGGTGGTCTACCTCCTCTACGGCCGGCGCCACTCGGTGCTGGGCCGCCGCGAGTCCGCCGGCATCCGCTAGTCAGCGGCGTGTTGCCACTAACTGGTTGATCGCCCTCACCTGATGCGCGGGATCAACCAGCTAAGGCATGCCACCCCCGCGGGACTTTACAAATGAGCCTAGATGTCTAGACAGCCGACAAATCAGCTTCTATAGTCAAGCGCAGTGACGTGACGCACTCACTTCAGGAGGACGCAGTGACCACGCAGATGTCTTATCCCCAGAACGTCGAGGAATGGCGGGACAAGAAGCGCTACCTGTGGCTGATCGGTCTGATCCCGCCCACCGCGCTGTTCGTGATGCTGCCGCTGGTGTGGGCGCTCAACGACTGGGGCTGGCACGCCGCGGCGCAGGTGCCGTTCTGGATCGGCCCGATCCTGCTGTACCTCCTGCTGCCGATCCTGGACCTCAAGTTCGGGCCGGACGGCCAGAACCCGCCCGATGAGGTGATGGAGCGACTGGAGAACGACAAGTACTACCGCTACTGCGTCTACGCCTACGTCCCGTTCCAGTACGCCAGCGTCATCGTCGGCGCCTACCTGTTCACCGCATCCGACCTGAGCTGGCTCGGGTTCGACGGTGGCCTGCCCTGGCAGGCGAAGATCGGTCTGGCGCTGTCGGTGGGTGTGCTGGGCGGTGTCGGTATCAACGCCGCGCACGAACTCGGCCACAAGAAGGACGCGCTGGAACGCTGGCTGTCCAAGATCACGCTGGCGCAGACCTGCTACGGCCACTTCTACATCGAGCACAACCGCGGCCACCACGTCCGCGTCGCCACCCCGGAGGACCCGGCGTCGGCGCGTTTCGGTGAGACGTTCTGGGAGTTCCTGCCGCGCAGCGTGTTCGGCGCGGTGAAGTCGGCGTGGCAGTTGGAAGCCAAACGGCTGCAGCGGGCCGGCAAGCCGGTGTGGCACTGGTCCAACGACGTACTGAACGCGTGGGCGATGTCGGTGGTGCTCTACGGCGCGCTGATCGCGGTGTTCGGCTGGGGACTGATCCCGTACATCGTGATCTCGGCGGTGTTCGGCTTCACGCTGCTGGAGACGGTGAACTACCTGGAGCACTACGGCCTGCTGCGGCAGAAGACCGAGAGCGGGCGCTACCAGCGCTGCACCCCGGAGCACAGCTGGAACTCCGACCACATCGTCACCAACCTGTTCCTGTACCACCTGCAGCGGCACAGCGATCACCACGCCAACCCGACCCGGCGCTACCAGACACTGCGCAGCATGGACGGGGCGCCGAACCTGCCCAGCGGCTATGCGTCGATGATCGCGCTGACGTACTTCCCGCCGCTGTGGCGCAAGGTGATGGACCACCGGGTGCTCGCCCACTACGACGGCGACATCACCCGGGTCAACATCCACCCGCGAGTGCGGCAGAAGGTGATGGCGAAGTATGGAGTCGCCGCATGAGCGCCTACCGGTGCCCGGGGTGTGACTACGTCTACGACGAGGCCAAAGGCGAACCCCGCGAAGGGTTTCCGGCAGGCACACCGTTCTCCGACGTCCCCGACGACTGGTGCTGCCCGGACTGCGCGGTGCGCGAGAAGGTCGACTTCGAACCCGTCGGTTGACCGGGCGCAGAGCCGACACCGAGAAAGGACCCCAGATGACCGACTACAAGCTGTTCGTCTGCGCGCAATGCGGATTCGAATACGACGAGGCCAAGGGCTGGCCCGAGGACGGCATCGCCCCGGGCACCCGCTGGGACGACATCCCCGACGACTGGAGTTGCCCGGACTGCGGCGCGGCCAAGTCCGACTTCGAGATGGTGGAAGTCTCACGTTCGTGATTGCCGCCCGGACGGGCGTGGCGGCGTCGAAAACCGCGACCGGGACCAGCGAGGCGACGGACCGGATAGTGTCGCGCGTGTGAGTCCACCGCGCACGAGGCGAGCCGCGCAGCGCGTCCCGTACGCCGAGGCGTCGCGGGTGCTGCTGCGCGACTCGATTCTGGACGGCATGCGCGACCTGCTGCTCACCCGCGACTGGTCGGCGATCACGCTGTCGGACGTCGCCAGTGCCGCCGGGATCAGCCGCCAGACCATCTACAACGAGTTCGGCTCGCGGCAGGGCCTGGCACAGGCGTACGCGCTGCGGCTGGCCGACCGGCTCGTCGACCAGATCGACGACGCGATCGAGGGCCACGTCGGCGACGTCTACTCCGCCTTCCTTCAGGGGTTCCGCGACTTCTTCACCGAGTCGGCCGCCGACCCGCTGGTGATGTCGCTGCTGACCGGCGCCATCAAACCGGATCTGCTGCAGCTCATCACCACCGACAGCGGGCCGATCATCAGCCACTGTTCGCACCGGTTGACCGCGACGTTCATGCACAGCTGGGTGACGTGCAGCGAGGATGATGCCGGCATCCTCGCGCGGGCGATCGTGCGGTTGGCGATGAGCTACATCTCGATGCCGCCGGAGGCAGATCACGACGTCGCAGCCGACTTGGCTAGGCTGCTTACACCTGCCGCTGAACGCTACGGTGTGATCGCAACCGAATAGCATCGACGCTGGCCGGGCAGACTAACGTATAAGCAGGCTAGATAACTGCGTGCCCCAGGAAGAGAGCTCCATGACGACGACTGAACAGCGGCTGACCCCGGATGTCCGCAACGGCATCGAATACAAGGTGGCCGATCTGTCCCTTGCTGAATTCGGTCGCAAGGAGATCCGGCTTGCCGAGAAGGAGATGCCGGGCCTGATGGCGCTGCGCCAGGAGTACCACGACGTGCAGCCACTCAAGGGCGCCCGCATCTCGGGTTCGCTGCACATGACGGTGCAGACCGCGGTGCTCATCGAGACGTTGACGGCGCTGGGCGCCGAAGTGCGCTGGGCGTCGTGCAACATCTTCTCCACCCAGGACCATGCGGCCGCGGCCGTCGTCGTCGGCCCGCACGGCACCCCCGAGAAGCCCGAGGGCACCCCGGTGTTCGCGTGGAAGGGCGAGACGCTCGAGGAGTACTGGTGGGCCGCCGAGCAGATGCTGACCTGGCCGGGCGAGCCGGCGAACATGATCCTCGACGACGGCGGCGACGCCACGATGATGGTGCTGCGCGGCGCGCAGTACGAGAAGGCCGGCGTGGTCCCGCCCGCCGAGGACGACGATCCCGCGGAGTGGAAGGTCTTCCTCTCCGTGCTGCGGGAGCGCTTCGAGACCGCGAAGGACAAGTGGACCAAGATCGCCGAGTCGGTCAAGGGCGTCACCGAGGAGACGACGACCGGCGTGCTGCGGCTGTACCAGTTCGAGGCGGCCGGTGAGTTGCCGTTCCCGGCGATCAACGTCAACGACTCGGTCACCAAGTCCAAGTTCGACAACAAGTACGGCACCCGGCACTCGCTGATCGACGGCATCAACCGCGGCACCGACGTGCTGATCGGCGGCAAGAAGGTGCTGATCTGCGGCTACGGCGACGTCGGCAAGGGCTGCGCGGAGTCGCTGGCGGGCCAGGGCGCGCGGGTGGCGGTCACCGAGATCGACCCGATCAACGCGCTGCAGGCGCTGATGGACGGCTTCGACGTGCGCACGGTGGAGCAGGCGATCGGCGAGGCCGACATCGTCATCACCGCCACCGGCAACAAGGACATCATCACGCTCGAGCACATGCGCGCGATGAAGGACCAGGCGATCCTGGGCAACATCGGCCACTTCGACAACGAGATCGACATGGCCGCGCTGGAGCGTTCGGGCGCCAAGAAGATCAACATCAAGCCGCAGGTCGACCAGTGGGTGTTCGACGACGGCAAGTCGATCATCGTGCTGTCGGAGGGCCGGCTGCTCAACCTCGGCAACGCGACCGGGCACCCGTCGTTCGTGATGAGCAACAGCTTCTCCAACCAGGTGATCGCCCAGATCGAGCTGTGGACCAAGAACGACGAGTACGACAACGCGGTGTACCGGCTGGCCAAGCATCTCGACGAGAAGGTCGCACGCATTCACGTTGAGGCGCTTGGTGGTTCGCTGACCAAGCTCACCAAGGAGCAGGCCGAGTACATCAACGTCGACGTCGAGGGCCCCTACAAGCCCGAGCACTACCGGTACTGATCTGCCCCCTCTACCGCCGAGAAGACGCGAAAACCCCTTACTTCACTGGTTTTGGGGGGTTTTCACGACTGCTCGCGGGAAGGGGCGGCCCGCCAGTCCGCCGGCCGCGGGTCAGGGGAAGCGGTTGAAGCAGGCGTCCTTGTCGTCGCCGAGCACCCCGGTCCGAAACGCGTCGATGCGGGCGAACCCCGCCGTCGCTGCCTGACCGTTGACGTCGCTGGCCGCCAGGCCGTTGGTGAGCAGGCCCGCGACCGCTTCGTCGAGATCGCCCGCGGTCAGCGCGACGGTGTTGCCGTCCGGTGTGTTCACTTGGCGGACAAGCTTTCTGGTGGCCACACCGGTCAGGCACGCCGTGCGCAAACCCGCTTCGGGGGTGTCGAGGGGGAGACCCACCGCGTTCTGCATCGCCAACATGTAGCGCGAGATCAACACGGAGTAGGCGGTGTTGTCGCCCACCAATCCCGTCGGGCCGGTACGGGCGGCGCCGAGCTTCTTCAGCCCGGCGAGGTCGACCGCGATGGTGTTGGTGTCCGGGCAGAACGAGACGGGCGGGGTGGGGCCGGGCGTCGGGGCACCTGGCCGCCGCGGCGGCATCGAGGGTAAGTCGCGGTGGCACGGCGGGCTGGAACAAGATGTTCATCGCGGCGATCACGGACCTCACCGACTCTCGCCATACCGGCCAGTTCCCAGTCTCGTTGCGCTGCAGGGCAACCGGCAGATCACCGCGTCGCTCGATGATCTCCTCCTGGTCGATGTCCTTACATGTCGCCGGTCCGTCGGCGAACCCGAACTGGAAAGCCGAGATTCGTTCGAACGCCGATCCGTGTTCGCCGCCGCGAGACACCACCGTGTTGCCTCTCAGCAGCGGGTCCCGAAACGAGATCCCGCTGGCCAGTAAGGCGTTGAGACCGTCACCGGTGGACAGGGTGAAGCGGCGTGAATCCCCCGCGGCGATCCAGCGCATGTAGGCCCCGGCCAAACAGTCGGCCTGTTGCTCGGCCACGAAGGTCGGTGTGTTCGCGGGATTCAGCTCAGCTTGATACTGCACCGAATGGCCGTACTCGTGCGCCAGCACCATCGCGACCGCCATCTCACCGTAGGACTGCTTCAGCGACGGCAGCAGCACGCCGCGGTCCCAGCCGATCGAACTGTCCAGCGGGCAGAACGCGGCATTCACCAGTCCGGAGGTCGACTGGCCGCAGAACGACCGGGCGCCGCAACGGTGGTCGGCGTCCTAGGACACCAGCCGGCGCACCGGCGTGAACGACATTCCGAAGGCGTCGTCGAACACGTCCGTCCAGTAGTCCTCGACATCGCTGACCGACTGGACCGCCAGCACATCGATGCGGCCGCCGTCGGAGTCGGCCACGGTCCGCGACGGCCTCGGCGCCCCCGCCTTCAACCCCGAGGGACCGTCCGTGACTCGCATACCGGCCACCTCGAACGGGTCGGTGAGCTCGGTGGTCGCCGGACCGCACGCCGAGCCCAGCAGCAACGCCGTCGCGGAGAGCAGTACGGCGATGAGTCGAGGCGCGCGCCCGTGTCGTACTTCGGAATTATCGCCGCGGCGGCAGGGCCGCGCCGGGGAATCGGCGGTTATCTCGACGACGGCGTGCTTGACTACCCGCGTAACGGAATTGGCGTACTAGAGCGAGGAGCGGCTATGGACTGGGGTGCGTCGTGGGACTTCCTATGGCATTTTTTCGTGATCTTCGCGTGGATCGCGTATTTGATTGTGCTCTTCCAAATCCTGGTGGACCTGTTTTGGCGTGACCACCAGACCTCGGGCTGGATCAAGGCGATCTGGGTGCTTTTCCTGATCCTCTTCCCCTGGTTGACGGCGCTGGTCTACCTGATCGCACGCGGCAGGGGCATGGCGGCACGCGCACGCGAAGCCGCGGCCCACGCGAAGAAGGAGACGGACGAATACATCCGTGAGGTGGCCGGCCGTTCCCCGGCGCAGGAAATCGCCGATGCCAAGGCCCTTTTGGACTCGGGGGCGATCACGCAGGCCGAGTTCGAAGCGCTGAAGGCCAAATCGCTCAGTCGATAGGCGCAATGCACAGCGCTTCGGCCCGGCCAGACGCGCTGCGCCGCAGACAGTTCCGAATTCCGGTGTGACCGGCAGGGGCGTTTTACCGCCGACAGAGTCAGGTGAACACAATGCGTTACCGGCCTTTCGGAGAGCGCAAGGAGCGTGATGAGCGATTACGGACACGACCTGCTTTTCGGCACCTTCGTCACGCCGGTCAACGATCCCGCCGGCCAGGCCGTCGAGCAGGCCGTCGTGGCCGAGCGCGCGGGCCTTGATCTGGTGACCTTCCAGGATCACCCCTACGTCGCGAAGTTCCACGACGCCTGGACCTTGATGTCCTACGCCGCGGGCCGCACTGAGCGCGTACGGCTCGCCCTCAACGTCACGAACCTGCCGTTGCGCCCGCCGGCCGTACTCGCCCGTGCCGTCGCCTCGCTGGATCTGCTCAGCGGCGGCCGCGTCGAACTCGGCATCGGTGCGGGGGCGTTCTGGGACGGCGTCGTCGCCATGGGCGGTCCCCGCCGCACGCCTGCGGAATCGGTCCGGGCGCTCGAGGAAGCCATCGCGGTCATCCGCGGCATCTGGGACGTCGACACCAAGCGCCCGCTGGTCGTCGCGGGCGAGCACTACCGCGTCGAGGGCGCCAAGCGCGGACCTGCCCCCGCGCACGACGTCGGTATTTGGGTGGGTGCGTACAAGCCGCGGATGCTGCGCCTGATCGGGCGCGGCGCCGACGGTTGGGTGCCCTCGGTCCAGTACCTGGCGGGCGGCGTCGCCGTCCTGCGCGAGATGAACGAGCACATCGACGCCGCCGCCGCGGAGGCCGGCCGCCGGCCCGACGCGATCCGCCGCCTGCTCAACATCGGCGGAAGCTTCACCGCGACCGGATCCGGATTCCTGCACGGACCGCCGCAGCAGTGGGCCGAAGAGCTCGCCGACGTCGCGCTCACCTACGGCACCAGCGGCTTCATCCTCGCCTCCGACGACACCGCCACCACCGAACGTTTCGCCGCCGAAGTGGCGCCGGCAGTGCGGGCCCTGGTCAGCGTCGCGCGCGGGTAAGAGCCGCGTCAGGCCCGAACCACCGCCCCCCGGGGAGATGCCCGCGGCCGCGTACACCGCGTCCTCGTCGAGTGTCTCGTGCACAAGCAGTTCCGCGACGATGTTGTCGAGCCGATCCCTATTGTTACGCAACAACTCTCGCGCTTCGGCGCAGCAGCCGTCGATGAGCCGGCGGACTTCCTGGTCGACCGCGCCCAGCATCGAGTCCGAGATCCCGGCCATGCGCGGGTCGGCCTCTTTCGGCAACACCGACACCGGTCCGATCCGTTCCGACATGCCCCACCGCCCGACCATGCCGCGCGCGACGTTGGTCGCGGTCTCCAGGTCGCTTTCGGAGCCGGTGGTCACCACGCCGTACACCTCCTCGGCCGCCATCCCGCCCAGCGCCCCGATGATGCGTCCGCGCAGGTACTCGGCGGTGTACCCGTAACGGTCCTCGTCGGGGGTGGACAAGGTGACGCCGAGGGCGTGCCCGCGCGGGATGATCGACACTTTGCGCACCGGGTCCGCGCCCGGTTGCAGCATGACGCGCGTGCCGCCAAGGCATTTCACAGCAAACCCGCAGCGAACCCGAAGCGTCGCTAATCGGGGTATTCGTCGCGTTTGCGTGGCCAGTCGGAGAAGTCGGTGCCCCGGCCTCTGGGCGCCCGGTCCAGCAGCTGCCAGGTCGCGTTGAGCGCCTCGGTGCCGCGGTCGTAGGTGGAGTACGTGTGGTAGACGACCCCGTCCTCCAGCGCGAAGCAGCTGAGCGCCATCAGCTCCATGACGTCCAGCATGCTGCCGCCGCCCGGACCCGGGTCGCGCCGTGGCGTCGGGACATACATGTGCTCGAAGAAGTCGGCGTCGAAGTCGCTGCCGCCCGAGGACACCCACTCGATGTCCCAGCCCATCCGCCGCTTGTACGCGGTGAGGACCGGCAGCGGCGAGCGTGACGACAGCAGGAACGTCACGTCCCGGTGCGCCAGGTGCGGCACCGCGCCGACGAGGTTGTCGGTTTCGAAGGTGCAGCCCGGGCACCCCTCGGGCGTCTTCGGTCCGTGCATGAAGTGCCGCACGATCAGCTGGGAGCGGCCGTCGAACAACTCGGCCAGCGTGCGCGGGCCGGCCGTGGTGTCGAACACGTACTGCTTCTCGACCGGCACCCAGGGCAGGGCCTGGCGCTCGGCGGCCAGCTCGGTGGCCCGCCGGGTCAGCTCCTTTTCCTTCGCGAGTTGCCGCTCGTAGGCGGCGCGCCACTGCTGTCGCGTCCCGACCGCATGTGTGCTCATCGTGGTCTTCTCCCTGAGGTCGATGGGTCAACGGGGCAGACCCTCGGTGTCGGCGAAACTCATCGGCTACGCGGACCGTTACGCTCGCCGCGTGCTCATCGTGATCGAGGGAGTCGACGGCGCGGGCAAACGCACCCTGACCCACGGCCTGCGTGCCGCGTTCGAGCGCGCAGGCAAGTCGGTCGCCACCCTCGACTTCCCCCGCTACGGGCGGTCGGTGGAGGCCGACCTGGCCGCCGAGGCGCTGCACGGCGGCCACGGTGATCTCGCCGAGTCGGTCTACGCGATGGCCGTGCTGTTCGCCCTGGACCGCGCGGGCGCGCGCACCGAGATCGCTGACCTGCGCGCCGCCCACGATGTCGTCATCCTGGACCGCTACGTCGCATCGAACGCCGCCTACAGCGCCGCGCGGCTGCACCAGGGCGCCGACGGCGACGTCGTGCAGTGGGTGCGTGAACTCGAGTACGGCCGCTTGAACCTGCCGAGGCCGGACTGGCAGGTCTTGCTGGCCGTGCCGACCGAGCTGGCCGCCGAGCGCGCGGAACACCGGGCCAACACCGAGGCCGACCGCGCGAAGGACGCCTACGAGCGCGACGACGGGCTGCAGCAGCGCACGTCCGATGTCTACGCCGCGCTCGCCGCGGCGCACTGGTGCGGCCGGTGGCTGGTCGCCGGTCCCGACGTCGATGCGGCGACTCTGGCTGACGGGCTGGGCTAACGCGCGAAACCGACGCTTTGGCGGTTCGGCCCGTGGAAAATCCACCAGAACGTCGGTCTCGCGGTTCGCAACCCCCGGGCCAACGCGCAAAACGCCCGCGTGGTAGCCGGGCTTTGTCGCGTTTTGGTGACACCATGGACACCATGAGGCAAAGGATTCTGGTTGTCGACGACGATCCGTCGCTGGCGGAGATGCTCACCATCGTGCTGCGCGGAGAGGGTTTCGACACCGCGGTCATCGGTGACGGCACGCAGGCGCTCACCGCGGTCCGTGAACTACGGCCCGATCTGGTGTTGCTCGACTTGATGCTCCCCGGCATGAACGGCATCGACGTGTGCCGTGTGCTGCGCGCGGATTCGGGTGTGCCGATCGTGATGCTCACGGCCAAGACGGACACCGTCGACGTGGTGCTCGGCCTGGAGTCAGGCGCCGACGACTACGTCATGAAGCCGTTCAAGCCCAAAGAGCTCGTCGCCCGGGTGCGCGCGCGGCTGCGCCGCAACGAGGACGAGCCGGCCGAGATGCTCTCGATCGGCGACGTCGACATCGATGTGCCCGCCCACAAGGTCACCCGTCAGGGCGAGCAGATCTCCCTGACGCCGCTGGAGTTCGACCTGTTGGTGGCGTTGGCGCGCAAACCGCGGCAGGTGTTTACTCGAGACGTGCTGCTCGAACAGGTGTGGGGCTACCGGCACCCCGCCGACACCCGGCTGGTGAACGTGCATGTTCAGCGGCTGCGCGCCAAGGTCGAGAAAGACCCGGAGAACCCGCAGGTGGTGTTGACCGTTCGAGGAGTGGGGTACAAGGCCGGACCGCCGTGATCGCACCGCACGGCTGGGATGTCATCGCCCTTCGGTCGCCATGATCCATAAGCCTCGGCGGTGGCCATGATCTTTGGCTCCAGGCGACGCATTCGCGGACGCTGGGGGCCTTCGGCACCACTGGTTCGCGGACTGGGTGCGCTGGGTCGGGCTCTGGGCCTGGCCTGGCGCCGCTCGTTGCAGCTGCGCGTGGTGACCCTGACCCTCGGGTTGTCGTTGGCCGTCATTCTCGTGCTGGGCTTCGTGCTCACCAGCCAGATCACCGATCGGATCCTGGAAGGCAAGGTGCACGCGGGCACCGAGGAGATCGACCGAGCCCGCACCACGGTGAGCGGCATCGTCGGCGGCGAGGAGACCCGCTCGTTGGACAGCAGCCTGCAGCTGGCCCGCAACACGCTGATCGACCGCACCGCCGACAACGGACCCGGCCTCGCGGGCACCTTCGACGCGGTGCTGGTGGTGCCGGGCGACGGGCCCCGCGCGGCCACCGCGGCCGGACCGGTGCAGCAGGTGACCAACGCGCTGCGCGAGTTCGTCAAGGCGGGTCAGGTCAGCTACCAGTACGCCACGGTGGACACCGACGCGTTCTCCGGACCCGCGCTGATCATCGGCACCCCGACGTCGTCGCCGGTGGCCAACCTCGAGCTGTACCTGATCTTTCCGTTGAACAACGAGGAGTCCACGATCACGCTGGTGCGCGGCACCATGGCGACCGGCGCCGTCGTGCTGCTGGGCCTGCTGGCCGCCATCGCCCTCTTGGTGGCCCGCCAGATCGTGCTGCCGGTGCGGTCGGCGTCCCGCATCGCCGAACGGTTCGCCGAGGGACATCTGACCGAGCGGATGCCGGTGCGCGGCGAGGACGACATGGCCCGGCTGGCCGTGTCGTTCAACGACATGGCCGAAAGCCTCTCGCGCCAGATCACCCAGCTGGAGGAGTTCGGCAACCTGCAGCGCCGGTTCACCTCCGACGTGAGCCACGAGCTGCGCACCCCGTTGACGACGGTGCGGATGGCCGCCGACCTGATCCACGACCACAGCGACGACCTCGACCCGTCGTTGCGGCGCTCGATCGAGTTGATGGTGAGCGAGCTGGATCGCTTCGAAACCCTGCTCAACGACCTGCTGGAGATTTCGCGCCACGACGCCGGTGTGGCCGAACTGTCGGTCGAGTCGCTGGACCTGCGCTCGACGGTGCAGAGCGCGCTGGACAACGTCGGCCACCTCGCCGCCGACGCCGGCATCGAGCTGATCGTGGACATGCCGACCGAGGAGGTCGTCGCCGAAGTCGATCCGCGACGGGTGGAACGCATCCTGCGCAACCTGATCGCCAACGCGATCGACCACGCCGAGCACAAGCCCGTCAAGATCCGGATGGCCGCCGACGAGGACACCGTCGCGGTCACGGTCCGCGATTTCGGTGTCGGGCTGCGCCCGGGTGAGGAGAAGCTGGTGTTCAGCCGGTTCTGGCGATCGGATCCGTCGCGGGTGCGACGCTCCGGCGGCACCGGTCTCGGGCTGGCGATCAGCATCGAGGACGCCCGGCTGCACCAGGGCCGGCTGGAAGCCTGGGGCGAACCAGGCAAGGGCGCCTGTTTCCGGCTCACCCTTCCGCTGGTGCGTGGGCACAAGGTGACCACGAGCCCGCTGCCGATGAAACCCATTGGGCCCGAGAGCCCGCCGCGCAGCGGCCGGGATCGTGAAGCTGCACAGGAGAAGGTGTGAAACGAGTGCTGGCGGCCGTCTGGCTGCTGGTGTTGGTGTTGACGGGGTGTGCCGGGGTGCCGAGTTCCTCCGCGCCGCAGGCGATCGGAACCGTCGACCGGCCCGCGCCGCCGAGCCTGCCCAAACCCACCCCGAGTATGGATCCCGACGTCCTGTTGCGCGAGTTCCTCAAGGCCACCGCCGATCCCGCCAACCGGCATCTCGCCGCTCGCCAGTTCCTCACCGAATCCGCTTCGCGCGGTTGGGATGACGCCGGCAGTGCGCTGCTGATCGACAACGTCGTCTTCGTCGAGACCCGCGGCCCCGAACGGGTGTCGGTGACCATGCGCGCCGACATCCTCGGGTCGCTTTCGGACATGGGCGTCTTCGAGACCGGTGAGGGTGCGCTGCCCGACCCCGGGCAGATGGAGTTGGTCAAGACACCGGACGGCTGGCGCATCGACCAACTGCCCAACGGGGTTTTCCTTGACTGGCAACAGTTTCAGGCCACCTACAAGCGCTACACGCTGTACTTCGCGGACCCGACCGGAACCACCGTCGTGCCCGATCCCCGCTACGTCGCGGTGTCGGACTCCGACCAGTTGGCCACCGAACTGGTCAGCAAGCTGATCGCCGGGCCGCGCCCGGAGATGGCCAACGCCGTGCGTAACCTCCTCGGCCCCCCGCTCAGGCTGCGCGGCCCGGTGACGCGGGCCGACGGCGGCAAGACCGGCGTCGGACGTGGCTACGGCGGTGCGCGGATCGACCTGGAGAACCTGTCCACCACCGACCCGCAGAGCCGGCAACTGCTTGCCGCGCAGATCATTTGGACGCTGTCGCACGCCGGGGTCAACGGCCCGTACGTGATCAACGCCGACGGCGCCGCGTTGGACGACCGGTTCGCCGACGGCTGGGAGACGTCGGATGTGGCCGCCACCGACCCGGGCGCGGCGTCCGGAGCGGCGGCGGGGCTGCATGCGCTCGTCGGCGGCTCGCTGGTGGCGCTCGACGGTCAGCGTGCGCCGCGCGTGCCCGGTTCCTTCGGGCAGATGCCGGATCAGACCGCGGCCGCGGTGTCGCGCACCGGACAGGACGTCGCGTCGGTCGTCACCCTGCAGCCCGGCGCACCGGACATGGCGTCATCGTTGTGGGTGGGCAAGCTCGGCGGTCCGGCGTCGCAGGTGCTGGACGCCCGCAGCCTGACCCGGCCCAGCTGGTCGCTGGACAACGCGATCTGGGTGGTGGTCGACGGCAACACGATCCTTCGCGTCATCCAGGACGCGTCGGGGCAGCCGGCCCGCATCCCCGTGGACTCCACCCGGGTGTCGGCGAGGTTCCCCGGCGTGATCACCGAACTGCAGCTGTCCCGCGACGGCACCCGCGCCGCCATGGTGGTCGAGGGCCGGGTGATCCTGGCGGGCGTGGAGCAGGGCCCCGACGGCGGCTACGCGTTGACCTATCCCCGCCGGCTGGGCTTCGGGCTCGGCGACACCGTGGTGTCGCTGTCGTGGCGCACCGGCGACGACATGGTCGTCTCCCGCACCAATCCGCAGCACCCGGTCTCCTACGTCAACCTCGACGGGGTGAACTCCGACGCGCCCAGCGAGAACCTGGTCATGCCGGTCACCACCGTCGCGGCCAACCCCTCGACGGTCTATGTCGCCGACGCGCGCGGCGTACACCAGCTGTCCGGCACCGCCGGGGAGGACAACCTGTCGTGGTCCGACGTCCGGCCCTTGATGGTGCCCGGCGCCGAGCCGGTGCTGCCGGGCTGAGACCTCACCGATTTGCCGAGTGTGGGCTCGCCGCACGCGAAACCGCGAAACCGTGTGCGACAACCCGACGCTCGCGCCGAGATGTCGGCGGTGACCGGGACACTGTCGGCATGCTCGACTTGGTGCTGCCGCTGCAGTGCGGCGGCTGCGGTGCGCCGTCGACGCGGTGGTGCGCCACATGTGCGGGCGCGCTGCAGGTCAGGCCCGACCAGCCGCACCTCATCACGGCGCGACTCGACCCGGGCGTGCCGGTGTTCTCGCTGGGCCGCTACGCGGGTGCGCGACGGCAGGCCATCGTCGCGGTCAAAGAGCGTGGCCGCGCCGACCTCGTCACCCCGCTGGCCGTCGCGCTCCGGACGGGGCTGAGCCACCTGCTCACCTGGGGCGTCGTCGACACACCGGTGACGGTGGTGCCCGCGCCGACCCGGCGCTGGGCCGCCCGCCGCCGCGGCGGAGACCCGGTGGCCCGGATGGCGCGAGCGGCGTCGGCGCGGTTGCCGGGGGTCACCGTCACCGAGGCGCTGCGGACCCGGGCCCTTGTCGTCGACTCGGTCGGCCTGTCCAGCGCCGACCGGGAACGCAACATCGCCGGGCGCGTCAAGGCCGTGCGCGCCGTCGCGGGCGAGGCGCTGCTCGTCGACGACATCGTCACCACGGGCGCCACCGCACGCGAATCCGTTCGCGTGCTGCACGCGGGCGGGGTCCGGGTGGTGGCGGTTCTCGCGCTCGCCAACGCCTGAACCCCGCTCCGCGACGTGGAGGGCAATTTCTCCGGCATCAAAGGAATGTGACGAACTGCGAACACGTCGACCAATTCGGTGGCACTACCGGATGAACACGGCTACCGTCGGCACCAACGATCCGTGAATGCTCACGGCGGCGCCCGGCACGAGGCGCCAGCTTCGCCACCAGCGGTAGGAGGTGAGTAGTCGACACCTTGCACCGGCGAGCGGCGAGAGACTCAAGGCCACGTCGGCGCGACTTCAGACAGCCAGGGCACGCAGCCGCGTGCGAACGTGAAGAGAAGCGAGTTGCCTAGCATGTCAACCCAATCCGTCGAACAAACACAATCGAGGGTCGTCGAGTCCGAGAAGCCCGAACCACGCGCCGAGGTCGTCCTCAAGGGGCGCAACGTCGAGATTCCCGACCACTTCCGCGTGTATGTCGCAGAGAAGCTGTGCCGCCTGGAACGCCTCGACCGCACCATCCACCTGTTCGACGTCGAACTCGACCACGAGCGCAACCGGCGCCAACGCAAGAACTGTCAACACGTCGAGATCACCGCGCGCGGCCGCGGCCCGGTAGTGCGTGCCGAGGCCTGCGCCGACAGCTTCTACGGCGCGATGGAAGCCGCGGTGGACAAGCTCGAGGAACGGCTGCGGCGCGCCAACGACCGGCGCAAGATCCACTACGGCGACAAGACGCCGCTCTCGGTCGCCGAGGCCACCGCGGCCCAGCCGCTGCCCCCGCTGCCCAAACCCGCGGGGGAGGAGCAGGCGCAGGTCGACGGCGCCGCCCTCGACGGTTACGAGCCCGGCCGCATCGTGCGGATCAAGGAGCACCCGGCCACGCCCATGACCGTCGACGACGCGCTGTCCCAGATGGAGCTCGTGGGCCACGACTTCTTCTTGTTCCACGACAAGGAGAGCGACAGGCCCAGCGTCGTGTACCGCCGCCACGCCTACGACTACGGGCTGATCCGGCTGGCCTGACCCCGCTGTTTCGCCTGGCCCGGCGCTGTTCGGGCGGCTGCGGCCTGCATTCCCCTACCATGGGTTGATCTCGAAACTCCGACCAACAGGGGATACCGCGTGCTGGATAAGTTGCTGCGTCTCGGCGAAGGCCGCATGGTCAAGCGCCTCAAGCGGGTGGCTGACTTTGTCAACACCCTGTCCGACGACGTCGCGAAGCTTTCCGACGCCGAACTGCGGGCCAAGACCGACGAGTTCAAGAAGCGGGTGGCCGACGGCGCCGACCTCGACGATCTGCTGCCCGAGGCGTTCGCCGTCGCGCGGGAGGCCTCGTGGCGGGTGTTGGGCCAGCGGCACTTCGACGTCCAGGTGATGGGTGGTGCGGCGCTGCACTTCGGCAACGTCGCCGAGATGAAGACCGGTGAAGGCAAGACGCTGACGGCGGTCCTGCCCGCCTACCTCAATGCGCTGTCGGGCAAGGGCGTACACATCGTCACCGTCAACGACTACCTGGCCAAACGTGACGCCGAGTGGATGGGGCGTGTGCACCGCTTCCTCGGGCTGAACGTCGGCGTCATCCTGTCGGGGCTGATGCCCGACGAGCGCCGCGCGGCCTACGCCGCCGACATCACCTACGGCACCAACAACGAGTTCGGCTTCGACTATCTGCGCGACAACATGGCCCACTCGCTGGCCGACCTGGTGCAGCGGGGCCACAACTACGCCATCGTCGACGAGGTCGACTCGATCCTCATCGACGAGGCCCGCACCCCGCTGATCATCTCGGGCCCGGCCGACGGCGCCTCGAACTGGTATGCCGAGTTCGCGCGGCTGGCCCCGCTGATGGAGAAGGACGTGCACTACGAGGTCGACATCCGCAAGCGCACCGTCGGCGTGCATGAACTCGGTGTCGAGTTCGTCGAGGACCAGCTCGGCATCGACAACCTCTACGAAGCCGCCAACTCGCCGCTGGTCAGCTACCTCAACAACGCGCTGAAGGCCAAGGAGCTGTTCCAGCGCGACAAGGACTACATCGTCCGCGACGGCGAGGTGCTCATCGTCGACGAGTTCACCGGCCGCGTGCTGCACGGCCGGCGCTACAACGAGGGCATGCATCAGGCCATCGAGGCCAAGGAGCACGTCGAGATCAAGGCCGAGAACCAGACGTTGGCCACCATCACGCTGCAGAACTACTTCCGGCTCTACGACAAGCTCGCCGGCATGACGGGCACCGCCCAGACCGAGGCGGCCGAGCTGCACGAGATCTACAAGCTCGGGGTGGTGTCCATCCCGACCAACAAGCCGATGGTCCGCAGGGATCAGTCCGACCTGATCTACAAGACCGAAGAGGCCAAGTTCATCGCGGTGGTCGACGACGTGGCCGAGCGCTACGAGAAGGGCCAGCCGGTCCTGATCGGCACCACCAGCGTCGAGCGCTCCGAGTACCTGTCGCGGCAGTTCCAGAAGCGCCGCATCCCGCACAACGTGCTCAACGCCAAGTACCACGAGCAGGAGGCGGCGATCATCGCCGAAGCCGGCCGGCTCGGCGCGGTCACGGTCGCGACGAACATGGCCGGCCGCGGCACCGACATCGTGCTCGGCGGCAACCCGGACTTCCTCACCGACAAGCGGCTGCGTGAACGCGGCCTCGACCCGGTGGAGACGCCGGAGGAATACGAGAAGGCCTGGCACGAGCTGCTGCCCCAGATGAAGGCCGAATGCGCGAAGGAGGCCGAGGACGTCATCGCCGCCGGCGGCCTGTACGTGCTCGGCACCGAACGACACGAGTCGCGTCGTATCGACAACCAGCTGCGTGGCCGCTCGGGCCGTCAGGGCGACCCGGGTGAGTCGCGGTTCTACCTCTCGCTCGGCGATGAGCTGATGCGGCGGTTCAACGGCGCGACGCTGGAGAGCCTGCTGACCCGGCTGAACCTGCCCGACGACGTGCCGATCGAGGCGAAGATGGTCACCCGCGCGATCAAGAGCGCGCAGACCCAGGTCGAGCAGCAGAACTTCGAGGTCCGCAAGAACGTCCTCAAGTACGACGAGGTGATGAACCAGCAGCGCGTCGTCATCTACGACGAGCGGCGCCGGATCCTGGAGGGCGAGAACCTCGCCGAGCAGGCGCACAAGATGCTCGTCGACGTCATCACCGCATACGTCGACGGCGCGACCGCCGAAGGCTATTGCGAGGACTGGGATCTCGAGCAGCTGTGGACGGCGTTGCGTCAGCTCTACCCGGTGGGCATCGACCACCGCGATCTGCTGGACTCCGACGCCGTCGGTGAGCCCGGGGAGCTGACCCGCGAGGAGCTGCTCGAGGCGTTGATCGCCGACGCCGAGCGCGCCTACGCCGAACGCGAGAAGCAGATCGAGGAGATCGCCGGCGAGGGCGCGATGCGCCAACTCGAGCGCAACGTGTTGCTCAACGTGCTGGACCGCAAGTGGCGCGAACACCTCTACGAGATGGACTACCTCAAGGAGGGCATCGGGCTGCGGGCGATGGCGCAGCGCGACCCGCTGGTCGAGTACCAGCGCGAGGGCTACGACATGTTCGTCGGCATGCTCGAGGGCCTCAAGGAGGAGTCGGTCGGGTTCCTGTTCAACGTTCAGGTGGAACCGGCGCCCGCGCCGGCGGTTGCGCCCGTCGCCGCGCCGAGCGGGTTGGCCGAGTTCGCCGCGGCGGCCGCCGCGAAGGCCACCGAAGAGGGCGCGGTCGCCACGAAGGAGCGGCCGGCACCGGCTCCGTTGCGCGCCAAGGGAATCGACAACGACTCACCGCCGCTGACCTACACCGGACCGTCGGAGGACGGCTCGGCGCAGGTGCAGCGTTCCGGCGGAGGCGGTGGGCGCCACGCCGCCGGGGGCGGATCGCGTCGTGAGCGCCGTGAGGCCGCGCGTAAGCAGGCCCGTGCGGCCAAGGCGTCGCGCAGGCGTTAGGGCTCCACGAGGGCGGCGATGCGCTCCAACGTGGCGCGCATCCCGTCCTCGGCCTGCCTGGGCATCGAACCCAGCTTGAGCATCGGCCGTTGCCGGTCTTCGGAGACGTCCCAGCTCTCGCGCACCAGCGTGCCGCCGTCGACCGGCTCGAGTTCGTAGCGCCAGATCCGCCCGCCGATCAGCCCGCCCGGCCCGATGGTGGTCTTCCACGCGACGCGGCGGTCGGGTTCGAACTCGACGACGGTGTTGGTGGTGCGGTACGGCAGGAACAGCGACTCGGGGCGGCTGCGCATCGACATGCCGAACTTCGAGCCCAGCGACAACGGCTGAGACTTCTGAGCCGAGTGGTCGACGGTGCCGGAGCCGTCGAAGCTGGAATGCTTACCGGCGTCGGCCAGCAACGCGAAGATCGACTCGGCCGGCGCCCGGATCACGCGTTCCACGCTGACGACGTTTCCCTGCACTCTCGGTCCTCCTGGTCGGTGTCGCAAAAACCCTATCCGCTCAGCCGATCTGGATGGCGACTATGCGCCATCGGTCCTGCGTCAACGCGATGCGCGCGGCGAGGGCGCGCACCCGTCGTCCGCGGGTGTAGGTGCCGAACACCTCGGCGGCCGGGTCGCCCGACCCGGCGTCGACCATTCGCAGCCGGATCCGCTGCAGGGTGGCGGTGGTGCCGCTTTCGTCATGGCGGGCGCCGGGGTGCGACGACCGAGCCATGGCGACGACGATGTCGGTCAGTTCCGGCGCCAGGATCGGGCGCAGCTGCGCGACGGGCCTGCGCCGGTCGATGATTTCGAGCACCCGCCGCAACGCCGCGCCGGCGAAGACGACGGCGGCTCGCGGAGGGGCGCTTTCGCGAGCGGAAGGAGGCGCTGCGCGCAGGGGTCGCGACGTGTGGCGGCGCAGCGCTTGGTGGTCCGGGGCAGGACAGGCAGCCCGGCCGGACGGCGGCGGCTCGTAGTCGATGACCGGCGAAACCAACGCCGATGGGGTGACAGACGTGGGGCGGGCGATGGTCATCTGCAGGCTCTCCAGCGGTCGACACGACAGGACACGTCTGCCGGAGAGTCGCAGACTCATTCATGATCGCACGGTTCACAGAGGCCGCTACGCACCAGTGATGCGACATGACAGGACAGCCGGATAACGTTGCGGGCATCCGATACTCGCCGCGGCACGAAGCGCGGCAGGGAACCGCACACACATCACGAGGAGGAGCCGCGTCGCCATGGTGACCAGGTTGTCGGCGTCGGATGCGGCCTTCTACCAACTCGAGAACAGTGCGACGCCCATGTACGTCGGGTCGCTGGCGATCCTGCGCAAGCCGCGCAACGGGCTGAGCTATGAAACTCTGCTCGCCACGGTCGAACAACGCCTGCCGCAGATTCCTCGGTACCGCCAGAAGGTACGTGAGGTGAAGCTGGGGTTGGCCCGTCCGGTGTGGGTCGACGACCGCGATTTCGACATCACCTACCACATTCGCCGCTCGGCGTTGCCGTCGCCGGGCAGCGATGCGCAGCTGCACGAGCTCATCGCCCGGCTCGGCTCGCGGCCGTTGGACAAATCGAGGCCGCTGTGGGAGATGTACCTCATCGAGGGCCTGGCCAAGAACCGCATCGCGCTCTACACCAAGTCGCACCAAGCCTTGGTGAACGGGATGACCGCGCTGGAGATCGGGCATGTCATCGCCGACCGCACGCAGAAGCCGCCGCAGTTCGGCGAGGACATCTGGATTCCGGCCCGGGAGCCCAGCGACCGCCAGCTGCTGCTGGGCGCGGTGGGCGAGTGGATCACCCGTCCCGCCGAGCAGCTCGGCGCGGTGCGTTCGGCCGTGGCCGAGGCCGCCACCAACGCCGGCCAGTGGGTCGAGGTGGGCCGCCGGTTCGTCGACGTCGCGCGCACCGTCGCCCGCGGGAACGCGCCGAGCAGCCCGCTCAACACCACGGTGTCGCGCAACCGGCGGATCACCGTGGCCTGCGGCAAACTCGAGGACTATCGGTTGGTGCGCAACCGCTATGACTGCGACGTCAACGACGTGGTGCTCGCCGTCATCGCCGGGGCGTTGCGCAACTGGTTGATGTCGCGTGGGGAGCCGGTGACCACATCGACGACCGTGCGGGCGATGGCGCCGATGTCGGTGTACCCGGACGCCGAGCTGGACACCGGCGGGCCCGGGCAGGCGATCAGCGAGGTGTCGCCGTTTCTGGTGGACCTTCCGGTGGGGGAGGGCAACCCCGTCATACGCCTGTCGCAGATCGCGCACGCCACCGAGTCGCATCCGACCGCGGCCAGCCTCGTCGACGCCAGGACCATCGTCACGTTGTCGGGCTTCGCCCCACCGACGTTGCACGCCATGGGAATTCGGGTGGCGACGAGTTTCTCGGCGCGGCAGTTCAACCTGCTGATCACCAACGTGCCGGGGGCGCAGAGCCAGATGTACATCGCGGGCGCCAAGCTCCTCGAGACCTACGCGGTGCCGCCGTTGCTGAACAACCAGGTGCTTGCCATCGGGGTCACGTCGTACAACGGCATGGTCTACTACGGAATCAACGCCGATCGTGACGCGATGAGCGACGTCGGCGTGCTGCCGTCGCTGATCTCCGAGGCCCTCGACGAGTTGCGCGAAGCCGCGCAGTAAACTCCCGCCGCTCAGCAGGACGTTTGATTTCGGGGCCGCTACGGGGTCGAATGGTTCGTCGATGACAACAAGTTCAGAACGAAGCAAACCCGCCGAGCCGGTCGGCGCACCGCTGAGGTCGCCGACAGACGAAGTGGTGCCGCACCCGGTGCTCGACGTGCCCGTCGAGGAAGCGGCCTACCGCCGCTCGCGGGGCGTGGACTGGGTCGTCTTCGGCGTCACCGCCGTCATCGCCGTCAGCTTTTTGCTGTGGGGTTTCCTGAACACCGATTCGTTGGCCACGGCATCCGACAACGCCCTCGGTTGGGTGATGAACAACCTCGGCTGGCTGTTCGTGCTCACCGCGTCGGGCTTCGTGCTGTTCGTGTTGTGGCTTGCGATCAGCCGATACGGCAACATCCCGCTGGGCCGCGACGACGAAGAGCCGGAATTCCGCACGGTGTCGTGGATCGCGATGATGTTCAGCGCCGGCATGGGCATCGGGTTGATGTTCTTCGGCGTCAGCGAACCGCTGTCGCACTTCGTGACTCCGCCGCCCGGAACGGGCGCGCCGGGCAATCCCGAGGCCGTGCAGACCGCGATGGCCACCACGCTGTTTCACTGGACGCTGCACCCGTGGGCGATCTACGCGGTGGTCGGGCTCGCGATCGCGTACGGCGTCTACCGCAAGGGCCGGCTGCAGCTGATCAGCGCGGCGTTCGAACCGCTGCTCGGAAGGCGCGCCCACGGCGGGTTGGGCAAGTTGATCGACATGTTGGCGATCTTCGCCACGCTGTTCGGTTCGGCTGCCTCGCTCGGCCTCGGGGCGCTGCAGATCCGCAGTGGGCTGCAGATCGTCAGCGGGACCGGCACCATCGGCAACGCGGTCCTGATCGGCATCATCGTGATTTTGACCTGTGGGTTCGTTGCGTCTGCCGTTTCGGGTGTGGCCAAAGGCATTCAGTGGCTGTCCAACATCAACATGGTGTTGGCCTTCTTCCTCGCGCTGTTTCTGTTCGTCGTCGGCCCGACCGTGTTCATGCTGAACCTGCTGCCCACCTCGGTCGGCAGCTATCTGCAGGACCTGGCGATGATGTCGGCGCGCACCGGGGCCGAGGGCCCGGAAGTGAACACGTGGCTGCAGTCGTGGACGGTCTTCTACTGGGCGTGGTGGATCTCCTGGACGCCGTTCGTCGGGATGTTCATCGCCCGGATCTCGCGGGGGCGCACCATCCGGCAGTTCGTCGCCGGCGTGCTGTTCGTCCCGAGTGTGGTGTCGCTGATCTGGTTCTGCGTGTTGGGCGGTGCCGCGATCAACCAGCAGCAGTCCGGAGTCGACCTGGCCGGGGAGGGCAGCCTCGAGGAGCAGTTGTTCAGCACCCTCGAGCAGTTCCCGTGGGCGACCGCGATCAGCATCCTGGTGATGGTGCTGGTGGCGATCTTTTTCGTGTCCGGGGCCGACGCCGCCTCGGTCGTGATGGGCTCGCTGTCGGAACGGGGCACGATCAAGCCGACACGGCCCACGGTCATCTTCTGGGGTGTCGCGACCGGCGCGGTCGCGGCGGTGATGCTGCTGGTCGGCGGCGCCGACGCCCTCAACGGCCTGCAGTCGATCACGATCATCGCCGCGGTGCCGTTCGTGGTGGTGATGGTCGGGCTCGCGGTCGCGTTGGTCAAGGATCTGCGGAAGGACCCGATGATGCTGCGTCAGCGTTACGCCATGGAGGCGGTCAACGACGCCGTGATCAGCGGCGTCACCCAGCACGGCGACGATTTCGTCATCGCGGTGGAGAAAGACCCGTCGGCCCAAAAGGGATAACCTCACCAGGTGCGTGTCTACGTTCCGGCGACCATCGCCATGTTGCAGCGGCTCGTCGCCGACCAGATGCTGCACGCCCGCAACGGAACCGCGTTCGCCGTGACGCCCACGCTCCGGGAGGCCTACTCCGAGGGCGACGACGACGAGCTCGCCGAGGTGGCGCTGCGCGAAGCCGCGCTGGCGTCGCTGCGACTGCTCGGGGGCGAGGACGCCGGTGATCTGCCGCCGCGACGCGCGGTGTTGGTGGCCGACGTCGACGGGGCGACGGCCCGCCCCGATCTCGACGACGCGGTGGTGCGGTTGGCCGGCCCGGTCGCGCTGACCGACGTGATCGCCGTTTACGTCGACAACGCCGACGCGGAGGAGGCCGTGCGGGCCGCGATCGAGGCCGTCGACGCCGCGGACCTCGGCGACGAAGACGCCGATCTCGTCGTCGGCGACGCCCAGGACCACGACCTGGCCTGGTACGCGCCGCAGGAGCTGCCTTTCCTGCTGGAGCTGCTGTAGCTGCCTTGGCCATCGGCGCTTCCGGCGTTCGATTGTGCGGTTTCATACGCCACACGCCGCGCTTGACGTATCGAATCGGACAGTCGCGGACCGCCCTTTCATGCGGTCCCGGGGTAGATACGGCACCGTAGGTTACGGTAGCGTAGGTTGCGTGGCCAAGAACTACGTCAAAGTCTCGGCCAACGTCGCCGACACCGTCCGGCCGACAGTTGTGGGCGCGGATCGGCATCCGGTCCTGCATGCCCTGCGCACAGTTGCCGCGCGGGTGACCTTCCCGCTGCTGCCCGACGACTACCTCCAGCTCGCCAACCCGTTGTGGTCGGCGCGCGAGCTTCGGGGGCGGGTGGTTCAAGTGCGCCGGGAGACCGTCGACTCGGCGACATTGGTCATCAAACCGGGATGGGGATTTTCCTTCGACTACGAACCGGGCCAGTACATCGGTATCGGCGTGCTGGTCGAGGGCCGCTGGCGGTGGCGGTCGTATTCGTTGACGTCGAGTCCGGTCGCCGCGAAGAAGACGATCACGATCACGGTCAAAGCCATGCCCGAGGGGTTCCTGTCGAGCCATCTGGTCAGCGGGGTGGCTCCCGGCACGATCGTGCGGCTGGCCGCGCCCCAGGGCAACTTCGTCATGCCCGATCCCGCTCCGCCCAAGGTGCTGTTCCTCACCGGCGGCTCGGGCGTCACTCCGGTGATGTCGATGCTGCGCACGCTGGTGCGGCGCGACCAGATCACCGACATCGTCCATTTACATTCGGCGCCAACGGAATCGGACGTGTTGTTCGCGAACGAGCTGGAGAGGTTGGCGGCGGCGCATGCCGGCTACACGCTGCGGCTGCGCGCCACCCGAACCCAGGGTCGCCTGGATCTGTCCCGGCTGGCCGACGAAGTCCCCGACTGGCAAGAACGCCAGACCTGGGCCTGTGGCCCCGAAGGGATGCTGGACGCGGCCACTCGCGCCTGGAGCGCTGCCGGGGTGACCGAGCGCCTGCATCTCGAGCGATTCGCGGTCTCCAGGGCGCAGGTGCACGGGCAGGGCGGCACGGTGGAATTCGCCCGCAGCGGCAAGTCGGTCACCGTCGACGCCGCGACACCGTTGATGGAGGCCGGCGAGCAGGCGGGTGTCCGGATGCCGTTCGGCTGTCGGATGGGTATCTGCCAATCCTGTGTGGTCGGTCTGCTCGACGGGCACGTCCGGGACCTGCGCTCGGGCGTCGAACACGAACCGGGCAGCAGGGTGCAGACCTGCATCTCGGCGGCATCCGGCGATTGCGTCCTAGATGTGTGAAATACACCGCGTGCCAACCTACGGTTGGGTAGGTTACGGTAGCGTAGGTCCGCGAGAGGAGGGTTAGCGATATGGCGATCACCGACGTACCGGAGTTTGCGCATCTGACCGATGTCGACATCGAGAGTCTGGCCTTCGAGCTCGACGCGATCCGCAGAGACATCGAGGATTCCCGCGGCGAGCGCGACGCGCGCTACATCCGGCGCACCATCGCCGCACAGCGCGCCCTCGAGCTCGCGGGGCGGGTCATGCTGGCCGCAAGCTCGCGCCGCTCGGCGTGGTGGGCAGGCACCGTGACGCTCGGCGTGGCCAAGATCATCGAGAACATGGAGATCGGCCACAACGTCATGCACGGCCAATGGGATTGGATGAACGATCCCGAGATCCACTCCTCGACCTGGGAATGGGACATGAGCGGGGCCGCCAAACACTGGCGGTTCACCCACAACTTCATGCACCACAAGTACACGAACATCCTCGGCATGGACGACGACGTGGGCTACGGCCTGCTCCGAGTGACCCGCGATCAGAAGTGGAAGCCGCACAACGTCTTCAACCTGGTGTTCAACACCGTGCTTGCGCTGCTGTTCGAGTGGGGCGTGGCGCTGCAGCATCTCGAGATCGGCAAGATCGCCAAGGGCCGCGACGACCGCAAGGCCACGTTGAAGCGGCTGCGCGAGTTCGGCACCAAGGCTGGCAACCAGGTCTTCAAGGACTACATCGCTTATCCGGCAGTGACTTCCCTGTCGCCCGGTGCGACGTTCAAGTCGACCATGAAGGCCAACGCCGTCGCCAACATCATCCGCAACGTCTGGTCCAACGCGGTGATCTTCTGCGGCCATTTCCCCGACGGCGCAGAGAAATTCACCAAGACGGACATGGCCGGGGAGAGCAAGGGGCAGTGGTACCTGCGGCAGATGCTGGGGAGTGCCAACTTCGAGAACGGCCCGGTGCTGCGGTTCATGAGCGGCAACCTGTGCCATCAGATCGAGCATCACCTGTATCCGGATCTGCCGAGCAACCGGCTCTACGAGATCTCGATCCGCGTGCGCGAGATCTGCGACAAGTACGACTTGCCTTACACCACAGGCTCATTCCTGGTGCAGTACGGCAAGACGTGGCGCACCATCGCGAAGCTGTCACTGCCGGACAAGTACCTGCGTGACACCGCTGACGACGCGCCGGAAACCCGCAGCGAGCGGATGTTCGCCGAGCTGGAGCCGGCCCAGCGCCGGGGGCTGAAGTCCTCGATCGCCGCGGTGCGGGCACGCCGCCGCGAAATGCGCCTTGCCGCGAGCGTGCGTGTCTGAGGGCGACACGCCGTCAAATTAGCGAACTCTACGCACGCTCACGTCGCTACGCGGGCGCGCAGTTCTGCGCCATCAGGAAGGCATGCGGCGTGGACTCGAAGCCGTCGTCGTTGGGTTCGCGCACCAAACCGGCGTACGGCAGAAAGCCGGTTTCCTCCAACAGCAGCGCGACGGCGTCGGGCTGTCTGCGGTAGAACGTCAACGACACCCGCTCGCCGAACAGCTCCCTGAACTCGCGGGGCTGTTCGCCCACCTGGAATGCGAGCAGCAGCCAGCCGTTCGGACGCAGCACCCGACGAAACTCGGCGAAAACCTGCGGCAGCAACTCATCTGGTACGTGGATCACCGAATACCACGCGCAGATGCCGTGCAGCTGGCCGTCGTCGAACCCCAGGTCCGTCATCGAGCCGACCCGAAACGGCAGGTCCGGGTTGCGGCGTCGGGCCTCGGCAATCATGTTGGGCGACAGGTCGATCCCCACTACATCGATGCCGTGGTCGGAAAGCATCTGGGTGGTGGCGCCGGTGCCGCATCCGACGTCTGCGACGACGCCGCCGCGGTCCACCAGCCCGGCGAAACCGGAGAGCATCGCGCGATCGAGGGGCTTGTCGCGGAGATGCTCGTGGAAGCGCTCGGCGTACGGTCCGGCTGTCAGGTCGTATCCGTGCCGCGTACGTTGCAGGAAATCCGGTTCGGTCACGCGCGAACCCTACGGTGCGCAGCGGTCGCGAGCGTGCACAAACTCGGCGAAATGCACGGCGTGTCGCCCTCTGACACGCACGCTCGCGCAGAATTGCGGGGTCATCTCTCGCGTAGGACGGCCAGAAGTCGCCGGGCCGCCGCGACCCGACCGGCCGCGGGTCCCGACAGCGCGTCCAGCGCACACTCCGGGTCGGCCGGCGGGCCCATGTGGCCGCAGCCGCGCGGACACTCCTTGACCGCCTCGGCCAGATCCGAGAACGCCAGCACCACGTCGTCGGGTTCGATGTGGGCCAGCCCGAACGAGCGGATCCCGGGCGTGTCGATCACCCAGCCGCCGCTGCTCAGCGGCAGGGCCACCGACTGGGTCGACGTGTGCCGTCCCCTGCCGATCTCGGTGACCTCCCCGATGGCCCGTTCCGCCTCGGGCACAAGCCGATTCACCAGTGTCGACTTCCCGACCCCGGAGTGCCCGAGCAGCACGGTCACCTTGTCGGTCAGCAGCGCCTCGACGTCGTCGAGGGGGTCGTTCTGCCCGGCGGTCACCACGGTGAGGTCGAGATCGGCGAACTGCGCCGCGAACGGTTCCGGTGGCGCCAGATCCGTCTTGGTCAAGCACAGGATCGGCGTCACGCCGCCGGCATAGGCGGCGATGAGCGCGCGTTCGACCAGACCGGTGCGCGGCGGCGGGTCCGCCAGCGCCACCACGATCAACAGCTGATCCGCGTTGGCGACGATCACGCGCTCGGTGGGATCGGTATCATCTGCGGTGCGCCGCAACACCGTTCGTCGTTCTCCGCGGCGCACGATACGCGCCAGGGTGTCCGGTTTGCCCGACAGGTCGCCGACGAGTCCGACTTCGTCGCCGACGACGATCGGGGTGCGGCCGAGTTCGCGGGCGCGCATCGCGGTGACGCGCCGATTCGGGTCACCGCCCAGCGCGCAACCCCACCGCCCGCGGTCCACCGTCACCACCATCGCCTCCTGCGCGTCGGCGTGGTCGGGCCGGATCTTGGTCCGCGGCCGCGAGCCTCGGCCGGGCCGCACCCGGACGTCGGACTCGTCGTACTCGCGATGGATCAAGCGCCTGCCTCGGCGTCGAGTGCCTGACCGGACATCATGTCGGCCCACAGTTCCGGGAAGTTCGGCAGCGTCTTGGACGTCGTCTCGATGTCCTCGACCCGCACCCCCGGTACCCGCAGGCCCACGATGGCCCCCGCCGTGGCCATCCGGTGGTCGGCATAGGACCGCCACAGCCCACCGCGCAACGGCCGAGCGGTGATCACCAACCCGTCGGACGTCTCCTCGCACTGCCCGCCCAGTCCGTTGATCTCCGCCGAAAGCGCTGCGAGGCGGTCGGTTTCGTGACCGCGCAGGTGTGCGACGCCGCGGAGGCGGGATACCGATCCCTCCGATGCCAGCGTCGCCAACGCGGCCACCGCCGGCGTCAGCTCGCCGACTTCGTTGAGGTCGACGTCGATGCCGTCGAACGTCTGCGGACCCCGCACCTCCAGGTGTGTATCACCGTGCTGCACAACAGCGCCGAGCTTCTCGAGAAGCGAGATGATCGTGGCGGCGGGCTGGATGCTGTCGCGCGGCCAGCCCGCGATGCGCACCGTTCCGCCGCTGACCACCGCCGCCGCCAGAAACGGCACGGCGTTGGACAGGTCGGGTTCGATCACCCAGCGCCGCGCCGAGATCGGGCCGGGGGACACCCGCCACCGGTTGGGTTGGCCGTCGTCGACGTCGACGCCCGCCTCGCGCAGCATCGTCACCGTCATCGCCACATGCGGCGCCGACGGCACGGTCTCACCGGTGTGCACGACCGTGACGCCGTCGGTGAACGCCGCCCCGCACAACAACAACCCCGAGACGAACTGCGACGAGGCCGACGCGTCGATCCGCACCGTGCCACCGGCCACCGACCCGGTGCCGCGCACCGAGAACGGCAGCCCGTCGCCCTCGATCCGCACGCCGAGGCCGCGCAGCGCGTCGAGCAGCGGAGCGATCGGACGGGCGCGGGCCTGCGCGTCGCCGTCAAAGGTGACCGTGGCAGAGCCCAGCGCGGCGACCGGAGGGACGAACCGCAGTACGGTGCCCGCCAGGCCGCAGTCGATGTGGGCGCCCTCGGCGGGGGCGATGGCGCCGCTGACGGTCAACTCCTCGCCGGTGCCCTCGATCGTGACGCCCAGCGCCTGCAGCGCCGCGATCATCAGGTCGGTGTCACGGCTGCGCAGCGCTCCGCGGATGGTCGACGGGCCATGAGGCGTCGCCAGCGCCGCGAGGACCAGCGCCCGGTTGGTCAGTGATTTCGAACCCGGCACGGCGACCGTGGCGTGCACGGGACCCGACGCCGAGGGTGCCTGCCAGGTGCTCACGGCTATATCCTGCCTGATCCCCACTGTCCCCTGTGTGTCACGGGCTTCTGCCACCATGGGAGGTATGTGTGGACGTTTCGCGGTGACCACGGATCCGGCGCTGCTGGCCGAGAAGATCAAGGCGATCGACGAGACCACGTCGGCCCAGAAGGACGCGGCCGGGCCCAACTACAACGTCGCGCCGACCACCACGATCAGCGCGGTGGTCAAGCGCCACACCGAGCCCGACGACGAGGCCACGCGCCGCATCCGGTCGATGCGGTGGGGCCTGGTGCCGCCGTGGGTCAAGGCGGCGAAGGACGGTGGCCCGGAGACCAAGGGCCCGTTGCTGATCAACGCGCGCGCCGACAAAGTGACCACTTCGCCGGCATTTCGCAACTCGGCGAAGAACAAGCGTTGCCTGGTCCCGATGGACGGCTGGTATGAATGGCGCCCCAACGGCGAGCTGGCGTCGGGCAAGAAAGCGCCGAAGACGCCGTTCTACATGTACGGCGCCGACGGGGAGCCGTTGTTCATGGCGGGGCTGTGGTCGACGTGGCGGCCCCGCGACGAGTCCGGGGATTCGTCCTCCGCGCCGCTGCTGAGCTGCACGATCATCACCACCGACGCGGCCGGGCCGCTGGCCGAGATTCATGACCGGATGCCGCTGAGCATCAGCAGGAGCGACTGGGACCGCTGGCTGGACCCCGACGCGCCGATCGACGAGGGCCTGCTGCGGGGGCACGGAGATCTGGACCGGATCGAGATCCGTGAGGTCTCCCGGCTGGTCAACAACGTCCGCAACAACGGTCCGGAGCTGATCGAGCCGGCCGAGCCCGAGCCGGAGCAGGCCACACTGCTGTAGGAACTTTGATTCACTTTCATCGCGAAACAAAGCGAGGCGCTCGGCGTGAAACGGGCGTGCCGAACCTGAATGATGATTAACATATGGGCATGATCACCGCAGTCCGCAAGGTGTTGGCCTTCGAGATGACCATCGCCGAGTGGATCGGCACGGCGATCATCCTCGCCGTGCCCTACCTCGTTGTGGGAGCGGTCTGGACGGCGTTTCACCTCGATTACATCAACTCGATCAACCCCGAAGGCGTGAACCGGCTGATCGCCCTTCTCGGCTCGGTCGCGACGTGGCCGGTGCTGCTCTTCTCCACCGTGTGCATGACATGACGCCCGCCGACAACCGCATCACCATCACCAGACGCACCGCGCGATGGGACACCGAACCGGTGACCGCGGCCGAGGCGATGGACTTCTGGGCGTTCGCCGCCGGGGCCGCCAACGTGATCATGCAGTTGTCGCGGCCGGGGGTGGGGTACGGCGTCGTCGAGAGCAAGGTCGACTCCGGAAACCTGCTGAAACATCCGTGGAAGCGGGCCAGAACGACGTTTCAGTACCTGGCGGTCGCGGTGCTCGGGAAACCGCAGGACCGCGCGGCGTTCCGGGAGGCGGTCGACGGGGCGCACCGGCACGTGAAGTCCACGCCCGAGAGCCCTCTGCGCTACAGCGCGTTCGATCGCGATCTTCAAATGTGGGTCGCGGCATGTCTTTTCGTGGGGCTGGAAGACACCTATCAACTGCTGCGCGGCGAGATGACGCCGGAACAGGCCGAGCAGTTCTACAGATCCGCATGGACGCTGGGCACCACACTGCAGGTCAGCGAGGACCAATGGCCGCCCACCCGAGCGGCGTTCGACGCCTACTGGGACGAGGCGTGTCGGCAGGTCAGCATCGATGACCGGGTCCGCGGTTATCTGCTCGACATGCTGAACCTGCGCATGATCAACCCGTTGCTGGGCCTGCCGTTCCGGCCGCTGTTGAAGTTCCTTACGGCCGGCTTCCTCGCGCCGGTCTTTCGCGACGCGATGGGCCTGAAGTGGAGCGACTTCAGGCAGCGCCAATTCGAGAACCTGTTCCTGCTCGTCGCGTTCGCCAACCGGTTCCTACCGGTGTTCATCCGCCAGGGCGGCAGTTACGTGCTGCTCGCCGACGTGCGCCGTCGGGTCCGGCAACAGCGCGCGCTGGTGTGACCATGCTGCGCCGGGTGCTGAGCCGACGCGTCAGTGTCGAGGCGATGATCGAGTTCGCGATGTGGTTCGCGATCCCCTACCTGCTCATCGGGCTGGTGTGGGCGTTCTTCGACGCCGAGCAGGTGCGCGCCATCGAGACCGCGCTGCAGACCCGGTTGCCAGCGGGCGCCGACATCGCGGCATTCGTGCAGACGACGTTGCTGTGGCCGCTGCTGCTGCTCGGCACCGACGTCTGCATGGCCTGAACACCTTGACAGAGGAATTCTCGGTACAGCTAGAGTAATCCTCGTGCCCCGGAACATGGACGCGCGGAGCCGGCTGCTCACCGTGGCGCGACAGCGGTTCGCGGCCGAAGGCACCCTGTCCGCAACACTGGATCAGCTGCGGCGCGAGGCCGATGTCAGCGTCGGCGCGCTGTATCACCACTTCCCGGACAAACTCTCGCTGGCCGCTGCCGTCTACGCGCAGTTGATCGGGCAGTACCAGGCCGGATTCCTCGAGATGCTGCGCCGCCACGACACCGCGGAAGGCGGCATCCGCGGCGGGGTGGCCTACCACCTGGACTGGGTCAGCACGCACCGCGGGGAGGCATCGCTGCTGCTCGGTGACCGCCTCGACAGTGAACAGTTGCGCGAGTCCAACGCCGCGTTCTTCGGATCGGTCCGAGACTGGTGGCGCCCACACCAGCGCTACGGGATGTTGCAACCGATGCGCATCGGCATCACCGCCGCGCTGTGGTTGGGTCCGGCGCAGGAGTTCAGCCGCTACTGGATTTCGAGCTCCGAGCCCACGATGCCGAAGGAGGCGGTCCGCGCCTTCGCCGATGCCGCATGGGCGGCGTTGCGCGGCAAGGAAAGTCAACGAATGGACACATCATGACACCGTCAGGCTCGCTGTACCAGACGATGGTCGCCTCCGGTGACGACGCCGACGCGCCTCAGCGGGTGCGCGTCGAGCGGCGCGGTGACAGAGCGGTGGTCACACTCGACGAACCCGAGCGGCTCAACGTGTTGTCCGCCCCGTTGGTACGCCAACTTCGTTGTGCGCTCAAGCATCTCGATGCTGATCCGGATGTCCGCTCGGTGGTGCTGACCGGCGCGGATCCCGGATTCAGCGCAGGCGGCGACCTGAGGATGATGGAGGCCGCCGTCGAGCAACTCGGCGCACCCGAAGGGACGGCCGATGTGTGGCGCTGGATTCGTCGCGAGTTCGGCGGCATCGCCCGGCTCATCGCCGGATCAGAAACCGTGTTCGTGGCCGCGCTCAACGGCGCGGCGGCCGGGGTGGGGCTGGCGTGGGCGCTGACGTGCGATCTGGTGATCGCCAGCGAGCGTGCAATGATCGTGCCGGCGTTCGGGCGGCTGGGCCTGATTCCCGAGGTGGGCACCAGTTGGGCGTTGACCCGGCGGCTCGGGTACCAAGGGGCATTCGCGTACTACCTGCGCGGCGAGCACATCGACGCACAGGCGGCGTACCGACTGGGGTTTGTTCAGTAGGTGGTCGCCCACGACCGCCTGATGGATGCGGCCGACGAATGGTGTTCGCGCATCAGCGAAATGCCCCCGCACGCGGTCGCGATGGCCAAACCGCTGTTGCGCGCGGCGGCGGACGCGAACTGGGCCGACGCGCTCACCCTCGAGGAGTTCGCCGAGCCGACCTGCTTCACGACCGCCGCATTCGCCGACAGTGTGCACAGCATGCTGAACCGAACGGCTGAGTGACCCCGTCAGCGGACCAGGCCCTGTGACGTCATCACGGCCAGCAGTGACCCGTCGTCGGCGCGCAGCGAGCCGTAGGCCGAGACACCGCTGGTGGCAACGGATCCCCGGCCCTCGAACAGCCGCCACGTCGTCGACGGCAGCAGGTGGGCGCCGGGCTGCCAGATGATGCTGAGATCGAGGCTCAGCAGCCAGGCCTCCACGAAACCGGTGACCTGGCCGGGGGAGTCGAACAGGTGGGCGTCGGCATGCAGCACGTCACCGATCTGCGGATGCCGCAGCGGATCCCGGCCTGCGTCGCCGTCGTCGACCTTCACCCACAGCGCGACCTCCGGCCGGCCCCGGTGGAACCGCGACAGGCTGTCGGGGTAGTCCACGCCGCGCCGGCGCGCGAACCGCAGCGGCGCCCACGCGTCGCGCAGCCATTCCAACGGCGTGCCGTCGGCGGGGTGTGGCAGGGGCGTCGTCGCGGTTCCGTAGCGTTCGAACGGAACCGGGGCGTCGACCGACGGCGGCCCGAGCCACCCGTCGGCCAGCCAGCTGCTCGCGATGAGGATGGTGCGGCCGGCCTGGCTGATGGTGACCTCGACCGCCTGCGCGGCCTTGCCGCCCCGGATGGTTCGTGCGCACAGTTCGAGCGGTCCGGGCGTGCCCGCCTCCACGAACGTCACCGACAGCGACGCCGCCGCCGGCCTGCCGCTGTGGGCGAACACGCCGGCGAGCGCCAGCGCCGATGTGTAGCCGCCGAACGCGCGGCCGTCAAAACACCAGTGCTCCGGCAGTTCGCGCGTATACCGGCTGGTCTGCTCGTCCTGTCGGGCGCCGTCGAGCTCGAAGTCGCCTCCGTCCAACACCTCTACGGCCCGGTGTATCCCGGCGGGTTGGGCGAGTCCACCCACAGGTCGACGCCCAGCTCCGAGCCGGGAACGCAGTCGTATACCGACAGGTCGGTGACACCGGATTCCAGCAGCACGTCTTCGCACAGCAGGCTGTTGCCGGTGTATTCGCGGGACGGCTTGGTCAGAACGACGTAGGCGGAATCGGCATAGACCTCGGGCTTGCGGGACCGGGCCATCGCCTCGTCGCCGCCGAGCAGGTTCTGCACCGCGGCGGTGGCCACCATGGTGCGCGGCCACAGCGTGTTCGACGCGATCCCCTCGCCGCGTAGCTCTTCGGCGATCGCCAACGCGCACAACGACATTCCGTACTTGGCCATCATGTACGCGGTCGGCTTCAACCACTTGGGCTCGAGCCGGATCGGGGGTGACAACGTCAGGATGTGGGGGTTGTCGCGCCCGATCATGTGCGGGATGCAGGCCTGCGAGACCGCGTACGTGCCGCGCACCTGAATACCGTTCATCAGATCGAACCGCTTGAGTGGCACCTCGGTGATGGAGCCGAGGTTGATCGCCGAGGCGTTGTTCACGCAGATGTCGATGCCGCCGAACTGCTCGACCGTCTTGGCGACCGCGGCGGCCACCGCATCGCCGTCACGGATGTCGCCCACGATCGGCAGCGCCTGCCCGCCGGCCTCCTCGAGTTCCTTGGCCGCGGTGTAGACCGTGCCGGGCAGTTTGGGGTGCGGCTCGGCGGTCTTGGCGATCAACGCGATGTTGGCGCCGTCGGCGGCGGCGCGCTTGGCGATCGCCAGGCCGATACCGCGGCTGGCGCCGGAGATGAACATGGTTTTCCCGGACAACGGTGCTTGTGCCATGGGCTCACCTTAGAACTCCCGCGGCGCGCTGGGATCTGCCGCCCAGTGTGGGCTTGCGTCACGCGTTCGCGCGCAAAGCGTGCCGGTAACCCACGTTCGCCGGTGTGGTCAGGCCTGGATGTCGGCGAGGACGGCGTCGGTGTGGCGAATCAGGTCCTGCGGATGCACCGCGACCTCCCATCCGCGCTTGCCCGCGCTGCACAGCACGCGATTCCACCGCAACGCCGAGGCGTCGACGACGGTGGGCAGCGCCTTACGCTGCCCGAACGGCGAGATTCCTCCGACGACGTAGCCGGTCGCGCGTTCGGCGGCCGCCTGTTCGGCCATCGTCACCTTCGGCACGCCCAGCGCGGCCGCGACGGCCTTGAGCGACAGCTTCGACGGCACCGGCAGCACCGCGACGCCCAGCCCCTTGGGCAAGGCGTCGGAGGCCACCACCAGGGTCTTGAACACCTGGTCGGGGTCGACCCCTTGGACCTTCACGAGCTCCTGTACCGCTTCGTCACCGTAGGACTCGCGACGGGGGTCGTGCTCGTACTGAAGCACCTCGTGGGGGATCCCCGCAGTCAGCAGGGCAGTGATCGCCGGGGTCGCTGCGCGTGCCATCGGCCCAGAATAATGCCGGTGTCGCCGCACACCCGCCGGGTGCGCGCTGGGAACATCTGCAGGTGGTCCTGCTGTTATTGGGAGCAGACCGGGCGCTTTCGGGCGGCCGGGCTGATGTCGGTCTGTACCTCTAGGATTGGATGAAGGGGGTCTAGGTGCCCGCGATGGCCATGGACGTGCGGATACGTCCTGAGTTTTTGGCTAGCCTGTTCGGCGGCACCGCGACAGAAGGGACGGTGTTCCCCACGATGACCGACTCCGACGGCACAGCGCGCGATGGCGCGCCCGACACGTCGGCGCCCGAACGTCAAGAAACCGATGAAGAGCTGACGGCCCGGTTCGAGCGCGACGCGATTCCGCTGCTCGACCAGCTGTACGGCGGTGCGCTTCGGATGACGCGCAACCCCGCCGACGCCGAGGACCTGTTGCAGGAAACCATGGTGAAGGCCTATTCCGGCTTCCGCTCGTTTCGTGAGGGCACGAACCTGAAGGCGTGGCTGTACCGCATCCTGACCAACACCTACATCAACAGCTACCGCAAGAAGCAGCGGCAGCCGGCGGAGTATCCGACCGAGGAGATCACCGACTGGCAGTTGGCGTCGACCGCCGCACATTCCTCGACGGGGCTGCGGTCGGCCGAGGTGGAGGCGCTGGAGGGGCTGCCCGACAGCGAGATCAAGGAAGCGTTGCAGGCCCTGCCTGAGGACTTCAGGATGGCGGTGTACTACGCCGACGTGGAGGGCTTTCCATACAAGGAGATCGCCGAGATCATGGACACGCCGATTGGCACGGTGATGTCCCGGTTGCACCGGGGCAGGCGTCAGCTTCGGGACCTGCTGGCCGATGTGGCTCGCGACCGCGGGTTCATCCGGGGACAGCAGGACACCCCTGAGGAGGTGTCGTCATGAGCGAGCGCTCGGATGCTGAGGAGCGTTGGACCCCGCCTGTCGGCCCGGTGGATCCCGACCATCCCGAGTGTGCCACGGTGATCGCTGAGGTTTGGATGCTGCTCGACGGCGAATGCACGCCCGAGACCCGCGACAAGCTCAAGCAGCACCTCGAAGACTGCCCGGCGTGCCTACGGCACTACGGCGTCGAGGAGCGGGTCAAACGGTTGATCGCGACGAAATGCGGGGGCGAGAAGGCCCCTGAGAGCCTTCGTGAGCGGCTGCGCATCGAGATCAGCCGCACCACCATCATCCGCGGCAGTTAGCGCACCGACTTCGAACCGGCGTTCGGCCGCTTGCCGTGGTTGGCTTTGGTGTGCTTGCGGTCACGCTTCTTGCGGCCACGCTTGGCCATGGTGTTCCTCCGTGTGGGTCAGGGGTCTTTGGAGTGCCGCCGCCGGCGGACACAGCCATGCCATTGTGTCATGGCCCTCCGACACCGCTGTCGCGCCCGGGTTGTGGTTCGATAGGACCCGGCAGGCAGCCGAAATGGGATGCCCACGACATGTACTCCGAAGGGGTGAAGATGGCCGAGGATGTTCGCGCGGAAATCGTGGCCAGTGTGCTCGAGGTCGTGGTTAACGAGGGCGATCAGATCGGCGAGGGCGACACCCTGGTGCTGCTGGAGTCGATGAAGATGGAGATCCCCGTGCTGGCAGAGGTGGCGGGCACGGTCAGCAAGGTCAACGTGTCGGTCGGCGACGTGATCCAGGCCGGCGATCTCATCGCGGTGATCAGCTGAGGCCGACGCCCGCTTCCGCACCGCCGGAGTAAGCCCCGATGTCGACTCTCGGTGAACTGCTTGCCGAGCACACCGTGTTGCCCGGCAATGCCGTCGATCATCTGCACGCGGTGGTGGGCGAGTGGCAGCTGCTGGCCGATCTGTCCTTCGGCGACTTCTTGATGTGGGTCCGCCGCGACGACGGCACGCTGGTCTGCGTCGCGCAGGTGCGACCGAACACCGCGCCGACGGTGCTGCTGGCCGACGCGGTCGGCACGTTGGCCGCGCCCTCGGACATGCCCGTCGTCGCCGCAGCGTTCGATTCAGGAAGCATCGGCGTGGGAGACACTGCGGGACAACCGGTTTCGTCCGGACTCAACGTCGAGGCGGTGCCGGTGCGGTACAACAACGAAGTCGTGGCTGTGCTGACCCACCAGACGGCGTTGGCCTCGCGGAAGTCCAGCCCGCTGGAGAGCGCCTACCTGGACTGTGCGGGCGATCTGCTGCACATGTTGTCCGAGGGCACCTTTCCCAACGTGGGCGATCTGGCGGTGTCGCGGTCCAGCCCGCGCGTCGGCGACGGCTTCATCCGACTCGACGAGGGCGGTGTGGTGGTGTTCGCCAGCCCCAACGCGATATCGGCCTATCACCGGATGGGGTTGCCCGCCGATCTCGAGGGCCACGACCTCGTCGAGGTGACGCGGCCGCTGATCTCAGACCCCTTCGAGGCCGAGGAGCTGGCCGAGCATGTTCGCGACTCGCTGAGCGGCGGATCGAGCATGCGCATGGAGGTCGACGCGGGCGGTGCGGCGATCCTGCTGCGCACGCTGCCGTTGGTGGTGCACGGAAAGCCGGTGGGCGCCGCGGTGTTGATCCGCGACGTCACCGAGGTCAAGCGCCGCGACCGGGCGCTGCTGTCCAAGGACGCCACCATCCGCGAGATCCACCACCGGGTGAAGAACAATCTGCAGACCGTCGCCGCGCTGTTGCGCCTGCAAGCCCGGCGAACCAACAACGCCGAGGGCCGCGAGGCGTTGATGGAGTCGGTGCGGCGCGTGTCGTCGATCGCGCTGGTGCACGACGCGCTGTCGATGTCGGTGGACGAGGAAGTCAACCTCGACGAGGTGATGGACCGGATCCTTCCGATCATGAATGACGTTGCGACAGTGGGTTCCCCGATGCGCATCACCCGTGTCGGCGATCTCGGTGTGCTGGACGCCGACCGTGCCACCGCGTTGATCATAATGATCACCGAGCTGGTGCAGAACGCCATCGAGCATGCCTTCGACGGCTCCGCCGAGGGGGGTTGTGTGACGATTCGCGCCGAACGCTCGGCACGGTGGCTCGACGTGATCGTGCACGACGACGGCCGCGGCCTGCCCGAGGGGTTCAGCCTGGAGAAGTCCGACCGGCTGGGCCTGCAGATCGTGCGGACCTTGGTTTCGGCGGAACTGGATGGGTCGTTGGAGATGCACGACGGACCCGATGGGGGAACGGATGCGGTGCTGCGGGTACCGATCGGCCGCCGCGGCCGAGCCGCGCAGTGAGCTGGGGCGGCCGAGCCGCGCAGTGAGCTGGGGCGGCCGAGCCGCGCAATGAGCGTTGCGATTGCGCAAAATGGCTTTTATATCGCGGAATGACCCAAATTGAATTTGCACAGACTTACGGCCCCGATTTTCATCGGGGCCGTAATCTTTTGCGTTTGTACTGCGAGTTAGACGCTGCTGCGGGCCCTGGTGCGGGCGTTACGCCGCTTGAGCGCGCGCCGCTCGTCCTCGCTCATTCCGCCCCACACGCCGGCGTCCTGCCCGGACTCCAAAGCCCAGGTGAGGCACTCTGTCGTGACGGGACAGCGATCGCAGACCAGCTTCGCGTCCGCGATCTGTGCCAGCGCCGGCCCGCTGTTCCCCACCGGGAAGAACAGTTCCGGATCCTCGTCACGACAGACCGCCTTGTGGCGCCAATCCATAGTTATAACTCTCCTTACATGTGCGCAGCGGGGCGCACGAGCTTTTCTTCGGCTGTCTAACGCGTGCACAGGAAATGTTTCTGCACTGCTGTTGCTTCCGATGCTTTCACAGGCTGGACAGATGTCAATACTCATGAGTTAACAAGTGCGCAATCTCACTACACACGGTCGTTAGCGGATCACTCATTCGGTTGTACTACACTTGATCCACCTGCGCCCTGAACCAGGCCGCAAAATCCGATTACTGCAGCTCAGAAGTGGTTTTTGCGGGAGGCGCCAGCACGCTCAGCGCGTCGGGGACCGCCGTGAACGTCATCGAGTCGCGCAGACCCACAAAATCACCGTCGATCTGGCAGGCGACCGCCGTGTCGCTCGTCACTCGCACCCACGGCACATCGTCGTCCCGGATCAGGTGTTTGGCTTCGATGCGCGGCCGCCGCGACAACATCCGTCGCACCAGCCGAAGGTTGGCCCACACGCTCATGCTGGTCGCGGCGAACACACCCAGCCCGGTTTCGAAGGTTGTCGTCGGGTTCGTCCAGACCGGCCGGTTGTTGGCGTAGGTCCACGGGCTGGCGTTCGACACGAAGGCGAAGTGCACCCCGGTCACCGGCTCACGGTCCGGCAGGTACAGCGTCAGCGACGGCTCTTTGCGGGCGCTCGCCAACACCTCGCGGATCGCGACCCGGACATAGCGGGACGCGGTGACCTTGCGACCCTTGCTGCGCTGCGCCTCGACGGCGGCGACCACATCGCCGTCGACCCCCATGCCCGCGGTGAACACCGCCCAACGCTCCCCGCAGTCCATCAAGCCGATCCGCCGCCAGGTTCTGCGGCGCCGGGAGCTCGACAGCAGATCGATGAGCTGGTTGGTGGCCTCGATCGGGTCCGGGCTGATGCCCAACGCCCGAGCGAACACGTTGGCCGACCCGCCGGGAACGACGCCGACCGCCGGCGCGGCGGCCCCTGGGCCTCCGACGTCGAGGATCCCGTTGACCACCTCGTTGACCGTGCCGTCGCCGCCGTGCACGATCAGCACGTCGACGCCGTCGCGGGCGCTGTTCCGGGCGATCTCGATGGCGTGTCCGCGGTGATCGGTGTGTGCGACGGTCAGCTTGACCCGGCTTTCCAGCGCGTGTGCCAACAGGTCGCGCCCGGCGGGAGTCGTCGACGTCGCGTTGGGGTTCACGATCAGGACGGCGCGCACGAGGCCTGAGCCTAGCCGGACGAACCCCGCGGCCGCGTGCGGCTGACCCTGCTTCCGGCGCCGAGCGGGCGTCGGCCGGCCGGCGCGCTTGATTACCATGACGACCACATCTGGGCCCGGCTGCGGCCGGACGATGCCCTTCGAAGGGAGCGAACGTGGAGAAAGCCGTAGGGATCATCGGCGGCGGCATCATGGGTTGCGGCATCGCGGAGGTATCGGCACGCGCGCGCGTCGACGTGGTGCTGCGCGAGATCAACCAAGAGCTGATCGACGCGAGCATTCGCCGGCTCGACACATCGCTGGACGCCGCGGTGCGCAAGAACAAACTCACGCAAGCCGAGCGCGACGACATCCGCGGGCGCGTCCGCTTCACCGACAGGCTCGAAGACCTCGCCGACTGCGATCTGGTGGTCGAAGCAGTGGTCGAGGACCTCAAGGTGAAGACCGAGATCTTCGCCGCGCTCGGCAAGATCGTCCGGCCCGATGCGCTGATCACGAGCAATACGTCGTCGATTCCGATCATGCAGCTGGCGGCCGCCACCGACCGCCCGGAACGGGTCCTCGGGCTGCACTTCTTCAACCCGGCGCCGGTGATGCCGCTGGTCGAGATCATCCCGTGCCAGGTCACATCCGATGAAAGCCTAAGCCGCGCAAAGGCGTTCGCCGACAAACAGCTGGGGAAGACCGTCGTCACGGCCAAGGACCGCGCCGGCTTCATCGTCAACGCGTTGCTGATTCCCTATCTGCTGTCGGCGATCCGCATGGCCGACGCCGGGCTTGCCAGCCCCGAAGACATCGACAAAGCGATGGTCGGCGGGTGTAACCACCCGATGGGTCCGCTCGCGCTGACCGACCTCATCGGGCTCGACACCACGATGGCGGTGGCAGAGTCGATGTACGCCGAGACCAAAGAGCGGTTGTACGCCCCGCCGGCGCTGTTGATGCGCAAGGTCGAGGCCGGCGAACTCGGCCGCAAGAGCGGACGCGGGTTCTTCAGCTACTCCTCATAGGCGACTCATAGGCGACAGAGGCCGACCCGCCTGTCAGTCGGTAACCTACGGGCGTGACCGTTCCCGCACCGTCGACCGTTCGCCAGGCCGCTGTTCTCGTCGGCCTCGAAGGCCTCGGCGGTCTGGTGGCCGCCGTCATATACGTGGCGAGCGGTTTGTCGGGCACCGAGCAGCCCGGCATGAACTTCTTCGGCACCGCCGCCTGGTTCGCGATCATCGGCGGCGGGGTGGCCGCCGCGGGGTGGGCGTTGTGGACCGGCCGGCGCTGGGGCCGCGGCATCGCGGTGTTCGCGCAGCTGCTGCTGCTGCCGGTGGCCTGGTACATGGCGGTGGGTTCACATCAGTGGGTCTACGGCGCGATCGTGGCGATCGTGGCGCTGGCCACGCTGGGGCTGCTGTTCAGCCCGTCCACGCTGCAGTGGCTGGGGGCTCACGACGCCGGTCAGAGTTCCGCGGCCAACGCCGACAACTCCGGGCCGGACACCCGATAGGTGGTCCACTCGGTCTGCGGCTTGCCGCCCACTGCGTCGTAGAGCGCGATCGCGTCGACGTTCCAGTTCAACACCGCCCACGACAGCCGGGTGAAGCCGTTGTCGACGCACTCACGGGCCAGCGTCGCAAGGAACCTGCGCGCCAAGCCGCGTCGCCGAAACCGCGGACGCACGTAGAGGTCTTCGAGATAGATGCCCGCGACGCCGTCCCACGTGGAGAAGTTGCGGAACCACAAGGCGGTGGCCGCCACCTCCCCGTCGACCTCCGCGAGGTGTCCACACACTGCCGGAGTGTCGCCGAAAAGCGCTTGGCTCAACTGACTTTCGGTGACCGAGCATTCATCACCGGCGTGTTCGAACTCCGCGAGCTCGTGAATCATCGCCGTCAGCTCCGCCTCGTCGCCCGGCCGAACTCGGCGGATGAGCTCGGTCACGGGTGCGCTCCGAGTGCCGACATGATCGTCGCGAATTTGCTTGTTGTTTCGGCTACTTCGTCGTCAGGATCGGATTCGGCCACGATCCCGCCGCCCGAATAGGCGGTGGCGGTGCGCCGGTCTGCCGACAGCTGAGCACACCGGATGGACACCACCCAGCGGCCGTCGCCGCGCTGATCGCACCATCCCACCGCGCCGGCATAGAAGCCCCGGTCACCCTCCAGCTCGGTGATCAGCTCGGCGGCCGCGTCGGCGGGCACCCCGCCCACCGCCGGTGTCGGATGCAACAAGATCGCCAAATCCAGTGCGGTGATTGACTTGTCGCGCAGCTGCCCGGCGATCGTGGTGTAGAGGTGCCAGACCGCGTCGGTTTTGCGCAGCTTGGGTTCGGGTGCGACGTCGAGGTGGGCGCACAGCGGGCCGAGCGCCTCGGAGATCGCGTCCACCACCAGCTGGTGCTCGTGGCGGTCCTTGGCCGACGCGGCCAACGCAACGCCGCTGGCCTCGTCGGCGTCGGCGTCGGCTAGTCGGGGCGCAGAACCCGCAAAGGGCGCGCAGACCACCTGATCACCGCGCCGGGCCACCAACAGCTCGGGACTCGCGCCGACCAGGGCGGAACCGGAAAACCCTCCGCCGGCCGCGGTCAGGTCGGCGAGAAACGCGTTGGCCGCGGGATTGGCGGCGACGAGGCGATCCAGCACGGTGCGCGCGTCGATCGGGCCGTCGGCGGCCAGCCGCAACGCACGGGCCAGCACCACCTTTTGCAGCGGGCTGGCCGGATCCCGCAGGCGCTGCAACGCGGCTTCGACACGCTCGCGATGCTGATCGGGCTCGGGGCGGGTCTCGACGACGCGCACCGACGGCAGCGGACGCAACGGCCACTGCGGCGGCGCGTCGAGGAACTGCACCGCCTGCGGCCGGATCAGCGCCGCCGGTTTCGTCATGTCGAAAGGCAAGGCGCCCACGATGATCGGCGCGCTGTGGGAGGCGAGCGCCGCCCGTGCGTCGGCGACGGCGGGAAAGGAGGTGTGCACCCCGTCAGCGACGACGGCCCCGCGGGAGGCGAGCACGAAGGACGGTTCGCGGGTCATGTCGGCAGGCACGGGTGGCGATGGCCCGTCAGTCCCAGTGCGCTGATCTGGCGCACGCCGTGCTCGTGGCCGCACACCGAGATCGATGCTGCGACCATCGCGAACCTGGCTCCTTCCGACAACGCCAACTCGACCCAGCGCGTCATCACGGCGCGGGAGAAGTGGCCATGACCGACGAACAGCACGTCACGAGATTGCATGTGCTCCAACGCATATGCGATCGCGCGGTCGGCCCGGTCGCTGACCTCCTGCACGCTCTCACCGCCGGGACAGCCGTGCGTCCACACCAGCCAGTCGGGCCGGCTCTTGCGGATCTCCTCGGTGGTGAGGCCTTCGTAGTCGCCGTAATCCCATTCGGCCAGAAGGGGCGACACCTGATCGACGGTCAGCCCGGCGAGTTCGGCGGTGACCAGCGCGCGGCTGCGCGGGCTGGACACCACGAGCGGGTGGTCGAGGTCGAGCACCGCCAGTGCGTCGGCGGACAGCTTGGCTTGCGTGCGGCCGGTGTCGGTGAGGTCCAGTTCCGTGCGTCCGGTGTGCTGACCGGAGCGGGACCACTCGGTCTCACCGTGGCGGAGCAGGAGCAGCCGGTGCCGCTCGGCACTGCCTTCTGCTGCTCGCCTCAGTGGCCCGTCGCCCACGCCCTCGAATTCTGCCCCACGCCGCGTCGCAATATGCGGGGGCGTGCCAGGATGGGCAGTGTGACGCGGGTTCTTGCGGTCGCAAACCAAAAAGGTGGCGTGGCCAAGACGACGACGGTCGCGTCCCTGGGCGCGGCGATGGCCGAAAAGGGCAAACGGGTGCTGCTGGTGGATCTGGACCCGCAGGGCTGCCTGACGTTCTCGCTGGGGCACGATCCCGACAAGTTGGCGGTCTCGATCCACGAGGTGCTGCTCGGCGACGTGGAACCCGACGCCGCGCTGGTCGACACCGCAGAGGGGATGACCCTGCTGCCCGCCAACATCGACCTCGCCGGCGCCGAGGCGATGCTGCTGATGAGGGCCGGTCGGGAGTATGCGCTCAAACGGGCGCTGGCAAAGTTCGGCGACCGGTTCGACGTGGTGATCGTCGATTGCCCGCCGTCGCTGGGTGTGCTGACGCTGAACGGGCTGACCGCCGCCGACGACGTGATCGTGCCGCTGCAGTGCGAGACGCTGGCGCACCGGGGCGTCGGCCAGTTCCTGCGCACCATCACCGACGTCCAACAGATCACCAACCCCGACCTTCGGCTGCTGGGCGCGTTACCGACGCTGTACGACTCGCGCACCACGCACAGTCGCGACGTGCTGCTCGACGTCGCCGACCGGTACGACCTGCCCGTGCTGGCGCCGCCGATTCCGCGCACGGTGCGGTTCGCCGAGGCCTCCGCTTCGGGCTCCTCGGTGCTGGCCGGCCGGAAGAACAAGGGCTCGGTCGCGTATCGCGAGCTGGCCGACGCGCTGCTGGAGTACTGGAAGAACGACACGCCGCTGCCGACGTTCGCCCCCGAGCTTTAAACGCCCAAAGGGACAAACGGGCGGAAGAGTGCGAGTAGTTCGCACCATTTCGTCCATCTCGGCGCCGGCGAGTGACCGGCGGACGGTCAGGGACCGAGCGCGACCAGCTCGTCGCCGCGCTGCTCGATCACGAGCGAACCCGCGACCGCCGGAACCACGGTCGTCGACATCCGCGGCCGGGCCACCGGGATGTGACGTTCACCCTGTCCGGTCGCCGAATCGAACACGTCGTAACCCCCGGTCACCGGCACCAGCAGCCGGCCGGCCATCACCGTGGCCGGCCCTAGCGGCACGTCGGCACCGGCGGGCGTGACCGAGTACTTGTAACGAAGCCCGTTGGCGGAGAACACCATCACGCTGTCGCCGGTCCACCATGTGATCAGGTCGCCGACGCGCGAGGTCGTCGCGTCGGGTGCCGGTGGCGCGGGCAGTTCCGTGCTGGCGATCGTCGCGCCGGTCTCGTCGATGACGTCCACCGTCGGCTTGGGCGTCGGCAGGTACACCGCGGTCGTGGTGTCGGCGACGGCGATGACGCGCGCACCCGAGCCGTCGGCCACACCCTCCAACGGCACGTACTTCAGCTCGGGGGTGTCCTCTTCGTCGGACGGCCGCAACAGGGTCAGCCGCAGGTCCGGTTCGTGCGGGCAGGCTTCCAGCACCGAGACCGCGCTCGAACTGGCCGCCGCGGAGACCAGCCGGCACAGCGGCAGCACGGGGATATCGGGCTTGATGGGGGCGTCGATGGCACCGTAGCTGAGCATTCTGACCATGTCGGAGCGCCACAGCTCGAGTCGGGAGTCGCCGGCCGACAGCACGGTGGTGCCGTCCGACGACAGCGTCACCTCGGGATCGGCATAGCCGGTGCGGGCCGGCCCGCGCATCCCGGTGCCGGCGTCGATGGTGCTGACCTGACCACACCCGCGGGCATCGGGGTACACCGCCACCGCGTACTCGTACACCGAGGTGACCCCGCACAACGGAAGGTCGCGGGAGTAACTCCACAACACCTCGCCGCTCGCCGGGTCGCGGCCCTCGACGACGTCGCCGTCCCCGGTGACAACGCTGCCGGCGACCACCACCGGCGCGTCGGTCTTCGGGCTGGACGCCGTCCACAGCTGCCGTAACGCCGCAGGCACCTCCCTGGCGGGGGTCAGCTTGGGAACGGGCTCGGCAGCTGGCCTGCTGATCGTTGCGCGCGCGTCGCTGTGCCACCAGACCAACAGCGCGACGACGGCCACCACCACGACGATCGCCAGGGCCGCCGCCACATCGGCCTTGGTGCGGCGTTCGGGTTTGACCATCGCCCGGCGGACGCCTCCCTAGGAGGCGCTGGCCGGCGCCTTACCCGACCGGCGCCGACGACGGCGACGGCGGGGCGTCGCGTTCTCGTCGGCCGCGGGGGCGTCGCCGTCGGCGCCGGCCTGCTCGGTCGTCGCCGACGCGGGATGCCCGGTCACCGGCTTGCCGCCGCGGGTACGTCGCCGCGCGCGGTTGCGGGTGCGCG
>NZ_ATDN01000020.1 GCF_004014805.1 Mycolicibacterium elephantis DSM 44368
GCCCATTTCCTGCGGTGTGGTCTCGGTCTGCAGCCGCGCCAGCACGCGCTGGCTGATCGTGGGCAGCCGGCACGACAGCGTTTCGATCTCATCGAGGGCGGCCAGCAGATCGGGGCGGGTCAACAAGCTCAGATCGCAGGCGGCCACCTGTTCATAGGCCGCACGCAGTTCGGCGATCGCCGCCTGCAACCCGCTCCCCGACATACTTCGAACATACATTCGAGAACCGACAAACAGCCCGCGCACTCCAGGCCGTCGGGTGGAATTTGTTAACGAGCGCGAGATGCCGACGCAATCCACTGCGACGGCGGACATTACGTCGATCTCGATCTGTTTTCTAGACCGACGACCACCAGGCGCCCGCCACTAAACGCTCCTACCAGCCCGCGTTGCGGGCGAGCTCGATGCCGTAATCGTTGACGAATCGTCCCGCCGCGGGTTCGCCGCGGTTACACGACCCGTCGGACTCACCCGGGCGTTTGATCCACAGGTAGGCGTCGGCATTCGGGCTCGCGGTCTGGGTCGTCGGCGGGACACCGAGCGCCCGGCCCTTCGGATTGCACCAGTACAGCTCGTCGTCGGTCGGGCCGGCGCCGTTGCGTGACGTGTCGATGACGTAGTGGGCGCCGTTGGTGAGCCCGGAGATCGCCTCGCCGTAGCCGATCGACTCCTCGGTGGTGAAGAAGTTCGCGGTGTTGAGGCTGAATCCCTGCGCCTTGGTCACCCCGACTTCGTTGAGCCGGGCGGCCATGTCCTCCACGCTCACCCAGCGCGGATGCCCGGCGTCGACATACACGGCGGTGGCCGGGTTGCGGGTCAGGGTGTCGACCGCGTAGCGGATCAGGTCGAACCGTTCCTGTCGCTGGTCTGCCGACAGGCAGTCGGCCATGGCGAGCGCATCGGGTTCAAGGATGACCGCGGCCGGACCCGACCCGATGGCGGCCGCGACCCCGTCGATCCAACCGCGGTACGCGCCGGCGGACCCGAACCCGCCGGCGGCGAAGCTTCCGCAGTCGCGGTTGGGGATCCCGTACAGCGCCAGGATCGGCATGGCGCCTGCCGCTTGCGCGTCAGCGATGTACTTCGCGTCGACCGCGGGAGTGGACAGGTGATCCATCCAGTAGGCCGTCGGTGTGTTGGCGATGGCGTTCAGTTCCGGGCTCGGCGGATTGGCGCCGTCCGCGGCGACCCTGGCCTTCGACTGCGGGTTGACGTAAAACGGCATTCCGGCCAACGGGTTCGCCTCTGCGGCGAGCCGCGCCTGCGGGCCCGGGCCGGCCGTCACCGGGTCCGCGAGTAGACCCGCGCCGGCCACCGCGGCCACGGTCAGGAAGGGAAGGGTCCAGCGAGCGACTGCGTGTACAGCGGAGGACATCACTCGGAGAAAATAAGGCCTCGGCGCGACAAAGCGCCAATCGATGCGCCAATCAATGCGCCAATCAATGCGCCAATCACCGCACAGAAGGCCCGGCAACCGGCTGCTGCAGGGCGAGGGCTTCTTGCAACCCGCGGGTCGCCAGCGCATCGGCCAGTTCGTTGTCGGCGACACCCGCGTGCCCCTTCACCCAGAACCATTCGACCCGGTGGCGGGCGCACGCCTCGTGCAGCCGCTGCCAGAGGTCGACGTTCTTCACCGGCTGTTTGGCCGCCGTCATCCAGCCGTTGCGCTGCCAGCCGAGCACCCACTTCGTGATGCCGTTTCGGACGTAGGTGCTGTCGGTGTGTAGATGGACCACCACCGGTCGGGTGAGAGCCTCCAACGCCATGATCGGCGCCATCAGCTCCATCCGGTTGTTACTGGTTTGAGCGGGTTCACCGCCGTACATCTCGCGGACGTGGTGCCGGTGCCGCAACACCGCCCCCCAGCCGCCCGGTCCTGGGTTGGGCCGGCAGCCGCCGTCGGTGTGGATGACCACGAGGTCCTCGATAGACTCGAGCATGCGCCGAGAATAGGCGCCGCACTGAGCAATTGGCTTCACGACACACGTTCGGCAAGGAGGCTGGATTATCGTGGCCGCCGTGAGTAGTCAGCGAGTACCCGGCGGGGTGGTCCATAAGCTACCCGCGGATCTGCGGTCGGCGTTGGTCTCCAACGAGAAGGCATTGGCTGCATGGAAGGACATCACGCCGCTGGCGCGCAACGAGTTCATCTGCTGGGTTGAGGACGCCAAGCAGGCGGCGACCCGTGAGCGGCGCATCCGTCGCACCCAGGAGGAACTGGAAGAGGGGATGCGTCGGCCGTGCTGCTGGCCGGGCTGCAAGCATCGCGAGCGCAACGGCAGACCCTAGTGCCCGTATGCCGGGGCGGCCTGCACTTGCGGGGCCGCCGCCGCGAGCAGCGCGGCGCGATCGCCGGTGAGCGGAGGATAGATGCGCTGACGGTTGATGGTCATCTTGGTCGCCTTGGCGTCCGCGCCGGTGCTGACCACTTGGCGGTCCCAGCCTTCGGTGTAGACCGCGCCGGCGGGCCCTAGATCGAGAACCGTTACGTACCAAGGGATCCGCAGCGGCAGGAGGGGTGCGCCCAGCAGGTCGCCGATCACGTTGTGGCCCGCATAGCGGCCCATCGGCCGGCCGTGCTGACACGACATCACCGAGAGGTGCTCGTCGTCCATCCTCGCCGCCGCCACATCACCGGCGGCGAACACCCCCGGCACGCCCTTGACGCGGAGATAGTCGTCAACGGGTAGGCGGCCCAGCCTGTCGCAGGGCACACCGAGTTGTGCGGTCAGCGGGTTCGCGCGCATCCCGGCGCACCACACCACGGTGGCCGCGGGAATGGCCTCGCCCGTCGACAGCGTCACACCGTGGCCGTCGACGGCGCTGACGCCCACACCCGTGATGGTCTCGATGTTGTTGTGCGCCATGGCATCTTCGATGACCGGGCGGGCCGACTCGCCCATGTCCGAGCCGATGTGCGGGTTGCGGTCGACGAGGATCACCCGTGGTGTGACGGCCGGGCCGAGCGCCTCGGACAGCATCGACGGCAGCTCGCTGGCGATCTCGATGCCGGTGAGGCCGGCGCCGACGACCACCGCCGTCGCCGCTGCCGGATCGGACCGGTGCCGGGCCAGGTGCCGGATGTGGGTGTGAAGCTTGGTCGCGCCGTCGTAGGTGTCGACGTCGTAGCCGAATTCGGCCAGCCCCGGCAGGTCCGGTTTGACCACCGTGCTGCCCAGCGCCATCACGAGCCGGTCGTAGTCCAGCGTCGCACCGCCCGCGAGGCGCACCGTCGCCGTCGACGCGTCGATTCCCGTCACCTCAGCCGTGACGTGGCCGACGCCGGCGGGTTCGAGCAGCTTGTGCAGCGGGATCCGGGAGGGGCTCAGATCGGCCTCGTAATTGCGGACCCGGATGTCGTGGAACGGCTGCGCGCTGACGGAAATGACCTCGACGGCATCCGGGGGCGTCCCGAGTTCATCAAGCCGGCGCGCGGCTCCCAGCGCCGCCCACAGGCCTGCGAACCCCGCTCCCAGAACAACGACACGTCTCGTGCGCGGCACGGTCACATCGTCGCCCCCGGCGAAGACGCAAACAAGCAGAGATTCAATATTGCGTAAATCGGACCAGCACACCCAAGGCACTGGCAACCTCCGACGCCGCCTTTACGTTCCGTGCATTTCAATGGAAACAAGCAAACGCGGAGTAAATTGCCGATGCATCCCGCAAACGTCAGCGTTCGAAGAATTGCGGCCGAATAGCCGAATCGCGAAATGGGATCAGCAACCGTCTGTGAGGGACGGGGAGCCACCGTGTCGCGCCGATTTCGCAGCGGTTTGGTGCAGTTGACCACCACTCTGTGCGACAATGGCCAGCGACTATTCGCGGGCGGGGGCTTGCTGGACGGAGGCGATCATCCCTACGTCAGTTTTGCGCATCTCGGCGGGCGTGTGCACGCTCGCACTTGGCCTGTTCATCGGCAGTGCCGGCGCGGTTGCCGCGGCGGACTCCGACACGGGTGGTTCATCGACATCAAGCCAGGGCACGACGGGCACAGACCAGGGTCAGGAGTCGTCGAGCAAGCCGTCGAACAAATTGACCGCTGGTTTCGGCATCCGCACGCCGAAGTTCACCACGGGCATCGTGCGGGTGGGCGCCACGCCTTTCGCTGAGGACGACACGGCGACCACCGGGGAGGCCGAAGAACCCGCGTCGACCGATCTCGTCACGGACGACGAGGACGATGCCGCAGCCGGTGTCTCGGACGTGGACGAGAACACCACGGCCGAGGACTCCGAGGTCACGATCCTGCCCGCGGCCGACCCGGATGGCGCCGCCGACACCACGCCGGCAGCGGCCTCGACGACACCGGCGGCCGGCTCGCCCGAGCCGACGGCGCCCGCGTCGGCGTCGCCGAAACCCAGCTGGCGATCCAGCCTGCAGTCCGCGCTGACCCGCACCCCGCCCGCACCGGAGGGTGTGCCTGACAGGTTCTCGCCTTATTACTCCACACAGTTCCTGAAGGCGATCGAGCCGATCACCAACGCTTTCACCACCGTGGTGCAGGTGATGGAGACGGTGCCGCGCACCTTGGCGGCGCTGCCGACGTCGAAGACCCCGATCACTGACGTCATCACCTCGATGCAGTACATGCTCAGCACGGTCGTCGAGGCCGTTGTTCCGATCGTTTACGTGCCCCGGAACCTGTACGCCTTGATGGTCACCGTGCCGCCGGTGACGCCGCCGGTGTTCGCCGGGCCCGTCACGTCTGAACGGCCGACACCGGTGCCCGCCGGCGAGGCCCCGTTGTTCGGTCCCCAGATGGCGCAGGTGCCGTATCTCGCACCCGCCGGTGCGCCGCTGTTCGGCACCATGACCCCGCGCGCCGCGCTCGGAACCGTCGTCAGCAGCGGGTTGAACAAGCCCCTCTCGGTAGCGGGGACGGTGCCGGCGGCATCCGAGGCGGCCAAGCCGCCAGCCGCGAAGTGGTTCCTCGACCACGTCGTCAGCGCGGTTCTGGTGCCTGCCTCGTTGACCGCGCTGGCCGCGTTGGCGCTGCCGGGCGTCGCCGGTCTGTTGGTCATCGTCGCTGCGGGCATCCGGCTGGGTTACCGCCAGGCCAAGGCGGCGTTCGTAATGCGGGCAAGCGGCATCGCACGCTTCGCCGGTTCAGGGCCGGTGGGCGTCGTCCGCTCGGGCTCGTTCATCACATTGCGCCAGCGGGCCCGGGGTCCGCGGACCAAGCGCGCGGTCTGCCCCCAGTCGGCGGGTGTCGTGCGCACGCTGGAGGAAGTCGCCTAGCGTTCGGAGCCGTCCGTCGGCGCCGTCACATCCCCGTGCGGGATCGCGCGGCAGCCAAGGCCGTTTCGATCTCCTTCCACGTCCGCTGCACGATATCTGCCACCGGTAGCAGCTCGGCGATGCGCGACGACACCTGCCCGGTGTTGGCGACGCTGGCTTCCATGTCGCCGTCGAAATAGAGCCGGGTGACCTCGCCGAGAAGTCCGGCGTCGGCGGCATCCCGCGTGGCCATACCGGTGCGCAGGACCCGCATCGTCGGGTTGCCCGGAACGGCGAGAAGCACGGTGCCCGAGTCGTCGGCCTCGACGATCGCGTTCTTGAAATTGGCGTGCACCGCGGACTCCAGGCTGGCCAGCATCCGCGTGCCCATCTGAACACCCTCGGCGCCCAACACCAGTGCGGCTGCGGCCGACCGTGCGTCACACATGCCGCCCGCCGCGATGATCGGCAAGTCGACGTGATCGGCGATCAGCGGCAGCAGGACCACCGTCGACGCTCCCAACAGAGACTTGAACCCGCCGCCCTCCACGCCTTCGACCACCAACGCGTCGACTCCCGCGTCGACGGCTTTCAGCGCGCCCTTCAGCGATCCCACCACGTGCGCGACCGTCATCCCGGCGTCGTGCAGCCGCGCGGTGAACAAGCCCGGGTGACCCGCCGAGGTGAAGACGTGGCGCACCCCGGCCGCGGCCAGCGTGTCGACGATCGACGGATCGGATTTCCAGCCCTGGATCATGAGGTTCGCCGCGACCGGCTTGTCGGTGAGGTCGCGCACGCGCAACAGGTCGGTGCGCCCTTCGGGAGTGAGCGTTTCGATCATGCCGAGCCCGCCGGCGTCCGAGACGGCCGCGGCGAGTTCGGCGCGGGCGATGTAGGTCATCGGCGCCTGGACGACGGGATAGTCGACACCGAGCAGGGTCTGGATGCGATTGGCCACGGGGTCATTCTGTCCGGCCGGGCGTCGGTGTTGGCCAACCAACTGGCATTTTTATCATTGAGTGCTCTATCATTTTGCCGTCCGGCCGTGTCGACGAGAGGACGCCGATGGCCAAGCCGCCGTTGTCGATGAAACCGACCGGGTGGTTTCAGGTCGCCTGGTCGGCCGAGGTTCAGCCGGGCGAGGTCCGGCGGATGAAGTACTTCGACCGCGAGATGATCTGCTGGCGCACCGCCTCCGATGAGGCTGTAGTGATGGACGCCTACTGCGAGCACCTGGGTGCCCACCTGGGCTACGGGGGCCATGTGGAGGGCGACGTCATCCAGTGCCCGTTCCACGGTTGGCAGTGGAACAAGGAGGGACGCAACGTCTGCATCCCGTACGAGAGCCGACCGAACCGGGGCAAGCGCATCCGCAGCTACCCCGTCGTCGAGCGCAATGAGTCGATCTACATCTGGCACGACATCGACGGCCGCCCACCATATTTCGACGCACCGGACGTATTCGCCAGCTTCGCCGACGGCAGCAGCGCCGACGACTACTACCCGCAGATGACGCTGTTTCGGGAGGGCCTGGAACTGCATCCGCAGTACGTCCTGGAAAACGGTGTCGACTTCGCGCATTTCAAGTACGTGCACCAGACGCCGATCGTGCCGGTGTTCACCCGCCACGATTTCGACCAGCCGGTGTCGTTTGTCGACTTCACCATCACGTTCGAGGGCGACGAGAACCAGTCGATCGACGACGTCAAGAGCGGGGTCGAGGCGATCAACGGCGGGCTGGGCATCGCCGTCACCAAGAGCTGGGGCATGGTGGACAACCGGACCATCTCGGCGGTCACCCCCGTCGACGAGCGCAGCTCCGATGTGCGCTTCACGGTCTACATCGGCCGCCCGAAGAATGCCGTCAAGGACCCGGAGCGGGCGGCGGCGAAGGCTCGGCAGTTCGGCGAGGAAGTCATCCGGCAGTTCACCCAGGACATTCACATCTGGTCGCACCAACGGTATTCCGATCCGCCCGCACTGGCCGGCTCCGAGTACGAGGGATTCACCGCGATCCGCAAGTGGGCCACCCAGTTCTACCCCGACGGGCTCGGCGGTTCGGCCGCCGAGCTGCGATCACGTCACTTCGAGAAAGGCTGTCCCGCATGAGCGCACGCCCGATTCGTGTCTTCCAGGTCGCGACCGGCAACCTGGGCACCGAGATGATTAAGCGGATCGGGCAGCACCCCGATCTGGAGCTCGTCGGATTACATTGCTACACACCCGAAAAGATCGGTCGCGATGCAGGCGAGATCGTCGGCATCGACCCGGTCGGGGTGACGGCCACCGGCACGGTCGAGGAGATCATCGCGGCCAAGCCCGACGTGTTGACCTTCCACGGGGTGTTTCCCGACGAGGACCTGTACGTCAAGGTGCTGGAGGCCGGCATCAACATCGTCACCACCGCGGACTGGATCACCGGCTGGCACCGGGACACCAATCACCCGCATCCGTCGGGTAAGCCGGTGTCGCAACTGCTGCAGGCGGCGTGTGAGAAGGGCGGCGCGACGTTCTACGGCACCGGAATGAACCCCGGCGTGAACCAGATTCTGGGCGTGGTGTGTTCGGCCGACGTCGCCGAGATCGAGAATGTCACCACGATCGAGTCCGTCGACGTGTCGTGTCATCACTCCAAGGACACCTGGGTCGAGGTCGGTTACGGCAGGCCGGTCGACGATCCGGAGATCCCGGGCATGCTCGAGAAGTACACCCGTGTCTTCGCCGACAGTGTGCTGATGATGGCCGACTGCTTCGACATCGATCTCGACGAGGTGACCTTCAGCTACGAACTGGGCGCCTGCACAAAGGATGTCGACCTCGGTTGGTACCAGCTGCCGAAGGGCTCGCTGGGCGGCAGCTACATCAAGTACCAGGGCATGGTGGACGGGGTGCCTCGGGTCGAGACTCACCTGGAGTGGCAGATGACCCCGCACACCGACCCGCATTGGGATATCCAGGGTTGCTACATCACCCACATCAAGGGTGATCCGTGCATCTACAACAAGCACATGATCTTCCCGAAACCCGGTGTGGACCTTTCGGATCCGGGGTCCTTCGCGTCGATCGGGATGACCGTGACCGGAATGCCTGCGCTGCATGCGATCCGGTCGGTCGTCGCCGCGCCGCCGGGAATTCTCACCAGCGCCGACGTGCCGCTGCGCGGGTTCGCCGGGCGTTTCAAGAAGTAGCCGCGGGCCACGCTCGGCCATGACGCGCAACGTCGCCCCGCGCCGTCCCGCCAACGGCAAGCAGGAGCGCGCGGACCGCACCCGCGCGACGGTCATCGCCGAGACCGTCCGGTGTGTGCTCGACGAGGGTTTCGGCGCGGCGAGCGCCAAGCACATCACCGAGCGTGCCGGTGTGACGTGGGGGGTCGTCCAGTACCACTTCGGCGACCGCGACGGACTGCTGATGGCGGTCGTCGACGAGGGCTTCGCTCAGCTGCGGGCCTGCCTCGGCGAACTGCAACCCCGGCTCGGCGCGCACGTCGGCCGGGAGCGCACCGAGCTGGTGATCAACGCGGTCGCCGATGCGTTTCTGAGCCCGACATCGGTTGCTGCCCTTGAGATTCTGATCGCGACCCGGACCGGGCGCACCGCTGCGCAGCAACGTCATCTCGGGGAGTTGTTCTCGACGCTGACCAGGTTGGGCCGTTATGTCGCCGAAGGTCTCGACGCCGCGCACGCCGATGCGGTCGGCAACCTGATCTGGACGGCGCTGATGGGTGCGATGGTGGCGAGGATGACGGTGTCGGAGCCGATCGACGTCAGTCGTGAGTTGCGGGCGCTGACCGATGTCGTGACCGCCTACATCGATCAGCAGCTACGGGCCTAGCTGTTCGACGTTTTGGCGCGTCGCACCTGGGCTTTTCCACCCCTTTGTCCCTTTGGGCGAAAAACGAAAAACAGTCAGGCGCGCGTCAGCGTGGCGTAGCGGGTCACATGGTGATCGGTCGAGCCGAACTCGTACTGCAGCGCGGTCAGCCGTTTGAAGTAGTGCCCGATCGCCAGCTCCTCGGTCATGCCCATCCCGCCGTGCAACTGCACCGCCTGCTGACCGATGAACCGGGCGGCCCGGCCGACGGTGGCCTTGGCCGCCGACACCGCCCGCGCCCGCACAGCCGGCTCGGCTTCGAGGTTGAGGATCGCCAGATAAGCGGCCGACACCGACTGCTCGAGTTCCATGTACATGTCGACCATTCGGTGCTGCAACACCTGGAAACTGCCGATCGGCTGCCCGAACTGCTGACGTTGCTTGGCGTATTCGACGGTGTCGTCCAACACCTTTCGCATACATCCCACCGCTTCGGCACATATCGCGGCGGCACCCTCGTCGCGGGCCTGCTCCAGCGACGGCCCTGCTGCGCCCTCCTCGCCGAGAAGCGCGGAGCCCGGCAGTCGTAGACCGTCGACGACCAGATCGGACGCGCGACGATCGTCGACGGTGCGATAGTGATGGGCCTGCAGGCCCGTGGCGGCATCCGCGAGATCGACGACGAACAGCGAGATTCCGTTGTCGGTGCGTGCGGTGAGCAGAAGATGTGACGCCAGCGGCGCGCTGGCGGCGACGATCTTCGCGCCGCGCACCACCCAGCCGTCACCGTCGCGTTCGGCGACCGTCGCCACCTGCGTCCAGTTGTCGCCGGATGCGGCCTCGGTCGCTGCCAGCGCCACGACGGCCGTGCCCGCGACGATGCGCTCGAGCAGCGAGGTAGCCACCGGCCCGCCCGCACGCCGCAACAGCCCGCCGGCCACCACGACCGTGTCGACGTACGGCTCGATCACCAGCGCCTGTCCCAGCGCCTCGGCGATGACCATCATCTCCACCGGTCCGCCACCGCTGCCGCCGACCTCCTCGGGCAGCGCGGCGCCCAAGATACCCAGTTCGTCGGCGAAGCCGGACCAGATCTCCGGCTGCCACCCGGCCCCGGTCTTGGCCGCGGCTCGGCTCGTCTCGAGGTCGTACCGCGTCGCGAGGAACTTGACCAGGCCGTCGCGCAGAAGTTCCTGTTCCTTGCTCAGCTTGAAGTCCATACCACGCCCTTCGTCACAGTCCGAGGGCCGCTTTGGCCAGAATGTTGCGCTGAATCTCGTTGCTGCCCGCGTAGATCGAGCCCGCCCGATCGTTGAAGTAGCGCAGCGGCGCGACGGCTTGCCATGGTTCACCGCTGAGATAGCCGTCCGGTGGCGGCTCGAACTCCGACACCGGCCCGCCCGGGCAGGTGCCGTGGGGTTGGTACACGCGGCCGCGGGGGCCGGCCGCCTCCATCGCGAGTTCGGTGATGGCCTGGCTCAGTTCGGTCGCGAGCACTTTGAGCATCGACGACGCCGTACCGGGGTTCTTGCCTTCGGCCACGGTCGCCAGCACCCGGTATTCGAGGATCTCCAGCACCTCGGTACGGATCCGCGCGTCGGCGAGCTTGCGGGCGAACGCGGGGTCGTCGATCAGCTTGCCGCCGCCCGGCGCCGGTTGTTCGGCGGCGACGGCGGCGATCTCGTCGGCCATCACCTGCAGGGCGGGAGAGGAGGCGCCGCCGCCGCGTTCGAACTCCAGCAGATACTTGGCGACCGTCCAGCCATCGTCGATCTTGCCGACCACGTTCTTCATCGGGACCCGCACCTCGTCGAAGAAGACCTGGTTCTGCACCTCTTCGCCGGACGTCATCACCAGCGGACGGATCTGGATGCCCGGCGAGGTCATGTCGATGAGCACGAACGTGATGCCCTGCTGCTTCTTCTGGGCCTTCGTCGTGCGCACCAACGCGAACATCCAGTTGGCCTCCCGCGCATGGGTGGTCCAGATCTTGCTGCCCGTGCAGACCAGCTCACCGGCCGCTTCGTCGACGACGGCCGCCATCGACAGCGCCGCCAGATCCGAGCCCGCCTCGGGTTCGGAGTAGCCCTGACAGAAGAACACCTCGCCGGTCAGGATCCTGGGCAGAAAATAGTCCTTCTGCTCGTCGGTGCCGAAGGCGATCAACGCGTGGGCCACCATCCGGATGCCCATCGGCGACAGCGACGGCGCACCGGCCAGGGTGGATTCCCGGCTGAAGATGTAGTGCTGGGTGAGGCTCCAGTCGCAGCCGCCGTAGGCGACCGGCCATGCCGGCGCGGCCCAACCCCGCTCGTGCAGGATCCGCTGCCACTCCATGCTCGCGTCGTGATCGGCATAGACGCTGGTCATCAACCGGCCTGCGCGGCGTAGCTCCGGCGTCAGCTTGTCTGCCAGAAATGCCCGCACCTCATCGCGAAAGGCGATATCGGCATCTGACCAAGTGAGGTCCATCGTCGATCCCCTGTCTGCAGAGCGCCCTCACAGGGTAAACCTAGTTAATTAGGTGGGGTGAACGCGGGTGATCATCACGGATCGTGGGTGACGGTGTTTGCGGTACCCGTAATAATCGAGGTCATGGAAAGGCGTCGAGGCGGCCAGGACGGACAATCACCCATGGCTCTGTTGAGGGAGCTGCCCGCCCTCGTGGTCCTCGAGCGGCTGCCGGTGCCGGTGCTGGCCATCGCCGAGGACGGAGACATCCTGTTCGCCAACCCGGCGTTCGGCGAGATGCTGGGGCACACCCCTGAGGCGGTCATGGAGCTGAAGTTTCGCGACGTCTTCCACACCATGCCGGCGGACGAGTCGGCGGTGTCGCTGGTACGGGCCCACGCCAACCTCGTCGTCGAACTGATGCATCAGGACAGCTCGATCGTGCGGGCGAGGATGAGCAAGTCGGCGCTGCTGCGCGGTGACGACCCGGTGGCGCTGGCCACGTTCCAGGACCTCACCGAACGGCTGTGGGACGAGGAACTGTAGCCGCTAGCCGGATCCGGCATGGCGCATCGACTGCCTGGCCAGGAACTCGCGGAAATAGGGCAGCGATTCGTCGGTGACGATCGCGGGCAGCAGCAGTTCCCACATCCAGATCAGGCGGTCTGGCACGTCGGTGCCCGAAGACATTGCGTTCGAGAGCACTTCGATGCCCAGCACCGCGCCGACCAGCGTCTCACCGACCGCCCGCGCGTCGAGATCCGGCCGCAGGTCACCTTCCCCGATCGCTTCGCGGACACCCGAGGTCATGTTGCGGATCCAAGCGCCGTATTGCTGCGCCGCGACGTTGCTGAACTCGCCAAGGGCCTGGAGCAGGTGAAGCCCGCTGCGGGCCACCGTGTCGGTGCTGAGCAGATCAACGGTGATGAATACGCCGTGGATGATGCGTTCCAGCGCCGGTGCCGACGATTCGCTGATGCTGTTGAACGCGTGCAGCAGCTTCGCGTTTCCCTCTTCGATGATCGCGTTGGCCAGCGACTGTTTTGAGTCGAAGTGGTAGTACAGCGCACCCTTGGTCATCTCGGCATGCTCGATGATGTCGCCCAATCCGGTGGCGTCATAACCGATCTCGTTGAACAGGTGTACCGCCGAGTTGATGATTCGCCGCCGTGTGGCTTCAGACCGGGCTTGGCGAACCATGGTTCGGGTACCTCCGGAGAGTCCGTCGGCCGACCGGGGGCGTTGGCCTGGCGCAAATCATAGATTATCCCGGCAGCGGCTTGGCCTTCCTGATGGCGATGGCGGTTCGCCTCTTGATGAACTCGATGACGTACCCCTTGCGGTCGTCGGCGACGAAGCCCGGAACCGCCAGGGTCCATACCGCCTCGAGGTCGCGCAGGAATCGTTCGGGTTCGGCCAAGTCGCTGGTCTGTCGCAAGCCCAAATACATCGACACCAACAGCCGCGCGACGCCCGTCGGATCGACGTCCTTGCGGACATCGCCCTCACCGACGGCTTTCTTGATGGTTTCCGCGAACGCGTCGACCCACTCGGTGAGTACACGAGATTGCAGGCCGTCGGTCCGTCCGACCGATTCGAGCAGGTTGAGTCCGGCTCGGGCCAGGTGATCACCGATGTCGTCGGTGGCCACCAAAAAGCAGATGTCGACGAGTGTCTCCAGGCCGGAGAGTCGTCGCGCCAGCACTTCGGTGACCGCCGACTTGGCCTCCGCGGAACGGTGCTCGACGATCGCCGTCGCCAAGGCGTGTTTGGAGCGGAAGTGGAAGTACATCGCGCCCTTGGTCACCGATGCGTCGGCGAGGATGTCGTCGAGGCTGACCCTGCTGTAGGGCCGCTCGGCGAAGAGCCTGGCCGCGGCGTGCACGATCTGCAGCCGGGTGCCGTCCGAGCGTCGGTCGACTTGTTCAGTCACGTGGGTAGCGCCGTCCGCCGATTAATATTCTTTGCCGTAAATTACTCAACCGCACAATTCTTTCATCCCCGACATGGGAGTGACAGGGGGCATCCGGATGAAGTGGCTGCATACGGCCACGCTGCAAAACTCCCTCCCGACCGGGCTGTCCGCAGCCCATTCTGCGCCATCCGTTGCTAAAGACTCTAAGTCATGCATGTCCCCCCATAACAGCCGAAAGGTATGTAAAGTACTCCCTGTGATGACTTGCGGTCCGCGCCGACCTGCACATTGGCGTGCAGTGCGCGGCGGGGCCGTTGTGCGGTCGCCACGGCCGCTTGAGCTTCCGCCGAGCAAATCAGCGTGGAATATGTCTTTAGTTGCCGCTTCTCACGCCGGCAAACTTTTCAAGTTTGGTTCGGTGGCCGTGGCGGATTGTCGTGGTCCGCAATCCGTATCCGTTTTGTTCGCCCATCGGCTACGGCCGTTGCTGGTGTCGAGGTCAACGCCAGCCTCCAGAGCAATACTGAGGTAGTTAACGGTGAATTGGGATGAAGAAGTTGACCTGGTGTGCACCGGCTCCGGAACCGCGGGGCTGGCCAGCGCCATCGCGGTGGCCGACATGGGTGGTGACGTCTTCGTCGCCGCGTCCGCTGTCGGTTTCACCGCAGACGATCGGGCGGTAGGTTCGGCCGGCCAGCGGATCTCTTCCTGGCTGGGCCTCGGCGTATCCGACGCCGAGACGAACGACTACCTCGCCGCGGTGTCGTCGGACCTCGGGCCGCTGCCAAGTTCTGTCCGCGACCTCGATCTGCCGGTCCGGGTCGTGTCCGAGCCCCCTGCGGCACGGTCCGGGCGCACCGTCGCCCCGTTCGTCGGCGCCCGGCTCGGAGACTGGGCCGCGCGTTGCCTGGCATCGCCGTACGGCTATCTGCACTCCCGGGTGTCGGACTGGCACTCGAGCACGGTGCAGGCCGGCGACGGCGACATGATCGCCGTCGCCGAGATCGGATCGATGACACCCAGACCAGGCGATGTCGACGCTTCCGTGCACGACTGGCTGCAGGCGCAGGCGCGCGACCGGGGCATCACGGTGCACGCCGAGAGCGTGCTGAACCGCATCGTGTTCGAGGAAGGCGCCGTCGTGGGCGCGGTGTTCACGACGCCGCAGGGTCAGCTGGCGGTGCGTGCCCGACACGGGGTCACGATCGCCGCCGACGCCGCCCAACTCGGCTCGACCGCGGCGGACCGGCTACCGCTCGGCGATACCCCGCTGCGGGTCTGCCTGGTCAGCAAGCATGCGAGCCGGTTCGGCCGGGTCGAGCTGCTGACGTCTGAGCCCGTCGGCCCGCCGCTCCCACCTACCTGCCGGACGGCTAACCACAGGCTGCCCCACAGCCTGCACACCACGCACGACCGCTCACCCCAGTGGCGCTGCGGAAAAGTGCACGGGCATCCGCCCTTTGGCCAGTAGCGACGCCATCTCCTGACCCGGCAGCGGGCGCGACAACAAGAAGCCCTGAGCGCGGTGACACCCGTGCCGCAAAAGCGTCGTCGCCGCGGTGTCGGTCTCGACTCCCTCGGCGACCAACTCGAGACCGAATGCCTCGGCAAGCGCGATGATGGCCCGCACGATCGCCAGATCGCCCCGGTCGACTCCCAGGTCGCGCACGAAGCTTCTGTCGATCTTGAGCGTGTCGACGGGCAGGGATTTGAGGTGCGTCAGCACGCTGTAACCGGTGCCGAAATCGTCAATGGCGAGCTTCACCCCGACGTCCTTGAGTGCGGCCAAGGTGATGCGGGTGGTTTCGATGTCTTGCACCACAACGCTTTCGGTGATCTCCAGACATACGGATGAACCGTCGAGGCCGAACTCGTCGAGGATGTCGGCCACCGATTCGGCGAACCCGTCGGTGACCAACTGCACCGGTGACACGTTGATCCGCAGCAGCGCGTTCTGCGCCACACCGCTGGCCCGCCAGCGGGAGAACTCGGCACAGGCAGCGTGCATCACCCAGCGCCCGAGCTCACCCGCGAGGTTGATCGATTCGGCGACGCCGATGAACGCATCGGGTGCGAGCAAGCCGCGGGTCGGATGCTGCCAGCGGACCAACGCCTCGGCGGCGAGGATCTCACCGTTGCGCATGTCCACCTCGGGCAGGTAATGCAGAACCAATGCGCCGCCCTCGATCTGGCTCTGCAGGTGAAGCTCGATGTCATTGCGGAATTCGCTGTCCAGCGACATCTCATCGGAGAACACCGCCACCTGATTGCCGCCCGCGTTCTTGGCGGTGAGCACTGCCTGGTCGGCGCGTCCGAGCAGGTCTGAGGTGGTGTCGCGACCCGGAACACCCACCGCCACACCGATACTCACTGTGCGGGTCAGCATCTCGCCGTCGACCGCCACGCGTTCATGCAGCGCGAGCTTCAGCTCGTGAGCCAATGCCTCCGCGGTGGTGACCTCCATCGGTTTGGCCGGGACCACGACGAACTCGTCACCGCCGAGCCGCGCGATCATATTCGGTCCGTCGGCGCATTCCTTGAGTCGCTCGGCCAAAGTCCGGATGAACCAGTCACCCGCGGTGTGGCCGAGGTAGTCGTTGATCGCCTTCAGCCGGTCCAGGTCGAAGAACAACACCGCGACCGGCCCGGGCCGGCCCTCCTGTAGCCGGGCGTCCAGGCGCGTCAACAGCGCACGGCGGTTGAACAGCCCCGTCAAGTCGTCGTGTTCGGCCAGGTAGCGAAGCTGGCCCTCAGCGTCGATACGGGCCTGCACCTGCGCGAACAGTGATGCGATCGCCTTGAGCGCGTTGAGCTCCTCCGACGTCCAATCGCGGTCGCCGAACTTGACGAAACCGAGGACCCCGGAGGTGATGTCCCCGGAGAGCAGTGGCACACATGCCATCGAGGTGGCCGGCACATGCCTGCCCTCGTTGATCGTGTGCTGGTACTCGTCGGTGGCGGGTTCGGGGCGAAAGACGATCGGTTCCTTCTGATGTTCCGCGAGCGCGAACACCGGGTCGGCATCGTCGAAATGCACCACCGCCAACGGGTCCGGGTCGGGAATGCCCGGCCGTACCGGCCACTCCGCGACCAACACCGACGCCCGGATCTGATGATCGTTGCGCCGCAGGAAGCTGACGTCGACCCCGAAGTACTGAACGAGGTCGGCCAGCACGCGCTGGCTGACCTCGACCTCGCTGGCCGCGTTCACCCCCATCAACTCGGTCGCGACCGAGGTGACGAGAACTTCGAGGCTTCTTGGCACTAATCCTCCGAGACGGAACGAAACACACTGCGGCGGCGGCTTCGCACCGACGGCCGCGGCGCATGAGCGAACCGGAGTATCAGCGCCTGCGACTCCGTGGCCTCGGTGCCGGCGAGCTTACGGAAATTGTATTGCAGCTCCGCAAGCTCTTCGGTAAACGCAGGTGACAGGCCCCGCAGGTCGGCTTCGTCCACGGCGTAGAGGAACGCCGGTGAAACCGGTTGGACACCAAGCCCTTGCTGTTGGGCGGCCACCCACACCGCCTCGACCGCCGATCCCGCCCGCGCGTAATCGACCAGCCGCCGGCCCAGCACGCAGACCACGCCGAGGGCGCCGCACCCGGCGACCCGGTCATGGGTGTCATCGCCGAGAGCCGCGCCGCCGCCCCATGCCGCCAGGTGGGCCATCACCTCCGGGCGCCGCAGGATATCGAGCATCACCAGGTCTGCCTGCGGTAACTCGAGGCCTCGGATGTCGATCCCGGTGTCAGGTGAGGGGTCGCCGGGCCAGCGGAGCTCGGCGATCATCTCGGCGTGCAGACGCGGCGTCAGGTACCGGATGCGGTCGGCGGCGGCGAGGATGCGGGCGGCGGCCTGCAGCTGTTCGGCCCCGCTGAGAACGGCCAGCCGGGCACCCTCGCGGTCCGCGGCCGCGGCCAGGTGCCCGAGGACGTCGGGGGAGACGGGCGGGCGCCGGGCCTGGTGGCGGTTGGTCTCCCGGTGCAGCATCGCGTCATAGAGCGCGGCCAGCTCCGGATCGTCACCGGGTGAAAGCCTGACGGTGGCGACCAGGGGCGAGGATTCCCCGCCGGGCTCGAGCTTGACGTCGGCGAGCATGCCGTGGGCAGCCGCGGCGACCCGGGCGTTGAAGGTGGCCGCACCCACCGCGACGGCACTGCCCCGGCACCCGACATCCATCGCCGTCGCCCGTTCCGGGTTCAAGGCGATATGCACCTCGCCGCCGTGCGCCCGGATGCGCCACGGCTGCGCGTTTCCGCCAGACGGGGCGCGGTTGGCCGCGAGCATCACGGCCTCGACCGCCTCATCCGCCGTCATCGATGGTTCGCCGCCGTCGCCGGGGCCCGGCTCGGTGGCGGCGACGACCGGTTCCTCGATGCGGTCCAGCGCAGCGGCGACGTCGATCCGCACCCTGCCGGACGCCAGCGGTTCACCCAGCCCGACCCGGCGGACCGCCTCGGCGACCGCGCCGGTGTTCAGCGCCACCTCCGAGGCGATCTGCGGCCATGTCGACAGCGTCTCGCCGACTTCGATGAGCGACGCCGCCATACGGGCGGAAACCTGGCTAGCGTCGACCAAGCGCAGCGAGTGCGGCACCTTGTCACGCGCATCCAAGTCCTTGAGCTGGCTGGCGCGCAGATCACCGACCAGCCCGTGCAACGTCGGCCGGGCGGGATCGAGGTCGAACCGTTCGACGTCGAGCAGGCAGCGGTCAGAGGTGGCCATCAGCACCGGCAGCCGGCGCGCCCGCGCGACCTCGCGCACAAGCAGTTTCGCGTCCAGCGAGTCGCACTCCTCGAGCACGATGTCGACGTTGTCCATGAACTCGTCGACGGAATCCTCTGTGACACCGGAGGTTTGCACCACCAACCGTACGTAAGGGTCGAGCTCGGCGATCCGCCTCGCACACACCACCGCCTTGTTCAACCCGAGGTCGAACACCGTGGCGGGCACCCGGTTCAGATTGGACAGCTCGAGGCGGTCGAAGTCGGCGAGCCGCAGCTCTCCACAGAAGCCTTGCGCGGCAAGGGTGTATGCGATGGCATGTCCCACGCTGAGGCCCACGACGCCGATCCGCAGCCGGCCGAGCCGGTCGAGTTCGTCGGTGGTGACCAGATTGCGGTTGCGGTCCAACCGCAACCGCCTGAAGCCGCGCGGGCCCAGCACACTGACCACCCTTGACCGCCAAGGATAGTAGGCCCACCGGATCGGCTCGTCGGTCACGTCAGCACCCACTGGCGGCCGCAGATCCTTCAGCGCCCCGCGCTGGACGCCCGCCCTGTCGATGAACTCCACGCGCGGGTCGGCCCGCAACTCCTGAAGGAGCGGATCGTCAGTATCGAGGACTATTGCGCTGAACGGCTCTGCACCATCGGTGCCTGGTGTCATTGCGCCATTCCGGCAACCACAGGCTCCCGAGCTTCTTGGAGCCATGGCGCCATTTGCCGCTGCTCGGCATAGAACAGTGAAAGCTGCTGCGGATCAGCATATTTGGCGAAAGTCATGCGGTCCCACCACGCAAGCCGGGTCTGGTATCGGTGATCGGGGTACGGGGTGGCGGGAATCTTGGTCGCCAACTGGCCACCGGAGGACAGCCAGCGCTTGAGCACATAGGAGGCCGCCGTCGCCACGATGAACTGAATATCGAGCAGGTTCATCGCATGCAATGGGGTGCGCGAAATTGCGCTGGTCAGGTGCCGACTTCGGTCGGGGTCATCGGTCACCCATGCGGTCTTCATCTCGACGACGCCGAACGGCAGGCGGTCGGCGACCATTTTGCGCACCCCCGCATACCCTGGCTGGCCACTCCATTCCTGGAGCGCATGGCATTCGTCGGCCGACTGGTAGGGGCCTTTGGCACGCAGGCCGCCGACGACCTGGCCGGCGTCGTTCACGCATGCCGCGAACAAGACCGTGTCGCGGCCGGATGGCAGGGCATCCATGTCAAGCGCCTTCTCGACCCCGTGGCTGGTGTAGCTCTGGTAGGCCCCTTGAACGAAGTCCCGCCACAGATCCCGCTCGACTCGCGGATCGGCGAACACGACCGTGCACTCCGTCTGAGGATCCCAACAACTCGGGCTGTCCTGCAGGCTGGTGACAAAAGGATCGGCGGTGTCGACGGGAAGAATCGTCATGGTCGTCCATTCGTTGAGTAGCCAACGACCCCAGCGGTCGCCGGCGATTACTTGGATAGTTTTGCGCGCATGCAACGTTGAGTATCTCGCTGACGGTCGCTTGAAAACCAGCTAGCGACGAAATCTTTTCCCGTGTCCAAAGAATACCCAGGAGTAGCTTCGCCGACACGGTAGCAAGGCGGGACGTCACGGCTACCTTTATAGCCATTGTTTTACCAGGTCACCGACCCCGAGTTTCGGCCGTGGCGAACTCTATGCCGGTAATGCGCATGTGACCACGGCCGAGTGGCCGAATTTTGCTCCTCACGAGGGCAGCGAGACAATTCTCCGCGGTCAGCGCCGCCCGCAAAGGGGTGAAACACGGGATTCCTTCCCGGGCAGCGGACGTCGGCGACCCCGGTGACCGCCCTTTCGGGGCCCCACCAGTGCCGGCTCGAACCACAAAATCGGACCCCAGCTCACGGGCTATGGACAATTGCACGACAAATCACGGCCCGATTTCGGAAACGACGCGAAGCACGAAAGCCCGCAGGCATCCCGCCGCGTTCAGAACTCGACTGAGCCCCACGGAATTGTGCGCGTCGGCGCGGTTTGTTCGACGACTTTTGTGCGTCTGCCGCCCGCGGATGCCACGCTATGACGAATGGTGCAGGAGTACCCGGATCCGGGCCACGGCACCCTGCCGGCCAAAGACGTCGGCAGGCTGCTGCTGCGGTGCGCCGACAGGCCGGGGCTCGTGGCGGCCGTGAGCGCGTTCCTGGCCGATGCCGGCGCCAACATCGTGTCGCTCGATCAACACGCGACCCAACAGTCCGGCGGCACGTTCATGCAGCGCACGATCTTCCATCTACCCGGGCTGACGGCCGTCCGCGACGAACTGGAGCGCGACTTCGCCGCGCAGGTCGCCGCCCGGTTCGACATGGATTTTCGTCTCACCGAGGCGGCAAAACCCAAGCGGGTGGCGATCATGGCCTCCACGGAGGACCACTGCCTGCTCGATCTGCTCTGGCGCAACCGCCGAGGTGAGCTCGACATGGCGGTGGTCATGGTGATCTCGAACCACCCCGACCTCGCCGACCAGGTCCGGCCGTTCTCGGTGCCGTTTCTGCATGTGCCCGCCACGAAGCACATTCGCGAACAGGCCGAGCAGCGCCAACTCGAGTTGCTGAAGGGCAACGTCGACCTGGTGGTGCTCGCCCGTTACATGCAGATCCTCACCCCGCGGTTCATCGACGAGGTCGGCTGCCCGCTGATCAACATCCACCACTCGTTCCTGCCCGCGTTCATCGGCGCGGCGCCCTATCGGCGCGCCAAGGAGCGCGGGGTCAAACTGGTCGGCGCGACCGCGCACTACGTCACCGAGGACCTCGACGAGGGGCCGATCATCGAGCAGGACGTGGTGCGCGTGGGCCACCGCCACGACGTGGCGGATCTGCGGCGTCTCGGCGCCGATGTGGAACGCCTTGTTTTGTCTCGCGCGGTGCTGTGGCACTGTGAGGACCGCATCATCCGATACGGCAACCAGACAGTCGTCTTCTAGCGGGACGAAGGAGAAGCAGTGAGAACGTTCAAGGACCTCGATGAGCTCGTCGCGGCCGAAGGCAGCCAACTGGGTCCCACGGAGTGGCTCGAAATCACCCAGGAGCGGGTCAATTTGTTCGCCGACGCCACCGACGACCACCAGTGGATCCACGTCGACCCGAAGCGCGCGGCGGACGGCCCGTTCGGGGGCACGATCGCGCACGGGCTGCTGACGCTGTCGCTGCTGCCGCGATTCATGCACGAGCTCTACACCGTCGGCAACATCACGATGGCGATCAACTACGGCTACAACAAGGTTCGCTTCATCACGCCGGTCAAGGTCGGCGCCAAGGTGCGCGCCCGCGCGGAGCTGTCCAAGGTCGACCAGCTCGACGGCGCCGTTCAGTCGACCATGACCACGACGGTCGAGATCGAGGGCTCGGAGAAACCCGCCGCCGTGGCGGAGTCGATCGTCCGCTACATCCGCTGACGCCCCCTTTTCTTGCGCGAGCTGGGCCCACGTGTCAGCTGGGGAACGCGAAACCCCCCATTTTCACCGTGAAATGGGGGGTTTCGCGTCTGCTCGCCGGGCCCAGCTCGCCGGGGGGGTCAGTACTTGGTGGAGCCCTGGTCGACCGGGATGGCCGCCGCGGTCATGTACTTCGACTCGTCGGTGGCCAGCCAGCAGACCACGTCGGCGACGTCCTCGGGCTCGAGGATCCACGTCGGCAGGAACGGCGTCATCATGTTCTGCAGCGACGGGTTGGTCTCCATCGCCTTGCTGAGCGCGGTGACCATGTCGCCCGAACCCATCGCGGTGTTGACCGGGCCGGGGTGCACGCTGTTAACGCGGATCGAGTGCTTGCCGAGTTCGGCCGCGAACCCACGGGCCATGCCGGTGAGCGCGTGCTTGCTGGCGGTGTAGTGAACCATGAACGGCTGCAACTTGATTCCCGCCGCTGAGCTGATCAGGATGATGGAGCCGCCGCGACCCCCGTCGATGATCTTCTGCGCACCCGCCATCACGGTGTTCCAGGTACCGGTGACGTTGACGTCCATCACGTCTCGAAAATCCTCGGGCGTGATCTCGTTCCACACCTGGGGCGGGGAGATGCCGGCGTTCGCGACGATGATGTCGAGGCGACCGAAGGCCGCAACGCCGGCGTCGACGACCCGGCTCAGGCCGTCGGCGTCGCGGATATCGACCTCGGAGGCGAGGATCCGCCGGCCCGTCGCCTCGACGAGGCGGGTGGTCTCCGCGAGATCTTCGGGCGTCGCGTGGTCGTAGGGCACGCAGTTGGGCAGCTTTCCGGCGACGTCCACCGCGATGATGTCCGCACCCTCGCCTGCCATCCGGACGGCGTGCGCCCGGCCCTGACCGCGGGCTGCTCCGGTGATGAACGCCACCTTGCCGGTCAGCCGTCCGCTCATGCGCGCTCCTTCTGTGCTGTCTTGACCAGGTTCGACCCGATGATCAGGCGCTGAATCTCGCTGGTGCCCTCATACAACCGCAGTAACCGGACGTCGCGGTAGATCCGCTCGACGGCGACCTCGCGCATGTAGCCGCTGCCGCCGTGGATCTGTACCGCGAGATCGGCGACCCGGCCTGCCATCTCGGTGCAGTACAGCTTCGCCGCCGACGGGGCCACCCGGCGGTCCTCGTCGTCGACCCATTTGCGCGCGGCGTCGCGGACCAGCGCCCGCCCGGCCAGCACACCGGTCTGCTGGTCGGCCAGCATCGCCTGCACCAGTTGGAAGTTGCCGATCGGCGTGCCGCCCTGGGTCGCGGTGGCGGCGTAGGCCACCGACTCGTCGAGCGCGCGTTGCGCGGTGCCGACCGCGAGCGCGGCGATGTGGACGCGCCCACGCGCCAGCGAGATCATCGCGGCCCGGTAGCCGATGTCCTCGCTGCCGCCGACCAGCGCCTCGGCGGGCACTCGCACGTCGTCGAAGCTGACGTCGGCCGTCCATGCGCCTTCCTGGCCCATCTTGGCGTCCTTCGCGCCGACCTGGACGCCCGCCGTGTCGGCCGGAACCAGAAAGACCGCGATACCGGGGCCGGCGTCGTCGGCGGGACGGGTGCGGGCGAACACGACGAACAGGTTCGCCGTCGGCGCGTTGGTGATGAACCGCTTCTGGCCGCTGATGACCCAGTCATCGCCGTCGGCAACGGCTTTCGTGCGCAACCCCGACGGGTTCGAGCCGGCGCCGGGTTCGGTGAGGGCGAACGAGGCGACGACGTCGCCCGAGGCGATCGGCTCCAGCCAGCGGGCTTTCTGCTCGTCGGTGCCGAAGCCGACGAGCACCTGCCCGGCGATGCCGTTGTTGGTGCCGAACATCGACCGCAACGCCAGCGACGTGTAGCCCAACTCCATCGCCAACTCGACGTCCTGGGCGAGGTTGAGGCCCAGCCCGCCCCACTGCTGGGGGATGGCGTAGCCGAACAAACCCATTTTCTTGGCCTGCTCGCGCAGGTCGTCGGGCACCCGGTCCTCGCGGAGGATCTCCTGCTCCCGCGGCACGACCGCGGTGCGGACGAAATGCCGTGTCTGAGCCAGGATTTCGCGGAAGTCGTCGTCGCTGACCTCGGGTGTCGTCATCGGGAGTGCTCCCTTCGTCAATTGCGAGGCCGGGGTTGATGGCCCGAAGCACGCCGGCGGCGGCCCCGAGCATCGGGCGATCATATATGAAATATGATGTGCGATTGATACGCCCCTGGCGGGCTCAAAATCCGACGAGGAAGGTGGGCAAGTGTCGTTGTTGACCGGACAGACGGCGGTCGTGACGGGCGGTGCGCAGGGCCTCGGCTTGGCGATCGCGGAACGATTCGTCGCCGAGGGCGCGCGCGTGGTGCTCGGCGACCTGGATCTCGCCGCCACCGAAGCGGCGGCCAAGAAACTGGGCGGCGATGACGTCGCACTGGCGGTGCGCAGCGACGTGACCAAGCTCGCCGACGTCGAAGCCCTGGTGGACACCGCGGTGCAGCGGTTCGGTGGGCCGGACATCATGGTCAACAACGCCGGAATCACCCGCGACGCGACGCTGCGCAAGATGACCGAGGAGCAGTTCGACCAGGTCATCGCCGTGCACCTGAGGGGCACCTGGAACGGGTTGAAGGCGGCGGCGCCGATCATGCGCGAGAACAAGCGCGGCGCGATCGTCAACATGTCGTCGATCTCGGGCAAGGTCGGCATGGTCGGGCAGACCAACTACTCGGCGGCCAAGGCCGGCATCGTCGGGATGACCAAGGCCGCCGCCAAGGAACTCGCACATCTCGGCGTGCGGGTCAATGCGATCCAGCCGGGGCTGATCCGCTCGGCGATGACAGAGGCCATGCCGCAACATATTTGGGATTCGAAGCTGGCGGAGGTGCCGATGGGCCGCGCCGGCGAGCCGGAGGAGGTGGCCAAGGTCGCCCTGTTCTTGGCGAGCGACCTGTCGTCGTACATGACTGGGACCGTCCTCGAGATCACCGGCGGGCGGCACCTATGAGCCGAGAAATGGCGGGATCCACTCGCACTTCCCGCCCGTTTGTCCCTCTGGGCGAGAACAGGAGGGTGAGCCATGCGATCCATGCGTGATGCGGTGATCTGTGAACCGGTGCGCACGCCGATCGGCCGGTACGGCGGCATGTTCAAATCGCTGACCGCCGTCGACCTCGGCGTCACCGCGCTGAAGGGTCTGCTCGACCGGACCGGGATCGACCCCGGCGCCGTGCAGGACGTCATCCTCGGACACTGCTATCCCAACAGCGAGGCGCCCGCGATCGGGCGGGTGGTCGCGCTGGACGCCGGGCTTCCGGAGACCGTGCCCGGCATGCAGGTCGACCGCCGATGCGGGTCCGGTCTGCAGGCCGTCATCCAGGCATGCCTGCAGGTGGCCGGCGGCGACAACGACGTCGTGGTCGCAGGCGGCGCCGAAAGCATGAGCAACGTCGCGTTCTATTCAACCGACATGCGTTGGGGCGCAGCCCGAACCGGTGTGCGGATACACGACGGGCTGGCGCGTGGCCGCACAACCGCGGGCGGAGCGCACTACCCGGTGCCCGGCGGCATGCTCGAGACCGCCGAGAACCTGCGCCGCCAGTACAACATCTCCCGGCAGGAGCAGGACGAGCTGGCGGTGACGTCGCATCAGCGGGCGGTGGCCGCACAGAAGAACGGCATCCTGGCCGAGGAGATCGTCCCGGTCACCGTGCGCACCCGCACCGGCGAGGAGGTCATCGACACCGACGAGCATCCGCGTGCGGACACCACCGTCGATTCGCTGGCGAAGCTCAAACCCGTACTGCTGAAGGAAGATTCGGAGGCCACGGTGACGGCGGGCAATGCCAGCGGCCAGAACGACGCCGCGTCGATGTGCGTGGTGACCACCCCGGAGAAGGCCGCCGAACTCGGGCTGACGCCGTTGGTGCGGCTGGTGTCGTGGGGGTCGGCCGGCGTGGCGCCCAACATCATGGGCATCGGACCGGTACCGGCGACCGAGGTCGCGCTCGCCAAGGCCGGTTTGAAGTTGGCCGACATCGACCTCATCGAGCTCAACGAGGCGTTCGCCGCCCAGGCGCTGGCGGTGATGCGCGAATGGCAGTTCACCGCCGCGGATCTCGACCGCACGAACGTGCACGGCTCCGGCATCTCGCTGGGCCACCCGGTCGGGGCGACCGGAGGGCGGATGCTGGCGACCCTGGCCCGCGAGTTGAACCGGCGCGGCGCACGCTACGGCTTGGAGACCATGTGCATCGGTGGCGGGCAGGGGCTGGCCGCCGTGTTCGAGAGGGTCGGCGCATGACCAAGCTCGCCCAGACGCTAGGGCTGACCGAGACGCAGAACGAGATCCTCGCGACCGTGCGCCGGTTCGTCGAGAAGGAGATCATCCCGAACGCCCCGGAGTTCGAGAAGAGCGACACCTACCCGCAGGCCATCGTCGACCACATGAAGGACATGGGTCTGTTCGGGCTGATGATTCCCGAGGAGTACGGCGGTCTCGGTGAATCGCTGCTCACCTACGCGCTGTGCGTCGAGGAACTCGCCCGCGGCTGGATGAGCATCTCTGGTGTGCTCAACACGCACTTCATCGTCGCGTACATGCTGCGTCAGCACGGCACCGAGGCGCAGAAGCAGCGCTTCCTGCCGCGGATGGCGACCGGGGAGACCCGCGGCGCGTTCTCGATGTCCGAACCCGAGCTGGGTTCGGACGTCGCGGCGATCCGCACCCGCGCCACCCGCACCGACGACGGCAACTACACGATCGACGGCCAGAAGATGTGGCTGACCAACGGCGGCACGTCGACGCTGGTCGCGGTGCTGGTGCGCACCGACGAGGGCGCCGACAAGCCGCACCGCAACCTGACCGCGTTCCTGGTCGAAAAGCCGGTCGGCTACGGCGAAGTCGCGCCGGGGCTGACGATCCCGGGCAAGATCGACAAGCTGGGGTACAAGGGCATCGACACCACCGAGCTGATCTTCGACGGATATGTGGCGAACGCCGACGACATCCTCGGCGAGGCCCCCGGGCAGGGTTTCTTCCAGATGATGGACGGCATCGAGGTGGGCCGCGTCAACGTCTCGGCCAGGGCGTGCGGGGTCGGGATCCGGGCGTTCGAGCTCGCGGTGCGCTACGCCCAGCAGCGGCAGACCTTCGGCAAGCCGATCGCCGAACACCAGGCCATCGCGTTCCAATTGGCCGAGATGGCAACCAAAGTGGAGGCCGCGCATCTGATGATGGTCAACGCCGCCCGGCTCAAGGATTCCGGTGAACGCAACGACGTCGCGGCGGGAATGGCCAAGTACCTCGCCAGTGAGTTCTGCTCCGAGGTCACCGAGCAGAGCTTCCGCATCCACGGGGGCTACGGGTACTCCAAGGAATACGAGATCGAACGGCTGATGCGCGACGCGCCGTTCCTGCTCATCGGCGAGGGCACAAGCGAAATCCAGAAGAACATCATCAGCAAGCGGCTGCTCGCGGAGTATCGGATCTGACATGTCCGCCCCGGATTTCGTTTCGCGCCCGCAGCTGGCCGAGGACGTCGCGCGCTTCGTGCGCCGGCGCATCTTCGACGGCACCTATGGGGCGGGAAGATACGTGCGGCTGGATCAACTCGCGGCGGAGCTGGGCATCAGCGTCACGCCGGTGCGCGAGGCGCTGTTCGAGCTGAAGGCCGAAGGCCTGCTCGCGCAACAACCTCGGCGCGGCTTCGTGGTGCTGCCGGTGACGGGGCGCGACGTCACCGACGTGTCCAACGTGCAGGCCTACATCGGAGGCGAGCTGGCGGCGCGGGCGGCGGCCAACATCAGCATCGAGCAGTTGCGCGAAGCGGAGAAGATACAGACCGAGCTCGAGTCGGCCTACGCCGGTGACGACGTCGAGCTGGTGGTCCGCCTCAATCACGAGTTCCACCGGGCGATCAACGTCGCCGCCGACTCACCCAAGCTCGCCCAGTTGATGTCACAGATCACCCGCTACGCGCCGGAGTCGGTGTTTCCGACCATCGCCGGGTGGCCGGAGAAGTCCAACGAGCATCATCGGCGGTTGCTGGCCGCGCTCGAACAGCGCGACGCGGACCTGGCGCGTGCGGCGATGTCGGAGCACCTCGCCGCGGGCGCCGAGCCGCTGATCGACCACCTGACCGAACGCGGCGTGATCACGTAGCGGCTTTTTTGCGCCCAAAGGGACGTTTGGGCGGAAAAGTGCGAGTAGAAACCGCCAAAACGTCGTTCTCCGGCGGAGGCGGGGGCGTGAACAGAGGCCCGCCCCGGAACCGCTAATCCTCGGCGAGCAGCGCGCGCAGCCTGACGGTGTCGACCTTGCCGGTGGCCTTGCGCGGAATGTCGTCGTCGGAGTCGACCAGCCGCCACACGGTGGGAACCTTGAACGCGCTCAACCGGGTTCGGGCAGCGGCGCGTACCTCATCGACCGTGAGGTCGCCGACGACGAGCGCCCCGACGGCGCCGGAAACCTCGGTGACGCACGCATTGAGCACGCCGTCGATGGTGCGCAACGCCTGTTCGACCTCGCTGGGGTAGACCGTGGCGCCGCTGACCTTGAACATGTCGTCGGAGCGGCCGTGGTAGAACATGAACCCGTCGTCGTCGAGATGGCCGAGGTCGCCGGTGGGGTAGTAGCCGTCGGGGGTGAACAGCTCTTCGCGACTGCGCCGGCAGATCCCGCGCATCACGTGCGGTCCGCGGAGCTGGATCTCCCCGATGGTGCCTGCGGGAACCGGCTCACCGGTGTCGGTGTCCACGATCCGAACGTCCATGCCGTCAAATGGTTTTCCGCAACTGCCCCACGCCGATCGGGGCATATCGGTGTCCGCGCGATATCCGCAGTACGGCCCGAACGACTCGGTCATCCCGAAAAGCCTCGCCCGCGCGCCCGGTTCGGCCCGCTGCTCGGCGGGCAGCAGCGCCTCGAGGCTGCCCGGCCGCAGCGAGGACAGATCGGCGCCGACCGACTCGGCGTGCCGGGCCAGCGCCTCGGCCTGATCAGGCCAGCCCCGAAACAGCGTGACCCGTTCGCGTTCCAGCAACCGCAGGGTGGTCTCCGGTCGCGGGATCGGCTCGGTGACCAGCGTCGCGCCCGCCGCCAGCGCGGTCAGGACACCGCTGCCGAAGCCGCCGACCCAGAAGAACGGCATCGGCAGATACAACCGGCTGTCGGCGTCGACGCAGCGCGCATCCAGGCCGGAGCGCACCGCGCGCAGCGCGTTGCCGTGCGAGTGGATGACGCCCTTGGGCGGGCCGCTGCTGCCGGACGTGAACATGATCGCCAGCGTGTCGCTGGGCGTGACGGTCGCCGCGACCGCGCCGATGGACCCGGCGTCACCGGTCGACGGCAGGTGCGCAGGGGACCAGACCTGGCGTAGCGGAGGCAGATCCGCGCGCACAGCGGACAGATCGTCGAGATAGCGGTGCCCGCGGAACTCCTCGACCGTGATCAGGACCTGCACCGACGCGACGCGCAGTTGCGCGGCAAGCTCGGGGGCCTGCAGCAGCGTGCTCAACGGCACCAGGACGGCGCCGATACGGGTCAGCGCCAACGCGATCCGGGCCCACTCGACGCCGTTGGGCATGATCAGCCCGACGCGGGTGCCCTTACCGACGCCGGCGGCGAACAACGCCGCGGCCAGCTGCCGGGTGCCGGCGTCGAGCTCGGCGTAGCTCATCCGCTGCTCGGGGTCGATCACCATCGGCTTGGACCCGCGGTCGGCTGCGTGCAGCCGGATCAACGCGTCGATCGTGTCAGGCATCGAATACCTTTGTCAGACGGGGGATGTCGATCTTGCCACTGGACAGCACCGGGATCTGCGCGGCAGGCAGGGCGGCGAATCGGCGGGGGATCTTGTATGCCGACAGCTCGCGTTTCAACGCCTCACGCAGCGCCGACTCGTCGAAGTCGGGTGTGTGTTCGTCCAGCGCGATGACGGCGGCGACCAGCTGTCCGCGCTCGGGATCGGGGAGACCGACGACGTGGGCCACCGTTCCGCCGGTGACCCTGGCGATCGCTCGTTCGACTTCGGCGGGTGCGACGTTGGCCCCCGCGGTCTTGATCATCGCGCCGTGACGCCCCACGAAGTAGACGTAACCGTCACGATCGACGCGGACGAGATCGCCGGTGTGAAACCAGCCGTCGGCGTCGAAACACTCTTCGCGGCTGCGCTTGTAGTACCGCTGCATCAGGTAGGGGCCGCGGATGCAGAGTTCACCGACTTCACCGGCGGCGACGCTGGCGCCGGTGTCGGGATCGACGACCTTGGTGTCGAAGCCCGGCAGCGGCTTGCCGAACGACCCTCGGCGGTGCTCCGGCTGGTCGGATTCGTCGGCGTCGACGGTGATCACGCTGCCGGCTTCGGTCATGCCGAGCATGGAGTGGCGCAGCTCGGGATCGGCCGGACGCACCTCGGGGGCCATGATCGGATACAGGTTGCCGCGACGAACCGACGTCAGATCACGCTCCGGCAGGCTCGGGTGGCGGGCCAGATGGGCGATACCCGCCACGAAACCGTTGGTCATCGTGGGCTTTTCGGTCTCGATCAGGTCGAGTGTTTCGCCGGCGTCGGTGGCGTTGGAGCACACCAATGTCGCCCCCGCCAGCAGGGTCGCCAGGACCGCGAACGCGATCCCGCCGATCCAGAAGAACGGCGAGTTGCAGAACAGCTTGTCCTGTGCGGTCAGACCGCGAACCTCGTTGAGGGCCTGCTGGTGTTCCAGCAGCGACGCGTGCGTGTGCACCACCCCTTTCGGAGTGCTGGTGGAGCCCGAGGTGTAGACGATCGCCACGGGATCACAGGCGTCGACGTCGTCCTCCAGACCGCGCAGCAGCGCCTCGTCGGCGAAAACGTCGGGCGCGGTGTCGATCAGGACATGGCGCAACAACGGCAGCGCCTCGACACCGTCGAGTCGCTGCCGGTAGTCGTGCGTGCGGTAGGACGCCGCGGCGAGCAGGATCTCGACGTCGGCATGGGCCAGTTGCTCGCGCAACTCCGGCGCGGTGGCGAAGGTGGAGAACGGGATGACGACCGCCCCGATGCGCGCCGCGGCCAGCATCGCCACCAGGAAGGCCGACCCGTTCGGGTACAGCAGCCCGACATGGGTGCCCTTGCCGGCCCCCAGCGCGATCAGGCCGCGGGCCAACCGCGCCGATCGCTCGTCGGCTTCGGCGTAGGTGATCCGGTCGGCGTCGCAGATCAGCAGTGGGTGCGCGCCGCGGCGGTGGGCCTGGCTGCGCAGAACCGCACCGACGGTGGTGTCAGGCATGCTCGACGGAGTCGGTGAAGAAACGCCGAACCGCGCCGAGGTCGGCCTTGCCCGACGGCGTGCGGGGGATCTGGTCGACGACGGCGATGTCGGTGGGAACCTCATAGCGCGCCAGCCGCGTCCGCAGATGGTCCATCAGTGCGGAGGTCTCGACGTGTTCGCGCAACTCCACCATGGCCACCGGCGTCTCGCCGAGCCGCTCGTCGGGGCGGCCGACGACCGCGGCGCCTTCGACCGCGGGATGGCTTTCCAGCGCGGCGCGCACCTCGTCGGGCATCACCTTGAAGCCACCCCGGATGATCGCCTGATCGGCGCGGCCGAGAATCCACACGAAGCCGTCGGCGTCGATGCGTGCCATGTCGGTGGTGCGCAGCCACTCCGCGGCCGGTCCGAACTGACCCGGTTTGACCTCCAGCAGCCCGGGCTGGTCGGGCCCCAACGGGTTGCCCGCGTCGTCGACCACGCGCAACTGCGCACCGAGCGTGGGGCGGCCGACGCTGCCGCGCTTGGCTTTCCAGTACTTCTGATAGTCCGCCAGCGACCAGCCGGCGACCCCACCTCCGAATTCTGTTGCCGCATAGGAGGTCAACACCGGAATGCCGAACCTCTCGGTGAACGCGTCGGCGTCCTCGGCTGACAGCGGCGCGGTGCCCGAGGTGACCGCGCGGATGCTGGACAGGTCGTCTCGGGTCAAATCCGAGCGCAACACGGTGCGCAACGCGGCGGGCACCAGCGACACCGCCCGTGGTCGATGCCTGCGCACCGCATCGGCCCACCGCTGCAGTTCGAAGCGTTCCAACAGCGCGAAACCACGGCCCTCGCAGACACACTGCAGGACCCGGTACACACCGCCGATGTGCACCAGCGGTGCGTTGACGATCGCCACACCCTGTCGCAATTCCGTCGGTGCCGGCGCGTTGTCGTAGTCGGTGCCGATGACGCTGCAGGCCAGCATGTCGTAGGTGAGGTCGACGCGCTTGGGCGGCCCCGTCGTTCCGCTGGTCAGCATCCGCACCGCGACACCTGCGCGGCCGGCGCCGGCGGCCACCGTGTCCGCGGCTGACACCCGCGGCGAATCGGCGAGCCCGGTGATCGCCACCGTGGTGGTGCGGCCCGACGGTTTCACCAGCGCCTCGAGGTCGGCGGGGGATCCGATGATCAGCGGCAGCCGCAGTTGGTCGATGTCGGCCTTGATCCGCTTGTCGCCTCGGGACGGGTTGATCACAACGACGGTGCCGCCGCCCATGAGCACGCCGAGCAGCGCCGCCACGTGGGCGGGGGTGTTGCGCAACAGGATTCCGACGTCGCGGTGAGTGACGCCGATCGACTCGATGCGATGGGCGAGTTCGAAGAGCTGCCCCCAGGTGAACCACTGACCATCGTGCTCGATCGCGGGGGCATCGGGTTGCAGGCTCAGCACGGCGGTGACGCGCCGGCGCAGTGGGTGATCGGTGGTCATCGGATCCTCGGGGTGACCTTGTCGCCGCCGCGGGCGGCGAGTTCGGCCTGTCCGAGCGGGTTGCCCAGCCTGGTGTAGATCAGGTTCTGGTCCAGCGCCGCACGATACGGCTTCTCCAGCGACTCCCAGATCGCCTTCACGGTGCCCTGGGTGGCCGACGGCGGCTTGGCCGCGATGCCGGCGGCGATCTCATGGGCACGCTCCCAGAGCATCTCGGACGTAACCACCTCCGACACCAGCCCGATCCGCAGGGCGGTGTCCGCGCTGACCCGTTCGTCGTTGCCCATCAAGGCGATCCGCAGGGTCTCACCGATCCCGACCCGGCGCATCAACCCGATCGGTTCCAGCGCGCACACCAGCCCGGCGCTGACATGGGAGTCGAAGAACGTCGCATCCTGCGAACAGATCACCACGTCGGACTCGTTGACGAAGTAGAACGCGCCCGCCGTGCACATGCCGTGCACCGCGCACACCACGGGCTTGAACATCTTCTGCCATTTCGGGCTGAGCTTCTCGCCGGGATCCTCGTGGTTCCACACGTTGTCGGGCTGGCCGTACGACGATTTGATGTCCAGCCCCGCGCTGAACGCCCGCTCGCCCGCGGCCCGTAGCACGACCGCGTTGACCGAGTCGTCGAGCTTGACGATGCGCCACGCCTCGGCCATCTCGTCACACATCGCGCGGTTGAACGCGTTCAGCGAATCGGGTCGGTTCAGGGTGATCGTCGCAACGTGGTCCGCGGAATCCACATCCAGCAGGATCGTCTCGAAACCGTGCGTGGTCATCGGCACTTCCAGTTCGGCGCGCGCTTCTCCATGAATGCCTTGGGGCCCTCGATCGCGTCCTCGGTGCGCACCACCCGCTCGCGGAACGTCTCCGCGAGGATCTCGGCATCGTGCAACGGAAGATCCAGTGTCTTGTGGATGCTCAGCCGGGTGCCGCGAACCGCGAGTGGCGCGTTCGAGTTGACGATGTCGGCGATCTCGTTGGCGCGTTCCATGAGCCGGTCGTGTTCGACCACCTCGCTGATCATGCCGAGTTCGTAGGCCCGCTGGGCGCTCATCCGCTCGTGCTTGCCCATCAGCGCCATCCGCAGCGCGATGTTGCGGGGCAGCACCCGCGCCAACCGGACCATCTCGCGGGCGGCCACCAGACCGATGCTCACGTGCGGATCGAAGAAAGTGGCCTTGTCGGACGCGATGGCGATGTCGCCGGTGGTGATCCAGTCCAGACCCGCGCCGCAGCACAGTCCGTTGATGGCGGTCAAGACGGGTTTGGCCATGCGGCGAAACGGCGGCGTGCCCTCCTGCGGGGCTTCCCACTGGTCGTAGGTGGACAGGTAAGGACGTTCGTAGATCACCCTGCCGTCCTCGGGGATTTCACCGACGTCGGCGCCGGTACAGAACGCGCGTCCGGTCCCGGTGACGATGACGATCCAGACGTCGTCGTCGTTCTCGGCCTCGGCGTAGGCGGTGCGCAACTCGGTGATCATGTGCGGGCTCAGCGCGTTGAGCGCGTTGGGCCGGTTCAGCGTGATCGTCGCTTTGTGCCCGTCGACCTCGTACTTGATGTCGCTGAAAGTTGACGACATGTTCGGCTCCCTTTCCGTCAGCGCCCCTGAAAATCCGGCTGGCGCTTGTCGCGGAACGCCGCCAACCCTTCTCTGAAATCTGTTGTCCGACTAGAGAGTTCCACGTTGTACAGCTCCTGATTCATGGATTGGGTCAGCGTGGCATGTTGTCCGTAGCCGATTGCCTGCTTGGCGAGGCCGATGGCCACCGTGGGCCCGGAGGCCAACCGGGACAGCAGTTCCTCGCTCACCGCGTCCACCTCGGATGCGTCGACCGCGCGGTGGATCAGGCCCCACTCGGCGGCCTGGCGCCCGTCGATCTTCTCCCCGAGCAGCAGCATCTGCTTGGCGCGGGTGAGACCGACGAGCCGCGGCAGAAGCCAGGTGGATCCGGAGTCCGGGCTGAACCCTCTGCCGATGAACGGTTCCCAGAACACCGCGTCGGCGGCGGCCACCGTGAAGTCGGCGGCCAGCGCCAGGTTGCAGCCCAGCCCCACCGCCCAGCCGCGCACGCTGCACACCACCGGCAGGGCGATGGTGTGGATCAGCTCGACCACCCGGTTGGAGGTGTGGGGGATACGACGCACCAGGTCGCCGGTGCGTGGGCGCTGACCGGTCGAGTTGGTGGCGACCCAGTCCATGCCGCTGCAGAAGTCGTCTCCCGCGCCGCGGATGTGGATTCCGCGCAGCGAATCGTCGGTGGCAGCGGCGGTCAGCGTCGCGACGAATGTGTCGATCATCGGACGGCTCAACGAGTTCCGTCGCGACGGCCGGTCCAGCGTGACACGCAGGATGGCGCCGTCGCGCACCGCACTCACTGCGCCGTCGGCCGCTTCATTCACAGTTGAATCCGTTCGTGCAGGGCTATACGGTTAGACATACAGTATTGCTATCTTGTACAAGTTAGCAAGGAAAGCGTGGCCGGCGGAAGGGGACGGATGGTCCAGGACAGGCCCCGATACGGCGAGCAACCGCTGCCGCAGACCGTCGCCGCCGCCGGCGCGATCCGGCGGCTCAGCGGCCTGCTGCTCTCGTTGGAGCATGACCACCCGACCGTCGACGCCATGCTGGCGCAGATGGCCGAGTGGGAGCGCGAGCTGGCCGCGGCGGTGCCGCCCGACCCCACTCCGCGGATGGGCCCCGATGGCAACGAAACCCAGCGTGTCTACCTGGACCACGCGTTCGACATCGGCGCCTACAATCCCTGCTTCCCCGAGTACACCTTCGAGCACCTCGACGACCAGAACGCCTCGGGCCGTGTCACTTTCCCCGTCGTGTTCGAAGGCCCACCCGGACTGGTACACGGCGGTTACCTCGCCGTCTTCTTCGACTGCGTCACGCAGCATCAGAGTTGCGCCGCGCGCAGAACCGGCAAGACGCGCTCGCTGACGGTGACGTTCCGCAGGCCGACGCCGATCCTCACCGAGCTGCGTTTCGACGTGGTCCGCGCCGAATCCGATGGGCGGGTCACCTCGACGGCGCGGTTGTTACGCGACGACAGCGATGATGAGGTGCTGTGCGTCGGCGAGTTCAGCACCGTGGCGACCTCGCCGGACAAGCTCTCGGTGGTGGAGTTCGGCAAGCGAGCCACGAGTCCGTGACCAGCGTGCAGCGCATCCGCCAGCCCCGCGTGGCCGAGATCGTCGCGTCGCGGCTGCGCGACGACATCCTGTCGGGCCGGATCAAGGAAGGGGACGTGCTGCCGTCGCAGGACAGCCTGCTCGCCGAGTTCGGTGTCAGCCCGCCGGCCCTGCGTGAGGCGATCCATCTGTTGGAGACCGACGGGTTGATCTCGGTGCGTCGCGGAAACGTCGGTGGCGCAGTCGTTCATCTGCCGTCGGCCGAGCGCACGGCGCACATGATCAGCATGGTGCTGCAGACGCGGTCGGCCACGCCGGCCGACGTCAGCGGCGCGTTGATGCATCTGGAACCGATCTGCGCGGGGATGTGCGCGGCCCGCGAGGACCGCATGACCGAAGTGGTGCCCTACCTCGAAGACGCAATCCGCACGCAGACCGAAGAGTTCGACAACCTGTCGCGATATGTGCCCAACGCCAGACGGTTCCACGAGGCGGTGGTGTCCCGGTGCGGCAACGAGCCGATGATCCTCGTCATCGGATCGCTCGAGTTGATCTGGTCGGCGCACGAATCGTCGGTGTGGAGCGACGAGGCCAGCCCGGCCGATCCGATGAACCGCAAGGTCATGCGGGCCGCCCTGCGGGACCATCAGCGGCTGCTCGATGCCATCCGCGACGGCAACCAGGCCCGTGCGGTGCGGCTGGCGCAGGATCACCTGGCCGCCGCGCGGCGCAACACCCTGGCCGTCGGTGCGGACAAAACCATTGAAGCCAAACTGATCTCAAACGCCGAGCAATGAAGGAGCCACGATGACGGCCACCGGCGACGACCGCGTCTTGTTCGACGTCGAGCATGAGAAGCGGATCGCGACAATCACACTGAACAACCCGTCACAGCGCAACTCCTATGACGCGGCGATGCGCGAGACGATCGGTCGCTGCCTGGATCAGGTGGCCGAGGACGACGACATCGTCGTCGTGGTGCTGCGCGGTGCGGACGGGGTGTTCTCCACCGGTGCCGACATGAACAACGCCTACGGGTGGTACGGCAAGGCGGACGGCGGCGAGAAGGCGCCGGCCAAGAGCAGGCCCAGCCAGCGCCGGCGGTTGGCGGTGGACCGCAAGTCCTTTGGCTTCTACCACAACCTGATGGGCTTCCCGAAGGTGACGGTGGCCGAGGTCAGCGGCTACGCGCTCGGCGGCGGCTTCGAGATGGCGCTGATGGCCGACATCGCCGTCATCGCCGAGACCACCAAGATCGGTATGCCGGCAACCCGGTTCCTCGGCCCGGCGCTGGGCAGCCTGCACATGTTCTTTCACCGACTGGGCCCCGTGCTGGCCCGGCGGTTGCTCTTGACCGGCGACATCATCGAGGCGGGCACGATCGCGCACCTCGGGGTCTTCACCGACACGTGCGAGCCCGACGCGGTGGGCGCCAGGGCGCGGTACTGGGCCGAAAAGGTCGCCAAGATGCCCGCCGACGGCGTCGTCATCGCCAAGGAGGCGTTCCGTCTCGTCGAACAGAGCCAGGCGTATGCGGGCGAGGAGGTGGCCAGCTACCTGTTCCACGCCTACGGCACGAACCTGCAGTTCGCGCCGGGTGAGTTCAACTTCGTCAAGACCCGCGCGCAACACGGCACCAAGGAGGCGTTCCGGCTGCGCGACGAGCACTTCCACGTGCCCGAGCCCTGAGCCTGGCCCTCACCTATTCGCCGCGATACATAAGCTGCTATTTTTGTAACGTCGATAACCCCCCAGCGCGAGGATCCAACATGCCCACTCCCGTCATCGTCGGTGCCACCAGGACAGCGATCGGTCGCTCGTTCAAGGGAGCCCTGGTGAACACCCCACCCGAGGCGCTGATCACGACGGTCCTCCCTGAGGTGGTCCGGCGCTCGGGGATCGACCCGAGCGCCATCGACGACATCATCTTCGCTGAATCCCATTACGGCGGCGGCGATCTCGCTCGTTACGCGGCGACCGCGACAGGGATGGAACACGTCCCGGGCCAGTCGGTGAACCGGCACTGCGCGGGCAGCCTCACCGCGATCGGCAACGCCGCGGCACAGATCGGTTCCGGGATGGAGCGCGCGTTGATCGCCGGTGGTGTCCAGTCGCTGTCGATGACGCCGCTGACGAACCAGCGCATCCCCGGCCCGGAGCTGAAGTTCGAGGAGCGGTGGATGCCGCCCACCCACGTCGAGACGCCGGACGCGCCGTGCAAGGACATGTCGATCACGGTCGGGTGGAACACCGCGCAGACGGTCGGCATCACCCGCGAGGAGATGGACGCCTGGGCCGCACGGTCGCACCAGCGCGCCATCGCGGCGATCGACGCCGGCAAGTTCGTCGAGGAGATCGTTCCGCTGAAGGTGCAGCAGCCCGACGGATCGGTCGTCGACTTCAGCGTCGACGAGCATCCCCGCCGCGACACCACCGTCGAGAAGCTGGCTGGGCTCAAGGTTCTGCACCCCGAGATCGAAGGCTTCTCGATCACCGCGGGCAACAGCAGCGGCACCAATGACGCGGCCGCCGCGGTGGCACTGGTCGACAGCGCCTTCGCCGACGCGGAGAACCTGACCAAGATGGCGACGGTGAAGGCATGGGCCGCAGCCGGTGTCGCGCCGCGCGACTGCGGGCTCGGCGCGGTCAAGGTGATCGGCAAGGTGCTGGACCGGGCCGGGCTGAAACCGTCCGACGTGACGCTGTGGGAGATCAACGAGGCGTTCGCCTCGGTGCCGATCGCGGCGTGCCGCGAGTACGGCCTCGACGAGGAGCTGGTGAACTTCTCCGGAAGTGGTTGCAGCCTCGGCCATCCCATCGCCGCCTCGGGTGCGCGGATGGTGACCACGCTCGTCTACGAACTGCAGCGACGCGGCGGCGGCATCGGGGTGGCCGCGATGTGCGCCGGCGGCGGCCAGGGCGGCGCGGTCGTCATCGAGGTCTAGATTTCGGTGCGCCAACGATCGCTGAGCGCTGGTTAGCGCACCGAAATCGCAGCGCTCAGCGCTTCTTCTTCGCCGACTTGGCCTTCTTGTTGGCCTCGATCAGCCGCTCGGCATGACCGAGGATGCATTCCAGGCCGTACTCGAAGTTTCGCTCGTCGGCGGCGCCGATGTGATGGCCCTTCTCGGTGACCATGGCGAGCAGTGGTGTGCTCTCGGCATCGATGGTCATGGTGTCCTCGATGTCCGCGGGTCCCTCGTTGGCCGCCAGGTTCTTCTCCCGCAGCCGGTGCAACACCACCGACCCGCGCACGTGAACCGACACCGCGGAGTAGGTGTCGAAAGCCTCCTCGGGTGACAGCCCCGCCTCGACCAGGCTGGCGATCGCCTTCTCGACCTCTTGCACACCCAGCTTGGCCGCGCGGGGGCTCAGCGCCGACCGGATGAGGATCAGGTCGCACAAGATGGGATTGCCCACGAAGGTCTTTCGCATGGTGCGCGCATGGTTGCGCAACGTCTCGCGCCAGTCCTTGGCCTCGACATAGGGCGTCGCGAAAACGTACTGCCGCAACGCGCGGTCGGTCATCGCGTTGAGCAACTCGTCCTTCTTGCGGAAGTACCAGTAGATGCTCGTGACGCCGACGCCGAGGTGCTTGCCGAGCAGCGGCATGGACAGGTTGTCGATGCCCACTTGTTCGGCGAGCTCGAAGGCCCCCTTGATGATGTCCTCTGGATTGATGGACCCGCGCTCGCGTCGCTGACGCTTCTCGGCGGTCGCCTGCCTTGCCACGAGGGCACCTCCATCGGAATCAGCCGCGCACGCAGCCCCCCGCACACGGGGTGGTGGACCTGAATGTACCGGCAGCCGTTCTCTATCTGCGTCTTGGCAGGTAGTCGCCGCTCGGACGTTACCGTCAACCTTACCGGGAGCCATCCGGTTCGGGGATCCCGCTGCCGTTTCGCTGTTCTACTGTAAGTCCTATAGTAAGCTTTTCTAGCTACTTTGGAAATCGAAAGGCCGAGGGTGTCGGACGAAATTCTCACGGAACGCCGAGGGCGTGTTCTCGTCATCACAATCAACCGACCGGACGCGCGCAACGCGGTCAACCTCGCGGTCAGCCAGGGTCTGGCCGACGCGGTCGACGAGCTCGACGCCGACAAGGACCTCTCGGTCGGCGTGCTCACCGGCGCGGGGGGCAACTTCTGCTCCGGTATGGACCTCAAGGCGTTCGCGGCAGGCGAGCAGGTCGCGATCCCGGGCCGCGGCATCGGCTTCACCGAACGTCCACCGCGCAAGCCACTGATCTCCGCCGTCGAGGGCTATGCGCTGGCCGGCGGCACCGAGGTCGTGCTCGCGACGGACCTGGTGGTGGCGTCACGGGAAGCGAAGTTCGGTATCCCCGAGGTCAAGCGCGGCCTGGTGGCCGCGGGCGGCGGGCTGTTGCGGCTGCCGCGCCGCATTCCGTATCAGAAGGCCATGGAACTGGCGTTGACCGGCGACAGCTTCACCGCCGAGCAGGGCGCTGCGTGGGGCTTCGTCAACGTGGTGACCGAACCTGGCGGCGCGCTGGCCGGAGCGATCGAACTCGCCGAGCGCATCACCGCCAACGGGCCGCTGGCGGTGGCCACCACGAAGGAAATTCTCGTCAAGTCCGCGGAGTGGAGCGAGGAGGAGATGTGGCAGAAGCAGCTCGAACACATCATTCCCATATTCACCTCCAACGACGCCAAGGAGGGCGCGCTCGCGTTCGCCGAGAAGCGCCAGCCGAACTGGACCGGCACCTGACGGCGACATGGATCTCGGGCTGAAGGACGCAGCGGCCGTCGTGGTCGGCGGCGGTCGCGGGATGGGGCTGGCGTCGGCGCGTTGCCTGGCCGAGGATGGGGCGCGGGTGGCGGTCGTCGGCCGCACCCAGGCGGTGCTCGACGAGGCCGTCGAGACGCTGGCCCGATGCGGAAGCCCTGACGCGGTCGGGCTGGTCGCCGACACCACCGACGCCGACGCCATGCAGCGGGTGTTCGACGAGGTCGGCCGGCGGTGGAACGGTGAGCTCAACGTGCTGATCAACGCCGTGGGCCCGGACGCGGTCGGCACGTTCGAGGATCTGACCGACGACCAGTGGCGCGCGGCGTTCGACGGCGGCGTGATGGGCATGGTGCACTGTGTGCGCTCGGCGCTGCCGCTGCTGCGCAACGCGGAATGGGCTCGGATCGTGAACTTTTCGGCGCATTCCACGCAGCGCCAAAGCGTGATACTGCCCGCCTACACCGCCGCCAAGGCCGCGCTGACCAGCGTTTCGAAGAACCTGTCGTTGCTGCTGGCCCCCGACGAGATCATGGTCAACGTGGTGTCGCCGGGCAGCATCGCTTCCGAAGCTCTGCGGGGCTGGGCGGCCTCGGTGGGGGTCGACGGCAACGACCCGTACGCGCTGATGGCCGCCATCGACGAGCACTTCGGCCATCCGGCGCATCTGCCCCGTGCGGGCTCACCCGACGAGATCGGGCCCGTCGTCGCGTTTCTCGCATCGCGACGGAACTCCTACATGACCGGCGCCAACGTCAACGTCGACGGAGGATCTGACTTCACCTGAGGAGGGCATCGTGGCTACCGCAACAGATGCGCGTGAGTGGGCGCGAGAAGCGCTGCGCGGCATCGGAAATTCACTCTACACCCCCTTCTGCGGCGCCGACGGCGACGAGATCGACTGGGATGCCTACCGGACGTTGGTGCGGTACTGCGTCGGCGAACTGCGCCATCCGCTGTTGTGGTGCACCAGCGGAATCGCCGAGTTCTGGTCGCTGACAATCGATGAGCGCAAGCGCTTGCTCGAGGTGGTGATCGAGGAGGGCCGCGCGGCCAATCCGGACGTCGTCGTGCAGGCGTGTACCGCCGCGATGTCGGCCAAGGACTGCCTGGAGTTGACGCTGCATGCCCAACATGCGGGCGCCGACATCGTCTACATCCAGACGCCGATGATGGAGGTGCACGGCGGGGAAGGGGTGCTGCGCTTCTTCCGCTACATCGCCGACCGCACCGACATCGCGCTCGGCATGTTCAACTCGCCGTCATCGGGTTACGTTCTGACACCGGCGGAGTCAGCCCGCATCTATGCCGAGATTCCCGCGGTCTGCGCCACCAAGGAAGGTGCGTTTCGGCCGGCGGCGAGCCGTGCGCTGCACGAGTTGGCGCCGGGCCTGGCGATTTGGGAGTGCGACAAGACGGTCTACCGCGCCGGGTGGCTGCGCGAGGGGATCGTCTGGCCTGCTCAACTCGGCACGGCCGCATATCTTTTCGAGACCCCGCAGCACCGCCCGTTCTCCGAGTACTGGGACTTGATCGTCAACGACAAGTTGATCGAGGCCATGGATTACGCGCGCGAGTCCGGGCTGGACCGCTTCGAGATCGACATGGCGTCCTGGTTCACGTGCTATCCCGGCCGCCCCGACTACTTCACCCACTGGGGTGCGGCGTTCAAGTACGCGGCGTCGGTTCTGGGCCTGCCCATCGGCGCGTATCCGCATTCACGCCCGCCCCAAGCGGAGTTACCCGCGCAGGCCAAGGACCAGATCGAGGCCGCGTACCGACGGTTCGGGCTGATCGACGCCTGAGCCCCGCCATGGCGGCGACGTCAGCTACGAGTGCCCGACGGGTGATTCGACGCGGGGGATGACCTAGGGGACAGCCGGTTGTCGGCCATCCCCTAGGAGTGGTGCCTCGTTGCCGAGGAACCTTCACCTCAGCCGGTTCAGGCGCCGCCGCCCGAGCCGCCGGAACCGTCGCCGCCGGAACCGTCGCCGCCGGAACCGTCACCGCCCGCGCCGGAGCCGGAGCCCGCACCGGAACCGGAGCCGCTGCCCAAACCGGAGCCGGCGTCGTCATCGCTACCGTCCTCGGAGCCGTCGTCGCCGTCTTCGGAGCCGTCGTCCTCGCCTTCGGTCGGGTCGTCGTCCTCCTCGGTGGAGTCGTCGCCCTCGGTCGAGTCTTCGTCCTCCTCGGTCAGATCGTCGCCCTCGCCTTCGGTCGACTCCTCGCTTTCGCCCTCGGTCGACTCGTCACCGAGACCCGTGTCCTCGTCCTCCCCTTCGGCCGGGCCGTCGTCGGAGCCTTCCTCCTCGCCGGAGCCGTCGGTTCCGCCCGCGAAGGCCCCCTCGTTATCGCCTGGGGCACTTCCGGTTCCGGCATCGACCTTGAGCGCGAAGGCTTGGCCGGAGCCGGGGATGTCGGTCAACGACGACAGTCCCGTGCCCGACGCGAGAGCAGTCGCCGCGGCCGGCGGGGCGAGCGCCCCGGCAATCGCGTTGGGAATCTGAACGAAGAAGAAGTCGAAGAAACCCAGCTCGGCGAACAGTCCCGGGAATTTCTGTGCGGGGAAGTCGGGATCTGTGGTGAAGTCCGGAACGTATCCGTTGAGAAAGGCGTTGAGGACCCTCGCCGGAAGATTGATCAGTTCGCTTGCCGCCGTGGCGAAGTCGAGGTTCGTCAGCGCTTCGCGGGTGCGGTCGAGAATCTCCATGGCCTGGATGGTCGACGTGACCTGCGCGGTCAGCAGAGCCCGGCCGAGGTTGCCGATCACGCTGCGGGTCAGAAGCGCATCGGATACTCGCGCAAGGGGATACAGACCGATGGACTCCAGGAAATCGCCTGGCACCGCGAAGAGATCGAGCAGGGTCTGCCTGGAGTCACTCAGGAAATTGACCAGGAACCAGACGTTGATCGCGCTGAACGCCTCGACGAACTGCCCCTGTGCCAGCCAGGTGGCCGACTGTATCAGCGCTGCCGGCAGCGTCAGGAACGCTTCGAGTTGGGTTTCCCCCAAACTCGCCAGCGCCGCGCCGATCGTCGGGCCGTACTTGAACGGGAATTCGACCAGTGCAGTCAGCAGAGGGAGCGGGTTGGTCACCGTCGACACGACGAACTCGAGCAGTTCGGCGGAAAGCGACGGGCTGAGCAATGCCTCCAACAGCGCGGTCTGCGCGGCCGTCACGTCGATGCTGAGCCGGTTGACGCTGCCGAGCGTGTTGGCGAACGTCTCCTGCCACACCGTGAGCGGATTGGTGAACGCCGTGAGATTGACGGCTTCCGCGCGGACCTCGGGCATGGTGGGGGTCACCACCAGCGGGTTGACGGCGATCACCCCGGCGCTCGCCATGGCGACGCCGGCCACCAACAATTTGGTGCCGTGTGAGGCCGATTGTGAACGGACCGGCTCGGCGCACATGGTCGAGCCGGGGCTATGAGCTAGCTGCACTGTTCTCCCGTTTCTGTGAGGTTGCTGTGAACCGGAGCGAAGATTAGCTGAGCCTTCCCTAATTAACAATAGGGTTCATTTACCTAACTAAGGCGAGCTAGGTGAATTGCGACTTCGTCCTGATTTCCCGGCTTCGAGACTTGCGCTGGAGGCAGCTCGGCCGAGTCTGCCGCCGCCGCCGCTGAATTCGCCGAAATGCTCCTCGGCCGGCGCGTTGACGGGGTCGATCGTGAGGTCGCGGTCAGGTTGCCGCCGGGTTTGGTCGTCCGCGAATCCCGGTCGTGAGCCCTAGCGGAAGGTGCTACCGATAGGTGTACAGTATGCGCATACATCCAGTTCGACGCGCCTGAGAAGGAGTGACGGGTGAGCGTTGGAGATCACGTCGCGCAGCCCGTCGCGGCCGAGCCGGTGCGCTACGAGGTGCGGGAGACCGGTGTCGCGGTGTTGACGCTCAACCGGCCCGAACGGATGAACGGGTGGGGCGGCGGCCTGGCAACCACGTTCTACGCGTGCCTCGATGACGCGGAGGCCGACCCCGACGTCCGCGCGATCGTCGTCACCGGCAGCGGCCGTGCCTTCTGTGCGGGAGCCGACATGGGCGATCTGACCACGATCAGCGCGACCACCGTCGACGCCGCCGCCGACACCGACGTCGGCCAACTGGTCGGCGCGCGCCATCCGCACGCCGTGATGACGATGCGCAAGCCGGTCATCGCAGCGATCAACGGCGCGTGCGCGGGCATGGGCCTGACGCTGGCCTTGGCGTGCGACGCCCGATTCGCCGCCGAGGGCGCCAAGTTCACGACGTCGTTCGCGCGACGCGGGCTGATCGCCGAGTACGGCATCTCCTGGATCCTTCCGCGCATCGTCGGCACCGGGGTGGCGATGGACCTGTTGCTGTCGGGGCGGGTGTTTCTCGCCGACGAAGCCGCGCGTCTCGGACTGGTGAACGCGGTCCTGCCCGCCGAGGACCTGTTGTCACACGCCGTCGGCTACGCGGAGGACATCGCCGCCAACTGCGCACCGAGTTCTCTGGCGGTGATCAAGCAACAGGTGTACGCAGACACCATGCGCACGGTCTTCGAGGCAAGCGACCACGCGGAGAAGCTGATGCACGAGTCGATGCAGCGGCCCGATTTCATCGAAGGCATCACGAGCTTCTTCGAGAAGCGCGCACCCAACTTTCCGCCACTGAAGGGAGAGGGACAATGACCCTGGACTACCGGGCGATCGACGTCGACAACCACTACTACGAACCACTCGATGCGTTCACCCGACACCTGCCCAAGGAGTTCCGCAGCCGGGGCGTGCAGATGCTCACGGACGGCAAGCGCACCTACGCGGTGTTCGGCGGTGTGATCAACCACTTCATCCCGAACCCCACCTTCGACCCGATCATCGAACCCGGCTGCCTGGACCTGCTGTTCCGGGGCGAGATCCCCGAGGGCGTCGACCCCGCATCGCTGATGAAGGTCGACCGGCTGGCCGAGCATCCCGAGTACCAGAACCGCGACGCCCGGGTGAAGATCATGGACCGGCAGAACCTCGAAACCGTGTTCATGCTGCCGACTTTCGCGTGCGGCGTCGAGGAGGGCCTCAAGCACGACATCCCGGCCACCATGGCCTCGATCCACGCCTTCAACCTGTGGCTCGACGAGGACTGGGGCTTCGACCGGCCGGATCACCGTATCCTCGCCGCACCGATCATCTCGCTGGCCGACCCCGAGAAGGCCGTCGAGGAGGTCGAGTTCGTGCTGTCCCGCGGGGCCAAGATCGTGTGCGTTCGCCCGGCGCCGGTGCCAGGGGTGGTCAGGCCCCGCTCGCTGGGCGACCCGGTGCACGACCCGGTGTGGGCGCGACTGGCCGAGGCGGGGGTTCCGGTGGTCTTCCACCTGTCCGACTCCGGCTACATGGCGATTCCCGCGCTGTGGGGCGGCAGCGGGGTGTTCAAGGGCTTCGGCAAGCGCGATCCGCTCGACATGGTGATCATGGACGACCGCGCCATCCACGACACCATCGCCTCGATGATCGTCCACCAGGTGTTCACCCGGCACCCCAAGCTCAAGGTGGCCAGCATCGAGAACGGGTCGTACTTCGTCTACCGGCTCATCAAGCGGCTCAAGAAGTCTGCCAACAATGCGCCGTATCATTACAAGGAGGATCCGGTCGAGCAGCTGCGCAACAACGTGTGGATCGCGCCCTACTACGAGGACGACGTGAAGCTGCTGGCCGACACCATCGGCGTAGACAAGATCCTGTTCGGGTCGGACTGGCCGCACGGCGAGGGTCTGGCCGATCCCACGTCGTTCACCGCCGACATCCCGCAGTTCCCCGAGTTCAGCCACGAGGACACTCGAATGGTCATGCGCGACAACGCCTTGACCCTGCTCGGCGCGAATGTGACGGCCGGCGTCTAGAACATGGCGGAATGGACCATCGGCGCGGTGCTCAACGCCATCGCCGAGGCGGTGCCCGATCGGCTGATGACGGTCTGTGGTGAGCGCCGCAGCACGTTCGCGGAGTCCTCGCAGCGCACCCGCCGGGTCGCCAACTATCTGGCCGGCTCCGGGTTCGGCGCTCACCGCGAGCGCGACGAACTGCAGAACTGGGAATGCGGGCAGGACCGTGTCGCGCTGCTGATGCACAACGACCTGTATCCGGACATGGTGATCGGTTGCCTGAAGGCACGCACGGTGCCGGTGAACGTCAACTACAACTACGCCCCCCGCGAGGTCGCCGAACTGTTCGACTACCTCCGGCCCAGCGTCGTGATCTACCACCGGTCCTTCGGGCCGAAGTTCGCCGAGGTCCTGCCGCCGGCATCGGCGCGGTTGTTGATCGAGATCGACGACGGCGGCGACGCGACGCCGCTGCCGGGTGCGGTCCGGTTGGAAGACGCTCTGGCGCAAGGAGACACCGACGAACCGATCACCCCGTCGCCCGACGACGTGATGATGGTGTGCACCGGCGGTACGACCGGCAGGCCCAAGGGGGTGATGTGGCGGCAGTGCGACACCTACGTCATCTCGATGAACGGCGCCGACCACCAGTCCGTCGAGGAGATCCACGACAAGGTGCGTCACGGCGGACAGCCCTGGTTCGCGGTGTCGCCGCTGATGCACGCCGCGGGGATGTGGACCGCCTTCGCGGGACTGCTCAGCGGATTGCCCGTCGTGTTGTATGACCAGACGAGGTTCGACCCCCGCGCCGTGCTGGAGACCGCCCAGCGTGAAAAGGTCGGCCTGATGACCATGGTCGGCGACGCCTACGCCGGCCCCTTGGTGGAGGAACTGCGGCGCGGCTCTTACGATCTGGCGTCGTTGTTCGCCATCGGTACCGGAGGAGCGGCGACCAATCCCAAGCACCAACGGGCACTGTTGGACCTGCTGCCGCACATCACGCTGATCAACGGCTACGGGTCCTCGGAGACCGGCAACGTGGGCTTCGGCCGCAGCCAGCGCGGCGAGCAGAAGGACACGTTCGAGCTCCGTGAGGGTGCGCTGGTACTCGCCCCGGACTACCGCCGGTTTCTTGCGCCCGGCGACACGGAGGTCGGCTTCGTCGCGCGCGGTGGGCGTATCCCGCTGGGCTACTTCGACGACGCGGAGGCCACCCGCAAGACGTTTCCCGTCGTCGACGGGAAACGGGTGGTCATTTCGGGGGACCGGGGCTCGCTGGCCCCGGACGGCACCCTGGTGCTTTTCGGTCGCGATTCGCTTGTCGTCAACACCGGCGGCGAGAAGGTGTTCGTCGAGGAGGTCGAGGAAGTCTTGCGCGCACACCCGGGTGTGGCCGACGCGCTGGTGGTGGGGCGACCCAGCGAGCGGTGGGGCGAGGAGGTCGTCGCGCTGGTCGCGCTGCACGACGACACCGAGGCGGACGCGCTGCACGCCCACTGCACCTCGCAGCTGGCGCGGTTCAAGGCGCCCAAAGATTTCATCGTTGTCGAGCAGGTCCGGCGCCTGGGCAACGGTAAGCCCGATTACCGGTGGGCGAAAAGCACGGTGCAGAAGGTGAACGCATGAGCCGCAAAGCGATTGACTGCCTCGTCAACGTTCACTTCGGGGAGGTCGAGCAGCAGCCGACGTGGATGCTCAAGGTACGGGACGACTACTTCAAGGGCCCGGAGTCGATGTTCGCGCCCGTCGAGTTGTCGGAGCTGATCGACGAGATGGATGAGCAGGGCGTCGCCAAGGCGATCCTGATGGACAGCCTCGCCAAGCCGTCGACCACCGCACGCAAATTCGTCGATGCCAAGCCCGACCGCTTCGCGCTGGCGATGGGCGGTGTCAACCTGTTGCGGCCGATCCCGTCGCTGAAAGAGCTCACCGCGATCGTGAAGGACCTGCCCGTCGCCTATGCCGCTGTGGGGCCCAGCTTTTGGGGTGACGGCCAGTATCCGCCCAGCGACGCGGTCTACTACCCGCTGTACACCAAATGCGCCGAACTCGAACTGCCGCTGTGCATCAACACCGGCATACCGGGCCCGCCCATTCCAGGCGAGGTGCAGAACCCGATCCACCTCGATCGGGTCTGCGTGCGGTTCCCCGAACTGAAGCTCTGCATGATCCACGGCGCCGACCCGTGGTGGGATGTCGCCATCCGGCTGTTGATCAAGTACCGGAACCTGCGGCTGATGACGTCGGCGTGGTCGCCCAAGAGGCTGCCCGACAGCCTTCTGCACTACATGCGAACCCGCGGGCCCGACAAGGTGATCTACGCGTCGGACTGGCCGGTGCTGAAGATGCGCCGTGTCGTACCCGAGGCGGTTGCCCTTGACCTGCCGGCCGAGGTGCTGGACAACTACTTGTACAACAACGCGCAGGAGTTCTTCTTCGGCGCCGACAAGGAGCAGTGATGGACCGCTACGAACTGCGCAGGCTCGACTACAGCCTGTCCGAGGACCACCAGGCGCTGCAGGCCGCGTACAAGGACTTCTTCAAGACGCACTGTTCGATCGAAACCGTCCGCGCCGCAGAGGCATCGGGCTTCGACAAGAGCCTCTGGGAGCGGCTGTGCACGATGGGCGCGACGACGATGGCGCTGTCCGAAGACGTGGGCGGCGACGGCGCCACCATGGTCGATCTGACCTTGGTGGCCGAGGAGATCGGCCGTTCGCTGGCCCCGGTGCCCTGGATCGACCACGTGTGCGCGGCCCGGTTGCTCGAGCGATTGGGTGCGCTGCAGCCCGACGTACTCAACGGCACGCAGGTCGCCGGCCTGGATCCCCAGCACGACAGCGTGTCCGGGGTGCGGTTGGTGCCCAGCGGTTCCATCGCCGACCACGTCATCGTCCGTGATGGCGACGACATCGTGCGGCTCACCTTCGCCACCCGGCCGGCCAAGGTCGACAACATTGGCCGGCTTCCGATGGCGTGGATCGATCCCGCGGCCGCCGACGAACGGACGGTGCTGGCCGGCGGCGCCGGCGCGCTGACGGCCTACCAACGCGCACTCGATGAATGGCGGCTGCTGTCCGGCGCGGCGCTGGTCGGGCTCGTCGAGGAGACGATGACCATCGCCGCGGAGTTCGCCAAGACCCGGTACACGCTGGGCGTGCCGATCTCGACCCTGCAGGCCATCTCGCACCCGTTGGCCAACATCGCGATCACTGTGCAAGGAGGTCGCAACCTGGCCCACCGGGCGGCGTGGTTCCTCGACAACGAGCCCGACGAGCGGCCGGAGCTGGCGCCGTCGGTGTTCGTGTTCATGGCCGAGGAAGCGGCCAAGGCCGCCACCATGGCCGTGCACATCCAAGGCGGACTTGGGGTTTCGGCCGAGGCGGCCGCAACGGCGTATCTGGTGCGGGCCCGGGGCTGGCCGCTGGCGGGCGGCGACCCGGGCATCACGGCCAAGTACATCGCCGAGATCGTCGCGGCACGCGAGAGCGGGGAGAGGAAGTAATGGATTTCTCACGGGTCGAGCTCTCCGAGGAGGACCAGGCGTTCCAGCAGGAGGTGCGCGCCTTTCTGAGCGAGATCGTCACCGAGGACGTCTTGCGCCGGGACCGTGAGACCGGCGACAACTTCGACGAGGGGGTGCACCTGGCGCTCGGTGCGGCCGGTTACCTGGAACGCGAATGGAAGACCGAGGCCGAGGGCGGGTTCAACCGGGTCCGGCGGCGCATCTGGGAACTCGAGAAGCGGCGCGCGCACGTGCCGTGGGTGACGTTCGGCACCACGGCGCTCGTCCGGCGATCGGTGGAGAAGTTCGGCTCGCCGGAGGTCAAGGCCGAGGTACTGCCCAGGGTGTACAGCGGACACGTGCGGTTCTGCCTCGGCTACACCGAACCTGAGGGCGGCTCCGACATCGCCACCTGCAAGACCCGTGCGGTGCGGGACGGCGACAGCTGGATTGTCAATGGCTCGAAGATGTTCACCACGGGCGCGCACAACTGCCAGTACGTCTTCCTGATCACCAACACCGATCCCGACGCGCCGAAACACAAGAGCCTCACCATGTTCCTGGTCCCCCTCGACACACCGGGCATCGAAATCCAGGGCATCCGCACCGTCGACGGTGACCGCACCAACATCGTCTACTACAGCGATGTGCGCGTCGATGACAGGTACCGCCTCGGCGAGGTCAACGAGGGCTGGAAGGTGTTGCGTGAACCGCTCGACGTCGAACACGGGGCGGTGGAGGCCGAGCAGGACGGGCTGCAGGACCTCGCGATCATGAACCACCAGGCCATGACGATGGCCATTGCGGCGGACCGGGCCGCGGCGAAGGCCGGTCAGCCGGATGCCAACGGGCGCAGGCCGATCGACGACGGCGCGGTGGCCTACCGGCTCGGCCGCGCGGTCGCCCGGATGGAGGCCGCGTTCTCGACGCCGAGCATCTTCGGCCGGGTCGCGTTGGCGCAGACCATGCGCGACATCTCGCCCGACCTGATGGATCTGCACGGCACCGCGTCGTCGCTGCCGCTCGGCACCGACGGCGCCGCCGACGACGGCGCCGCCGAGTACGTGTATCGGTTCGCGCCTCTGGTCGGGATCTACGGCGGCACCTTGGAGGTGTTCCGCAACATGATCGCCCAGTATGTTCTCGGGCTGGGTAAGCCCGCGTACGCCCCACCGGCCAAGAAAGCGTCGTAACCTATCCGGCGAACGTGCGTGTTTGCGGGCGACACGCCGACGACCACCGCGACATCACGCACGCCCGCGCCCGAAGGAAGGTGCCTCCCAATGTCTTCCGATCCGACAACGACACCTCCCCGCCGCGCGCTGGTGATGGGTCCGAGCGGGTTCGTCGGCTCCCACGTCGCGCGCAGACTCACCGAGCGCGGCGACGACGTGCGGGTGTACCTGCGGACCACGAGTTCGACGATGGCGATCGACGACCTCGACGTCGAGCGGTGTTACGGCGACCTGTACGACGAGGAAGCGCTTCGCGCCGCGATGGCCGACCGCGACGTCGTCTACTACTGCATTGTCGACACCCGGTTTCACCTGCGCGACCCCGCGCCGCTGTTCGAGACCAACGTCCACTGCCTGCGCCGCGTCCTCGACGTCGCGGCGAAAGCCGGCCTGCACCGGTTCGTGTTCTGCAGCACCATCGGCACGATCGCGCTCGGCGACGGAAGCCGTCCGGTGACCGAGGACATGCCGTTCGACTGGGGGAACAAGGGCGGCGCGTACATCGAGTCGCGTCGCCAAGCCGAGGAACTGGTCCTGTCCTACGCGCGCGACCGCGGCCTGCCCGCCGTGGTGATGTGCGTGTCCAACCCGTACGGGCCCCGCGACTTTCAGCCCCACCAGGGGCTGATGGTGCAGTACGCCGCGTTGGGCAAGATCCCCGCCTACATCAAGGGGGTGTCCACCGAGGTCGTCGGCATCGAGGACGTCGCCGAAGCGTTCCTGGTGGCCGCCGAACGCGGCACAGTGGGGGAGCGCTACATCATCTCCGAGAGCTACATGCCGATGCGCGACATGCTCACCACGGCCGCCAGGGCGGTCGGTGCGAAACCGCCGCGGTTCGGCGTTCCGCTTCCCGTGGTGTACGCGTCGGTGTGGGTGGCCGGTGTAATCGCGCGACTGTTGCGGCGGGAACTGCCCATCAACACGACCGGGATTCGGCTGTTGCACATCATGGCGCCCGCGGATCACAGTAAGGCGACACGAGAACTGGGCTGGCACCCGCGGCCCACCGCCGAGTCGCTGGAACGGGCCGCGTACTTCTACGTCGAACAGGCAAGAAAGACAGTTGACAGATGACCGAGGCCGACCTCGTCGAGATCGAGGCGATCAAGCAGTTGAAAGCGCGCTACTGCCGGTTCCTCGACACCAAGGACTGGGTAGCGTGGCGCACGCTGTTCGCCGACGACTTCCTCAGCGACACTTCGCCTGCCGGTGGGAAGGTGATAAGGGGCGCCGACGAATTCGTCGCGTTCACTCGAAAGAGCCTGCGCAACCAGGCGACCGTGCATCAGGTGCACGCCCCCGAGATCGAGCTGACCTCACCGACGACGGCGCGCGGGGTGTGGGCGCTCGAGGACGTCGTCCGCTTCGGGCCCGGCGTGAACCTGCGCGGCTACGGCCACTATCACGAGACCTATGAGAAACTCGACGGTCAGTGGCGTTTCACCAGTTCGACGCTGACGCGTCTGCGCGAGGACGTTTTCAACGGCGTTGTCGCCGTTTACATCTCCGATCGGGTACGCAAGCTCATCATGAAAGCGTCGCGTCGCGCCCTGAAGTGACCGCGGTCAGGACCGGATGAACTCCAGCAGGTCGGCGTTGATGACGTCGTGGTGGGTGACGAACGCGCCGTGCGGATAACCCGGATACGTCTTCAGGATGCCGTTCGGCAGCAGCTTCGCTGACAGCGGTCCGGAATTCTCGTACGGGACGATCTGATCGTCGTCGCCGTGCATCACCAGAACCGGGATGGTGATCTTCTTCAGGTCCTCGGTGAAGTCCGTTTGCGAGAACGCGACGATGCCGTCGTAGTGTGCCTTCGCATCGCCCATCATGCCTTGGCGCCACCAGTTCTCGATGATGGCTTCCGACGGTTCCACTCCCGGACGGTTGAACCCGTAGAACGGTCCCGCGGCCAGCGAGCGATAGAACTCCGAGCGGTTGGCCGCCAGCTGCGCCTGCAGATCGTCGAACACGTCCTTGGGCAGGCCGCCGGGACTGGCGTCGGTCTTGACCATCAGCGGGGGAACGGAACTGATCAGCACCGCCTTGGCGGCACGCTGCTGACCATGGCGGGCGAGGTATCGCGTCACTTCGCCGCCGCCGGTCGAATGGCCGATGTGCACCGCGTCATGCAGGTCGAGGTGCTCGACGACGGCCGCGAGATCGTCGGCGTAGTGGTCCATATCGTGGCCGTCGGGGACCTGTGCCGAGCGGCCGTGCCCCCGTCGGTCGTGCGCGACGACGCGGTACCCGTGCTGCAGAAAGAACAGCATCTGGGTGTCCCAATCGTCTGCCGACAGCGGCCAACCGTGGCTGAACACGATCGGCTGGCCCGACCCCCAGTCTCTGAAGAAGATCTCGACGCCGTCGCTCGTGGTGATCGTGGGCATGATGGCTCCTTTTCGTGGAACGTCAAGCTATGCGCACTCTGCCACGCCCGCACATCTTTCGCGCGAGTTCTCGTCGCGTTGACCAGGCGTGCGGCGGCGCGGGCGGCTTGACAGCTTCCGGGATGCCCGCCGAAGGCGGGTCGGTCACGATCCGTGCTCGTTGGCCGACCTACGCGGATTGCGCCGCGCGCGACTAGTTTCCGGCGAGCTGTGTCGTCATCACCGCGTCAGGATCGTCGCGGCGGCGGTGCCGGGAGCGCCGTAGAGCTGGGCGAAGCCGACTCTCGGTTCGCCGGGCACCTGCCGATCACCGGCCTCGCCGCGCAGCTGACGCACCAGCTCGTGGATCTGACGCAGCCCCGACGCGCCGATCGGTTCACCGTTGGCGATCAGGCCGCCGTCGGTGTTGATCGGCAGCGACCCGGTGATCTCGGTGGCCCCGTCGGCGAGCAGCTTCTCCTGGTCCCCGTCGGCGCAGAAGCCGCACTCGGCCATGTGGATGATCTCGGCACCGGCGTCGGTGTCCTGCAACTGGATGACGTCGACGTCGTGCGGTGAGATTCCCGCCTTTTCGAACGCGGCCCGCGCGGCGTACACGGTGGGCGCGACGTCCTCCTCGACGGGCGCGAACGTCGTGTTCACCTCGTAGGCACCGTATTTGCGGGTGCGGACCTCGACCGCCCGCAGATAGACCGGCTTGTCGGTGTAGCGGTGGGCGATGTCGGCACGGCACATCACCACCGCGGCCGCGCCCTCGTCGGGCGCGCAGAACATGTACTGCGTGAGCGGATAGTTCAGCATCGTGGAGTTGAGGATCTGGTCCTCGGGGATGGGCTTGCGGCGAAACGCGTTGGGATTCAGCGCGCCGTTGCGGAAGTTCTTGGCCGCCACCTTGGCCAGCGTCTGCTGGGAGATCCCGTGCTCGTGCAGGTAGCGGTTGGCCTTCATCCCGAAGAACTGCGTGGTGAGGTACTGGCCGTTCTCGGCGTACCACCGCGGCATGCCGACCAGGGCGGGGTCTTCGGTGAAGGCGCCGCGCGGATGCTTGTCCAGCCCGATCGCGATGCCGATGTCGTAGTCGCCCAGCCGGATCCCGTCGGCACACGCCTTGGCGGCGCTGGCCGCGGTCGCGCAGGCATTGAACACGTTGGTGAAGGGGATACCGGACAATCCGACCATGCCGACGATCGCGTCCGGGTTGGCGACCGTCCAGCTGCCTCCGGTGGCGAATTGGATGTCGTTCCACTCCACGCCGGCGTCGGCGACCGCGGCGAAGATCGCGTCGACACCCATCTCCATCGCGGACTTGCCCTCGAAACGGCCGAAGGGATGCAGTCCGACCCCGATGATCGCCACGTCGTGCATGCCTGATCCTCTCTGGTCAACGCCGATCCGACGTGTAACTGTAACTCTTACAGTATCGTAATCGGCGTGGCATCCGTCATCGAGAACAGGCCGACGTTCTGCCGGATCTGCGAGCCGCTGTGCGGAATGATCGCCACGGTCGAGGACGGTCGCCTGGTGGCGCTGCGGCCCGACAAGGAACACCCGCTGTCATCGGGATTCGCCTGCCAGAAGGGCATCGCGTTCGCCGAGGTCGTCAACGATCCGGATCGGGTGCGGCGGCCGCTGCGTCGCGGGCCGGCCGGCTTCGAAGAGGTGACGTGGAACGAGGCGATGGCCGACATCGCGGGCAGGCTCTCGGCGATCCTGCGCCGCCACGGTTCCGGCGCGGTCGGCTGGTACATGGGCAATCCCGGCGCGTTCAGCTACGCGCACACCTTCGCCGCGCTGTTGTTCACGAAGGGGCTCGGCCGGCACAGCCACTACTTCACCGCGTCGTCGCAGGACACCAACAGCAGGCTCATCGCGAGCCAGTTGCTCTACGGGGTGCCGACGTCGGTGCCGATCCCGGACCTCACACGCACCGATCTCTTGGTCATGATGGGCACCAACCCGGTGGTGTCACACGGAAGCTTTCTCACCGCGCCGCGGATCAAGGACCGCATGAACGACATCGTCAAGCGCGGTGGGCGGGTGCTGATCATCGACCCGCGGCGCAGCGAGACCGCGGTGGCGTTCGAATGGCTGGGCATTGTGCCGGACACCGACTCGCTGCTGCTGCTTTCGCTGCTGCACGTCATGTTCGCCGACGGCTTGGTCGACATCGCCGCGGTGAAACGGAAGGCCGACGGCGTGGATTGGCTGCGGTCGCTGTGCCTGCCCTTCACCCCGGAGTCGACGTCGGCGCAGACCGGGATCGACGCCGACAGCGTGCGCGCGTTGGCGCACGACCTGGTGACCACCCCGCGGGCGGCGGTGTACGGCCGCCTCGGTACCTGCGTGGGCACCCACGGCACACTGACCACGTACCTGATCGACGCGGTGAACCTGGTGGCCGGCAATCTCGATGCGCCCGGCGGCTCGGTGTTCAGCTCGATGCACACGGTCGGCCAGAAATGGCAGAACGTCGCGATGGGAGCGGTCATGCGTCGGTCCTATCGGCGCAAGCGCTCGCGGATCAGCGGTACGCCGAGCGCGATCGGTTCGGAGCCCGCCGCACTGATGGCCAAGGAGATCACCACACCGGGCGACCGCAGGATCCGTGGCATGTTCGTCTCGGCAGGCAATCCCATGCTGTCGGTGCCCAACGGGGAGGAACTCGAGGCGGCGTTCGGCGAACTGGAGCTTTCTGTCGCGCTGGACTTCTACGTCACCGAGACCAGCGCCCAATGCGACTACATCCTGCCCGTCACGACGATGTACGAACGCGACGACTTCCCCTACACCTTCCAGGGTTTTCAGGCCACGCCGTTTCGGCAGGCGACTGAAGCCGTGCTCGCCCCGGTGGGCGAGGCGCGCGAGGAGTGGGCCATCGTCGCGGACCTCGCCGAACGGTTGGCCCGCTGGGTGCCTGCCTTCGCGGGGTTTGCGGCCGTGCGAAAGGTGCTGCGACTGTTCGGTGTTGACGCCTCACCACGGCTCATGATGGATGCCCTGGTGCGGATGTCGGAGGGCGGCGACAGGTTCGGGCTGCGCCGTGGCGGACTGAACCTGCGGCGGCTGGAGAAGGAGCATCCGCACGGCGTCGTGGTCGCGCCGCATGTCCGCACGGGCGTGTTGCGCCAAGCGGTCGGCTACCTGTCGCGCCGGGTTCGGCTGGCGCACCAGGGAATTGCCGACGAGGTCGCCAAGCTGTCTCGGCGCGCGGTGCCCGACGGCTACCCGCTGCGGATGGTCGGGCTGCGCGAGCCGCGCTCGGAGAACTCGTGGATGCACAACTCGCCGCTGCTGATGCGGGGTGAACGACGCCAGCACGCGCTGATGCATGTCGATGACGCGGCCGAACGCGACATCGCCGACGGCGACGAAGTGCGGATCACGTCGCCGTTCGGCACCATCACCGTGCCGGTGGCGACGACGAAGGATCTGCTGCCTGGCGTCGTCGCGGTGCCACACGGCTGGGGGCACAAGGGAACCGGGGGTTGGCGGCTGGCCAACCGCGCCGGCGGCGCGAACGTCAACCAGCTGACGTCCAGCGACCCCGACGATGTGGAGGCGCTGTCGGGCATGGCGTGGTTGACCGGGGTGCCCATCCGTGTGGAGCACCCCTAGCGCAGTCTGCGTTTGCACGAGCGTGCGTGTCTGAGGGCGACACGCCGAGGAAGCCCGCGATTTCACGCACGCTCGCGGCGGCTGGATGTCACTTGCCGTCAGTAACGGCAAGCACGCGTTGCTCGAACAGATCGGCGCCGCGAGCCGCTCCGCCGGTCGCTGCGAAGCCTTCTGCGACGCGTTTGGCACCCTCGGTCATGGTCAGCGCTTCATGAAGCTTCGCGCGCAAGCGGGATACGGACAACTTCTTGGCCGGTAGGCGCGTGCCACAGCGTGCGACTTCCACTCGCCGGGCGACCTCGAACTGATCGCGCCCATACGGCACTACACACACCGGCGTCGATGTCGTGGCGCTGAGGGAGGCGGCGAATTGAGAAAGCACTTCGTCACTGGGCGGGTCTATCCAGTGCGCATCCTCGAGAACGAATACGGTGCGCGTCGGTCGGACCAGCACCGCCTGCGCCATCACCTCGGCCAGCCGCCTGCGCCTGCCGTCAATGCTGACAGGAAGCGGCTCCGCACCCGTTTCGGCGATCCCATCACCTCGAACAACATCTGAGCATCAAGCGACTGCGCCGACAGCAATCCCTTGTACTGCGCTGCGGTGCGTTCCCGGGCGTCTGCACCGCTGAGGCCGTCGACCCGGAACATTGCGCGCAATATCCGTGAGAGTGCGCCGAAGGCAAGCGTTGTGGTGTGCGCCTCGCACCGGGCGATCACAACATCGGCACCCTCACTGGCGGCCAGCGCGGTGAACTCCGCGACGAGCCGGCTCTTGCCGAGACCCGGATCGCCGACGATCGCAACGCTACTGCCATTCTGGGCGTCGAAAACGGTCCGCAGCCAATTCATCTCGGCATCGCGACCTAGCATCACGCCTTCGTTGCGACCGACGACCTTCTTGTCAGGCTCCACCGCCAGGAGGCGCCGCGCCTTCACCGGACCGGTGTCACCCTTGGCCACCACCTCCTCGACGGGACCTAGATCGGCGACATCTTCGACGAGCGCAGCGGTGGCGTGCGAGCACAGCACTCCGCTCGGAGGCGCGGCGGCTTCCATACGTTGTGCCAGGCCGACCGGATGGCCGATGGCGGTGTATCTGCCCGGGCCCGCCCCGATCTCTCCCGCGATCACCTCACCCGAATTCAGGCCGACACGAAGCTGCAAATCGAGCCCGTCAGTTCGGCGGACTTCCTCGGCCAAGCCCTTGGTGACGGCCTGTATCTCCAAAGCGGCGATGCAGGCGCGCAGCGCGTGATCCTCGAGCGCGAGCGGGGCGCCGAAGAGGGCCATCAAGCCGTCGCCGGTGAACTTGTCGACTGTGCCCTGGTAACGCTGGACCACTGCGGCGGCCCGATTGAACAACTCGTTCATGAGTTCTCGGAGTCATTCGGGGTCGAGGGCCGATGCGAGCTTCATCGACTCGACAACGTCAGTGAACAAAACGGTGACTTGTTTGCGTTCCCCGGCCTCGGCCGGCGCCGACACCCGTGCACCGCATTCATCGCAGAAACGAGCTTTGATTCTCAGCTCGTTCCCGCATGTCCCAGAGCGATCGGCGACCTCGGTCACCGGACGATCATGGCCCGTTTCTCCTCCCCTCAGAGATCACCATGATCACTCAAGACGAGGTGTTGCGTCGGGTTTTTCGAGATTGATCTTGCCAGGTCAGCGGTGTATCGAGGGCATGGTGCCCGATTTCTGCGGCAGGGCTGTGATCGATCGAAAATCGCGACCACCCGGCAGAAATCGAGGCACAAGCAGTCCGCCACGCTGAAACGTGACAGCCGCAAACGCCCGCGGCGATCGAACGTGCGCATTGTCTGCCTGACTCGCGGCGTGTCGGCCTCAAACACGCACGTTCGCGCAGATGGGGGTTAGGCGATGGCGCCCTTTTCCTTCAGCGCCTCGATGCGGTCCCAGTCCATGCCGATATCCATCAGCACCAGCTCGGTGTGCTCGCTGGCCTGGGGAGCGCGCGTCGTCTCCAGCGGCTCGTGGTTGAACTGCACCGGGCCGCGGACGACCTTGAACGGCTTGCCGCCGTCGGCCGGCTCGACCTCGACGATCATGTCGTTGGCGAGCGCCTGATCGTCGGTGGCGAGGTCGAGGAAGCTCTGGAACGGCGCCCACTGGCCCTTCATGGTCTTCAGGCGCTGACGCCAGTACTCGAAGGGCTTGCTGCGGATCTTCTCCCGAATCAATTCCGCTGCGGCCTCGGCGTTTTCGATCAGCGGCATGACGTCGTTGAAGCGGGGATCGTCGGCGAGGTCCGGCAATTCGAGGTGTTCGAACGCATCGCGGATGTAGCCGGTCGGGCTGACGATGCACAGGTTGATCGTGCCGCCGTCGGAGGTCAGGTAGTTGGCCATGAACGGGTTCACGCTCGGACCTGTCGCATCCGGCATCAGCGAGCGCATGGTCTCGCCGGTCTCCATGCCCTGCGTCACGCTGGCCCCGCCCGCCCACCAGGCGGTGCTCAGCAGTGAGACGTCGAGTTCGACGGCCTCACCCGTGCGCAGTCGGTGAAACAGTGCGGCCGAGATCCCGCCGACGATGTTCATGCCGCCGATCGAGTCGCCGAAGGCCGGAATGCCCTGCGACAACGCACCGCCGAGCTCCTCGGGCGTCAGGGCGTGCCCGACCCCGCTGCGCGTCCAGAACGCGGTGCCGTCGAACCCGCCGACGTCGCGTTCGGGTCCCTTGTCCCCGTATGCGCTGCCACGCGCGTAGATGATGTCCGGGTTCGCCGCGCGAATGTGCTCGACATCGAACTTGTTCTTCTGCCGTTGCGCAGGAAGGTAATTGGTGAGGAAGACGTCGGAGGTTTTGGCGATCTCGTAGAGCACCTCCTGACCCTCGGGCGTCGACACGTCGATCCCGACGCTGCGCTTTCCGCGGTTGGGGTGCTCGATCAGGGGATGGCGGTCGGGATCGAGTTGGAAACCGCCCATGTTGATGAATCCGCGCTGGGTGTCGCCGCGGACCGGGTGCTCGACCTTGATGACGTCGGCGCCCCAGTCGGCGAGGATCGCCCCCGCCGCCGGAACGAACGTGAACTGTGCGACCTCGAGGACGCGCACGCCCTCCATGACCTTGACCAAATCGGCTCCTCGTACTGACGTCCGCTGTTGAATAAACCTACTGTAAGCATTACAGTTAGTCGTCCCGCAAAAGTGATTCTACTGAGGTGCCGTGAGCGACGTCGACGAACGGATCGAGACCATCATCGACGTCGGCGAGCGCGCGGCGCGACGGGCCGAGCCGCGGATGCTCATCGACGGACAGCTCGTGTCGTCCGCATCGCACTTCGACAACTTCAGCCCGGCCACCGGCCGACTGTTGGGGAGCACGGCTGCCGCCGACGCCGAAGACATGGACCGCGCGATCGTTGCCGCCCGTCGCGCCTTCGACGAAACAGACTGGGCCACCAACCGGCGGCTGCGTGCGCGGTGCCTCGATCAGCTGCAGTCAGCGATCGAAGCCGACCAGGAGGAGCTGCGCGAAGAGCTGATCGCCGAGGTCGGTTGCCCGGTGATGACAACGCAGTCCGCGCAACTCGACTGGCCGCTGGCGGACGCCCTGCGTTATCCCGCCCGGCTGATGCTCGACTTTGAATGGGAGCGCACCCTCGAGGGCGGTGGCCTGTTCGGTGAGCGCAATGTGCGCACCGTGATCAAGGAGCCGGTCGGCGTCGTCGCCGCGATCACGCCGTCCAACTTCCCGATCGAGGTGATCCTCAACAAGCTCGGACCCGCGTTGGCGACCGGAAACACCGTCGTGCTCAAGCCCGATCCGAACACGCCGTGGAACGCCACCCGGCTGGGCCGGCTCATCGCCGAGCACACCGACATCCCGCCCGGTGTCGTCAACGTGGTGCCCACACCGTCCAACGACGTCGCCGGACTGCTCGGCACCGATCCTCGCGTCGACATGATCTCGTTCACCGGCTCCACCGGGGTCGGCAAGCTGCTCATGCGGCAGGGCGCTGACACCATGAAGCGGATGTTCCTGGAACTCGGTGGCAAATCCGTGTCGATCGTGCTCGACGACGCCCCGGCGGCCGCGATCGTCGGATCGGCGATCGGGGTGTGTGTGCACGCCGGGCAGGCGTGTGCGGCCACGACGCGCATGCTGGTGCACCGGTCGCGCTACGACGACGCCGTCGCGAGCATCACCGCGGCCTATCAGGCGGTGCCCGTTGGGGATCCGGTCAGCTCCGATACGTTGGTGGGCCCGGTGATCAGCGGCGCGCAGAAGAAGCGGGTGCTCGACGCGATCGAGCAGGCCCGCTCCGACGGTGCCGAAATCACCACGGGCGGTGGGCTTGTGGCGAATCTGCCCGAGTATCTGGCGGGCGGCCACTACGTGGCGCCCACGGTGATCGTCGGTGTCGGCAACGACGCGGCGATCGCACAGCGGGAGGTGTTCGGCCCGGTGCTGGTGGTGCTGCCGTTCGACGACGACGAGGAGGCGGTGCGGATCGCCAACGACAGCGCTTACGGGCTGGCCGGTGCGGTTTCGTCGCGCTCTTTGGAGCGCGGAATGGCGATCGCCCGTCGCATCCGTACCGGTTCGTTCGGCGTCAACGGCGGCATGTTCTACGGAGCGGATGCACCGTTCGGCGGCTTCAAGAACAGCGGTGTCGGCAGGCAGTGCGGCGTCGAGGGTTTCGAGCAATACCTCGAGCCGAAGACGGTGGCCCACCGCACGCCGAAGACGAGCGCTACGCCGCCGCGATGACTGCCTCGGCGTGGTCGAGGATGCTGTCGAGGATATAGCCGAAGTCGATGTCGTCGGCGAATCCGATGTAGCGGCCGCCGTCGGCGCGTTGGGCGGGGAAGCCCTCGGTTCGTTCCTGGAGCCGTTCGAGAACCACCGAGCCCCGGATGTGTACCGAGATCGCGCCGTACGTCTCGGCGGCCTGCTCCGCGCTGAGCCCCGCTTCGACGAGCACCCCGATCGGCTGCGCGAGCTTCTGCAGCGCAGCGTGCATGGCGCGCTGTCCGTACTGTCCCCGGATCAACACCAGATCGCAGAGGATCGGATCCGCACGGAACCGCCGCCGCATCGTCAATGCGTGTTCGCGCAACGACTCTCGCCAATTCGACGCGGCGATGGTCGGCACGGTGAACTCGAATTCCTCCAGCGCCCTGTCCGCCATCGCGTCGAGCAGATCGTCCTTGCGCCGGAAATACCAGTAGATGCTCGTCACACCCACGCCCAGGTGTTTTGCCAACTGCGGCATGCTCAAGTTGTCGATCGACACCTCGGCAGCGAGTTCGAAAGCGCCGTTGATGATTTCGTCAGCGCTGATCGATCCGCGATCCCGTCGCTTTCTGGCGGGCGCTGATGCGGTGTTGGCCACGAATCAGCCCGCGGCGTCGAACGTCACCGGGAGTGCCGTGGGTGAGCGGAAGGGCTGGCCTGCGATATAGGGGTTGTCGTCGGTGACCAGTTCGATGTTGGTCAGTCGATCCAGCAGGCATTCCAGCGCGACCCGGGTCTCCATTCGCGCCAGATGCAGCCCCATGCAGGTGTGCTCGCCCGCCGCGAACGAGATGTGCGGCACGCGTTCGCGGAAGATGTCGAATTCTTCGGAGCGTTCCCAACGGTTCTCGTCACGGTTCGCCGAGCCGATGCACACGTCGATGACCGCACCCTGCGGGATCTCGACTCCCTCGAGTTCGGTCGCCTCGGTGGCGTAGCGCTGCACGGTGGTCAGCGGTGTCTCGAACCGCAGTCCTTCTTCGATGGCGGCGCCGATGAGCTCACGGTTCTGCTGTACCGCGGTGAACTGCTCGGGGTGGGTGAACAGCAGGTACAGCAGGTTTCCCGACGACCGGTAGGTGGTTTCCAGGCCGGCGGGCAGCAGCAGCCGAAGGAACGAGAAGATCGCTTCGTCGGTGAGCTTTTCGCCGTCGATCTCTGCGGTGACCAGATCGCCGATGATGTCTTCGGTCGGCTTGGACCGACGCTTGTCGATCTGGGTGAGGAAGTAGTCCTTGAGCGCGGCGGAGGCCTCGAAGGCGCGCTTGTAGTTGACGTGGTAGCTGATGAGCTCGACGGCTCGTTTGCGGAACCAGGGCAGGTCATCCTCGGGCAGCCCCAACAACTTGGTGATGACCCGGGTGGGGAACTCGAACGTGAAATCGCGCACCAGGTCGGCGTGCCCGTTGTCGATGAATTCGTCGATCAGCCCGGTGACGACGGGCCGAACGATCTCGGGCTCCCAGCGTGCCAACGACTTGGATTTGAACGCCGAGGACACCAGATTGCGGTGGTCCCAGTGCTTCTTGCCCTCCATCGCCAGGATCGTCGGGCCGATGAACAGGCCGATGGTGTTGTCGTAGATGTGTGAATTGAACGCCTTGCCGTCGCGGAACACCCGGTTGACCGCGGCAAAAGACACTGCGGCGTAGAGGTTTTCCGGCATGGCCTCCGGCGCCTTGGACCAGTCCATGACGCTGCCCTTGAACACACCGCTGGTTTCCCGCCGCTTCCGCGCGAACAGGGGATAGGGATCGCGCAGCAGGTCGAAGGTCTCATCGACCGTGACATCCTGTACGGGGCTATCCACGGCTGATCTCCCTCGTCTGGTTCGGACAGGTAACCCGCATGGGTACTGTAAAGCTTACAGTATAGGTCTGCACAACGATAGATGCAGGTCCTCAGAGCTGGGCGTCGCTGCGCGCGACGACAGCGCTGGGTCTGCTGATGGCGCGTAACCGAACCCGGCGCCGGCTCAATCGCTCGACACCCGCGAAATAGCATTCCAGGCTGTCATCCGGGCGAAATCACAACCCGGAATGCTATTTCGGCCTGAGCGACGGGTTCAGGCCTCGCTGGTCGCCTGCTCGCGGGCCCATCGGTAGTCGGCCTTGCCTGCGGGACTGCGCTCGATCGACGGCCGAAACACGACCGCCTTCGGCAGCTTGTAGCGCGCGATCGACTGGGCGGCGTGTTCGATGAGCTCGTCGGCGTCGGCGCTGGCGCCCTCGACGAGCGCGACCACGGCGACGACCTCCTGGCCCCACCGCTCGCTGGGCCGGCCCGACACCACGACGTCGGCCACCGCGGGGTGTGACAGCACCGCCGTCTCGACCTCCTCGGCGAAGATCTTCTCGCCGCCGGAGTTGATGGTCACCGAGTCGCGGCCGAGCAGTTCGATCCCGCCGTCGGCGAGATGACGTGCGCGGTCGCCGGGGATCGAGTAACGCACGCCGTCGATCACCGGAAACGTCTTGGCGGTCTTTTCGGCGTCACCCTTGTAACCCAATGGCACATAACCACGTTGGGCAAGCCAGCCGATGCCGTCATGACCCGGGTCGAGGATCTTGCTGAGGTCTTCTGCCGCGACGAAGGTGTCCGGACCCGCGTTGAACTTGCCGGTCGACACCGCGCCCGGGGCCGACATGTGGTTCATCTGAATGCCGGTCTCCGAGGACCCGACGCCGTCCATCACGATCAGGCCGGGTTTGACATCGATGAGGCGCTGCTTGCCGGTGGGGGTGAGCAGTGCGCCGCCGTTGGCCACCACGGCCATCGAGGACAGGTCGGCCGAGCTGCGTTCGATGGCGTCGGCGAGGGGCCGGGCCATGGCGTCGCCGACCACCTGCACCGCGAGCACCTTCTCCTTCTCGATGATGCGCACGACCTCGTCGGGGTCGAAATGTGCCGGTGTCGTGGGGAACACCACGGCCTGGCCGGTGGACAGCGCGGTCATCACCGCCCACTGCGCGGCCCCGTGCATCAACGGCGGCAGCGTGAAGATCTTGGTGCCCGGGTTCTCCGCGACACGCCTGGCGATCTGGTCATAGGACGTGGTGAGTTCGCCGGTGGCCATGTTGCGCCCGCCGAACGACGTCATGAAGATGTCGTGCTGGCGCCACAGCACGCCCTTCGGCATGCCCGTGGTGCCGCCGGTGTAGAGCACGTAGAGGTCATCGGGCGAGGGCTCGACCGGCGGCGGCGCGGCCGCGCCCGACGCCACGATCGACTCGTAGTCGACGGCGCCGTGGACGAGGTCGTTGCCGGAGTCGTCGGCGATCTGGATGAGCACGCGCAGGTTCGGAAGGTTCGGCAGCACCTCGGCGACCCGGGGCGCGAACGCCGCGTGGTAGATCAGCGCGGTCGCGCCGGAGTCGGCCAGCAGATAGTGCAGTTCGTTCTTGACGTAGCGGTAGTTGACGTTGAACGGCGCGACCCGGGCGCGCCAGGAGCCGAGCATCCCCTCGACGTACTCGGGCCCGTTGTACGCGTAGATGCCCAGCAGATCCTGGCCCACCTCGTGCCCCTGCAATTCCGAGCGTTCGGTGTGACAGCCCAGCCCGCGGGTGTGCAGATAGGCGGCGAGGCGGTTGGCGCGTTCGACCACCTGCGCATAGGTGTAGCGCCGGTCGCCCTGGATGATGAACTCCCGGTCGCCGATCGCCGCGGCGACGGTGTCGGCGACGGCGGGAACGGTGAACTGCGGTGCGGAGCCGGTCTCCGCGGACTCAACGAGCGAATCGGACATCATGCCTCTCAGGGCTGGTGGGGGAGCAACTTGATCATCAGACCATTGGCCTCGGATAGTACGTTGCCGTCGACGTCGCTCATCGCCGCCCTGACGTACAGCTTTCGCCCGTCGACCGAGTCGATCCATGCCCGCGCCGTCAGCGGCACGTCGATGGGCGTGACCTGCCGGTAGTCGACGTGCAGGTAGGCGGTGCGGCTGTCGGGCCTGCCCGCCGCGGAGACGAGCAGGCCGAAGTGAAAGTCGTAGAACAGCGGTATCACCCCGCCGTGCACGGCGTTGTTGCCGCCGACGTGGTAGCGGGTGAAGTGGCCCCGCATCGTCACCGCGTCCGGGCTCGACTCGGCCACCGTCCACGGCGGCGCCATCGGGTGGCCGTGACCGGGCAGGTTCTGCGCCCTGCCGACGGGAGAGACCCAGGCGGGCGCCGAGTGGCCCTCCAGCCGGGCGCAGACGTCCTCGAGCAGCGCCGCCGTGTCATCCCACACCGAAGCCTCCGGGTCGGCCGCCACGACGGTGTCCTGTAACCGCCGCATCGCCGTCATGAACCGGGCCAGCTCTGGGCCCGCGACCGTCGGCTGGACCCTGGCGAACTCCTGGATGTGTTCCTCGGTGTCGGTCACGTGCTCTGCTTCCGTCGCGCGGTTGACACGGACGCCGGCGCGTCGCCGGGCTGGGTGGCGGGCACCTCGTAGAACTGCGTCGCCCACTTCCGCATCGCCATGTACGGTTTGGCGTCGGTCTTCGACAGCGCGGGTTTCTCGATGTACTCCTGATAGCGCCAGATCTCGAGGTCGTCCCACACCGTGCCCATGAACTGCCGTTCGACCTTCTGGCGCACCTCCTCGGGCGGAACGTCAGAGGTGTCCCCCGGCAACCGCGGCCACCAGATCGAATAGAACATGTCCGAGTAGCCGTCCTCGACCGGCGTGCACGCGAAGATCAGCCGGTGGTTCGAGGACCCCTCGAACGCGCTGATCGCGAAGCCCAGCCCCGACAGATGGCTGTGGATGTAGAGCGCCATCTTGTCCGGGTCGTCGCTGGCGGCGTCGGGCCAGCCTGTCAGGAACCGCCACTCTTCGTCGACGATTTCCCAGTTCAGGCACACCGGCGTGACGGTGGCGCGATGGACGTAGTGGAAGTGCGCGCTGTCCGGGCCGTTCTCGGCGACGATCTGCGGGTGCACGGGCTCGTGCTCGGCGCGCTGGGAGAACTCGGGGTAGGGGCGGTAGTACGCGTCCGGCTCGGTCGGGAATTGCGGGAACTTGTGCAACAGGTCGGGCATCTCCCACTGCGGTTCCTTGCCGTCGGGCTGATGCCAGGCGAACACGCAGCCGTACTGCTCGATGACCGGATAGACGCGCAGACGCAACGCCTTGTTGGGGCGGTCGGGCTGGTAGGGGATGTAGCGGTTGGTGCCGTCGGGTCCCCAGCGCCAGCCGTGGAAGGGGCATTCGACGCAGTCGCCCACGACCTTGCCACCGTGGCCGATGTGTGCGCCGAGATGGCGACAGTGTGCCGACAGGACATGCAGCTCACCGGATTCGTCCCGGTAGGCGACCAGGTCGTCGCCGAAGTACCGCAGCGGGCGCACCTCTCCCTGCGGGAACTCCGCCGACCAGCCGATCATGAACCAGCCGGTGACCTTCCAGGTGAACGGAACCTTCACGCGTACGCCTCCTGTCCCGGAAGAAGTTATTGAAGGAGCTTACTGTATACCTTTCGGCAATGGCCGGCGAGGTTGCACTCCACGCCTGTTCCCCCGATCGTCATTTCCGCCATTGGCCAGCCGGCCCAGTGCTAATACTGTAATAGTTACAGTAACTCCGCTGCGCTACGTGAGGTGCCATCTCAGTGACCACATCCAACTCGGTCGACTACGACGCGATCGTCATCGGCGCGGGATTCTCCGGCCTGTACGCGTTGCACCGCCTGCGCGAGCTGGGAGTGCGCACGGTGGTGTTGGAGAAAGCCGAGAACGTCGGGGGCACTTGGCTGTTCAACAGGTATCCGGGTGCCCGTTGCGACATCGAGAGCATCGAGTACTCCTACAGCTTCTCCGAGGAGATCCAGCAGGAGTGGGTGTGGACCGAGACGATGCCCGCCCAACCCGAGATCGAGGCGTATCTGAACTTCGTCGCCGACCGCCTCGATCTTCGGCGCGACATCGAGTTCAACACCCAGGTCGTCGCCATGCGCTTCGACGACGACGCCGCCGCGTGGACCGTCGAGACGCAGACGGGCCAGACCCTGGTCGCGCGATACGTCGTCGCCGCTTCCGGAATCCTGTCGGTGCCGCTGGACCCGGACTTCCCGGGTATGGAGTCGTTTGGCGGGATGTCGCTGTTCACCGGCTGCTGGCCGAAGGAGGACGTCGACCTGGCCGGTAAGCGGGTGGGCGTGATCGGGACGGGATCGACCGGCGTGCAACTGATTCCGGTGGTGGCGCAACAGGTCGACCAGCTGTACGTGTCCCAGCGCTCACCGGCTTACACGCTGCCGTGGACCGTAAGGGCGTTCGAGCCGGGTGAACTCGACGAGATGAAGGCCAATTACGCGCAGATCCGCGCCGCGCAGCGCGAACATCCCGTCGGCGCCGCACGCCTGTCGGCCTTCTCGGTGATGTTCGACATGATCACCAAGCCGCCGATCAAGTCGGCCTCGCGTGAGGAGAAGCTTCGTGCCGTCGAAGAACACGGTGTCATGGGCGCGCTCAGCTGGGGTGACGTGTTCTTCGACATCGAGGCCAACCGGATGGCCGCCGAACTCTACGGTGAGGCCGTCGCACGCATCGTCAAGGACCCCGAGACGGCCGCCGCGCTGACACCCAGCCATCCGTTCGGGTGCAAGCGGCCGATCATCGACCAGGGTTACTACGACACGTTCAACCGCGACAACGTGACGCTGGTCGACCTGCGCAAAGACCCGGTGGTGGAGATCACGCCGACGGGCATCCGTACCGAACACGGGCACCATGACCTCGATGTGATCATCTACGCCACCGGATTCGACGCGATGACCGGTGCCCTGAGCCGCATCGACGTCCGCGGCCGCGACGGGTTGTCGCTGGCGCAGTTCTGGCAGACCGAGGGCCCGTTCACCTATCTCGGGCTGGCCGTTGCAGGGTTTCCCAACCTGTTCATCGTGCAGGCGCCGGGAAGTCCTTCGGCGGCGACCAACTTCGTGGCGGCGTTGGAACAGCACGTGGAGTGGATCGGCGACTGCATCGCCTATCTGCGCGACCACGAGTACCGCACCATCGAAGCACTGCCCGACGCCCAACGCGAATGGATCGAGCACACCAGCGAACTCGTGGCGCCGACGGTGTTGGTCCACCCGTCGTGCAACTCGTGGTACAACGGCGGCAACGTGCCCGGCAAGAAGCGGATGTACATGGGGTACACGGCCGGGATTCCGGAGTACCGGCGGCGCTGTGACGAGATCGCAGCCGCCGGTTACACCGGGTTCAAGCTTTCATGAAGGCGACCGAGCGCGCGTACCGCATCGGGCGGGACTTCGCGGGGGCGGTGCCGCGCGCATATGCCGCGGTCGCGGGCACCGGCGAGAGGATGCCGTTGTCCCGCAGCGCCGCCCGGCAACTCGGTGAGGTCGTGCTCGACGAACTCGCGTTGTCGGGAATGACACTGACCGCGCCGCCGCCGAGGCAGGAGCGCACGGTCGAGTCCTGCGCTGCGGCAGCAGGCGAGCTGACCGCACTGGGCACGGCCGGTGTGCACGTCGAGCCGGATGAGCTGCGGCCGACGACGATCCGGCGACGCCGATTCGGCCGGTCCCGCTACGAGCAGGTGATGTTCGAGCATGATCCGCACCTGCCTGCCTCGCTGGCCGCCGAGGGATTCGGCGGCTCGGCCAACGCGGTGGTCCATCTGTGCCGAAGCAGCGACGAGCCGCGGCCGTGGCTGGTGTGGGTGCACGGGGCCGGTCAAGGGCAGCCGATCGACCTGCTGTTCTCCCGGGCCCGGCGGCTGCAGGAGCAGCTGGGGTACAACATCGCGTTACCGGTGCAGCCCGGGTGCGGGGTCCGGCGTGACCGGTGGCCGACGTATCCGAACATGGATCCGCTGAACAACCTGGCGGGCATGATCCGGGTGGTGTCGGAGGTGCGGGCGGTGATTCGTTGGTTACGGCCACAGGCGAGTGCCCTTGCGGTGTCGGGGGTTTCGATGGGTAGCCCGGTGGCGGGCATGGTCGCCCATCTCGAAGAGGTCGACGCAGTCGCCGTCTACACACCGATCTTCGGGCTCAACGCGATGATCGCCGCGCACCTGGGGCGGTGGGGGCCGTCGGTGCACGACACGATCGACTTGTTGCGGTCCGAGCCCGTCGAGCGGGTGATGTCGGTCGTCGACTACCAGGCCGTCGCGCCCACACCGCCGCCCGAGCGCCGGCTGATCGTCGGGGCGTGGCACGACCAGATGGCGCTCCGGGAACCGGCCGAGCGACTGCACGAGCGGTGGGGCGGCGAACTGTACTGGCATCGGGGCAGCCACGTCGGCCATCTGTTCGCGGGCGGCGTGCAGCGTGCGTCGGAGCGGCTGTTGACGTCGGTCAGCGGGAAGGGTGTGCGATGACGGCGAGCACGGCCGCGGTGCCGGGTGGCATCGACGAAGTGGACGCGGGCTGGCTCACCGAGGCGTTTCGGGTCGACGCGGGCATCGACGGGGCGACCGTCGACGACGTCCGTGCCGAGCAGATCGCGATGGACAGCGGCTTCTCGTCGCTGCTGTACCGACTGCACCTGACCGGCCGCGGGGTGCCCGCGACCGTGATCGCGAAGCTTCCTGCGGTGTCGGAGGCGCGCGGCGCGATGGACCTGCTGGGCGGGTATCGACGCGAGGTGTGCTTCTACCGCGACGTGGCCGGCCGCGCTCCGATGGACACCCCGCGGGTGTACACCGCCCGGATGGCCGGTGACGGCGTCGATTTCGTGCTCCTGCTCGAGGACCTCTCGGACTGGGAGAACGCCGACCACCTGGCGGGGCTGACGATGGAGCGGGCTCGCACCTGCATCGAGCAACTGGCGGGCCTGCACGTGTGGTCGCGCAAATCCGCTGTCCTGGCGAAGTTTCCCAGCATCGACACCTCGGTCGCGCGGGACCTGCTGTTGCCGGCGTTCGGGCCCGGCTGGGAGATCTACCTCGCGCACACCTCGGAGAACGTGCCGGCGGCGGTGGCGGCATTCGCCGAACGCTTCGCCGAACGCGCGGTCGCGGCGCTGTCCGTGCTCACCGAGCGGGACATGTTGCTGCACGGCGACATCCGCGCCGACAACCTGTTCTTCTCCGGCGACCGGATCAAGGTGGTGGACTTCCAGTTCACCGCTCGGGGCGCGGGCGCGGCCGACGTGGCCTATCTGGTCACGCAGGGCCTGCCGACCGCGGTCCGGGAGGGTCATGACGAGGCACTGTTGCGTGAGTACCTCGACCACATGGCCGCGCACGGAACCGTCGATTACGGATTCGACGACGCGTGGCGGCACTATCGGTTCGCGGCCGTGTACCTGATGGTGCTGCCGGTCATCACGCTGAACGGATGGGGCGCACTGCCGGAACGGTCCCGGCGCTTGTGCCTGACACTCACCGATCGGGCGGTCGCCGCGATCGAGTCGATCGACGCCCTGGAGGTGTTCTCATGAGCCGGTCCGCCCGCGAGGTGGTGGAGTTGTACAACCTCGTGGCCTGGAACAAGGCGGATTTCGCACTGGCCGACGAACTGTTGGGCGAGACGGTGATCCGTCACGAGGTCGGCGAACCGGCGCACGTGTTGACCCATGAACAGGCCGTGCGCCGGGTGGTCGACATGTGGGAGGCGGCGGAAAGCATCCGTTTCGACCTCAACCTCGTGGTGGCCGGCGACGACGGAGAGCACGTCGCGATCGCCTACCAGTCGCCGATCAAGATGAAGGACGGCACGGAGACGACGATCGGCAGTATGGAAGTCTTTCGGGTGGTCGACGGCAGGATCGTCGAGGTGTGGAACTGCGGCTACAAACAAGGAGTCTGGGCGTGACGGACAGGATGCTCGACGAACTGGGTTACTACCTGTTGGCGGGTGCCGGAGGTGAGGGGCCGGCCACGCTGATGGACGAGGCGCGCCGCGGCGAGGAACTCGGGTTCGGCACCGCGTTCATCTCCGAACGGTGGAACGTCAAGGAGGCCTCGTCGCTCGTCGGTGCGGCCTGCGCGGTCACGTCGCGCATGCAGATCGCCACGGCGGCAACGAATCACAACACACGCCATCCGCTGATCACCGGTTCGTGGGCGACCACGATGCACCGGCTGTCGAAAGGACGGTTCACGCTGGGCATCGGCCGCGGGGTGGCGGCGATGTACAGCGCGTTCGGCATCCCGTCCGTGACCACCGCGCAGATGGAGGACTTCGCCCAGGTCATGCGTCGGCTCTGGAACGGCGAGGTGATCTTCAACCACGACGGGCCGATCGGCAAGTATCAGGTGCTGTTCCTGGACCCGGACTTCCGCGAGGACATCCGCCTGGCGATCGTGGCGTTCGGCCCGCAGACGCTGGCGCTGGGCGGACGGGCGTTCGACGACGTTATCCTGCACACCTACTTCACGCCGGAGACGCTGCAGCGCGCGGTCAAGACGGTCAAGGATGCCGCCGAGCAGGCCGGCCGCGACCCGTCGAGCGTGCGGGTGTGGTCGTGCTTCGCCACGGTCGGCGACCACCTGCCCGAGGAGCTACGGCTGAAGAAGACCGTCGCGCGGCTGGCGACCTACCTGCAGGGTTACGGTGATCTTCTGGTCAAGACCAACGGCTGGGATCCGGCGGTGCTGCAACGTTTCCGCGACGATCCCGTGGTTCAGTCCATTCCGGGCGGTATCGACCACAAGGCGTCCGCCGAGCAGATCGAGCACATCGCGACGTTGATCCCCGACGAATGGCTCGAGCCCTCGGCAACCGGGTCGCCGCAGCAGTGCGTGGACCGGGTGCGCGAAGAGTTCGACTACGGGGCCGACGCGGTCATCATGCACGGCGCCACACCGGACGAACTCGAACCGATCGTCGCGGCCTACCGCGCGTCGCAATGAGGGATTTCGGTGCGCAAACGATCGCTGAGCGATGGTTAGCGCACCGAAATCACCGATTACGGAGTGATGACCGTGCGGGTGACCGGTTCCGGGGCGGCCTGGCGGCTGTAGATCGCTCGCTGCAGCGCCGACAACAGCGCGTCGCGCGTCTCCTCGGGGTGGATCAGCTCGTCGAACCCCAGGTGGCTCGCCGAGCGGAACGACGCCTCGACCTCCATCTTGCGCAAACGGGCCTCGACGTCCTCGGCGGCGTGAGAAGCCTTGCTCAACGCCGCGGCGCTCATCGCCCCCATGGTGGCGCCGGGATAGGCGAACGTCGCGCTCTGGTTGTCAAATCCCAACAGCGACATCACCATCGAGCCGAAACCGTAGGCCTTGCGCAACGTGACGTGCAACTTGATGGTCGTCGCCGCCGTCTGCGCGGCGAACATCCGGGCACCGCTGCGCAGCACGCCGCTCCTCTCTGAGCGGCTTCCCGGCAGCATCCCGGGGTTGTCGGCGAGGAAGACGACCGGAAGGTGGAACGAGTCGGCCACCGTGATGAAATGGGCCGCCTTGTCCGCGGCGTCGGCGTCGATCGAGCCGGCGAGCACCTGCGGCTGGTTCGCCACGACCGCGACAGGGTGACCGCCCAAATGCGCCAGCGCGCAGATGATCGCGGGCCCGAACTTCGGCTGTACCTCGAACCAGTCCGGGCGGTCGAACACCACGTCGAGGACCCGACGCATGTCGTACACGCGGCGGTTGCCCCGAGGCACGATGTCGAGCAGTTCGGCGGTGGCGCGCGGTGCGGCCGCCTCGTCGGCGGGCAGCGGTTCGGGATATGACCACGCGCTGGCGGGGAAGTACGACAGGTAGCGGCGGATGTCGTCGAGGAGGGCTTCGTCGTCGTCGGCGACATTGTGGATGACACCGCTGGCGAGCGCGACCGCCGGCCCGCCCAGGTCCTCCTTCGAGATCTCTTCGCCCGTCGACTCTTTCACGACCGGAGGCCCCGCGGTGAAGATGGCGCCCTGATGGCTCATGATCGTCCAGTCGCAGACCGGGGCGACGAGCGCGCCGTGGCCCGCGGAGGGGCCCAGCAGGCCGGCGACCGTCGGCACCTTGCCGGAGCATTGCGCCTGGGCGAGCAGGTCGGTCGGCGTGCGGCCGTAGTGCTCGCCGCTGGGCCGGAAACCCGCCCCCTCGAGCAGCATCACCAGCGGCACCTTGTCCCGCAACGCCAACTCCGCCAACCGATAACGCTTGGCGTTTCCACCGGGGCCGATGCTGCCGGCCAGCGTCGTGAAATCCTCGGCGCCGATCATCACCGGCTTGCCGTCGATCAGCCCGGAACCGGCCACGATGCCGTCGGCGGCGATGTCACCGCCGACCAGCGTGCCGAATTCGCGGAAGGTGCCCTTGTCGACCAGATACTCGACCCGGGCCCGCGCGTCGAGCTTGCCTTTGCCGTGGTGCTTGGCGAGCCGGTCCGTGCCACCCATGGCGTACGCGTGCTGACGCCGCCGGCAGAGCTCGCCGAGCGTGTCGTCCCAGTCCTCAGCCTTGGTCATGCACAACTCCTGTCGTCCACGGCGATCGTCGCACCGGGATGTTCACGTTGACCATACTGAATTGCTTACTGTAGCGTCTACGACCATGGGTGATGGCGCCGGCCTCGCGGTCGACGGGGCCGTTTCCAGCCGACTGGCCGACGTCGCGACCGCGGCCGGCACGCTCGAACGACGAGGCTATGACTGTTGCTGGACAGCCGAAGTCAACCACGACCCGTTCCTGCCACTGGTGCTGGCCGCCGAACACACGACGCGGATCCAGCTCGGCACGAGCATCGCGGTCGCGTTCGCGCGCAGCCCCATGACCGTGGCCAACGTCGGCTGGGATCTGCAGGACTACTCGCAAGGCCGCCTCATGCTCGGGCTCGGTTCGCAGGTGCAGGCGCACATCGAGAAGCGGTTCAGCATGCCGTGGAGCCGGCCGGTGGCGCGGATGAGGGAGTTCGTGCTGGCGCTGCACGCGATCTGGGAATGCTGGCGCGACGGCACCAGGCTGCAGTTCGAGGGCGACTTCTACACCCACAAGCTGATGACGCCGATGTTCACCCCCGAGGCCCACTCCTACCCGTTTCCGAAGGTGTTCATCGCGGCCGTCGGTGAGGCGATGACCGAGATGTGCGGCGAGGTCGCCGACGGGGTGCTGGCGCACGCGTTCACCACCAAACGCTACTTCGAAGAGGTGACCATCCCGGCGCTGCAGCGCGGCATGGCGCGCTCCGGCCGCAGCCGCGGCGACTTTCAGGTGAGCGCACCGGTTTTCGTCGTCACCGGCTCGGATGAGGCAGAGGTCGCCGTGAACGCGGTGGGCACCCGCAAACAGATCGCGTTCTACGGTTCGACCCCGGCCTACCGCAAGGTGCTCGCGCTCCACGGCTGGGACGACCTGCACACCGAACTGCACCGGCTGAGCCGCCAGGGGGAGTGGGACACCATGGGCGCGCTGATCGATGATGAGGTGCTGGAGACCTTTGCGGTCGTCGCCCCGATCAGCGAGGTAGCCAAGGCGATTCGGGAACGGTGCGACGGCGTGATCGATCGGGTCCTGGTCGGGTTCCCTCGTTCGATCGGGGAAGAGACCGTCAGCGAAGTGCTTGCGGAACTGCGCGGCCGGCAGAGTCAGTGAGCGAGGAGTCATCCATGAATGCGCGCGTCGTCGACGACAACGCCAAGGTGTTCGCCACCCCGACGGCCTACGCCGATGAGGTGAAACTTCATGAGGCGCTGACCCGCCTGCGCTGCGAGGCCCCCGTGTCGTGGGTCGACGTGCCGAATTACCGTCCGTTCTGGGCGATCACCAAACACGCCGACATCATGGACATCGAGCGGGACAACGAACTGTTCACCAACTCCCCGCGCCCGGTGCTGGTGACGGCGGAGGCCGACGAACAACAGGCGGCGATCGGCGTTCGCACGCTCATCCACATGGACGACCCGGAACATCGGGTGATGCGGGCGATCGGAGCGGACTGGTTCCGGCCGAAGGCCATGCGCGCGTTGAAGGTTCGCGTGGACGAGCTCGCCAGGGTCCATGTCGACAAGATGATGGAGCTCGGCCCCGAGTGCGACTTCGTCCAGCAGGTCGCGGTCAACTTTCCGCTCTACGTCATCATGTCGCTGTTGGGGGTGCCCGAGTCGGACTTCCCGCTCATGCTCAAACTCACCCAGGAGCTGTTTGGCAGCGACGACGACGAATTCAAGCGCGGCACCGAGCAGGCCGAGCAGATGTCGGCGTTGCTGGAGATGTTCGAGTACTTCACCGCGCTGACCAAGGCGCGTCGGGAGCATCCCACCGAGGATCTGGCCTCCGCGATCGCCAACGCCACGGTCGACGGCGAACCGCTGTCCGACATCGCGACCATGTCCTACTACGCGATCGTCGCCGCCGCCGGCCACGACACCACGAGCGCCACCATCTCAGGAGGGATGCTCGCGCTGATCGAAAACCCCGATCAGCAGGCCAGGCTGCGAGACGATCTCAGCCTCATGCCGCTGGCGACCGAAGAGATGATCCGCTGGGTGACCCCGGTCAAGGCGTTCATGCGCACCGCCGCCGAGGACACGACGGTGCGCGGCGTGCCGATCGCCGCGGGCGAATCTGTTCTGCTGTCCTACGTTTCGGGCAACCGCGACGAGGACGTGTTCGGGGATCCGTTCCGCTTCGACGTGACGCGCGACCCCAACAAGCACGTCGCGTTCGGTTACGGAGTGCACTTCTGCCTCGGCGCGGCGTTGGCGCGCATGGAGGTGAACAGCTTCTTCACCGAACTGCTGCCGCGGCTGCGTTCAGTCGAACTCGCCGGCGCACCCGAATACGTTGCGACGACGTTCGTCGGCGGGCTCAAGCACCTGCCGCTGCGCTATTCGATGACGTAGTCCTCGCGGCTAGCAGCAGCGTGCGCCCGGGTTCGCGTCGGCGGCCGCGTGGCGCATCCGCCAGTAGTCGCGTTCGGAGAGCATCGGCTCACCGGGATGGGTGCGTGTGCGATGTTCGACGTAGCGCTGGTAATGGGTGTCACCCATCAATGTGCCCCAGTACCAACCGATTTTGCGGACGACTTCGATAACGCGTCCCATTGCTTCTGCACCTCCTTCTCATGCTTGGTGGCGATGAGCCCGGACGGGGCGAAGATCCGCGACGGCACCGGCTCGTCCTCGGTCGTCGGCGGCGCGGCACCGCGCAGCGCCCGCCACACCATGATCACCCCGGCGATGAACACGATGACGACCACCAGAGCGAAGACGATCGAGAGCGTGCCCTGGATGAACGTGTTGCGGACGACGTCGCTGATCTGGCCGGGGTTCTTCGCCGCGCCGAAGGACTGCAGGCCCTGCTCCTGGGCCGCGCGGTAGGCGAAGTGCTGGGTCCAGTAGCCGACCTTGGAGTCGCCGGAGAAGATCTTCTGCCACGACGCCGTCAACGTGATCACGAGGTCCCACAACAGCGGAACACCCGGTACCCACGCCCATTTCAGAAGGCCCTTCTTGATCACCACCACGGTGACCACCGTCAGCGCGATCGCCGCGAGCAACTGGTTGGCGATGCCGAACAGCGGGAAAAGCGTGTTGATTCCACCCAACGGGTCGGTCACGCCCATCAACAGGATGCTGCCCCAGGCGGCGACGACGATGATACTGCAGATCCACGCGCCCACACGCCAACTCGGGTCCTTCAGCCTGCGCAGCGGACCACCGAGGTTGCTCACGCCGTCGGACAGCATGAAGCGTGCCACTCGGGTGCCCGCGTCGACGGTGGTGAGAATGAACAGGGCCTCGAACATGATCGCGAAGTGGTACCAGAAGGCCTTGAACGCGTCCCCGCCGAACACCTTGCTGAGCACCTCGGACATCCCGAACGCCAACGTGGGGGCGCCGCCGGTCCTGGACACGATGGTCTCCTCGCCGACGTCCTTGGCGGCCTGGGCGATCTGCTCCGCGGTGATCGGTTCGCCGCCGATCGGCAGCGAATTGACATATGCCGCCGCGGTTTCCGCGGTGCCACCCGTCGACGCGACGGGGGCGTTGATCGCGAAGTACAGGTGAGGGTTGAGGATCGCCGCGGTGATCAGCGCCATGATCGCGACGAACGACTCGGTCATCATCCCGCCGTAGCCGATCAACCGCATCTGGCTTTCCTTCTCCAGCAGCTTCGGCGTGGTGCCCGACGCGATCAACGAGTGAAAGCCCGACAGCGCACCGCAGGCGATCGTGATGAACAGGAACGGGAACAACGATCCGGCGAACACCGGGCCCGTGCCGCTGGCCGCGAAGTTGGAGACCGCGGGAGCTTCCATGATCGGCCGGGCCAGCAGGATGCCGACGGCGAGCAGGGCGATGGTACCGACCTTCATGAAGGTGGACAGGTAGTCGCGGGGAGCCAGCAAGAGCCACACCGGTAGCACCGATGCGGCGAAGCCGTAGATGATCAGGCACCACGACAGGACCACCGGGGACAGATTGAACCAGCTTGCACCCCAACTTGTTTCGGCTACCCAGTTGCCGGAGATGACCGCGAGCAACAGCAGCGCGACGCCTATCAACGACACTTCCGACACCCGCCCGGGACGCAGGAAGCGCAGGTAGACGCCCATGAACAGCGCGATCGGGATGGTCATCGCGATCGAGAACACACCCCACGGGCTCTGTGCCAGCGCCTGCACCACGACGAGGGCCAGGACCGCGAGCAGGATCACCATGATGACGAGGACCCCGACGATCGCGGCGAGCCCGCCGACCGCGCCGAGTTCGTCGCGGGCCATCTGGCCCAGGGAGCGGCCCCGCCTGCGGGTCGAGATCGAAAGCACCAGGAAGTCCTGGACGCATCCGGCGAACACCGCGCCGATGATGATCCAGATGGTGCCGGGCAGATACCCCATCTGCATGGCCAGCACCGGTCCGACAAGCGGTCCCGCGCCGGCGATCGCCGCGAAGTGGTGTCCGAACAACACACGCCGGTCGGTCGGCATGTAGTCGGTGTTGTTCTGGAAGATCTCGGCGGGAGTGGCGTTGTCGTCGCGCGGCCGGACCACCTTCATCTCGATCAGCCGCGCATAGAACCGAAAACCGATCACATAGGTGCAGATCGCCGCGATCACGAACCACACCGCGTTGACCGTCTCGCCACGGAAGAACGCGATCACGGCCCAGGCGATGGCGCCGAGGACCGCGATGACGCCGAAGACGATCCGGTGTGTGGCGGTGATCGGGGACCGGTCGATGATCGCTACCGGAGGCAAATCCTTGTCGGTGCGGATATAGGTGACGTCGCCTCTGGTTTCCTCGATCCGGTCGGATTCGGTGGTGGGAGATGCCATGCCCGCGATCCTTTCACCGGCCGCCCGGACGGTGTGCCAAAACGACGGCTTTAGCTCCCGCGCTGGTAGAAGTCGCGAACCGTGTCGATGGTGTCGGCCTCGGCGGGGCTCTTGTCGTCGCGGTAGCGCAGCACCCGGGCGAACCGCAGCGCCATGCCGCCGGGATACCGCGACGAGGTCTGCACCCCGTCGAACGCGATCTCGACGACCTGTTCGGGGCGCACCTTGACGACATGCCCGTCTGTGGGGCCGGTATCCGATGTCGTCGCCTGCGCGGCTCCGACGGCCAGTTCCAGGAACCGGGCGGTCTGCCACTCGAGCATCGCGTCCGTCATGCCCTTGAAGGTCTTTCCGAGCATGACGAACCCGCCCGACTCGGGGTCGCGCGCGCCGAGGTGGATGTTGGACAGCTTGCCGGTGCGACGGCCCGAGCCCCACTCCACCGCGAGCACCACCAGATCGAGCGTGTGCACGGGTTTGACCTTGAGCCAGCCCGCGCCGCGGCGGCCGGCCTCGTACGGCGCCGTCGGCGACTTCGCCATGACGCCTTCATGACCCGCGGCCAGCGTCACCTCGAGGAACCGCTGGGCGGCCCCGACGTCGTCGGTGACGAGGCGGTCCACCCGCTGGATGTCGGGGACGATGGCATCCAGCGCCGAGATGCGCTCGCTGGTCGGGTGGTCCAGCAGGTCGACGCCGTCGAGGTGCAGCACATCGAAGACGAACACCGACAGCGGCTGGGCGGTGCGGGCCGCCTCGATGTCGACCGAGCGTCCGAACCGAGAAGCGGTGACCTGAAACCGGTGCGGACGGTTGTCTGCTCGCAGCGCGATCGCCTCGGCGTCGGCGATCAGGTCGGTCACCGGCCATGCCAGCGCGGCGTCGACCACCTCGGGTAGGCGTGCGGTGACATCGTCGAGGCTGCGGGTGTAGATCGACACGGCATCGCCGGAACGGTGGATCTGGACCCGTGCACCGTCGAGCTTGGCTTCGAAAACAGCTGTGCCGCTGAGTCGTTCGAGCGCATCGCCGACCCCGGTTGCGGTCTGTGCCAGCATCGGCCCGACCGGTCGGCCGACCTGGAGGGTGAACTGTGCCAGCCCCGGCTCACCGTCCGTCAGCGCAGCGGCGGCGACGGCGGGCAGTGCACCGCCGAGCATGGCGGCGCGTCGCACCGCGGCCGGCGGGACCCCTGCGGCCTTGGCCACCGCGTCGGCCATCACCCCGATCAGCGCGCCCTGGCGTAGCTCACCGCTGAGCAACCGGCGCAAGAAGGTCTGCTCGGCGTCGGTGGCCCGGCCGAACAGGTCGGCGAGCAAGCCGGCCCGTCGCGCTTGGGAACCCTTGCCGGCCACCTGCCCGATCTCGGTGAACCGCGCGTCGACCTCCAGCACTGTCAGCGACGGTTCTGCCGCCGGGGCAGGCACCGAACGCAGTGCTGCCCAGCCGACGCCGATCTGGCGTTGCGGTAGTTCACCGGACAACCAGGAGACGACGATCGCCACCAGGGCGGGATCATCGGCGGCCAGCCGCAGCAGGTCGGCGATCCGGGCGATCTTGGCCAGCCGCGACGAGGAGGCGCCCACTTCGGCCGACGCGGCGGCGACGTCACGCAAGTCCACCAGACCAGCCTGGCACGGCGGCGACCGTGCGAGCGTGCGAGAACTCGCGTCAGTTCCCGGCGTGTCGCCCGCAGACACGCACGCTCGCCGGGAGGTCAGGTGACGGTGAACGACACCGTGTGCCAGCCCGACGCGCCGTCGGGCACCGGGTCGGCGACCTGCTCGGTCTGCACGGCGCCGGTGTTGTCGGTGGCGCGCACGGTGATCGTGTGCGGGCCCGGTTCGGCCTGCCACGCGAAGCGCCACAGGCGCCAGGTGTCGTCGGAGTAGCTCGCGCCGAGGTCGGCCCGGCGCCAGCCGCCGGTCCCGCCGGGGCCGTCGATGCGGACCTCGACGCCGCGTATCCCGCGGTGCTGCGCCCACGCGACGCCGCCGAACGTCACCGGGCCGGCTGCGAGGTTCTGACCGCCACGGGGGACGTCGATGCGGGACTGGGTCTTGATGGGTCCACGCGCCGACCAACCCCGCTTCGTCCAGTACGCCTCGGCGCGGTCGAACCGGGTGACCTCGAGGTCGACGACCCACTTGGTGGCCGACACGTATCCGTACAGTCCAGGCACCACGAGGCGGGCGGGATAGCCGTGCGCGGTGGGTAGCGGTTCGCCGTTCATGCCGACCGCCAACAACGAGTCGCGGCCGTCGGTGAGCGCTTCGACGGGCGTGCCCGCGGTGAACCCGTCGACGGACGTCGACAGCACCATGTCGGCGTCGGGGTGGATTCCCGCTTCTGCCAACAGATCTCGCACCCGATATCCGGTCCACGCGGCGTTGCCGACGAGGTCGCCGCCGACCGGGTTGGACACGCACGTCAGCGTCACCAGCTTCTCGACGGCCTCGAATCGTTGCAGATCGTCGAACCGATAGGTGACTTCGCGGTCCACCATGCCGTGGATGGTGAGCTGCCAGTCGGCGCGGCTGAGCTGCGGCACGGTCAGCGCGGTGTCGATCCGGTAGAAGTCGTCGTTGTCGGTGATGAACGACGGCAACGCAACGTCTTTGGGCTGTACGTCGGGTCCGGCCGGGGGCGCCGCCACGTCGACACGGGGCAACGCGAAGGCGTCGCGATCGGCGGACACCGACGAGGCCAGGCGCGACAGCACCACACCGACCGCTCCGGTGACCGCGCCCGCGGCCAGAAACCCGAGGGTGAGCAGTGACAGCCGTCGACCCGGGTCGGCTTGGTCGTCGGCCGGCCGGTCGGTGACGCGTCCGCAGACGAGCAGGCGCAGCACGGCGACCCCGCACGCTGTACCCACCAGGGTCGGCACGACGTCGGCAGGCGTCGCTCCCGGCCGCGACAACACCGCCGCGCACCCGGCGGCGCCCGCCGTCACGATCGCGACGCTTCCCACCGGGACGCGGCGGGTCTCCAGCGCGGCGGTCAGCGCCGCGACGAGCGCGATCACGGCCAGGACCAGTACCGAAAGCACCAGCTTGTCGGCCATGCCGAACGTCGCGATGGCCCACTCCTTGACCGGCCCTGGCGTCACGTCGATGACCACCGATCCGACCGCGGTGCGGGCGTCGGCCTCAGGACCGAACCCGACCGCGAGCAGTTGCGTCACGCCCAGCGCCACCGCGGCCGCGGCGATGCCCGCCAGCATCCTGGTTTCGCGAGCCGGTTCGGCCATGTCGTCAAAGGTAGTGTCAGGAGGACCCGAGCGGGTCGCCGACGTATGCCGTCCGCTAAGTTGCTTTACGATTTGACCGGTTTTTGGAAAGGCGGCTAGATGGAGATCGAGGGCAAGAAGGCCATCATCGTCGGTGGGGCGTCGGGCTTCGGCAAGGCGACCGCCGAGCTGTTGTCCAAGCGTGGCGCGAGCGTGGCCGTGCTGGACCGCCCGCAGTCGAAGGGCAAGGAAGTCGCCGACGCGATCGGTGGGTCCTTCTACGAGGTCGACGTCACCGACTTCGACGGCACCGAGAAGGTGCTGCAGGAGGCCATCGACGCGCTGGGCGGTCTGCACATCATCGTGACGACCGCCGGCGGCGGTGCGGCCGAGCGCACCGTGAAGAAGGACGGGCCGCACAGCCTGGAGACCTTCCGCAAGTGCGTCGACCTGAACCTCATCGGCACCTTCAACATCAGCAGGCTCGCGGGCTGGCAGATGAGCAAGCAGGATCCGGTCGACGACGAGCAGGAGGAGCGCGGCGTCATCATCAACACCGCCTCGATCGCCGCGTTCGAGGGCCAGATCGGGCAGGTGGCCTACACCGCGTCCAAGGCCGCGATCGCCGGGATGTGCCTGACGATGGCGCGCGACATGGGCAGCCTGGGTATCCGCGCGCTCGCGATCGCCCCGAGCCTGTTCGCGACCGGACTGACCGAGGGCATTCCGGACGAGTTCGCCAAGGCGCTGACCAAGGATGCGGCGTTCCCGAAGCGGCTCGGCAAGCCGGAGGAGTACGCGAAGCTGGTGGCCGCGATCGTCGAGAACCCGATGCTCAACGGCCAGTGCCTGCGGCTGGACGCGGGTCAGCGCTTCGCCCCCAAGTAAGAGGTGATTTGTGTGCGTTTAGGAGCGCTTCAGCGCTCCTAAACGCACACAAATCGCATTAGGGTGAGCGGCGTGGCGACCGTCGCCGAACACCTCATCGAAGCTCTGCGGGTCAGTGGCGTGCGCCGGGTGTACGGCCTGCCGGGTGACAGCCTCAACGGCTTCACCGACGCGATCCGCCGATCGGGCGAGATCAGCTGGGAGCACGTCCGCCACGAGGAGACCGCGGCGTTCGCAGCCGCGGCCGACGCCGCGCTCACCGGCGGGTTGGCGGTGTGTGCGGGCAGCTGCGGGCCCGGCAACCTGCACCTGATCAACGGGCTGTACGACGCGCAACGCAGCCGGGTGCCGGTGCTGGCCATCGCCGCGCACATTCCCCGCACCGAGATCGGGTCGGACTACTTCCAGGAGACCCATCCGCAGGAGCTGTTCCGCGAGTGCAGTGTGTACCGCGAACTGGTCAGCACCCCCGAGATGGCCCCGCGGATCCTCGAGATGGCGATGCGCGCCGCCGTCGAGGACAGTGGCGTGGCGGTGGTCGTCATCCCGGGAGAGATCTTTCTGCAGCGCGCCGACGCGTCGGGCTGGACCGCGCGACCGATCGCCGCGGCGCGTTCGATCGTGGTACCCGACGACGAATCGCTGCGCCGGGCCGCTGCCATACTCAACGACGCGAGTGCGGTCACCATCCTGGGCGGGGCCGGGGCGGCAGGCGCGCACGACGCGCTGATCCAGCTGGCGGCCACCCTCAACGCGCCGGTCGTACATGCGTTGCGCGGCAAGGAGTTCATCGAGTACGACAACCCGTTCGACGTCGGCATGACGGGCCTGCTCGGTTTCGCTTCCGGCTACAAGGCCATGAAAGAGGCCGACGCGCTGCTCATGCTGGGCACCGACTTCCCCTATCCGCAGTTCTTCCCGGACCACGCCAAGGTCATCCAGGTCGATATCCGCGGGCGCCACCTCGGCCGCCGCACGCCGATCGATCTCGGGCTGGTGGGCACCGTCGCCGACACGGTGGCCGCGCTGCAACCGCTGCTGCACCAGAAGACCGACCGCCAGCACCTCGACCGCTCGCTGCGCCACTACCGCAAGACCCGCCAGGCGATGGACGAGCTGGCCGTCAACGACCGCGACCGCACCCCGATCCGACCGGAATACGTTGCGGGCCTTGCCGATCAGCTCGCCTCCGACGATGCGGTGTTCACCGTCGACGTCGGCTCTCCTGTGGTGTGGGCAGCGCGCTACCTCAGCATGAACGGCCGACGGCGGCTGATCGGCTCGTTCAACCACGGCACCATGGCGTGCGCGCTGCCGCATGCGATCGGCGCGCAGACCGCACAGCCCGGCCGCCAGGTCGTCGCGCTGGCCGGCGACGGCGGGCTGACGATGCTGTTCGGCGAGCTGGTGACGCTGATCCAGAACGCGCTGCCGGTCAAGGTGATCGTCTTCGACAACTCGTCGCTGAACTTCGTCGAGCTCGAGATGAAAGCCGCCGGCATCGTCAACTTCGGCACCGACCTCGTCAACCCCGACTTCGCCGCCGTCGCGCGGGCCATGGGCATCTTCGGTCGCCGCGTCGAGCAGCCCGCCGACCTGCATCAGGCGCTCGTCGACGCGTTTGAATTCGACGGGCCGGCCGTCGTTGACGTGGTCACCGCACGTCAGGAGCTGTCGATACCGCCCGCCATCACCGTCGAACAGGCTAAAGGCTTCTCGCTGTATGCAATTCGGACAATCCTGGCGGGACGCGCGGACGAACTGCTCGACCTGGTCACCACCAACGTGGCCCGGCGCATCCTCGACTGAGCGGCACCTGACCTTCGGCGAAACACTGTCTGCCAAACGAAGTCGCGGTTGGTGTCAGTCCGTTGTGTCATCAACGGTGTGCGGCCGTTCCTGGAATACCCGGTGTCACAATGACCCTCACGCCCGTCGCGGTACCGCCGAGAGTAACGACTGGCCGATCCACGTCGGAACGGCGCGGCGCACCTCGGCCGGCCCGGAGATCGCGACGCTGCCGTCGAGCAGCGCCTGCCGCCATGACACGTCGCCGCGCCAGATCAGGGTGAGGCTGCGCAGGCTGGTCTCAACGGTGCCTGCCACGTCGTAGCCGGGATCGAAATCGCACACATCGGCGTGCCCGTCGGCGACCACCAGCCACCACCGGGACGCCTTCGGTGCCACCTCGGACAGCCGAAACGCCAAAGTGGTGCGCTTACGTGGCCATTCGGCGATCGGTACGGTGCGGCGGATGTCCCACATCAGCAGGTGCGGGTCGAGATCCTCGGCACCGAGTTCGCCGATCCAACGCACCCCCCAGGCGCCGAGCGCGTCGACGACCTCGGCGAGTTCCTTGCCGCATTCGGTGAGCGTGTAGGTGGTGCGGCCGTCGACGTCGGCGCGTTCCACGATGCCGGCCCGAATCAGCGATTTCAGTCGCTTCGACAGCAGTGCCGGCGACATCTTCGGCACTCCGCGCCGCAGGTCGTTGAAGTGTTGGCTGCCGAGCAGCAGTTCACGCACGACGAGCATGGTCCACCGCTCGTCGAGCAGCTCCATGGCCTTGGCGACGGGGCAGAACTGGCCGTATCCGGGCATATGCGCACCTCCGGGACCAGAACGGGCAGTACAGATATCGAACCAGTCCCGGTACAGATTTGGTACTGGATCGCCGTGACCGGTGTGCGCGACGATAACTGCACCGCGCACGGAAGGTACTGCGATGAACGACCCCACCACCGCCGTCGCCGATCATCAGATCGCCGCCAAACACCGGGTCATGTGGGCGTCCGGTGACTACCCGAAGCTCGCGGCCGAGATCGTCTCGCCGCTGGGCCCGATTCTGGTGGACGCCGCCGGTATCGGCCCCGACGACCGTGTGCTCGACGTCGCCGCGGGCACCGGCAACGCCGCGATCCCGGCCGCGCTCACAGGAGCCCGCGTCGTCGCCAGCGATCTGTGCCCAGAACTGCTGGAGCACGGCGGCGGGCTGGCTGCCGAACGCGGCGTCACGCTCGAATGGCGCGAGGGCGACGCGCACGCATTGCCGTTCGGGGACGCCGAATTCGACGTGGTGATGTCCTGCATCGGCGTGATGTTCGCCCCGTTTCACCAACGGGCCGCCGACGAGATGGTCCGGGTGTGCAAACCGGGCGGCAGGATCGCGCTGCTGAGTTGGACACCCGAAGGCCAGATCGGTGAGCTGTTCGCCACCATGAAGCCCTACGTCGCGGCCCCACCGCCCGGCGCGCAGCCGCCGCCGCTGTGGGGAGACGAGGACCACGTCCGCGCCCTGCTCGGCGACCGCGTCGTCGACGTCGTCGCCGAGCGCCGCACCCTGACCGTCGACCGCTTCAGCGACGGTGCGGCGTTCCGCGACTACTTCAGCTCGATGTACGGGCCGACGATCGCGGCGTACCGCAACATCGAGGACGACCCGGACCGCGTCGCCGAGCTCGACGCCGCGCTCGCCTGCCTCGGTGACCGCTTCCTGCAGGGCGGTTCCGCGATGGAATGGGAGTACCTGCTGCTGACCGCGCGCAGAGCCTGACACGATGGCGGTATGTCCGACGCCGTGCCGCAGCTACCCACCCTGACCGACGACGACCAGCAGGCGCTGCAGCGCTGGGTGCGACAACAGAATTTGGGCTCGACCGTGACCGACGTCGAACCCCTGACCGGCGGCACCCAGAACATCGTCGTGCGGATCCGAATCGACGGACGGCCGATGGTGTTGCGACGCCCGCCGCTGCATCCGCGCCCGACGAGCGACAAGACGATGCTGCGCGAGATCGCCGCGCTGCGCACCCTGGCCGGAACCAACGTCCCGCATCCCGGGTTCATCGCCGGCTGCGACGACCTCGACGTGCTCGGGGTGGTCTTCTACCTGATGGAAGAGGTGGACGGCTTCAATCCCGGCGGCGAGGTCGACGAGGCCTACGTCCGGGACCCGGAGATGCGCTACCAGGTCGGCCTGTCCTACGCGGCCAGCCTGGCCCAACTGGGCAACGTGGAGTGGGAGGGCAGCCCGCTGGCCGAGCTCAAACGCCCGGGTTCTTTTCTCGAGCGCCAGGTTCCGCAGTTTCTGCGGCTGCTGGAAAGCTATCGGCACGACCGCTACGACCCCGCATCGCTGGCCGTCGGTGAACTGGCCGAGTGGCTGGAGGACAACCGTCCGCCCGACGGGCAACCCGGAATCCTGCACGGCGACCCGCATTTGAGCAACGTGCTGCTCCGGCGGGACAAGCCCGAGTTGGCGGCGTTCGTCGACTGGGAGATGTGCACGATCGGCGACCCGCTGCTGGATCTGGGCTGGATGTTGATCTGCTGGCCGCTGGAGACCAACACGATCACAGCGGGTGCCGCGCTGGCCGAACTCGGCGGGCTGGCAAGCCGGCGAGAGCTGCTGGAGGCCTACCTGGGCGCCGGTGGCCGCCGGACGTCGATGCTGGACTGGTATGTCGCGATGGCGTGCTTCAAACTCGGCATCGTGATCGAGGGCACGTGGTCGCGCTTCCTCGTCGGCCAAGCCAGCCGCGATGCGGGGGAGCGGTTACATGCCAACGCGCAGAACCTGATTGAGATCGGCACCCGAGTCGCCAAGGGCGACAACCCGTTCGGCATCTGAGGCGGCACGTTTTTCGCGGCGAGCAGACGCTTGCACCCCCAAGAACACCCGATTTTGGGGGTTTTCGCGTCTGCTCGCGGGACTCGGGAGGGGGGTCAGCCGCAGGTGTCGAACGCCAGCTTGACGGCCACCGCCAACCCGGCTGCGCCGATCAGCACCCGCATCGGTCCGGCCGGGGCGTGGCGGACGACGATCGGCCCCAGCCGCGAGCCGATGAGACAACCGAGGCCCAGCGGCAGGACCGCCCACCACTGCACGGGCGCGATCACCGCGAACACCACGGCGGCGACGAGGTTGGTCACGCCGTTGATGTAGTTCTTGCCGGCGTTGGCGTGGGCGAGCGTGGCATGACCCAGCCGCAGCAACAGCGCCAGCATCAGGACGCCCGCCGCGGCCCCGAAGTAGCCGCCGTAGACGCAGATCGCAAAGATCGCCGCGGCCTCGAGGACCACCCGCCCGGTGGGCCGTCGGCCGTCCTCGGCCGCCATTTCCGGCTTGCCGTGCGGCATCAGGATCGCCAGCGACGCCAGCCCCAGCAGCAGCGGCACGAGGCGCTCGAAGCCCTCCGGCGGCGTGGACAACAGCAGGACCGCGCCGAGCGCGCCCGCAAGCGCAGCCACCGGGGTGATCCGCATCAGCCACGGAATCTGGCCACGTAGCTCCGGCCGGGACCCCAGCACGGACCCGACCCCGTTGAACACCAGCGCCACCGTGTTGGTCAAGTTCGCGGTCACCGGCGGCAGCCCCGCGACGAGTAGCGCCGGATAGGTGGCCACCGACGCGAGTCCCGCGATACTGCCGGTGAGTCCGCCGAGCACACCCGCCGCGAATAGCAATGCCCAGTTCATCGGCCGCTCACGTTACGGCCTGCGAACCCCGCGGGCATGTCGTGGTGACTCGAGGAAGAAATGCGATTGCACGCCGGCTCACCGAGCGTCTAGCATCGGCACCGTGCCAAGGCGACTCGTAGTAGCAACCCGCAGCGGGGTCTGATCTCGACCGACCCCTCGCTGTGGGTCGTTGCTATTTCCGTCGGTCACTCCTCAGAGCAGAAGCCCGGCACACATGTCTCTTGCGATCACCACACCACCCGCGTGCACCGCGGCGGCGCGCTTCCACACCCCGTTGCCCCGCGGCCTGCGCGCACAGGCAGACGCGATGTCGTTCGAAGCGTTTTTCGCCGAATATTCGCCCAGCTCCGGACCGCTGCGGCTACGCAGCTGGACGTGCGCCGACGGCCACCGTCGGGCCACGCGGCTCGGTCCCCAGGCCCGCACCTACCAGGCGACGCTGGACATCGGCGACCGGATCACCACCGCGTCGGCCGCGGCGTCCGGGCCGGTGGCGGCGCTGACAGCGATGTTGTACGAGCACGGCATCCCCGTCGAGACGACGGCGTTTCACCAGGTGCCCGCCGGTGAGTGCACCGCGACGTTCATCCAGGGTTCCGACGGCGCCCGCTCGCGGTGGGCGATGGGCCTGTCGGACGACCCGACGCGGTCCGCGCTGGACGCGGTGATCGCCTGCGCCAACCGGCTGCTGACGGCATAGCTCGGCTGCGCCCGATCGCGCAACGGCAGCGTCAGTGCAGCGGGCGCAGCACGATCGGCATGCCGTCCATCGGCACCGGCATACCGGCGTAGTCATAGTGCGGCTTGTAACCCGGCCGCGGCAGCTCCAGGCGGTACCTGCGCAGCAGCCGGTGCATGACGGTCTTGATCTCCAGCTGGCCGAACACCATGCCGATGCACTTGTGCGCGCCACCGCCGAACGGGGCGAACGCATACCGGTGCTTCTTGTGCTCGGAGCGCGGTTCGGCGAAGCGGTCGGGGTCGAACTTCTCGGGGTTCGTCCACAGCTCGGGCAGCCGGTGGTTCATGCCGGGCCACGTCACGATGTTGGTGCCGGCCGGGATGTAGTAGCCCAGCAGGTCGGTGTCGCGGACCGCCTGGCGAACGTTGAACGGCAGCGGGGTGACCAACCGCAGCGATTCGTTGATCACCAGGTCGAGGGCTTCCAGCTTCTCCAGCGCCTCGATGTCCAGCGGCCCGTCGCCCAGCCGCGAGGACTCGTCGCGGCAGCGCTCCTGCCACTCCGGGTTGGCGGCGAGCTGGTAACCCATGGTGGTCAGCGTCGACGTCGACGTGTCGTGGGCGGCCATCATCAAGAAGATCATGTGGTTGACGATGTCCTGGTCGGTGAAGCGGTTGCCGTCCTCGTCCTCGGACTGACACAGCACCGAGAGCATGTCGGTGCCCCCGGAGTGGCGGCGTTCCTTGACCCGCTCCTCGAAGTACTCCTCGAGCACCTTGCGCGCCCGCAGCCCCCGCCACCACTTGAACGGTGGCACGCTGGTGCGGATGATCGCGCCACCGGCGCGGGTGGTGATGGCGAACGCCTCGTTCACCTTGGTGACCAGTTCGTGGTCGGTGCCGGGCTCATGGCCCATGAAGACCACCGAGGCGATGTCGAGGGTGAGCTCTTTGAGCGCGGGGTTCAGCAGGAACCGCGCGTCGTTGGCCACCCAGTCGTTGGCGACCACTTTCGAGGCCACGTTGTCGATGTGCTCGACGTAGCCCGTCAACCGGGTGCGGGTGAACGCCTCCTGCATGATGCGCCGGTGGAACATGTGCTCTTCGAAGTCGAGCATCATCAGACCGCGGTTGAAGAACGGGCCGATGACCGGATGCCAGCCCTTCTGCGAGTAGTCCTTGCTCTTGTTGGAGAAGACTTCCTGGGTGGCGTCGGGCCCGAGCGCCGAAACCGACGACAGCGCCGGGGAGTGGGCGTAGTGCACGGGACCGTACTTGCGGTACACCTTCAGCACGTAGTCGGGCCCGCCGCGGAACGCCTCGATCATGTGCCCGAGGATCGGCACCCCCGAGTCGCCCATGACGGGCTTGAGTCCGCTGCCCGCCGGCGGCTCGGCCAGCACGAACTGCGGCCACTCCCGCTCGGTGAGGCGCCGCTCGAGGGGGCCGAGCGGCAGGTTGTTCAACGTCGGGGTGAGCCGTCGTTTCGCCTGGTCGAGCAGATAATCCTTGGTGCTGATGGTCGCCATATGGACACTCCTGAAAAGGGCACGCGGTGGTGGATGTCACCTAGGGCCCATCCTGGTATTCTCTCTTGACGCCTGTCAAGTTTGGCACGGCGGCGTCGCGATGAAAAGGTCTAAAGCCATGACGGCCGAAGCACGGGAGACACGTCGAAGCCGCGGCGATCGCCAGCGCGACGCGATTGTGCGCGCCGTGCGAGAACTGCTTCAGGAAAGGTCATTCGCGGATCTGTCGGTGAGCACGATCAGCGAACGCGCCGGGGTCGCTCGGTCTGGGTTCTACTTCTACTTCGATTCCAAGTACGCGGTGCTGGCGGTGATCCTCGCCGAGGCCAGCGAGGAGCTCGCCAAGCTCACGCACAACTTCGCGCCGAGGGAACCCGACGAGTCACTCTCCGATTACGCCAAGCGGATGGTCGGCAGCGCCGCAGCGGTCTATGCGACCAACGATCCGATCATGCACGCCTGTGCGGTGGCCCGGAACACCGACGCGCAGATCCGGGAGATGATGGACGACTTCGCCGACGGCATCATCGACAAGATCGTCAGCCTGGTGGAGCAGGACGCCGACGCCCGCCCGGTCTCCGATGATCTGCCCGCTCTGGTGCGGACGCTGGCGGCGACGACGATGATGACGCTCACCCACGACAGCGCGTTCATCGGCCGGGGATCCGACCCGGCCCGGGCCGTGGAGGTCGTCGAGCGGTTGTGGTTGTACGGGCTGTGGGGCGGCGAGCACTTGCGCGAGGACCAGCCCGGCGGATAGGTATTGTCACCGCCATGGCGCAGCGAAGCGGTTTCACCGGCAAGCGTTGTCTTCTGACCGGGGCCGCCAGCGGCATCGGTCGCGCGACAGCACTGAAACTGGCGGCCGAGGGCGCCGAGCTATACCTCACCGACCGTGATGCCGAGGGTCTGGAAAAGACGGTTGCAGACGCGAAGGCGTTGGGCGGGACCGTGGCCGAACACCGAGCGCTCGACATCTCCGACTACGACGCGGTGGTGGCCTTCGCCGCCGACATCCACGCCGACCATCCCGCGATGGATGTGGTGATGAACATCGCCGGGGTGTCGGCCTGGGGCACGGTATCGACCCTGACGCATCAACATTGGAAGTCGATGATCGACATCAACCTGATGGGGCCGATTCACGTCATCGAGGCGTTCGTTCCGCCGATGGTCGCGGCGGGCAGGGGTGGACACCTGGTCAACGTGTCCTCGGCGGCGGGGTTGGTGGCGTTGCCGTGGCACGCCGCTTACAGCGCAAGCAAATACGGGCTGCGCGGTCTGTCCGAGGTGCTGCGGTTCGATCTCGCCCGACACCGCATCGGGGTTTCGGTCGTGGTTCCCGGGGCGGTGAAAACCCCTCTGGTGCAAACGGTTCAGATCGCCGGCGTGGACCGTGAGGACCCGCGGGTGAAGAAGTGGACGGACCGGTTCAGCGGGCATGCGGTCTCACCGGAGCACGCCGCCGAGTGCATCCTCAAAGGGGTGCGGCGCAACCGGTTCCTGATCTACACCTCGTTCGACATCCGGGCGCTGTATCTGTTCAAGCGGGTCGCATGGTGGCCGTACAGCGTCGCGATGCGCCAGGCCAACGTGTTGTTCACCAAGGCGTTGCGACCCGCCGCACGGCGCTAGCGTCTGCCCCAGTCCCACGGCGGGGCGGTCAGCAGACCCAGCCCCTCGACGCGGGTTTCGCCCATTTCCTTGTACAGACCGATCTCGACGACGTCGGCCTCGTCACCGTCGGCCGCATCGGCGACGGGGACGGTGTCCAGGAACTCCAGCAGTGTCTTGGAGTGGGTGACGACCACGACCTGCGCCGTGGTGGCGGCGGCGCGGATCAACGACGCCAGTGGACCGACCAGATCGGGGTGCAACGAGGTCTCCGGTTCGTTGAGCACCATCAGAGACGGTGGCCGTGGACTCGACAGCGCGGCGGCCCACAGCAGGAATCGCAGTGTGCCGTCGGACAATTCGGCGGCGCGCAACGGACGTAACATGCCGCGCTGGTGCAGTTGCAGGTCGAAAAGGCCGTCGTGCACGGTCACCGACACCGTCGCGCCCTCGAACGCGTCTGCGACGGCACGTTGCAGATCGTCGAACCCGGCCTCGATGATCGTCTGGATCGCTGCCGCCAGGTCGCTGCCGTCGTCGGACAGTACGGGTGTGCGGGTACCGACGTGGCGTTGGCGCGACGGCGCGGACGCGTCGACCCGGAAGCCGTCGTAGAACCGCCAGTCGCGCAGCCGATCACGCACCGCCGCAAGCTCGGGATGCGCGCCGGGGTGGGCGTACTCGGCGAGCACGCTGCGGTACGGCGGCAGCGCCTGCGACAGCGTGTCGAATCCGCGGCCCGATTCCGCACGCGCCTCGGCGTAGTCGCGGGTGCGACGCACCAGCGTCGTGCCGGCCCGCATCACCGGGCCTGCGAACACCGCCTCGCGTTTGATCTCCGGGTCACGCGCGAACAGCGACTTGTGCCCGGCCATCTGGGGCAGCCCGAGATCGACCAGATAGCCGAAATCGTCGGAGGCGAAGCCGAGTTCCAGCGAGACGGGCCCGGAGCGGGTGGTGCCCTCCACGCGGCCCGTCCGTCGCGCCGCGCCGAGTTCCTCGGGACCGGCCCACAGCACCGATTCCAGCCCGCCCTCGCGTGCCAGTGAGCCGATCACCTCACCGCGTCCGCAATCGGCCAGCAGCCGCAGCGCGCGGTACAGCGACGACTTGCCGGTGCCGTTGGCGCCGGTGACCACGGTCAGGCGGGCGAGCGGCAACACGATGTCGCGAAGCGACCGATAGCCGCGAATGGCAACCGTGTGCAGCATTCTTCAGTACCCGCCGTCTGGCGGCGCCAGTTCCAGTCGCACACCGAGCAGCCGCACCGGCCGATCCAGTTCGAACTGGCCGAGCAGATCAAGCGCGGTCGCCGTGACGATCTGCGGATCGACGGTCTGCACGGGCAGTTTGCGAATCTTGGTCCTGGTGTAGAAGGTCTTGGTCCGCACCGTCACCGCCACCCGGGTGACGGTTCGGTCCTGCTCTACCACCTCGGCCAGCGTCCGTTGTGCGAGATCGACGACGGCGGCATCCATTTCGCTGCGGTCGGTGAGATCCGTGGGAAAGGTGACGACGTGGCTGCGTGAGCGTGGCACCCAGGGCGTTGCGCTGACCTCGGTGTCTCCGCCCCCCTTGGCCAGCAGCAGAATCCAGAGACCCGTCGTCGGCCCGAACGTCGACGTCAGCGTGGTGGCGTCGGTGGCGGCCAGATCGGCGACGGTGGTGATGCCCATCGTGGCAAGCCTTTTGGCGGTCTTGGGCCCGACGCCCCACAATGCGTCGACCTCGCGGTCACCCATCACCGCCATCCAGTTCTCGTCGGTCAGCACGAAGACACCCGCCGGCTTGCCGAACCCGGTCGCGACCTTGGCCCGCTGCTTGTTGTCGCTGATGCCGACCGAACACGACAGGCTCGTTTCGGCGGGCACCATGTAGCGGATCCGTTCGGCCAGATCGACGGCGTCGGCGACGTCGTCGAGGTCGGCCCCGACATACGCCTCGTCCCAGCCCCAGACCTCCACGGGATGGCCGAAGTCACGCAGCAGCCCCATCACCTCCTCGGAGGCGGCGTCGTAGGCGTCGGTGTCCAACGGCAGGAACGTCGCCTCCGGGCACTTGCGGGCCGCGGTGCGCAGCGGCATGCCCGCGTGCACCCCGGACTTGCGCGCCGGATACGACGCGCAGGTCACCACCTTGCGGGGTTCGTCGGGAATACCGTTGCCGCCGACGATGATCGGCAGACCGTCCAGCTCCGGGCGCCGGCGTACCTCCACGGCGGCCTGAAACTGGTCGAGATCGACGTGCAGGACCCAGCGCTTCATTTCCCGCACAGTTTGCGCGCCACCGATTCCCATGCATCACCGAGGCTCTCCAACGTCTCGCCGCGCTCGGTGAGTTGATGATGCACGTAATCCGGGTCGAGCAGCGCGAGCAGGGCGGCGGCCTGCGCGTCGAGGTCCCCGGTGGTGCCCGCGTCCTCCAACAGCACCCTGACGTGACGGTGATGCAGCGTGGCCGGCGGGCTGAACCGCGTCTGCGGATCCCGGTTGGCATCGGACATCAAGGCGTGGTGGGTGTGGACGAATTCGAGCCGGCTGCGCCCGTATGCCAACAGCCGCTCCAGCGGCGGCGCGCCGGGACCGAGCGGGGGAGGCCCGAACATGAACGCCTGTTGCGCGGTCTTCTCGTCCTCGTCGAGCAGCACGATCATCAGACCCGCCCGGCTGCCGAACCGGCGGAACAGCGTGCCCTTGCCGACACCGGCGGCCGCGGCGATGTCGTCGGTGCTGACCGCGTCGGCGCCGCGCTCGGCGATGAGGCGGCGCGCGGCTTCGAGAATCAGCGTGCGGTTGCGCGCGGCGTCGCCGCGCTCCTGCGGCGCTTGGTCGGTGACCGACAGCTCAACGAGGGGACGAGGCGCGGCCATCGCACCAGTTTAGGTCAGCTGGAATTAATCGGACCCTAGTCCGGTTCTGCTGTGTGAAAATTCTTTCGACCTGACCGAAAGGGACGCGACCATGTCGGACATCAAGGTGCTGGTGCTGGTGGGCAGCCTGCGGGCGGCCTCGATCAATCGCCAGCTGGCCGAACTGGCGGCCGAAACCGCCCCGGAGGGGGTGACCCTGCGGCTCTTCGACCGGCTTGGGGAGCTGCCGTTCTACAACGAGGACATCGACACCGACGCGGTTCCCGAGCCGGTCGCCGCGGTGCGCCAGGCGGCCGCCGAGTCCGACGCCGCCCTCGTCATCACCCCGGAGTACAACGGCTCGACTCCCGGTGTGCTCAAGAACGCGATCGACTGGTTGTCGCGGCCGTTCGGCGTGGGTGCGCTGCAGGACAAGCCGCTCGCCGTGGTCGGGGCGGCGCGGGGTCGATACGGCGGGGTGTGGGCGCAGGACGAGACGCGCAAGTCCTTCGGGATCGCTGGCGCGCGCGTGATCGGGGATCTGCAGCTGTCGGTGCAGACCACCGCGTTCGACGGTAAGCATCCCCGCGAGAACGCCGAAGTGGCGGCCAACCTGCGCGACATCGTCGGAAAGTTGGCTGCAGAGGTCGGTTAGCCGGTGCGCGCGATAATCGTCGGCCGGGCCCGTCCGGGTCGGCCGACGGTTTGCTGAGAGGGGTGCGCGAGGGGCCGGCGCGCGGGGGATGTCGGTGCCGGATGGTAGACCGGTGGGTGTGACGTACGTGAGATCTTCGGGCGCCGAAAGTGTGATATGCGACACGCCGATCGTGTCGCAGGCGACGGCTTACGACCTGGGAATTTCAAAAATGTCATTCAGAACATCTGGTATACCTTCGCAATGTCGGACACTAGGTGTAGTGTTTCGAGCACCGACAGACACCGCGGTACACGTACCGCCCAGGGTCAGCCGGAGCCCCCGAATTCGGTGCAGTCGGTTTCCCGACAGTCCGGGAGAGGGAGAACCGGTCAGCCAGGAATCACGGAGGTCTGCGGGCCGCTGGAATGTAGTACCCGACGAGTTGCCAGTCTCAGTGCAGTGACAGTTGTAGAGGAGCCGTACCGAAGATGAGTCAGCCATCGATCACCGTGTACACCAAGCCCGCATGCGTGCAGTGCAACGCCACGTACAAGGCGCTGGACAAGCAGGGCATCGCCTACCAGACGGTTGACATCAGCCTCGACACCGAGGCCCGCGACTACGTGATGGCACTGGGCTACCTGCAGGCGCCGGTCGTCGTGGCGGGTAACGACCACTGGTCGGGATTCCGGCCCGACCGGATCAAGGCGCTGGCGGGCACGGCCGCGGCTACGGCATAACCGCCCCCGGCGGCACAGACATAGAGGTATCCGGACACACCAAGACGCACGGGAAGGAGTCGATGATGAGCAATCTCGTCTACTTCTCCAGCGTGTCGGAAAACACCCACCGCTTCGTCGAGAAGCTGGGGCTGCCGGCGATCCGGATCCCGCTGCACGGACGCATCGAGGTCGACGAACCTTACGTGCTGGTGCTTCCCACCTACGGCGGCGGGCGCGCCACACCCAACATCAACGACGGTGGCTATGTCCCCAAACAGGTCATCGCGTTCTTGAACAACGAACACAACCGGTCGTTGCTCCGCGGCGTCATCGCCGCGGGCAACAACAACTTCGGCGCGGAATTCGCGTACGCCGGCGACGTGGTGTCCCGCAAGTGCGGGGTGCCGTATCTGTACCGCTTTGAACTCATGGGAACCCCCGACGACGTGGAAGCCGTACGTGCGGGCTTGGAAGACTTTTGGAAGGACCAGACGTGCCACCAACCGTCACAGATGCAGAGCCTGTAACCACCACCCCCTCCACCGGCGGCGCCCATACGCTGCCCGGGGAAACGGATTACCACGCGCTCAACGCGATGCTGAATCTGTACGACGCCGACGGCAAGATTCAGTTCGACAAGGACCGGGAAGCCGCGCATCAGTTCTTCCGCGAGCACGTCAACCAGAACACGGTGTTCTTCCATGACATCGACGAGAAGCTCGACTACCTGATCCAGCAGAACTACTACGAACGCGAGGTGCTCGACCAGTACTCGCGCAACTTCGTCAAGACGCTGATCGACCGGGCGTACGCGAAGAAGTTCCGGTTCCCCACGTTCCTCGGCGCGTTCAAGTACTACACCAGCTACACGCTGAAGACCTTCGACGGCAAGCGATACCTGGAGCGCTTCGAGGACCGCGTCGTGATGGTGTCGTTGACGCTTGCCGCCGGCGACACCAAGCTGGCCGAGCAGCTGGTCGACGAGATCATGGACGGCCGGTTCCAGCCGGCCACCCCGACGTTCCTCAACTCGGGCAAGAAGCAGCGCGGCGAACCGGTGAGCTGCTTCCTGTTGCGCATCGAGGACAACATGGAGTCCATCGGCCGCTCGATCAACTCCGCGCTGCAGCTGTCCAAGCGTGGTGGCGGGGTCGCGTTGCTGCTGACCAACATTCGTGAGCACGGCGCGCCGATCAAGAACATCGAGAACCAGTCCTCGGGCGTCATCCCGATCATGAAGCTGCTGGAGGACTCGTTCTCCTACGCCAACCAGCTGGGCGCCCGCCAGGGCGCCGGGGCGGTGTACCTGCATGCCCACCATCCCGACATCTACCGCTTCCTGGACACCAAGCGGGAGAACGCCGACGAGAAGATCCGCATCAAGACGCTGTCGCTGGGTGTGGTGATTCCGGACATCACGTTCGAGTTGGCCAAGAAGAACGAAGACATGTACCTGTTCTCGCCGTACGACGTCGAGCGGGTCTACGGGCTGCCGTTCGCCGACATCTCGGTGACCGAGAAGTACTACGAGATGGTCGACGACGCGCGCATCCGCAAGACGAAGATCAAGGCGCGCGAGTTCTTCCAGACGCTGGCCGAGCTGCAGTTCGAGTCGGGCTATCCCTACATCATGTTCGAAGACACCGTCAACCGAGCCAACCCGATTGATGGCAAGATCACCCATTCCAACCTATGCTCGGAGATCCTGCAGGTCTCCACGCCGTCGGTGTTCAACGAGGACTTGACCTACGCCCATGTGGGCAAGGACATTTCGTGCAACCTCGGTTCGCTGAACATCGCCAAGGCGATGGACTCGCCGGACTTCGCGCAGACCGTCGAGGTAGCGATCCGGGCGCTGACGGCCGTCTCCGACCAGACCCACATCTACTCGGTGCCGTCGATCGAGCAGGGCAACAACGACTCCCACGCGATCGGACTGGGGCAGATGAACCTGCACGGGTATCTGGCCCGGGAGCGGATCTTCTACGGCTCCGAAGAGGGCATCGACTTCACAAACATGTACTTCTACACCGTGTGCTACCACGCACTGCGGGCGTCGAACAAGATCGCGATCGAACGCGGCGCCCACTTCAAGGGCTTCGAGCGCTCCAAGTACGCCACCGGTGAGTTCTTCGACAAGTACACCGACCAGGTGTGGGAGCCGAAGACCGACAAGGTCCGGAAGCTGTTCGCCGACGCGGGCATTCGCATTCCGACCCAGGAGGATTGGAAGCGACTCAAGGCCTCGGTGCAGGAGCACGGCATCTACAACCAGAACCTGCAGGCGGTGCCGCCGACGGGGTCGATCAGCTACATCAACCACTCGACGAGCTCGATCCATCCGATCGCATCCAAGATCGAGATCCGCAAGGAAGGCAAGATCGGGCGGGTCTACTATCCGGCGCCGTACATGACCAACGACAACCTGGAGTACTTCCAGGACGCCTACGAGATCGGCTACGAGAAGGTCATCGACACCTACGCCGCCGCGACGCAGCACGTGGACCAGGGGCTCTCGCTGACGCTGTTCTTCAAGGACACCGCGACCACGCGAGACGTCAACAAGGCCCAGATCTACGCTTGGCGCAAGGGAATCAAGACGCTGTACTACATCCGGCTCCGCCAGATGGCGCTGGAAGGCACCGAGGTCGAGGGCTGCGTCTCCTGCATGCTGTAGCGCTCGGACGCCGAGAGTCGGTTTATCGCACGCGGTTCGCCGGTTGACCGTGCAATAAGCCAACACTCGGCCGCTCCGCGGGGCATACTGGGCATCCGCCGACACCGTCGGAAGTGTTGCCCGGCCACGAACTGCGAGCGATATGCGCTACGACGCCTTCATCTCCTACTCGCACGCGGCTGACGGCCGGTTGGCCCCGGCGTTGCAGCGAGCGCTGCAACGCCTCGCCAAACCCTGGTACCGGCGCCGGTCGCTGGAGGTGTTCCGGGACGAGACCGGCCTGTCGGTGGACCCGCACCTGTGGAACGCCAGCCGCTGTTTTCGGCTCACTTCAGCCATTCGGTCTTCAATGACCTTCAGCCGCAACAGATTACTTGACGGGTCGGCCGAGAGCAGATACAGCCGGTCCAGCTTGCGCCACACCGACAAGGCCTTCATGGTGTCCGGCCGATCGAAGTCGACGGCGACGACTCGTGCGCCGTGGTTGCGCGCCTCCGGCACGCAGGGGTGGTCGAGGCTGGTGGTGATCAGCACCAGCGTGCCCCGGGGGTCCATCGTCCTGGCGATGGCGCTCACCATGGACAGGGTGTCGTCGTCGACGTCCACCACTGCGGTGACGGACCGCGCGAAATATACGCGCAGGCGGTCCATTCGGGACCGGAACAACGCCGCCGCCACGCCGATCACGCTCAGGAAGATCGCCGCCAGCGCCGACAGTCGCGCTATCTCGAGCGCCACCGGAGTGGGCGTCGGGCATGTCTGGCCGCCCAGCGATTGGTCGCCGGTGCCGCCCTTGACCACCGACGCGGTGAACATCAACGGGCGGAAGAACCACGGATGCTCGTCGTCGTGGCAGTCCCAGTAGGACGCCAGCCCCAGCACGGCGCTGATCAGCGCGAGGCCTGCGACGACTGCCACCGGGGCGCCCGGGCGTCGCACGCCCTGCGCACGGACGACGAGGATCCCGAGCAGGGCCAGAACGGTGACCACGATCGCGATGGTCTGCCATGAACCCGGACGCCCGAACCACTGCAGCGTCGCCGGTGCCCGGTCTCTGACCTGCGGGGCCAGCGCCAGCGCGACGAGATAGCCGAGCAGCAACGACGCGACCACCGACACGGCACGTACGGCGGCGACAGCGACGGTGCTGCGCAAGGCGACCTCCCCCTCCGGCTTTGGGTAAGTGTCGCCCGAGCACGCTGCGGACGCTGGAGTTTGCGACGAGCAGGTGCGCACCCTACTCGAACAGGTAAGGCTTGCCTAATTGAATATCGCGCCTTACATTAGCCGCAAAGATGTCCTCTAAATGGGAGCCGGTGGATGTTGAAAGGTCTCCGCGTCGCGGTGGTGTCGGCGCTCACCACCGCCGCGATTCTCGGAGGTGTTCCCGTGGCCCACGCTCAACCGGGCTTCGACCAGGATTATGCGATCACCTCTGAGGTGCCCTCGCTGGCTGAACTCGATGCCCAGATCCGGCTGCTTGTGGCCACCCCGGCACCGGACTGGGTGAAGGCCGCCCAGCTCGAAGGCGGCGACCGCGCTGTGGTGGTGCCGAAGATGGTCTACCGCGTCGGGTTCTTCCGCCCCCCGCGCGGATCGAGCGTGGTCACCGGCCCGGAGACACACGAGGCTGATCGCCACACCGCCGTCATCAACGCCAGCAGGCAAGGCGCCCCGACCATCCAGGTGCCCGCCGAGTGGCGACGCATCGACGGCCGATGGAAGCTCGCGAGCAAGTCCCTGTGCAACGGGATCAAGACGCTGGGCCTACCGATCCCGTGCAATTTCCAGTGACCGAGCGATGATCCAAACCCAGGGATTGGCAAAGACTTTCGGTGGCCGGCGCGCCATCGACGATGTCACAGCCGATTTTCCCGCGGGTACCGTGACCGCCCTGCTCGGCCTCAATGGCGCGGGCAAGACGACGCTGCTGCGTCTGATCGCCGGTCTGGACCGGCCCGACGCCGGCTCGGTCGTCGTGTGTGGTCGACACCGCCGCGACGAGCCGGGGCTGCTGGGGGTGCACCTCGGTCCCGAAGCGATGGACCCCCGCCACACCGTGCTGCGTCACCTGTCCTGGTTGGCCGCGTTGTCCGGGGTGCAGACGGCCCGCGTCGAGCACGTGCTGGCGGAGGTGGGTCTGCAGGACCAACGCTCCGAACGCATCGGCGCCTTGTCGCTGGGGGCGCGGCAGCGGCTGGCGATCGGCTCCGCACTGCTCGGTGAGCCGCGAGCGCTGCTCTTCGACGAGCCCCTCAACGGTCTGGACGTGCCCGGCATCGTCTGGTTCCGCGGTCTGCTGCGCCGCCTCGCCGACGCGGGATGCGCGGTGGTGGTGGCCACGCATCTGCTCGGCGAGGTGACGTTGACCGCGGACCGGATCGCGTTGCTGGTCGACGGGCGGCTACAGGCGGTCGGCGAGCTGCAGCAACTGGCTCCCGTCGATGCCGACATCCGGGAATGGCTGGAGGCCACCTTGCTGGAGTGCGCGTGAGCGCCGCGCCCACCCTGGTCGGGCGCAGCATGCGGGCGGAGTACATCCGCACCGGCGGCCGCAGCCGGCTGTGGGCAGTCGTGATGCCTGCGGCCGCGGCGATACCGATGGCGATCACCTTCGGCATCGCCGCGGTGGCCGAGTCGTTCGCACGCATCCCCGGACAGATCTCGGTGTTGCAGGTGTCGACCTCGAACGCGGCCTACTGGGTGATCACCATCACCGTCGTGCTGGCCGCTGTCGCCGGTGCCGACGGGCAGGCAACGGAGAACCGGTACCGCACAGGGCAATACGTTCGGCTCGCGATACGCCCGGCCTGGCCGGTGCTGGTCGGGCGCTGGCTGTTCTACGGGGCGGTGGCCGCGGCCGTCGCCGCGGTGACCCTGGTCGTGGTGCTGACCCTGCTGCCGCTCATCTCACCGCTGGTGTACGGGACGGTCTCGGTCACCGATCCGGTCGGCGCACGGTTGTTGTGGACCGTGCCGCTGCTGGCGTTCTTCGCCGCGGGTGCTGGGGTGGGTGTCGGTGCGCTCATCCGCTCACCGATCGGTGCGGCGGGCGCGATCCTGCTGTGGGCCTACGCGTTCGAATCCGCCGCGGCATACCTGCCCAGCGGCGCCTCGCTGCAGCGGTTCATGCCGCTGCTCAACGCGGTGTACGGGACGGGCCAGGACAGCGTGCTCACCCCGCCGTGGGGCCAGACCACCGCGCTGCTGTATGCATGCGCTGTGTTCACGGCGATCTTCGTGATCGCCGCCGTCGAAAGGACAATTCGAAATGACTGACAGGCAAACGCTTCCGCTGGCCCAGCGATCCGACGCCGATCTGCCGGGGCACTGGCTGCTCGCGCGCCTGGGCAAGCGGGTGCTGCGCCCCGGCGGCCTGGAACTGACGACGCGGATGTTGGCCGCGGCGCGAATCGGCGGCGCCGACGTCGTCGAACTCGGTCCCGGGCTGGGGCGCACCGCGCGCGACATCGTCGCCCTCGAGCCGCGGTCCTACGTCGGCGTGGACGACACCGCGGCAGCCACCGAGGCCGTGCGCGAGGTGGTCGCGCCGGTCGACGGCAAGGTGGTGGTCGCCGACGCCTCGGACACCGGGCTGCCGGATGCCAGCGTCGACGTGGTGATCGGTGAGGCCATGCTGACCATGCAGGGAGACAAGGCCAAACGGGCGATCGTCGACGAGGCGTTCCGGGTGCTGCGTCCCGGCGGCCGGTACGCGATCCACGAACTCGGTCTTCAACCGGACTCCATCGCGCAGGAGACCAAGGACGAGATTCGGCGCGGCATGTCGCGCGCGATCAAGGTCAACGCCCGCCCGCTCACCGCGGGGGAGTGGGTGCGACTGCTCACCGACGCCGGCTTCACCGACGTCACCATCGACTACGCCCCGATGGCGCTGCTCAACCCGACCCGGGTGCTCGCGGACGAAGGCCTGTTCGGCGCGTTGCGAATCGCCGGCAACCTGATCCGCAGGCCGGCGGCCCGCCGTCGGGTCCTCGGCATGCGTCGCACCTTCCAGAAGTACCGGGACAAGTTGACCGCGGTGTCGGTGGTCGGCGTCGTCCCGGCACGGTGACAGACTGACGTGATGGCAGTGCAGCACCACGGAGTCGGTGCACCCTCGCTGCGCGCGGCAGGCCAACAGCGGCAGCGGGTTCTGGGCCTGTTGCGGTCCGCGCCCGGACCCGTGGACGTGCGCCACATCGCCGAAAAACTACGCATTCACGTCACCACCGCCCGGTTTCACCTGACCGCCTTGGAGTCCCAGGGCGTCGTCCGGCGCGGCGAAGTCAAGGGCGGACGCGCCGGACGGCCGCGGCTCACCTACGAACTGGCACCCAGGCTCGACTACGCCGACATCGTGTCGCTGTTCGCCGCACACCTCGGTGGCACGGCCGAGGAACGCGAACAACGCGCGCTGCAGATCGGCGCGGATCTCGCGCACCGGGTGCGGGTGGCGCGCAGGCGGGAGGAGACGACGGTCGCGGACCTGGTGGTTGCGACGTTGGGGGAATTGGGATTTCAGGTGCGTTCGGTCCTCGACTCGTTCGGTGAGGTGACCGTGCAGATCTGCACGTGTCCGCTGGCCGAGGTGGCCGCGACGGCGCCGGAGGTGGTGCGCGGAATACAGCAAGGCCTGATCCAAGAGGTCATCGAGCGCAACGTCGACGCGATCGGCGCCCGTTACCACGCGGCCGTCACCCCCGACGCCACGGCGGGCTCGTGTGAGGTCAGCTTGGCGTTGCGGCCGGCCTAGCCGGGTGCCTATTTGACCGTGTGCTGTGGCCCCTGGGCCTTCTTGTACAGCGCCTTGAGCATCCGGTCGCGGAACGCGGCGTTGTCGATGAGCTTGATACCGGCGTTGGCCAACTTCGGATAGCCGAGCAGCTTGTGGAAGTAGCGGCCGCGCCGGTACTCCCTGCCCCACGCCGCCTCCATCCGCTGCGCGTAGTTGGTGAAGTCGTCGGGACCGCCGTTGGTCAGCGCGGCGATCGCGCATTCGCCTGCGGCCAAACCGGATTCGAGCGCCTTGGAGATGCCCGCACCCGACGCCGGCTTGCCCGCGCCCAGCGAATCGCCGGTGAACAGCACCCCGGGGCGCCACGGTGGCCACGCGGTGAATCCCATCGGCAGCCGCCACGCGCGCACGCTCTTGTTCTTCTTCAGTTCCTCGATCGGCGGCAGCTCCCACTCCGGCGGCAGTGTGCGCAGGAACTCACCGAGGAACTGGGTGGCGTTGATCGACTGCCAGTTCTTGTAGCTGTTGACATAGCCCAGCCCGATGTTGAACCGGCCGCCGCCCATCGGGAACACCCAGCCGTAGCCGGGCAGCTGGTCGCCCTCGAAGACCAGCTTGAGGTAGATGTCGAGGCTGTCGGAGTCGGGCCGGTTGGCATACATCTCCGACCGGATCGCGATCGCCGAGTAGCCGTTGTACTCCGAATCGATCTTCAGCGCCCGCTTGATCGGGGAGTAGGCGCCGTCGGCGGCGATCACCGCGTCGCCGTACACCTTCTCGCCGCTCCGCAGCGTCACACCCACCACGCGGCCGTTCTCCACGATCGGTGCCGTCACCTCCGCGGACTGACGCACCTCGGCGCCCGCGGACTCGGCGTGCTTGAGCAGCAGCGTGTCCAGTTCGGTCCGGCTCACGGTGTGGCCGTGGTCGGGCATGCCGGGGCGGCGCGGGAAGGACAGCTCCCACTGGCTGGGGCTGAACACCGTGACCCGGTTGACCCGGTGGAACTTGGCGACCTCGTGGGCCAGGCCCATCTTCTGCAGGTAGCTGACCGCGCGCGCGGTCAGGCCGTCCCCACACGGCTTGTCGCGCGGAAACTCGGCCTTGTCCAAGACCACTACCTTCGCGCCGGTCTGCGCGGCCTGCCACGCGGCGGCCGAGCCCGACGGCCCACCACCGGCGATGACCAGGTCGTATCGCTGCGTCATGAAACTCGTCTCGTCGATTGGGGTTGTCGTCGCGATACTACCTGCGCACATGCCACCTTCGCCGTCCGCGGAACGGCTCTAGCCGGTGCCTTCATGTGCGATTGGACACATGGTCCTGGCAGGTCAAGGGGTGTCCAGGGCCGACCGGTGAACGGTGAGGAAAGCCGCGGCGATCGTCAGGGCAGGACCACGGTAAGGCCGTCGCCGGGGCCGGTGTTCGCGATGATGCCGTCGCCGGTGGCGCCGGCGGTGTTGTTGTTGCCCGGACCGGCGGTCGCGGCGCTGTTGCGGCCGTCGACGGTGGCCGTGTTGTCGTTGCCGGGCAGCCCGGCGGAGGCGGTGCTGTCGACGCCCTCGACGGTTGCGGTGTTGTTGTCGCCGTCCCCTGCCCTGGCGGTGCTGCGGTCGCCGATGACGGTGGCGGCGTTGGAGTCGCCGAAGTTCGCGACGGCCACGCTGAGATTGCCGTTTACGAGGGCGGTGCTGTTGGTGGTCCGTCCGCCCCCGAAGAACCCCGCGAAGGCGTGGCTCTCGTCGCCCGTCACGTGTGCGGCGTTGAAGTCACCGATCAATGCGTGCGCGCTGCTGTCGAACCCTTCGACCGTGGCGGTGTTGGCGAACCCAGACCCGGAATCGGCGATGCTCGAATCGCCCCGCACCACCGCGAGATTGGCTTCGCCGTTGCCGGCGATCGCGCCGCTGTCGTTGCCGATCACCAACGCCGTGTTGCCGTGCCCGTCGACGGCGGTCGCCGCACTGTTGTCGCCGTCGACGGTCGCGGTGTTGTCGTCGCCGCGTTGTGCGCTGGCGATGCTGTTGTTTCCGGTGACGGTGGCGGTGTTGTTGTCGCCGTTGCCGGCACCGGCATTGCTTCCGTCGCCGGTGGTGCGAGCGATGTTGCCGCTGCCGATGATCGCGCCGGCGTGGCTGTTGTCGCCGATGACGGAGGCTTCGTTGGCGGTTCCGAGGCGAGCCTCGGCTCGGCTGTCGTTGCCCATGATGGATGCGTGATTGCGGTCGCCGAACCTCACCACCGCGTTGCTGCGGTCTCCAATGACCTGCGCGGTGCTGTTGTCGCTGTCCATTACGACCGCGGTGCTGTTGTCACCGTTGACGGTGGCCCTGTTGCCCGTGCCGAATAGTGCGGCGGCGGTACTGGATTCGCCTATCGCGGTGGCGAGGTTCTTGGTTCCGATCGCGTCGGCGGTGCTGTCGGTGCCCTCGGCGTTGGCAACGCTGTCCACCCCCTCGGCGCGGGCGGTGTTGTTGTCGCCGACGGCGCGGGCGCTGGTCCCGTCGCCGGACGCGGTGGCGGTGTTGTTGTTGCCGCCGGTTGCGGTGGCCGAACTGTGGGCGCCGTAGGCGGCCGCGCGGTTGAAATTGCCGTCCGTGGCGAACGCGGTGGCGCCTTCGCCCACGGCGATCGCCATCGAGCCCCTGCCGCTGGAGATCGCGATCGCCCCGCCGTCGCCCAGGGTGATCCGGATCAGGCCGCCGACCGACATGCTCAGATCGGGCCCGACCGGGACGGCGAGCACCAGCAGTTCACGCGATTGGGGCTGCAGGACCATGGCGGCCACCGGAGCCGGGCTCATGGCCGGGATCGCCAGGTCGGAGAGCGCGTGCTCGGCCTCGCGGCGGACGGCCGTCGCCATCAGCGCGAGTGCGATCGGCGACCGGGTCGGCATGCTCGGGACATCGCCCGCCATCGGGCCGAAGGCGAGGACGGACAACAGTTCGGTCACCCGGCGGTGGACCGGCGGCGGGGCGGGCAGCGCCGCGGCGGTCGAGATTCTTTCCGGCGCGGACGTGATCGCGCGAGTGGCCGGCAAGTCGGCCGTGGCAGGGCGCGGCGGGCCGCCCTCGTTCTCGGTCCGCGCGTCCTCGACGACGCCGGGCCGATCCTGGTGCGCCTCGACGCGCGGCCGCGGCGCCGTCGATCCGGCAGCCCCTGTCCGGTCACCGGTTGTGGACGGCGCACTCACCCGGGCTTTTTGGGAGACCGTGTCGGAGCGTTTGTGTGCTCGAAGATCCGACGAGACGGCTGGGATGTCGCTCTTCCCTTCCGGTTCGCCAGGCTCGGGCTCGGCCGGTTCGGGCTCCGTCAGCTGCGATGTGGCCGGTTCGATCGCCGGTTGTGCGGGTTCCGTGGCGGTGGCTCGCCGGCTTGTGCGGGCCCCGCCCGTGTTCAGCACCTGACCACGTGGCGCGGTTCGGGTATCCGTCGCGGTAGATTCGCCCGCCGCATCGGAGGCGGCCGACGGTGGCGCACCGAGACTCGGACCGGATTCCGACTCGGCGGCGGACGCGGCCGGGGCGGACTCCGCGGAGGACTCCGAACCCGAATTCGTACCCGGCTCGTCGGGGTTTGCTGACGCGGTCCCGTTCCCGGTCACGACTGCGGCGCCCACCCCGAGCGCCACGGCCAGTGCGCCGAGGCGTGCGATGTAGGACGACGTGGTAGCCATGTCCACCCCTCGGTTCGAAGCCGGTGCCCGCTGCCTGACACCGGCAACGTAAGGCGGGGGCGGGCCCGCGGCCCGAGTAGTCGGGTACCTGTACGGCGCCGGTAATCGAACGAATGCGCGAGACGCTGTGCGGCGGTCAGCGCCTTTGCGGGCCAGACACCCTCGGTCTGGGCAGGTCAACGGTGTCCGGGCGGTACAGTGATCGGGTGCGACGAGGGTCCAGGACGCGGTCGAGCGGCCAGCCGGGTGTCAAGGTCGACGCCCGCAGCGAGCGCTGGCGCGAGCACCGCAAGAAGGTGCGCGCGGAGATCGTCGACGCCGCCTTCCGCGCGATCGACCGGCTCGGCCCCAACGTGAGCGTGCGCGAGATCGCTGAGGAGGCCGGTACCGCCAAGCCCAAGATCTACCGGCACTTCGCCGACAAGTCGGACATGTTCACCGAGATCGGTCAGCGGATGCGCGACATGTTGTGGGCCGCGATCATCCCGTCGATCAACGTGGAGACCGACTCCACACGCGACATCGTCGGGCGGGGAGTCGAGCACTACGTCGAGTTGGTCGAGCGCCACCCCAACGTGGTCCGCTTTCTGCTGCAGGGCCGGTTCGCCGACAAGTCGGCGGCGGCGATAACGGCGGTCAACAAGGGCAGCGAGATCACCCTGGCTGTTGCCGACATGATCAGCAGCGAACTGCAGGACATGGCGCTGGACCCCGCGGCCTTCGAACTCGCGGCGTACGCGATCTTCGGCACCGCGGCGTCGGCGACGGACTGGTGGCTGGGCGCCGGCGACGAGGACGAGCGTCGCATGTCCGCCGACAAGTTCATCACCCATATGACGACGATCATGATGGGTGCCATCAACGGCACCGCGGAGTTGGTCGGCGTCACGATCGAGCCCGACCAGCCTATTCGCACCGCCGTACGCCGACAGCAACCGGTCGCCTGACCGGTGCGGCGCTGCGACGCGGGGCGCGCCTAGCCCGGTATCACCCAGGGGCTCAACGGGTCGAGGGGATTGACCATGTACGACCCTTCGGGCACCCGGATGGAGATGGGACCTTCGCCGGCGTCGAGCGAATTGCCGGGCAAGATGCTCCACGGGTGGGCGCAGTACCCCACGACCGGCGGCGGGAACCATCTCACCTTGGCGACCCGGCCCTCCTGGCTGCAGATCTCCTGTGCACTGACCGTCCGATCACCGTGTGCCGTTGGCGCCGTGAGCATTTGACCGGCAAGCACGACGGTCAGCACGGTCGCACCCAGCGTCGCGGTGAGCGGCCTGTGGATATTGGTGCTCATCATCTTCTCCTTCAGGGGGATTGGGCCCGGACCGGGAGTTGACCTGCGCGCGGGTTGCCATTGCCGTGGCGAGCTTGGCTTCGGCCACCCGCATCACCAACGGGAGGCCCTCGATCTCCACGCCGATGCACTCGGCGGTCACCTCGTCGGGGATGCCCGCGTCGCGCAGCCGTAGCGCGCGGGCGTACTGCACGGGCAGACGATTGAGCGCGGCGTTGCGCTGCCGCATGTCGGCCGCCACGGCTAGGCAAGTGGCGGTGGGTCGGTGGTGAGGTCGTCGACGAGCCAGTAATCGATGCCGCCATCGATGACGCCCGTGTCGTCGGGGCCGGGTTGGGTTACGGGGCCCAGGTCGCTGCCGTCCTCGTCGCCGGAATTCCATTGGTAGGTCGACACGACCGGTTGGTCATCGCCGGTGTCGATGGCGGGCCTGTCGGGCGACGATGACCCGTCGCCGTCCGGGTTGGCGCCGGGTTGGACGACCCCGCTGGGTACGCCGCGCGCCGGCGGTGCGTCCTCGCCGGCCTCCCCGAAGACCGACGTGTCGCCTCGGTCGGGGTTGGTCGCCCAGTCGCGTATCGCCGCGGCCGGGCTGGCGCCCGCGGAACCAGCGCTGCCGCTGGTGAACCCGTCCATGAGCAGCGAGTCGCCGTCGCCTTCTCCGGTGTCATCGCCGCTATCGGTGTCGTCTGTCGAGGAGTCCTCGGAGTCGCTGTCGTCGTCGTCGGCGTCGTCGCCGCTGGTCGATCCGGAACTGCCCGATCCCGAGCCGCCCGATCCCGAGCCGCTGAATTCGGAGCCGTCTGACTCGGGGTCGGACTCCGAGGAGGACCCGTCGGGGTTGTCCCACTGCCCGCTGTCGGGGTTGTACTTCGCCCCGCCGGTTTCGGTGGTGCCATGCTCATGCACCGGTCGTGCTGATGCGCCGGTGCGCGTGTCGTAGGTGGAGCCGTCGGGGTAGGTTTCGACGCCGGTGCGCATGTCGTAGGTGGAGCCGTCGGGGTAGGTGACGATGCCGGTGTCGCGGTCGAGTTTGGGGCCGCCGGTTTCGGTGGT
>NZ_ATDN01000021.1 GCF_004014805.1 Mycolicibacterium elephantis DSM 44368
GCCCCACCGCCAGCGGCGCCGCCGCCGGCTCCGCCCGCCGCGCCCGCGCCCGCTCCGGCGCCGGTTCCCGTGGCGCCTGCCCCGGTTCCAGCGCCGGTGTACGTTCCGCCGCCGGTGTATGAGCCACCGACCGTGTGGTACCCGAGGCCACGGAACCCGTGGACTCCGCCGTGGCGTCCGCCGCCGTCGTATGACCCGCCGACGCCCACCTGGACGCCGCCCGAGCCGCCGTGGAAGCCGCCGTGGCAGAAACCCGACAAGCCGCGCAGCCCGCAGTGGCCGTGGGAGAACGGCTCGGGTTCGGGTAGCTCGTCGGGATCGCGCGGCTCGGGTGACTTCGGGCCGGGCTCGCGCGGCTCCGGTGGTTCCCACGGGCCGTCCGGGCGCGGCGGTTCGGGCAACAACTGCTTCCTGCTCTTCTGCAGCTGACGCCGCCCCCGGCTGGTCACCTGATGTTGGCCGGCCGCTCAGTGTCACGTAGCGGATAGCTCATCGCGGCTGCCTATAGAGGCAGTATGCGATGCACGGTGTTCGGTACGGGGTATCTCGGCGCCACCCACGCCGCGGGAATGGCCGAACTCGGGCACGAGGTGCTCGGCGTGGACATCGATCCGGGCAAGGTCGCCAAGCTCGCAGCCGGAGATGTTCCGTTCTACGAACCCGGCCTGCCAAAGATGTTGAGCGACAACCTCACCGCTGGACGAGTGCGCTTCACCACCGACTACGACGAGGCGGCCGAGTTCGCCGACGTGCATTTCCTCGCTGTCGGGACCCCGCAGAAGAAAGGCGACTACGGCGCCGACCTGCGCCATGTGCACGCGGTCATCGACACGCTGGTGCCGCGGCTGCGGCGATCGGCGGTGATCGTCGGCAAGTCGACCGTGCCGGTGGGTACGGCCGCCGACCTGGCCGAGCGGGCGCACCCGCTGGCCGTCGACGGGGTGGACGTCGAGATCGCGTGGAATCCGGAGTTCCTGCGGGAGGGCTTCGCCGTGTACGACACGCTGCACCCAGACCGGATCGTGCTTGGTGTGCAAGAGGACTCGACGCGGGCCGAACCCGCGATCCGGGACCTGTACGCTGCCATGCTCGACGACGGCGTTCCGTTTCTGGTGACCGATCTGCACACCGCCGAGCTGGTCAAGGTGTCTGCGAACGCCTTTCTCGCCACCAAGATCTCGTTCATCAATGCGATCTCGGAGGTGTGCGAAGCCGTCGGCGCCGACGTGGCTGTGCTCGCCGACGCGTTGGGGCACGACCCCCGGATCGGACGGCGTTTCCTCAACGCGGGCCTGGGGTTCGGCGGCGGATGCCTCCCCAAGGACATCAGGGCGTTCATGGCCCGCGCAGGCGAGTTGGGCGCCAGCGAGGCGCTGACCTTCCTGCGGGAGGTGGACAACGTCAATATGCGTCGTCGAACCCGCATGGTGGAGTTGGCCACCACCGCGTGCGGCGGCTCGCTGCTGGGGGCGAACATCGCGGTGCTGGGCGCGGCGTTCAAACCCGACTCCGACGACGTGCGCGACTCGCCGGCACTCAACGTCGCAGGCATGCTGCAACTCAACGGCGCGACCGTCAACGTCTACGACCCGCGGGCGATGGAGAACTCCCGCCGGGTGTTTCCGACATTGAACTATTCGACGTCGGTGGTGGAGGCCTGCGACCGCGCCGACGCGGTGCTGGTACTCACCGAATGGCGCGAGTTCGTCGAGCTGGACCCGACCGAGCTGGCGGCGACAGTGCGGGCCAAAGTGGTTGTGGACGGCCGCAATTGCCTCGATGCCGTGCGGTGGAGGGACGCCGGCTGGCAGGTGTACGGCCTCGGCAGACGCAATTCGTGAGCGCCGGCTCTCCCAAGGGGCCTCTGCCTCCTTGGCGCACCCGAGAATTGGGTAGGCTGGACGCCACCCGACGGAACCGAAACAAGAGTGCCTTCAATCGTGCAGACCAGCCATCCGCCTCGACGCAACGGCCCGATCAAGCAACGGGTTCGGTGGGTGGCCATGCACGGGGTGGTGCGCATGTTCTCGCGGCTGGCCGCGCGGCGCGGTGACCCGCAGGGCAGGTTGATCGCCGATCCCGCGGTCCGGACCGATCCCGTCCCGTTCACCGAGGAGCTGCGTGCGCGCGGGCCGATCGTGCGGTGTCGGGCCGCGTACCTGACCGTCGACCACAAGATCGTCAACGACCTGCTGCGATCCGACGACTTCCGGGTCTTCGCGATGGGCACGACCCTGCCCACACCGCTGCGGTGGGTCGCCGAGCGCACCAGGACCGACATGCTGCATCCGCTGGAACCTCCGTCGATGCTGTCGGTCGAACCGCCGGACCACACCCGCTACCGCAAGCTGGTGTCGTCGGTGTTCACCACCAGAGCCGTTGCCGCGCTGAAGGACCGGGTGCAGGACGCCGCCGACGCTCTGCTCGACGAGATCGCCGACACCCCCGGCACCGTCGACATCGTGGAGCGCTACTGCTCGCGGCTGCCCGTCACGGTGATCGGCGACATTCTCGGCGTGCCCGACGAAGCGCGACCGCGCATTCTGGAGTTCGGTGAGCTCGGCGCGCCCAGCCTGGACATAGGGGTGCCGTGGAAGGTGTACCGCCAGGTCAACCGGGGCGTCGAGGGCTTCAACGATTGGCTCGTCGACCACCTGGCCGAGCTTCGCCGCAACCCCGGCGAGGACTTGATGAGCCAGATCATCCAGGCCAGCGCCGAAGGTGCCCGGCTCAACGAACAAGAGCTGATGGCCACCGCGGGCCTGGTGCTGGCCGCGGGCTTCGAGACGACGGTCAACCTGCTGGGCAACGGAATTCGCATGCTGCTGGACTCGCCCCAGCATCTCGAAACATTGGCCGACCGACCTGAACTGTGGCCCAACGCCGTCGAGGAGATCCTGCGCCTCGACTCGCCGGTGCAGCTCACCGCGCGAATCGCGGCGAAAGACACCGACATTGCGGGCACCCGGGTGCGTCGCGGCGACGTCGTCATCCTCTATCTCGCCGGCGCCAACCGCGACCCGAAGGTCTTCGAGGACCCGCATCGCTTCGACATCGAACGCGAGAACGCGGGCAAGCACCTGTCATTCTCGGGCGGCAGACACTACTGCCTGGGTGCCGCGTTGGCGCGGGCCGAAGGCGAGGTGGGGTTGCGCACCTTCTTCGAACGCTTCCCCGACGCGCGCCTAACCGGCGACGGCAGCCGCCGCGAAACCCGCGTGCTGCGCGGCTGGTCGTCACTGCCGGTCACGCTCGGCAAAGCGCGCGCCTCAATCGGTTCTGCGGTCAAGTCCGATCAGTTGGGTTAAGTTCGGGGCGTGGATTTCCGAGCAGCGCTGCTCGACCAGACCCGGGAGTTCGGAGAGCTGATCCGCAGCGCAGATCCGTCAACACCGGTGCCGACCTGTCCGGGCTGGACACTCAAGCAGCTGTTCCGCCACGTCGGGCGCGGAAGCCGCTGGGCCGCACAGATCATCGCCGAGCGCCGGATGACACCGCTTGACCCGCGCGAGGTGCGCGACGGCAAGCCGCCCGACGACCCCGACGCCGCGATCGACTGGCTCAACGCCGGTCCGCGGGCCGTCATCGCCGCTGTCGAGCGGGTCGGCCCCGAGCGGGTGTGGACAGCCGCGGGGCCGCGCCCGTCGGGGTGGTGGGTCCGCAGGCTGCTGCATGAAGTGGTCGTGCACCGCGCCGATGCCGCCTTGGCGCTGGGCGCTCCTTACGACATACCGGTCGAGGTGGCCGCCGACGGCATCAGCGAGTGGATCGAGTTGATGTCGATTCAGGCCACGCGGGCCGCAGCCCCCGTCGACTTCGGCCGCACCATGCATCTGCACGCCACCGACGACGGGCTCGGTCCCACCGGCGAATGGACCATCGTCAACGACGAACACGGGATGAGTTGGACGCACGACCACGGCAAGGGCGACGTCGCGGTGCGCGGTCCGGCCAAGGATCTGCTGTTGGCAATCACGCGTCGGCGCAGCGCCGCCGACAGCGGCCTGGAGATCTTCGGTGATGTGAAGGTGTGGGACGCGTGGCTGGAGCGCACACCGTTCTAGGTGGCGTACCTTCTCGACCATGAGCACTTCGGAGATCGCTACCGTACTCGCCTGGTATGACGCGCTCAACGAGCGAGACCTCGACACGCTGGTGGCGCTGTCCAGCGACGACATCGAACTCGGCGACGCCGACGGGGCCAGCCAGGGCCACACCGCGCTGCGGCAATGGGCGCAGCAGCAGCCCGCCATCAAGGTCGAGACGGGCCGGATGTATGTGCGCGACGGCGTCGTGGTGGCCGAGGAACTCGCCGCCGACCCCGGCGCTGTGGCGACGGCGTCAGCGTTCCGCGTCGTGCGCGACCACGTCACGGCGGTCTTCCACCACGGCGACCTCGCGTCCGCGTTGGCCGCCACCGAACTGACCGAAAAGGACCTCACGAGCTGATGCGCGGCATCATTCTCGCCGGCGGGTCCGGCACCCGGCTTTATCCGATCACCATGGGCACCAGCAAGCAGTTGGTGCCCGTCTACGACAAACCGATGATTTACTACCCGTTGTCCACGCTGATGATGGCGGGTATCCGCGACATTCTGGTCATCACCACACCCGACGACGCGCCGGCCTTTCATCGATTGCTCGGCGACGGTTCGCAATTCGGCATCAACCTCACGTATGCGGTCCAGCAGCGGCCGGAAGGGCTGGCCCAGGCCTTCATCATCGGCGCCGACCACATCGGAACCGGGCCGGTGGCATTGGTGTTGGGCGACAACATATTCTATGGCCCCGAACTGGGTACCGGGCTGCGCCGATTTCAAACCGTCAGCGGCGGCGTGATTTTCGCCTACTGGGTGGCCAACCCGTCGGCTTACGGTGTGGTTGAGTTCAGCGACGACGGCGTCGCGCTGTCGCTGGAGGAAAAGCCCGCGACACCCAAGTCGCACTACGCGGTGCCCGGGTTGTACTTCTACGACAACGACGTCATCGAGATCGCCAAGTCGTTGAAGCCTTCGGCGCGTGGCGAGTACGAGATCACCGAGATAAACCAGACCTACCTCAACCAGGGCCGGCTGGCCGTCGAGGTGTTGGCCCGCGGCACCGCGTGGCTAGACACCGGGACATTCGACTCGCTGCTGGACGCCGGCGACTTCGTGCGCACCATCGAACGCCGCCAGGGCCTGAAGATCAGCGTGCCCGAGGAAGTCGCGTGGCGGGTCGGCTTCATCGACGACGAACAGTTGGCCGAGCGGGGATACGCGCTGCTCAAATCGGGCTACGGCGCATATCTGTTGCAGCTGTTGGAGGACCGCTAGCGGCGCGCGGGGTGGCGAGCACCGCTGCGATCGCCGTCGTCAGCGGCACCGACAGCGCCGGCGCGATGCCACCCACCGCGCAGCGGGCGCAGGACGGGCTGCAGTCCTCCGGATAATCGGGCGGGTGAGGCCTCTCGAGATCCTGCTGTGTGTCGTGAACGCGGCCGGTCTGGTGGCGCTGTCTGTTCCACCACGCGGCCGGCTCAGCGACGTTCGCCACCTTGCGCTGTTGCCGGCCCTGGCGGCGATCGCCCAGCTGGCGCTGGAGGGGTACCGCTGGCAGATGGTCCCAGCGTACGTGCTGGCCGGAGCGATCGTGCTGTGGCGAATCACGCGGGTGAGCGGTCCAAGGTGGGTGCGGCGGGTCGCTGTCGGCCTCGGTGTCGCCGTGTTCGCGGTTTCGGCGGCGGTTCCCGTGGCCGTTCCGGTGTTCCGGTTTCCCGCCCCAGAAGGCCCGTACGCGATCGGGACGGTCACCTACCACTGGCGCGACGACGACCGGCGCGAGATCTTCGACGCCGACCCCGCCGCGCGCCGCGAACTCATGGCGCAAGTCTGGTATCCGGCCCAGGCCGGCGCCGACGCCCCGAACGCGCCGTATATCTCCGACTCCGCGGCATTTGCGCCGTCGGCGGGGAGGCTGTTGGGCGTTCCCGGCTTCGTTTTCGATCACTTCGACGTCGTGCCCACCCACGCGACCCAGATGCCTCCAATGGCATCTGAGCGTCCCCGCTACCCGGTGCTGGTCTTTGTATCCGGGCTCAACGCGTTCCGCCAGTCCAACACGTTTCAGGTCGAACAATTGGTGTCGCGGGGATTTGTGGTGGTGGGCCTCGACCAGCCCTACACCTCGGCGGTCACCGCATTCCCGGACGGCCGCACGATCGACGGATGGAGCAAGGAACGGCTCGTCGACGTCATCCAGCAGAGCATCACACCCTCCGACCCGGCGCCGTCGCTGGGCGACGTGTCGTTGCCCGACGGGTTGTTTCCCTACCTCGCCGGCGATATCAGCTTCGCGCTTGATCAGCTTGCCTGGCTGGACACGTCGGATCCGCATGGTCTGTTGACCGGCAGGCTGGATCTGGAGCGGGCCGGAGCGTTCGGCGTCTCGCTGGGTGCCATCACCGTCGCGCAGGGCTGTCACGCCGATCCGCGCCTGAAGGCCTGCTTGATGATGGATGCGGCGATGCCCGCAAACGTGGTGCGGGACGGTCTTTCACAGCCGAGCATGTGGCTGACCCGCGATGCCGACTCCATCCTGCTGGAACGAAGCCGCAGCGGTGGTTGGCCGGACCATGAAATCCACGAAACGCTCAGCACGCAGCGGGCGACCTTCGCCAAGAGCACACCCGGACAGGGTTACCACATCGAGATTCCCGGCATGTTTCACATGAACTACACCGACGCCCCCGCTTGGACGCGGTTGGCGGAGCAGCTGGCCTTCTCCGGTCCGATCGGTGGTCGACGCGGCCACGAGATCGTCGCCGCGTACTCCGCGGCGTTCTTCGAAAACACCCTGGCCGGCAAGCATTCGGAGCTCCTGCGGGGCCCGCCCCCGTGGGAGGAGGTTCGCATGGACAGGCGTTGACTATTCTTGGGCGGTCGCCGTGATGATGGGTAGCTCGACGACCAGGCTGTCGCCATCGAGGAACTCCTGCCAGCCCGCGACGACGTCGTCTTCAAGGGCCATGCGGCGTTCGGGTTCGGCGGCCATGACGAGTCCCGCAATCGGCGTGACTTGCAGGTATTGCCAAAGGAACTGGGCCGGCGGTGGCAGCCGCAGCGTCTTCGCCGCGGTGTTGACAGCCACGTGCTGAAAGTCGGCGTCGCGCAACAGTCGGCGGAGCTCGTCTCGGCCCAACGAGAAGACACCGCGTAGGAAACCGGGCAGGTCCGGGTTGATGTGGTGACCGAGTGCGTCGGCCATCACCTTGAACAGCCGTGGCATGGTCCCCGGTACGTTGATGGCGACGCGCCCGCCGGGCGACAGCACCCGCCGCATCTCCCGCACCGCTGCGGACCGGTCGGGAAAGAACATCAGCCCGAGCTGGCACAGGACGAGGTCGTACGACTCGTCAGGAAGGGGGAGTGCGTCTGCGGGGGCCTCCCGCCACTCCATCGGCGTGTCGACAGATGCGGACACTTTCTCGGCGACCGCCAACATCTCGGGGACCAGATCGATTCCGACGACTTTTCCGGTGGCTCCGACTCTTTCGGCCGCCAGCCGGGCCACGACGCCGGTTCCGCATGCGACGTCGACGACGAACTCGCCCGGCTCGGGGGCAGCCAACTCGATGAGGTCCGCAGCAAGCGGAGCGGGGATGACCGGGACGAAGTCGCGGGCGTAGTTCTCGGCTTCGGTGCGCCGGAGATCGCGGTAGCCAACGTGTTGAGACATGCTGCAACGGTAGGGATACCGGAGTCCTCACCGCGTCGACCGGATCCACCATTCCGGTGCCGCTGCCGTGGTCAGTTCTGACCACCGCGGGTGATCACACGAGGTGTTGCTCGTAGGCGTAGGCGGTGGCCGCCGCCCGCGATGACAAGCCCAGCTTGGCGAAGATGTTCTGTAGGTGTCGCGCGATCGTGTGCTCGCTGAGCGTCAGGCTCGCACCGATCTCGCGGTTGGTCTTGCCCGCGGCCACCAATCGCAACACCTCGCATTCCCGCTCGGTCAGCCCGCCCGCCGGGCGGGGCGCGGTCCCCACGAGTTCGGCCAACCGGTCCATGTCGGGTTGGGCGCCGAGTCGGCGGAAAGTCTCTCCTGCGGAGTCGAATTCCATTGCGGCCGACTCAGAGTCGCCGAGTTCTCGGCAGGCGAGGCCGGTCTTAACCCGGGTGCGTGCGGCTTCATAGGGCATCGCCAACTCCCGCCACGCGGCGGCGGCACGACGTAGCGGCGTCAGCGCGGACGTGGCCTCGCCCTCGGCAAGTAGCGTCGACCCCTCGTTGTGTGCGGCGACCGCATACAGGTACGGAGCGTCGACGGTGGTGGCCAGCCCGGACAGTTCGTCCGCACTCGCTCGCGCGGCCACGACGTCACCGATGGTGATCATGATGTCGACCTGAGCGGCGAGGGTCGCGGGCCGGGCGAAAGGGTCTGGGTTGGTGTCCAGGGCACGGCGGATGGCCGCGACGGCCGCGTCGACGTTCCCCTCGGCGAGTCTGAGGAGCGCCAGGCCGGGCAGCGGCTCCCTACCGTGCTCGTGAGCTTGCCGGTATGCGGTCTCTGCGTCGTCGAATTCGCCGCGCAGCCGGTGTAACTCGGCACGCTGGTAGGCAGCCATCCCCAGGGAGGGGTGCGCGGTCGGCTGCGCCAAATGCTCGCACGCCAGCCGAGCCGCCTGCGTCGCCTGCGGCCATTCACCGTGGATCTGCAGGATCTGCGAGCGATGCACCAGGCATTGACCGCGGTAGGGCACCAGATCGGGTTGGGATTCGCACCAGACGCTCAACGCCATGGTCCATTCCGTTGCCCGGCGCAGGTCGTAGGCGCCCATGCACGTCTCGATGACGCCGCAGTAGACGATCCCGGCCGGAATCGGTGAGACCTCGCCCGCGGTGACGCTCACCATCGCCTCGTCGAGCAGCGCGGCGCCGCGCGCTGTCTCCCCTGCGGTGACCGCTGCCTGACCCTGGCCCAGCCACGCGATCGCGGCCAGATCTTTGTCGCCGAAGCGTGCCGCGATCCGGCCCGCCTCACCGAACATTTCAGCTGCTCCGGCGGAATCGCCGCTGCTCCACGCCCCGATAGCCGGGGGAATCAGCAGGTATCCCCTGGCGGCGCAGTCGAGGTTCGCGTCGTCCAGCAGCCGGCCCACCCGGGCGAGCCATCCGCTCGCTCGGGCGGTGTTGCCGTGCAGAAGCTGGGTCAGCGCCAACCAGAAGCCGCACTCGGCCGCGCGGCCCGCGTCGTCGATCGCCAAGCGCGCGGCGTAGGCCTGCTCCCAGGCGTGGGCGCACTGCTGGTCCTCGCCGATCAGATCGGCCGCGACCGCCAGGCGTTCGAGGTCATCAGCGGTGAGCGGCTCGCGGGTGTCGGTGAGGCACCTGTACACGTCGGTCCAAGCGTGGCGCTCGAACGCGATGGCTGCCCGGTCGGTAGCCGCCATCGTCTCAGTCTCGCGCATCCGCGCGATCTTGGGAACGGACGTGTGTCGGGGGCCAAGAACTATTGGCGGTAGTTGGCGAGGAAGTTGCCGAGGCGTTCGATCGCGGCGGCGAGGTCACGCGCCCAGGGCAGCGTGACGATGCGCAGATGGTCGGGGGTGGGCCAGTTGAAGCCCGTGCCCTGAGTGACCAGAATCTTCTCCTGCAACAGCAGGTCGAGGACCAGTTGCTCGTCGTCGACGATGTCGTAGACCTCTGGGTCCAGCCGCGGGAACGCGTAGAGGGCCCCCTGCGGTTTGACGCACGACACCCCGGGGATCTCGTTGAGCTTCTCCCACGCCACGTCGCGTTGTTCGAGCAGCCGCCCACCGGGCAGCACCAGGTCGTCGATGCTCTGGTAGCCGCCCAGCGCGACCTGGATGGCGTGCTGCGCCGGCACGTTGGGGCACAGCCGCATGTTGGCCAGTAGGCTGATGCCCTCGATGAAGCTGGAGGCGTGTTCTTTCGGGCCGGTGATGACCAGCCAGCCCGCGCGGTAGCCGGCCACCCGGTAGGCCTTCGAGAGCCCGTTGAAGGTCAGCGTCAACACGTCGGGCGCCACTGACGCCATCGTGATGTGCTCGGCGCCGTCGTAGAGGATCTTGTCGTAGATCTCGTCGGCCAGCAGCAGCAGTTGGTGCTCGCGCGCCAGGTCGGCGATCTGGGACAGCACCTCGCGGCTGTAGACGGCGCCGGTGGGGTTGTTGGGGTTGATCACCACCAGGGCCTTGGTGCGTTCGGTGATCTTGGACTCCAGATCGGCGAGGTCAGGTTGCCAGCCCTGGGTTTCGTCGCACAGGTAGTGCACGGGGGTGCCGCCGGCCAGCGACGTCGACGCGGTCCACAGGGGATAGTCCGGAGCCGGAATCAGGACCTGGTCCCCGTTGTCCAGCAGCGCCTGCAACGTCATCGTGATCAGCTCGGAGACCCCGTTGCCCAGAAACACGTCGTCGACGTCGAACCGGGGGAAGCCCTCGACCAATTCATAGCGGGTGAACACCGCGCGCCGCGCGGGCAGGATGCCCTTGGAGTCGGAGTAACCCTGGGCATAGGGCAACGCCTGAATGATGTCGCGCATGATCACATCGGGCGCCTCGAACCCGAACGGCGCCGGATTGCCGATGTTGAGCTTGAGGATCCGATGCCCCTCAGCCTCCAGCCGCGACGCATGCTCGTGCACCGGCCCGCGGATCTCGTACAGGACGTCCTGCAGCTTGGATGACTGCGTGAACGTGCGCTGCCGCGGGTGATGCCCGGTGGCGTGGAACGGCAGGTGGTGAGTGGTCACGTCCCCAATAGTCTCACTGCTGTCCAACGAATATCTAAAGTCGCTGGTCAAACGTTCGTGAGCCGCTCACCGTTTGCCCGGTGGCCGAGCGCCCTTGGCGATTCCCAGACCCTTCACCGGAGGTGACGGTTTGTCGCCGTCGCCGCCCGCGGAAGCCTCAGGCGCAGCCTTGGATTCGCTCTCGGCTGCTGGCTTCGACTGCGGCTCAGCGGGTTTCGCCGGTGCCGCCGACTTCTTCGCGCCCGGGCGCCGCGCGCCGGGGGCGAGGCCGAGCCCCTTGACCGGTGTCTGCTGTACCGCACGGTCGGAATCGGCGGTGTCGGTCTTGGTTTCCGGTGTGGCCTGATCCGGATCCGCGTTGGGCGGCTGTGTGACGGTGGCCTCACCCTCGTTGGGCGACGCCTTCGGCGCGGCCTTCTTGGCCCCTGGCCGCTTGGCCCCGGGAGCGAGGCCGAGGCCCTTGGCGGGCGCGGCCGACCCGGCTGCCGGCGCGGCGGTCTTCTTCGCTCCCGGCCGCTTGGCCCCGGCGGCGATCCCGAGTCCCTTGGCGGGTGCTGCAGCCGCCGGCTTGTCGGCTGTCGGCGCGGATTGCGCCTGAGCCGGCGCGGCCTCGGGCCGCGGCTCGGCCTGCGGCGCGGCTTTCTCCACCGCGGGCGCAGCCGCCGCGAGCTTGGCCGCACGCTCCTCGGCTTCCTTTGCGGCCGTGCCCTTTTCGGGAAGCTTGACGCTGCTCTTGTCGAGCGAGTCCAGCAGCAGCTGGGACACGTCGAGCACCTCGGTCTTCTCGACCTCGCGGGCGGCGGCGACGTCGTCCACCCCGTCGGTGATCATCACGCGGCAGAACGGGCAGCCGGTCGCGATGACGGAGGCGCCGGTGTCCATGGCCTCTTCCACGCGCTCATGGTTGACGCGCTTGCCGATGTGCTCCTCCATCCACATCCGCGCGCCGCCCGCACCGCAGCACAGGCCTCGGTCGGCGTGACGCGGCATCTCGGTCAGGTGCGCGCCGGACGCGCCGACCAGCTCCCGCGGCGCCTCGTAGACCTTGTTGTGCCGGCCCAGATAGCAGGGGTCGTGGTAGGTGATGTCGCGTCCACCGTCGACGGGCTTGACCGGCACCAGCTTCTTGTCCCGGACGAGCCGGTTCAGCAGCTGCGTGTGATGCAGCACCGTGTAGTTGCCGCCGACCTGCGGATATTCGCGGCCCAGCGTGTTGAAACAGTGCGGGCAGGAGGTGACGATCTTGCGGTCCACCCGCTCGACGCCCTCGAACAGCTCGTTGAGGGTCTCGACGTTCTGCGCGGCCAGCTGCTGGAACAGGAACTCGTTGCCCGAGCGACGGGCCGAGTCACCGTTACAGGTCTCGCCCTCGCCGAGCACCAGGTACTTCACGCCGGCGGTGGCCAGCAGCTCGGCGACGGCCTTCGTGGTCTTCTTGGCGCGGTCCTCGTAAGCGCCGGCGCAGCCCACCCAGAACAGGTACTCATAGCCGTCGAAGGAGTCGACGTCCTTGCCGTAGACCGGCACGTCGAAGTCGACCTCGTCGATCCAGTTGGTGCGGTCCTTGGCGTTCTGACCCCACGGATTGCCCTTGGTCTCAAGGTTTTTGAACAGCACGCCGAGCTCGCCGGGGAAATCCGACTCCATCATCACCTGGTAGCGGCGCATGTCGACGATGTGGTCGATGTGCTCGATGTCCACCGGGCACTGCTCGACGCAGGCGCCGCAGGTGGTGCAGGACCACAGCACGTCGGGGTCGATGACACCGCCCTGCTCGGCGGTCCCGACGAGCGGGCGGGTCGCCTGCTCGGGTCCCGATCCGGTGATCCGGCCGAAGCCCGACTCGGGCACGTGGTGGTGTTCGGCGTGCTTCTCGCCGCGCAGTTCCTCACCAAGGCCGCCCTCGGGGGTGTTCTCCAGCGGCGACTCCTTGTCGCCGAGGATGTAGGGGGCCTTGGCGAACAGATGGTCGCGCAGGTCCATGATCACGAGCTTGGGCGAGAGCGGCTTGCCGGTGTTCCACGCCGGGCACTGCGACTGGCAGCGGCCACACTCGGTGCAGGTGGCCATGTCGAGATAGGCCTTCCACGTGAAGTCCTCGATCTTGCCGCGGCCCAGCACCGCGTCCTCCGGCGGATCCTCGAAGTCGATCCGCTTGCCGTTGTACTCGACGGGAAGCAGCGGACCGAGCCCGTCCGGCAGCCGCTTGAAGGTCACGTTGATGGGTGCCAGGCCGATGTGCAGGTGCTTGGAGTGCAGCACGATCAGCAGGAAGATCAGCATCACGCCGATGTGCAGCAACAGCGCGATCGTTTCGATCCACTCGTTGGCGGTCGGGCCGAGCGGGTTGAGCACCTGACCCATGAGTTGGGAGAAGAAGGCGCCGTCACCGTACGGCAGCGCGTTCGTGTTGACCGCGGCGCCGCGCACCAGCGCATAGGTCCAGATGACGTTGAAGATCATGAACAGGATCAGCCACGCGCCGCCGGTGTGTGAGCCGTAGAACCTCGAGTCGCGGCCGTGTTCCTTCGGTTCGGTGCGCAACCGGATGATCGCGAAGGTGATGATGCCCAGCAGCACTGCGACCGCGAAGAAGTCCTGCAGGAAGCCCAGCAGGTCCCACCGACCGATGAGCGGGATGTGGAAATCGTGGTCGAACAGGTACCCGTAGGCCTCGAGGTAGACCGACGCGAGGATGAAGAAGCCCCACATCGTGAAGAAGTGCGCCAGACCGGGGATCGACCAGCGCAGCAGCCGGGTTTGCCCGAACACCTCTTTGATCTGCGTGAGGATGCGGGTGCCGAGGTTGTCCTTGCGGTTGTTCTCGGGGCTGGTCGGCGCGCCCGCCCGAATCAGATTGGTCAGCCAGAGCACACGTTTGGCCGCGAACACCAGCACGATCGCCGTCATGCCAAGGCCGACGACGAGCCTTATCAGCATCTGTGTTTCCACCACGTGCCTCCCGTGTTGAAGTTACCGGAGGGTAACTTACCGCATGTTACCGGCCAGTAGCTTTCGCTCAGTGCCAGCTCAAGCCCTGCTCATCGTTGCACTTCGCGCGGAAAGACCGCTACGAAGGCTTACCTAACTACATTCCGCACCGCCGTGCCCTGGGGTGATCGGTGGGGTAGCTGTACCCGTTTCCGCCGTCGACGCCACCAGGTCGATCGACCCGCGTCAACCCTGCGGCGCCAGCATGGCCCGCAGCATCGAGAGCATCTCCGACCGGGATTCGGCACCGAGGCGGCGACGGATCCGGGCGACGTGGTGCTCGACCGTCTTCGCCGAGATGAACAGCTGGGCGCCGATGTCGCGGTACGGCATGCCCAGCAGCAACAGCTCGGCGACCTCGCGTTCGCGGTCGGACAACCGCGTGGCCACCGGGCGGGACGATGCCGCGAGCCGAGACTCAGGGCCGGCGTCTCTGTCTGACTTCGGGGCGTCGTCGAGCGCCGCGGACTGCTTGAGGTCGCGGGCGAGTTGCAGCATCGCCCCGGAGACCCGGCCGTCGGGTGTCTGCAGCGCGGCCTGGCCGGCCAGCCGGGTGGCATCCCAGGTCAGACCGAACTGCGACAACAGCCGCGCCGCGGTGGTCACCTCCTCGACGTCGACGCTGTTGGCGAGCACCCGCAGCCAGGTCCGGCCCGCGGTGGCCAGCGCCCTGGCGAACGCGCTGTCGGGTCCGTCCGCCCGGCTGGCCGCGGTCAGCGCCTGCCCGTGCGGGGCCACCGCGTCCGGCGAATTGGCGAGGATCCCGGCGTGCACACCGGCCCAGTGCAGCGGCACCGACCACAACAGGGGCCTGCCGAGTGCTTCGAGAAGCCCGAAAGCCTCGTCGAGGGTGTGGCGCAGCCGGTCGACCTGGCCCAGCCTGGCCGCGGCCACCCACAGTTCACCCAACGGCAGCAGCGAGAACAGGTCCACCGAGTACTCGGCGAGCACTTCCATCGCGGCATACCAGTGCTTCTGCATCGCGCCGCTGTCCCCGCTGCGCCGGGCGATGCCGGTCTGCAGCGCGGTCGCCCACAGCGCATCGCGGCGGTGCAAGGCCGGGTCGGTGAGCACAGCGGTGACGTCGCCGCTCGCCGCGGAGAGGTGGCCGTCCTGCAACCGCGTCCAGCCCAGCAGCAGCCGGTGCCGATGCGCGGCGAAGGCGCCGTTGGCGCCCTCCTCGAGCCCGGCGCGCACCGCCCTGGCGATGACGCTGCGCGCCCGCACGGGGTCCCCGCCGTGCAGCGCCGTCAGCGTCAGCAGTGCCGCGGGGGTGTCGGGTGCGACGCCGGCCGGCGCGTGCTCGGCGGCCAGTGCCTGCCCGAGTCGGACGACCGTCTGCGGATACGGCGCCTCCACCGACATCAGCATTCCCTCGGCGAGGCTGCGGGCCGCGCGCGCGGTCGACGTCGGCGGCCCGGTGTTTTCGACGTCGAGTGCCGCGCGTGCTCCGGGCAGGTCACCCGCGGCCAGCAAGGCGATCGCACCGGCCGCGCTGACGAAGGCGTCCGGATAGGGGCCGAGCCAGCGGAACAGGTCGGCGGCGTGCGCGGCGCTGCCGTCATGGACCGCGATGCTGGCGGCGATCCGCACGGCCGCCGCGCGTTCGGCCGCGTCGCCGGAACCGAGTAACTCGTCGGCCATCCGGCCGGCTGTCGTGCAGTCACCGGTCAAGGCGAGAGCATCGGCGAGCTGTGGGCTCAGCGCTGTCGCGCCGGCTGCGGCCGCGGCCCGGTAAAGCCTTGCCGCCCTGGCTGGGTGGCGCCGCTGGCGGGATGCCAGTTCGGTGAGCGCGGAGCCGAGACGATCGTCGCGTAGCCCGTGTTCGGCCAGCTGCAGGGCGAGATCACTTGACAGCGTGCCGGATTCGAGTTGCGAGACGAGCAGCGACACCTCGATCTCGTGATGGCGTGCCGCGCCCAGAATCTGGGCGATGCAACGGTGCAGCGTGCGCAGGAAGGCGTGGCTGTGCGAGGGGTCGATCAGCCCGCTGGCCCGAGCGCGGTCCACCGCATCCTGGGCGTCATCGGCGTTGAGCCGCAACGTCGCTGCCACATCGTCGGGTCCGAGGTCGCGGCTCAGCGACGACACCAGCAGGGTGTCGAGCACCGGTTCGTCGACCTGCCGCAGCCGTTCGATCAACGCGAATCTCGCCACATCGGCCATCGCGGTGGCGGGCACCTCGGAGCCGGGGGAGACCGCGGCCGCCAGGGCGGGGTAGAGCAGGAAGGGCAACCCGGCGGTCGCCGCCATCAGAGCCCGCATCAACTCCGAAGTCGGTGTGGCACCGAACCGTTCGGCTGCGGCATGGGCCACGTCGGTGGGATTCAGTGCGCTCAACGGCACGGCGGGGTTCTCCCGCTCGAGCGCTGTGGTCAACGCGCGCAGGGCAGGCCGGTGCGCCAGCGGTTCGGTAGCCACGATGACGGTGGCGTCCGCGGCGGCGACCCGGTCGGTGAGCCGGGCGAGTTCGTCGTCGCCGAGCAGATGGGCGTCGTCGATGACCACCGGGACGCCCGGATCGTCGCCGTCACGCGGGGGCCGGGTCATCACCGGGATCTCGGCCGCTCGCAGCGCCGATCGCACGGCGGCCAGCACGGAACTCTTGCCGGTGCCGACGCCTCCCGAGACCAGCAGCTTGACCGGCGTCGTCGGCGCAGAGATCAGCGTCGCGACGACGGTCCGCGCACCCGGCGGAATGTCGGCGAGTCGCTCCGGCGCCGGTCTGGCCATGGGGTCACGCTCCTGGATCCGGCTCCGGTTCCGGTTCGGGCTCTGGCTCTGGTTCTGGTTCGGGTGCCGGCGGCGACGTCGTGGTGATGGTCGTCTGGGTGGTCGTCGGCGCCGTGGTGGTCGTGGTCGTCGTCGTGGTGGTCGTGGTTGTCGTGGTGGTGGTGGTGGTCGTCGGGCTCGTTGTGGTCGGCGACGTGGTCGTGGTGGGCGGCGGGGGCGGCGGTATCACCGACGTGGTCGGTTGGCCATCGGTTCCTGTCACCGTGATCGTCTGGGGCGCAAGGGTTGTCGGTGGACCCTCGGGTGAGGGGCCGGTCTCGACGGTGGTGGCGGTCTCGGTCACCGGGCCCGTGTCGCTGCTGGTGCTGGTCAGCGTGACGGCAAGCCCGCCGACCGCGAGCAGCGCGGCGGCGGCCGCTGCGCCGAACAGCAACGGCGGCCGCTTGTACCACGGCAGCGGTTCCGGTTCGGGTTCGAAGCCCTCCTCTTCGTGGGCGAACGCCATCGGCGGGCGGGCGCCGGTGCCACCTTGGTCGAAGGTGTAGTCCTCGCCGGCGTACGGCACGGGTTCGCCGGCAGGCGAGTCGTCCTGCGACCAGGCAAGCGCGCGGAACGTCGCCGACGCGGCACCGTCTGCGGCCGACTCAGTCGCCGCCATGCCCGCCGCCCCGGCCGCCCATGCCGCGGCCGCCATGCTCGTCGGCACGTCGGCGGCCGGCGCCAGCCCGGTGGGGGCGTCCGCGGCGATCCCGCGGTCGGCGACCAGGGCGGCACCGGCGGCGACGTTGAGTTGAGACTGCGGGGTGGTGATCACCGGGGCGCGCAGCCGCTCCGACAGTTGCGCGGTGACCAGCGGGATGTTCGCGCCGCCCCCGACGGTCGCGACGGCGGAGATGTTGGCCGGCGCGATGTTGTTGCGCTGCAGGGTTTCTTCGATGGTGTCGAGGAGACCGGCCAGCGGTGCGGACATCAGCTGTTCGAGTTCGCCTCTGGTCACCCGGACGTCGGAGGTGAACCCGGGCACCGCGACGGGCACCACGGTCGCCGTCTCCGCGGACAACCGCTCCTTGGCGCGCCTGGTCTCGTCGCGCAGCCGGGCCAGCGCGCCGAGGCCGAGCGTGCCGGTGGGGTCGGCGTTGGCGGACTCGGCGATGCTTGCGGTGACGTGGTTGAGCAGCGCCTGGTCGAGCTGGTCGCCGGAGAATTCGTGATAGCGCACGGTTTCACCGACGGCGTCGAAGTTCGACCCGGCGTTGGCCAGGGTGATGCTGGTACCACTGCCGCCCAGATCGACCAGCACGACGATGCCGTCGCCGGGCAGTCCCGGGGCGGCCTGCAGCGACGCCAGCGCGGCGACCGAATCGGGGATGAGTGCCGGCGGCTGCCCGTCGGGCATGAGGCTCGGCTTGCTGCGCAACGCGCCGCGCAGTGCGCCGACGGTTCCGGGCCCCCAATGCGCGGGTACCGCGATCGCGATGGGGGCGCCGCCGCCGACGGTGCGGGCCATTGCGTCGAGCGCCTCGACGAGCACGTATTCGCCGCGGTGCGCCGACCCGTCGGCGGCCACCAGCGGGACCGGGTCACCGACCCGTTCGACGAAGCCGCTGAGCACCAGGCCGGGCTGGTTCGGCTCGTGGCCGTACTCGGTCGGCAACCCCACTTCGGCGGGCCGGTCGTTGAAGAGGGTGAGGACCGAGCGGCGCATCACCGGGGGACGGCCAATGCGGGCCGCCACCAGGTTTGTCATTCCGATCGACAACCCGAGTGAGTCGCTCATCTTCACCTCTACGTTTGGCCGTGTTTCACGATAATGGTTCGGCGCGCCAAGCTACGGCACATCCCCTAGTGCGTCGAAAGCCCCTAACGCAGATCCCCCTAATGGGTGCTGGGGAGAGCTGGGTTCGGCACCGATCACCGGCGAGTTCGCCGTCGATAGCATCGAAATCAAGCCATGGACAGCCGTGAACCAACAACGCTGTCACCGCATATATATCTGCAATGGGAGGGAGGGTGTTTCATGGCCAACTCGCTGCTCGATTTCGTGATGTCGGTGGTGCGGGACCCGGACACCGCTGCCCGCTTCGCCGCCGATCCCGATCAAGCGATCGCCGACGCCGACCTGACCAACGTGACCAGCGCCGACGTCGAAGCCCTGATCCCTGTGGTCACCGAGTCGATGTCGTCGTTGGTGACCGATATGCCCGCCGTCGCCGGGCTGGACGGGCTTGGTGAGGCGGCGACGAACGTGTGGGCCAGCGGTGCGGCCACCGCTGCCTTCGACGCCTTCGGGGACGAGGTGCCGGCTCCGGTGATCGACGACACGGAGTCGTTGATCGCCGATCGCGTCGATGCCATCGACGAGCCCGATGAGGTGCTGCAGTCCGGACTCGACATGCTCGACGACACGTCCGATGTTTCCGAGGTGCCGATCATCGACGACATCCCGATCGCCGAGCCGTATGTCGGCAGCGATGGCGACGACACCGTCGTCGACGTGGATCCCCAGGCGTCGGGATTCGACATCTTCTGACGCACCCCTGTAACCCTTCCCGAGACTGCGCGGCCGGTGTCCGGCCACGCAGTCTTCGTGTTGTTCGGCCTGGTCATGCGGCATCCCCTAAAGACCCCCTAATCCCCTAACGGGCGGTATTGGGGCAGCCCCTGCTGCCGGGTCGAAGGGAGGGGTTCAGACCCCGTTCCGTGGGGGTCGTCGGCTCCATAACGTGGTTGTCAGCTCGCCGGACAGCCCGGCAACCAGCTCCCCTCACAAGTGAAAGGACCGAAGAAATGACGAACGTAATCGACTGGATCCTCAACCTGTTTCGCGATCCGGTTCGGGCGCACGAGTTCATCGCAGACCCCGATCGGGCCATGTCCAATGCCGGCGTCCAGAACCTGACCGCCGCGCAGGTGCAGTCCGTGGCCGCCACCGTGGCGCCGGCCGCCGTGTTGCAAGGCGGCGGTGACCCCGTCGTCGGGCTGCAGCAGGCCGTTGCCCAGACCCACGGCATCGCGTTCGCGCCGCAGCGCCAAACCGATCTGCTGTCGAACAACGACACCCGCTTCCTGAGCCCGGAGTACGACGTCAACAACATCGCCGGCCAGGACCAGCAGCAGGGTGCGGTCAACGTTGGTCTGGACTTCGGTGACATCACCTTCGGCGACAAGACCACCAACACCGCCACCGACGGCGGCGTGGTCAACACCGGTACCGCAGGCGACATCGACGCGACCAACGTCGACGGCGACGGCAACGTGGTCGGCGACGACAACGAAAACGTCAACACCGGCGACATCGACGACTCCAACGTCAACATCGGTGAGGACAACGAGATCGACGACAGCGGCGACCAGACCGCGGGCGGCGATATCATCTCCGACAACGACGGCCCCGTCATCAACGACGTCGACATGAGCGGCGGCGACGGCGGCGGCGCGGTCGGTGGTGACGGCGGCGGCGGGCTGATCGGCGTCGGCAACGACGGTGGCAACGCCACGGGCGGAGCCGGCGGCAGCGGTGGCGGGATCATCATCAACGACAACGACACCACCAACGTCGACGGCAACCAGACCAACGTCGGAGACATCGACGGCTCGGTTTCCGGTGGCATCTCCGGCGGCTCGAGCATCGAGGACAACTCGGTGGACAACTCCGTCGACAACTCGGTGGACAATTCCGGCCAGGACAACTCGGTCGACAACTCCACCGACAACTCCGGCCAGGTCAACACCGATGTCGATGTGAGCACCGACGTGGGTCTCTTCTGACTCATCCGGATCGCGCGGCTGGCGGAGATCAAAATCTGATCCCCGCCAGTTGGCGCATCTACCGTTAGTAGACAGCGCCTTTCGACCAAGAGGAATCCATGACGCAATCCACCGACCCTCGCAAGGCGGCGGCACCGGCCGGCGGGCCCGCCAAATCGGCAGCGGCCGCCGGGCCGGCCAAATCCACCAAGGTCATCGTCGAACTGATCGACCACACCAGCAAGATCGCCGACGCGCACGAACGGACCGACCTGGTGGATCGGCTGGCCAGGGCCAAGAATCGCGTCACGGACCCGCAGATCCGCGTAGTGGTCGCCGGCCAGCTCAAGCAGGGCAAGAGTCAATTGTTGAACTCACTGCTCAACGTGCCGGTGGCGCGTGTCGGCGACGACGAGAGCACGGTGCTGCCGACCGTGGTGTCCTACGGGGAGACCGCGGCCGCGAAAATCATTGTGGCGCGGGGCGAAGGCGAGGAGCCCGACGAGATCGACATCCCGATGGCCGACCTCAAGAACGACCTGCGCCGCGCCCCGCAGGCGGGTGGCAGGGAGGTGTTGCGGGTCGAGGTCACCGCGGCCGGCCCGCTGCTGAAGAACGGGTTGTCGTTCGTGGACACCCCGGGTGTGGGCGGGCACGGTCAACCGCATCTCTCCGCGACGCTCGGCCTGCTGCCCGACGCCGACGCGGTGCTGATGTGCAGCGACACCAGCCAGGAGTTCACCGAACCCGAGATGACGTTCATGCGGCAGGCGTTTGAGATATGTCCGCTGGCAACGATCATCGCCACCAAGACCGACCTCTACCCGCATTGGCGCCAGATCGTCGAAGCCAACAGGTCCCATCTGCAACGGGCGGGGTTGGACATTCCGATCATTCCGTCGTCGTCGCTGCTGCGCAGCCATGCCATCCAGCTCAACGACAAAGAGCTCAACGAGGAATCGAATTTCCCTGCGATCGTGAGGTTCCTCAGCGAGCAGGTGTTGGCCCAGCAGAACGACCGGATCCGCAACCTGGTGGTCAACGAGGTCCGTTCGGCCGCAGAGCATCTGACGATGGCCGTGGAATCCGAACTGGCGGCGCTGAACGACTCCGAGACCCGGGAGCGGCTCAAAGCCGAACTCGAGCAACGCAAAGAGGAAGCCCAGGACGCGTTGCAGCAGACCGCGCTGTGGCAGCAGGTACTCAACGACGGGATCTCGGACCTGACCGCCGACGTCGACCACGATCTGCGCAACCGGTTCCGGGCCATCAGCCAACACATCGAGAAGGTCATCGACAACTGCGATCCCACCCACCACTGGGCCGAGATCGGGTCCGAGCTGGAGGAGGCGGTCGCCACCGCGGTGGGCGACAACTTCGTGTGGGCCTACCAGCGGGCGGAGGTGCTGGCCGCCGAGGTCGCCCGCACGTTCGTGGAGGCGGGCCTCGAGGCGGTCAAGATGCCGCAGATCGATCCCAGCCAGATGGGGGCGAGCCTCGGTGAGATCAAGTCACTGGCCAGCCTCGAGGCCAAGCCGATCGGCAAGGGCCGCAAGCTCACCATGGGCATGCAGGGGTCCTACGGCGGCGTGCTGATGTTCGGGATGATGACGTCGTTCGCCGGGCTGGGCATGTTCAACCCGCTGTCCATCGGCGCCGGGCTGCTGATGGGACGCACCGCCTACAAGGAGAACATGGAGAACCGGATGCTGCGGGTGCGCAACGAGGCGAAGCTGAACACCCGCCGGTTCATCGACGACACCCAGTTCGTGGTGAGCAAGGAATCCCGCGACCGCCTCAAGGGCATCCAGCGGCAGCTGCGAGACCACTACCGCGCAATCGCCAACCAGACCACGCGATCGCTCAACGAGTCGCTGCAGGCCACCATCGCGTCGGCCAGGCTCGAGGAAACCGAGCGCAACAACCGGATCCGTGAACTCGAACGACAGCTCAACATTCTCAAGCAGGTGCTCGAGCACGCGGCGAAGTTGACGCCCGCGCGCCCCGCCTGACCCGTGAACCGGGGTGCGGTGTGGCATAGGTGCCACCCCGCGGGCCTAAGCTGGTTCTTCCGATCATTACCGAGCGGGAGGACGTCGAGGTAGCGCGAGATGAGCACGAGCGATCAGGTGCGCGCGATCCTGGACGGAACCATCCAGGCCTACCGCGCCGACCCCGCTTACCGCCACCGTCCCGACGTGCACAACGAGCTGGACCGTATCGGTCGCCGGCTCAACCAACCGATCCGCATCGCCCTGGCAGGGACGCTGAAGGCGGGTAAGTCCACCCTGGTGAATGCCCTTGTGGGAGAGGACATCGCACCCACCGACGCCACCGAGGCCACCCGCATCGTGACGTGCTTCCGACATGGCCCGACGCCGAAGGTGACGGCCAACCACGTCGGCGGCCGGCGCTCCAACGTGCCGATCGGCCGCGACCCCAAAGAGGGTGGCCTCACGTTCGACTTCGCCAGCCTCGACCCCGAGGACATCGTCGACCTCGACGTGGAGTGGCCCGCCGCCGAACTCATCGACACCACGATCATCGACACCCCGGGCACGTCGTCGCTGAACCGCGACGTCTCCGAACGCACTCTGCGGCTGCTGGTGCCCGAGGACGGTGTGCCGCGTGTCGACGCCGTGGTGTTCCTGCTGCGCACGCTCAACGCCCCAGACATCGCGCTGCTCAAGCAGATCGGTGAATTGGTGGGCGGGTCTGCGGGGGCGCTCGGGGTGATCGGCGTCGTGTCACGCGCCGACGAGATCGGCGCCGGACGCATCGACGCGATGCTGTCGGCCAAAGACGTGGCCACCCGGTTCACCAGAGAGATGGACAGGACCGGGATCTGCCAGGCGGTGGTCCCGGTGTCGGGTCTGCTCGCATTCACCGCCCGCACGCTGCGGCAGAGCGAGTTCGTCGCGCTGGAGAAACTCGCCGCGGTCGATGCCGCCGAACTCACCAAGGCGATGTTGTCGGTGGACCGGTTCGTGCGCGAGGACAGCGATCTACCGGTCGACGCCGCCACCCGCGCCGCGCTGCTGGACCGCTTCGGCATGTTCGGGATCCGGATTTCGATCGCGGTGCTGCGTGCCGGCGTCACCGATTCGGTGGCGTTGGCCGACGAACTGTTGGAACGCAGCGGCCTGGTGGCCCTGCGCGATGTAATCGACCAGCAGTTCGCGCAGCGCTCGGATCTGCTCAAGGCCCACACGGCGTTGCGGTCGCTTCGGCAGTTCGTGCAGAACAATCCGATCTACGCCACGCCTTACATCATCGCCGACATCGACCCGCTGCTCGCCGACACCCACGCCTTCGAAGAGCTGCGGCTGCTCTCCCAATTGCACTCGCGGCCAACGACGTTGAACGAGGACGAGATGGCGTCGCTGCGTCGGATCATCGGTGGTTCGGGCACCGACGCCGCCAGCCGGCTGGGACTGCAACCCGATGCGCCGTACGACGGGCCGAGGGCGGCGTTCGCGGCGGCGCAGCGCTGGCGCCGGCGGGCCGATCACCCGCTCAACGACCCGTTCACCACGCGGGCGTGCCGCGCGGCGGTGCGCAGCGCCGAGGCGCTGGTGGCCGAGTACGCCGCCCGCGGCCGCTGAGCGGCCCAGCATTGACTCTGCGTCCAGCGCGCGAAATCAGCTGAAATCGCGCTCTCAGCGCAGGATCGAGCGCAACCCGCCGCCGGCTATTCGCCCTCCGCCGGCACCGTGACGGTCTCGGTAACGGTTTCGGTGCTGGTGCTGATCGTGGTGGTCGGTTCGGTGGTGGTCGTCGTCGTGGTCGTGGTGGTGGTGGTCGTCGTGGTGGTCGGCGGTGGCGCGGTTGTCGTCGGAGTGACTGTCTCCGTGACGGTTTCGCGCGGCGGCACCGTCGTCACCACCGACCGCGACGTCGTGGTCAGCGGGGTCAACGTCTCGGAGTCGGTCGGTTCGTCACCACCGGCGATCAGGTGCGCCAGGCCCCAGACGATCAGCGCGATCACCACCGCACCGAGCGCGCCGAACGCGACCAACGCGGCGGGTTTGCGGTACCACGGCGTCGGCTCCTCGGGCGGGCCGCCGTTGCCGTAGTTCATGTATGCGGTCGGCTCGTCGTTGGGATAGTTCGGGTCGTCGGGAGGTCCGTAGCGCGCCACGAAGATCGATACTAGGCGCTCAGGGCAACGGATAGAGCGTGCGCGTCACATTCGTGCGCGGTCGGCGGGTGGTGCGCTCCGTCGTCTCGTCCTCGTCTTCGTCGTCGGTCTCACTGGTCGGCTCGGCGCTGGAGGTTTCGGGTTCCGACGTGGTTTCCGGCGGCGACGTGGTTTCCGAGGTGGATGTGGTCTCGATCGCCGACAGATCGGTGGTCTGCGGTGGGCTCGTCGTGGTGATCGTCGCGGTGGTGGTGGTGGCTGTCGTGGTGGCCGCCTGGGTGACCGCCGAATAGCTGGGCTCGACGAAATGGAGCGGAGCTTGTTCAGGCGCGCTGAACTGGCGGGTCAGCATCGACACGGCGAGCACCAGAAGGCCGATCACCGCCAAGCCGGCGATGCTCGCCCCGGCCACCGTGGGCGTCCGGTTGTGCCACGGCTGCCCGTCGGTGCCATCGTCGTCCCGGCGGGTCACGGCACGCATCGTAGCCGCGGGTTGCTGCCGGCGCGCGTTAGCGCAGCGCGGGAACGACCTCGCGCGCGAAGAACTCGAGGTGGTCGAGATCGGACATGTCGAGAAGCTGCAGGTACACCCGCTGGATTCCGGCGTCGGTGTAGCCGGCGAGCTTGTCGGCGATCTCGGCGGGCGTGCCCACCAGCGGTGAGTTGCTGCGCAGCTCGTCGACCTCGCGACCGATGGCCGCGGCGCGCCGGGCGATCTCGGCCTCGTCGCGGCCTGCGCAGACCACGAACGCGGCGGAGAACGTCATCGAGTCGACAGCGCGCCCGGCATCGTTCAACGCCGTGCGGACCCTGCTGATCTGGGTCGTGGCGACGTCGAGCGAAACGAACGGCACGTTGAACTCCGCGGCGAACTCCGCCGCCAGCGCCGGTGTGCGTTTGGCGCCGGTGCCTCCGATGATGATCGGCGGATGCGGCGTCTGCGCGGGTTTCGGCAGCGCCGGCGAGTTCGTCACCGTGTAGTGGGTGCCCGTGTAGTCGAATGTCTTGCCCGGCGGGGTCGTCCACATCCCGGTGAGGATGTGCAGCTGTTCTTCGAGCCGCTCGAAGCGCTCACGCACCGAGGGGAACGGGATCGCGTAGCCGGCGTGTTCGGGCTCGAACCAGCCGGCACCGATCCCGAATTCCACACGCCCGCCGCTCATCTCGTCGACCTGCGCGACCGAGACCGCCAGCGGTCCCGGATAGCGGAACGTCGCCGAGGTGACCAGCGTGCCGAGCCGGATCGATGACGTCTCGCGCGCGATGCCCGCCAACGTGACCCACGAATCGGTCGGGCCGGGCAAACCGTCACCGCTCATCGCGAGGTAGTGGTCTGACCGGAAAAACGCGCCGTAGCCAAGTTGCTCGGCGGCGAGAGCGACGGCCAGTTGGTCGGCGTAGGAGGCGCCTTGCTGCGGTTCGACGAAGACCCGGAAATTCGACAGTGAGTTCACGTACGCCAGCGTAGAGGCAGGTTGTGGCGCAGCTCACCCCGACGCCACATTTGGTAACGATTTGATAACGCTGCCGTCCCGCGATCGGCCGTCGCCTGCCCTCGTGTTTGCGCAGGGTTGGGGGGTGAAGTCGAAGTTCTGCTCGACGATCGGGCCGGTCGAGGCGCTTGATCGGCTAGTGAGGCTGGCTTACGGTCGGCACACCGTGATCTGAACTAGCGATGGTCGACAACTGCTCGGTGGTGACTGCTAACTAAGTTATGTCCGCTCTGAACCCTGCCCCGGATTCGTGGGCTGATTCCCTACGCGCACCGGTGGCTGCAGATGCGCTCGCAATGCACCAATTAGTTGCTGAGACGGGTGTGCTTGACCTCAACTCGTCATACGCGTACCTGTTGATGGCGACGGATTTCGCGGACACCTCGATCGTGGCGCATCGCGACGGCAGACTGTTCGGGCTCATCACCGGCTATCACCCGCCGGCCCGCCCCGATGTGCTGTTCGTCTGGCAGGTGGCAGTGGCCGAAGCCGCACGCGGACAAGGTCTGGCCGGCGCAATGCTCGACGCGCTGGTATACCGCGTCCGGCGTGACCGCTGCGGTCACCCCGTCACGGTGGAGACCACGGTGGCCCCGAGCAACACGGCGTCACGGGCGTTCTTCGGAGCGTTCGCCCGGCGCCATGGGGTGCCGTTGACCGAGAGTCCGCACTTCAGCTCCGCGCTCCTTTCCGTGGAGGGGGAGCACGAGGACGAGCCGCTGCTTCGTATCGGCCCGCTCACGGCAGCACTAACCGCATGAAATGACCGAAACCGTAAATTGATTGATCGAAACTGAGGATTGACTGCATGTCGCTGGCAATGATTGCCCCCCTGTCCGAAACCGACCTTCCCGAGGTCTATACCTCGGTGGAATCCGAAGTCCGCAGCTACTGCCGCGGCTGGCCGGCCGTGATGGAGACCGCCCAGGGCTCCTGGGTCACCGACACGTCGGGCCGGAAGTATCTCGATTTCTTCGCCGGCGCAGGAGCCTTGAACTACGGACACAACAACCCGGTGCTGAAGCGCCCGCTCCTGGAGTATCTGTCGTCCGACGGGATCGTGCATTCCCTGGACATCGCCACCTCCGCGAAAACGGAGTTCCTGCAGACTTTCGAACAGGAGATCCTGCGGCCACGCGGGCTGGACTACAAAGTGCAGTTCCCCGGGCCGACCGGCGCCAACTCGGTTGAGGCTGCGCTGAAACTGGCCAGGAAGGTGACCGGCCGCGAGTCGATCATCAGTTTCACCAACGCTTTTCACGGGATGACGTTGGGCGCGCTTTCGGTGACCGGCAACTCGATGAAGCGTGCGGGTGCGGGCGTGCCGCTCGTGCACGCCACCCCGATGCCGTACGACAACTACTTCGACGGCGTCACCGAGGACTTCCACTGGTTCGAGCGGGTTCTCGATGACTCCGGCAGCGGGCTCAACCGGCCCGCGGCGGTGATCGTCGAGACCGTGCAGGGCGAGGGCGGTCTCAATGTCGCCCGCATCGAGTGGTTGCAGGCGCTGGAGAAGCTGTGCCACAAGCGCGACATCCTGCTGATCGTCGACGACGTTCAAATGGGTTGCGGCCGAACGGGTCCCTTCTTCAGCTTCGAGGAAGCCGGGATCGTGCCCGACATCGTGACGCTGTCGAAGTCGATCAGCGGCTACGGGTTGCCAATGGCGCTGACGTTGTTCCGTCGTGACCTGGATGTCTGGGCGCCCGGCGAGCACAACGGCACCTTCCGTGGCCACAACCCGGCGTTCATCACCGCCACCCAGGCGATCAAAACCTATTGGCAGAATTCAGATTTCACCGAAGCGACGGTGAGCAAGGGCGAATTCATGCGCTCGCGTCTCGAGGAGATCGCCGCCGACCACGACGGCGTCTCGGCGCGTGGTCGCGGCATGGCGCAGGGCCTGAAGTTCGAGGACACCGAGTTGGCGTCGCAGGTCTGCCGCGCCGCATTCGACCGCGGCGCGCTGATGGAGACCAGCGGGCCCTCGGACGAGGTGGTCAAGCTCCTGCCGCCGCTCACCGCTTCACGGGACGAACTCGAGACCGGCCTGGACATTCTCGCCGAGGCCGTCACCGCGACGGCCTCCTCATAGAAAGTGTTCCCGCCATGATTGTGCGTACTACCTCCGAGATCACCGGCACCGAACGCGATGTCTCGGACGGCGCGTGGCGGTCCAAGCGGATCATCCTCGCCGGTGACGGTGTCGGATTCTCGTTTCACGAGACGACCATCAAGCCGAACTCGGTCAGCGAGTTCCACTACCAGCACCACGTCGAGGCCGTCTGGGTCGTCGAAGGCAGCGGCTCGGTGACCAACCTCGAAACCGGTGAGACCTGGCCGCTGGCCCCGGGCACCATGTACCTGCTCGACGGCCACGAACGTCACCGGGTCACCTGCGATGAGCAGCTCCGCATGCTGTGCGTCTTCAACCCCCCGGTGACCGGTACCGAAGTCCACGACGAGACCGGCGCTTATCCACCGCCACAGATAGCATGAGTGCAGTAACGATGCCCCGCGTACACGACCAGTATCCGACGCGGCTGGGCCACGCGATCGCGCCGATTCCCCGGGCCGAGCCGACGGTGTGGGGTGGCCCGCACGACGGCCCGCTGAGCCAGGCGGAGTTGGACGCCTTCGAGCAGGCGGGCTATCTGATCCGCCCCGGCACCCTCGGCGAGGACTGGCTGCCGCCACTGCGCCAAGAACTCGAGCGCATGGGCGCCGAACTCGACCGGGACGACCCCCGGGTGATCTACGAGCCCGGCGGCGGAAGCATTCGCTCGGTGTTCGAGCCCCACGTGATCAGCGACCTGGTCGCCGAGGTGGTCGGGCTGGAGACGGTGATCCCGGTGGCGCGGCAGCTGCTCGGCAGCGACGTCTACATCCACCAGGCCCGCATCAACCTCATGCCGGGGTTCACCGGCACCGGCTTCTACTGGCACTCGGACTTCGAGACCTGGCACGCCGAGGACGGGATGCCGGCCATGCGCGCCGTGTCGTGCTCGATCGCGTTGACCGACAACTACCCGTACAACGGGCCGTTGATGGTCATGCCCGGATCCCATCAGGTGTTCTATCCCTGCGTCGGCGCCACTCCGGACAACCACCACACCTCCTCGCTCGTTCGGCAGGAGACGGGCGTGCCCGATCAGGACACCCTGACCAAGGCCGCCGGCGAATACGGCATCGAGCAGATGACAGGACCTGCAGGCACGGCGGTCTGGTTCGACTCGAATCTGTTGCACGGCTCCGGATCCAACATCACGCCGCTGCCGCGGTCGAACGTCTTCCTGGTGTTCAACTCGGTCGACAACGCGCTCACCGAGCCGTTCGCGGCGCCGCGCCCGCGGCCCGAGTACCTGGCGTCGCGCACCGCCGAGCCGTTCGGGGTGAACCCGCCGCCGGTCAGCTAGGACGGCGCCGGCCGCTCCTGTGCGCCGATTTCTGCGGCTGGGTCGTGGTTCGACCGCCCGGCGCAGCCATGGCGCAGGAATCGACGGCCACTGCGACGGCGGGGCTGTTCAGGCCCAGCGCACCATCTCGCGCCCGGGGTGAGCATCGTGCCACGCCTGGATCGCGGCGTCCCACTGGTCGCCGTCCAGCGACGTCAACGCCGCGGGGAAGAGCCCGTCCTCTTCTTTCCTGGTGTGTTCGAAGAGGCCTTCCACCGCGTCGCGGATGGCCTGCTGGCCCTCGGCCTCGGCGATGTCCGCGGTGGCCAGGAGCTGCTCGAGTTCGCGGTGCTCGCGGACCAGGGGTTCGATGTGTTCGGCGAACAGCTCGTCGGCGGCCATGACCGCGAACAGCCCGTTCTCCTCGCCCTTGAAATGCGACTGCAGCTCCTCGGCCATCGCACTCAGCCGTTCCCGCGCAGTTTGCAGGTCGCCGCGCTCGATCGCGCGGACCGCCTCGCCCCCGAGGTTGAGCACGTGGGCGTGCTCGCTGATGTAGTCGCGGATGAGCGGCATGTCACGGCATCCGCAGTACTGGCACATACCTCGATGTTAGGAACACGGACGCGAAACCGACGCAACGGTCGATTCGTGGCATGTGAAGCCGCCATTTTGTCGGTTTCGAGTAGGAGCCGCACGTCCGGGGAACAAACCGGCGGTCGATGCCGTTGACCCGTTCGACAGTTGAGTGACATAGGCGCAAGTCTGGTTTGACATGACAGGGTTGGTCGGAGCAGTCTTGAGTGCGGTGCACTCAGACCCCTAGCAGGACTATCTCAGGAGGCAGAACTATGGCTCGTGCGGTCGGAATCGACCTCGGGACCACCAACTCCGTCGTCGCGGTCTTGGAAGGTGGCGACCCCGTCGTCGTCGCGAACTCCGAGGGCTCCCGCACCACGCCGTCCGTCGTCGCGTTCGCTCGCAACGGCGAGGTGCTGGTCGGCCAGCCCGCCAAGAACCAGGCGGTGACCAACGTCGACCGGACCATCAGGTCGGTGAAGCGCCATATGGGCTCTGACTGGTCGGTGGAGATCGACGGCAAGAAGTACACCGCGCCGGAAATCAGCGCGCGGGTGCTGATGAAGCTCAAGCGTGACGCCGAGGCGTACCTGGGCGAGGACATCACCGACGCGGTGATCACCGTGCCCGCCTACTTCAACGACGCCCAGCGGCAGGCCACCAAGGACGCCGGCCAGATCGCCGGCCTCAACGTGCTTCGCATCGTCAACGAACCGACCGCCGCGGCGCTGGCCTACGGGCTGGACAAGGGTGAGAAGGAGCAGACGATCCTGGTCTTCGACCTCGGCGGCGGCACGTTCGACGTCTCGCTGCTGGAGATCGGCGAGGGCGTCGTCGAGGTTCGCGCCACCAGCGGTGACAACCATCTCGGTGGCGACGACTGGGACGATCGCATCGTCGAATGGCTCGTCGAGAAGTTCAAGGGCACCACCGGCATCGACCTGACCAAGGACAAGATGGCGATGCAGCGGCTGCGTGAGGCTGCGGAGAAGGCCAAGATCGAGCTGTCGAGCTCGCAGAGCACCTCGATCAACCTGCCCTACATCACGGTCGACGCGGACAAGAACCCGCTGTTCCTCGACGAGCAGCTGACCCGTGCCGAGTTCCAGCGCATCACGCAGGATCTGCTGGACCGCACCCGCAAGCCGTTCCAGCAGGTGGTCAAGGACGCCGGCATCTCGGTGTCCGACATCGACCATGTGGTGCTGGTCGGCGGCTCGACCCGGATGCCCGCGGTGTCGGATCTGGTCAAGGAGATGACCGGCGGCAAGGAGCCCAACAAGGGCGTCAACCCCGACGAGGTCGTCGCGGTGGGCGCCGCGCTGCAGGCCGGTGTGCTCAAGGGTGAGGTGAAAGACGTTCTGCTGCTTGACGTCACGCCGCTGTCGCTTGGTATCGAGACCAAGGGCGGCGTCATGACCAAGCTGATCGAGCGCAACACCACGATCCCGACCAAGCGGTCGGAGACCTTCACCACGGCCGACGACAACCAGCCGTCGGTGCAGATCCAGGTCTATCAGGGTGAGCGTGAGATCGCCGCGCACAACAAGCTGCTCGGCAGCTTCGAGCTGACCGGTATCCCGCCGGCTCCGCGCGGTGTGCCCCAGATCGAGGTGACGTTCGACATCGACGCCAACGGCATCGTGCACGTCACCGCCAAGGACAAGGGCACCGGCAAGGAGAACACCATCCGCATCCAGGAGGGTTCGGGCATCTCCAAGGAGGAGATCGACCGGATGATCAAGGATGCCGAGGCGCATGCCGAGGAGGACCGCAAGCGGCGCGAGGAGGCCGACGTCCGCAACCAGGCCGAGTCGCTGGTGTACCAGACGGAGAAGTTCGTCAAGGAGCAGCGCGAAGCCGAAGGCGGGTCCAAGGTCCCCGAGGAAACCTTGAGCAAGGTCGACGGCGCGATCGCCGACGCGAAGAAGGCGCTGGAAGGCACCGATATCGCCGCGATCAAGTCCGCGATGGAGAAGCTCGGCGTCGAAAGCCAGGCACTCGGCCAGGCGATCTACGAGGCGACCCAGGCCGCACAGGCCGCAGGCGGCGGTGCCGCCGAGGGTGGCGCCGCGGGCTCGTCGGCTGACGACGTGGTGGACGCCGAGGTTGTCGATGATGACCAGGAGAACAAGTGAGCCAGAACGATTCGCACGAGCCGGTGACCGTCACCGACAAGCGGCGTATCGACCCCGAAACTGGTGAAGTTCGTGAACAGGCGACCGGGCCGGCCCCCAGCGGGCCGGCGCCGGAAGCCGGGGGTTCGCCGGAGGAAGTCACCGAGCTGAAGTCGACACTGCAGCGCGTCAAGGCCGAGTACGACAACTACCGCAAGCGCACGCTGCGGGACCAGCAGGTCATCGCCGAGCGGTCCAAGGCCGCCGTCCTCACCGAGCTGTTGCCGGTGCTGGACGACCTGGAGCGGGCGCGCAGCCACGGTGATCTGGAGTCCGGTCCATTCAAGGCTGTCGCCGACAAGCTGATCGGCATCCTCGAGGGCCTCGGCCTTTCGGGATTCGGCGACGAGGGCGAGGAGTTCGACCCCGAGCTGCACGAGGCCGTTCAGCATGAGGGCGACGGCACACATCCGATCGTCGGAAACGTGATGCGGCGCGGCTACAAGGTGGGCGATCTCGTGCTGCGGCACGCCATGGTCGGTGTCGTCGACACCGTCCCGGATGGGGCCGACACGGCGGATAAGGACGACGAATCGGCGGAGGACCCCGCAGAATCCTAGAGAGCGACGCGACGAACGGTGAGGAGGTGACGCGACATGGCTCAACGTGAATGGGTCGAGAAGGACTTCTACGCCGAGCTTGGCGTCTCCTCTGACGCCAGCGAACAGGAGATCAAGCGGGCGGCGCGCAAGCTGCTCGCGGAGAACCATCCCGACCGCAACCCGGGCAACCCGGCGGCAGAGGAACGGTACAAGGCCGTCTCGGAAGCCAAAGAGGTGCTGACCGATCCGGCCAAGCGGAAGGAATACGACGAGACCCGACGGCTTTTCGCCAACGGTGGTTTCGGTCGCGGCCGGTTCGGCGGTGGTTTCGGTGGATTCAGCGGCTACGGCTCGGACGGCGTCGAGTTCAACTTGAACGACTTGTTCGATGCCGCCGGCCAGACCGGCGGCGCGAACATCGGCGACCTGTTCGGCGGTCTGTTCGGACGCGGTGCGCAGCAGCCCCGGCCGAGCCGGCCGCGGCGGGGCAACGACCTGGAGACCGAGACGGAGCTGTCGTTCCTCGAGGCGACCAAGGGCGTTGCGATGCCGTTGCGGCTCACCAGTCCCGCGCCGTGCACGAATTGTCATGGCAGCGGCGCACGCCCGGGCACCAGCCCGAAGGTGTGCCCGAACTGCAACGGCTCCGGTGTGATCAGCCGCAACCAGGGGGCGTTCGGGTTCTCCGAGCCGTGCACCGAATGCCGGGGCAGCGGCTCGATCATCGAGCACCCGTGTCAGGAGTGCAAGGGCACCGGTGTCACCACGCGGACCCGCACGATCAACGTCCGGATCCCGCCGGGCGTGGAGGACGGTCAGCGAATCCGGTTGCCCGGACAGGGCGAAGCCGGCCTGCGCGGTGCACCGTCGGGCGATCTGTATGTGACCGTACATGTCCGGCCGGACAAGGTGTTCGGCCGCAAGGGCGACGACCTGACCGTCACCGTGCCGGTGAGCTTCCACGAATTGGCACTGGGCACAACGCTTTCGGTGCCGACTCTGGATGGCAAGGTCGGTGTGCGGGTGCCCAAGGGCACGTCCGACGGACGGATCCTTCGGGTGCGCGGACGCGGGGTGCCCAAGCGGTCTGGTGGCCACGGCGACCTGCTCGTCACCGTCAAGGTGGCGGTGCCGCCGAACTTGCCGCCCGAGGCGGTGGAGGCGCTTGAGGCGTACGCAAAGGCCGAGCGCGCCAGCGGTTTTGACCCGCGGGCGGGATGGGCAGGTGCGTGATGGCCAAGCGCTCCAACAAGGAAGCCCGCACCTTCTTGATCTCTGTGGCGGCCGAGCTGGCGGGCATGCACGCCCAGACGTTGCGCACCTACGACCGGCTCGGGCTGGTGCGTCCGCAGCGCACACCCGGTGGGGGCAGGCGCTATTCGCAGCATGACGTGGAGCTGCTGCGGGAGGTGCAGCGCCTGTCTCAGGACGAGGGTGTGAACCTCGCGGGCATCAAACGCATCATCGAGTTGACCAATCAGGTCGAGGCGTTGCAGGCGCGGGTCAAGGAGTTGACCCGTGAGGTCGAGGAGTTGCGGGCGCAGCCTCGGCCCAAGAGCACCGCGCTGGTGGTGTGGCAGCCGCGCAATCAGCGCTAGGGGTCGGTCAGCCCTGCCGCCCGCCGCACGGGCTGGACGCCTCCAGGTGCGCGATGGCGGCGAGCACCTGGTGACCTACGGACGAGTGGTATTCGCGCAGGTACTTCTCCCGGCGTGGGTCATCCTCGGCCAGGCGGTGGGTGAGCGGGTGCTCGGTGTTCCAGACGGCGTGCTGCGCGGCCGCGCCCACGGCGACCGCGAAGTCTTCCTCGTCCATATGTCCCACGTCCCATGACATAACGGTCCCCCCAGACCCGCGATATTCAAGCGCTAGATTCCCCAAAATTTTCGCGCACGTTATTTTGTAAGCAGGTTGCTTAGACATTTACCTTACACATGTCCACCTGACCAGCGGCGACAAAACGCCGATGCGAATCATTTGGCCGAAGTGGCGCGTTCGTGGCGTTGTACGCCTCTTATGAGCCAAAGCCGTTGAGCTAGGGGAATTTTGGAAGTCGAACGCTCCCCTGGCGGAGCTGCGGATCTCGGGAACTATCAGCGCGCTTCGATGTCTAGGACGCCGCGATCGCCGGCGAGCATTTCGACTGCTCGAACATGAGCTCGTCGTAGGAGCGATGGCGAAAGTCAGCGCACAAGCTCACGTTCCGCCCGCAGAGCCGTTGTTGCTATTGAAGACCGCCGACAACAAGGCGGATGAGGTCGATCATGAAAGTGAGCAGGACGGGCGGGGTTCCCGACGTGCCGGGGCAGGCGCCTATGCCGAGGAGACAGCCGCCACCGGCGCCGGGCTGACCAGGGGTGCGGATATCGAACGCGTAGGCGTCGCCGCCCCGGCCGCCGGTAGCACGCGTGCCCAGAAGACCACCGATGCCCCCGTCGCCGCCGCGGCCGCCGATGGCGGCTCCGGGGATATCGGTTGCATCGGCCAGCAGTGAGTACGCGTCACCGCCCTTGCCCCCGTTGCCACCGGAGCCGAGGCCATCACCGTTGCCGCCGTTCCCGCCGGCACCGCCGATAGCTCGCATCGGATCACCGTTGGTGGGGAAGAGGAACGCGGCGACGTTCAGTAGGGCGCTCACGGGCGGATACTCAAAATTGAGCGCGAGGCCACCGGCGCCGCCGTTGCCACCCGCGCCGCCCTGTACGCCGTTGCCACCGTCGCCGCCGGCACCGCCCATGACGGTTCCGGGTACGTAGAACGGGTTGAAGTAGCCGAGCGCGAAGCTGATGACCTGCCCGCCGTTGCCGCCGTTGCCGCCCGGCGCGCCGTCGCCGCCCCTACCGCCATTACCGCCGTTTCCGCTGAAGAACCCGCCGTTGCCGCCGTTGCCGCCGTTGCCGCCGCTGCCGCGCAGGGTGCCGGTCAAATTGCTGCCGCCGTCACCGCCGTTACCGCCGTTACCGCCGCTGCCCCATAGGAACGCCGACCCGCCGTTGCCGCCCTTACCACCGGATGGAGCGAGCACCGGGAAAGTGCCGCCGGATGCACCGTTGCCGCCGTTGCCGCCATTGCCGATGAATCCTGCGGCCCCACCGTTGCCGCCGTCCAGGCCGGAGCCCGCGGGCGGCGAATAGCCGTCCCCGCCGTTGCCGAACAGCCAGCCGCCGGGTTTGCCGTCCGGGCTGTCCGCGGTGCCGTCGGCACCGTGGCCGATGAGCGGTCGCCCTCTCCACTGATTGGTGAATACGGCCGTGATGGCTTCTTCGACAGTTATGTGTACCGGGAAATCGAAGATGAAAAGCGGCGCCATGGCGGCCTGGACTTGGCCGATAAGGGAAGCGAGGACGCCGGGAAGCGCCAGAATGAAGTCGATCTCGCCTGCCATTGGGCTGACCTCTGGCGCTGCCGCTGCCCCGATCGTCGGCGGTTGGGATCCGTCACCGGCCGCGTACGTGTCCATCAGCTCTTGCGCCCTGGAGACCAGCTGCGCCATCGGAGTGATCGGGACGGTCGTGGTGTCGCCGGGTGCTGAGTCATCGGCAAGGACGGGCGGCGGCGATGTGCTCGGCGGGACGTCGTCGGCCGGCGGGGGTGGCTCTACAGGATCTTCCGTGGCCGGGACGTCCTCTACCGGGTACTGCTCTGACGGAACTTCCTCTACCGGCTCCTCTTCTGCGGGCTCCTCATCCGCGAGCGCTTCATCCCCGAGCGCCCCCTCTTCTGCGAGCTCTTCGTCCTCGAGTGCCTCCTCTTCTGCGAGCTCTTCGTCCTCGAGGGGCTCCTCTTCTGCGAGGTCCTCATCGTCTACTTCGGCAAGGTCGTCCGCATCGGTGGAATCCAAGTTGCTGTCGACGTCGTCGATGGTGGAGTCGTCGAGGCTTTCAGCGACGTTGGCGTTACGCATGGTGCCGGTAGTGTCACGGCTGTCCGTAGTGTTGCGATCTGTCGCGGTTTGACCGTCAGATTTGCTATCGCTGGCCGACGCGGAATCATTGCTCGGGGTATCGGCGTGGGCGACTCCAGTTCCGGCAGCCATACCGGTGCATACGCCGAGGGTGATAACCCCTGTTCCGAGCCACAAACTGACGTCGTTGTGCCGGCTCTGAACACGATGCCGACCTGCGCGCCCGCTTGTTTTTCTTCGGGCTCTCCTGGCTGGCTTCGTCGCAGAATGTCTGGCGGCCACTCGCAGCACTCTACCGGCAACGATCCCTTTACAAGCGGCGTTTCAGCCGTAAATTGACGTTCTACACTATTTGCTGTTTGTACATTTTGTCGGCATTTCTCAATTTCTGTGACAGGGGTGCGGGAGCCGGGGCGGGATGTGGCCGGTTTCCTGCGCGGGCACGCGGTAGGGGTCTTCAACGGCGGGCCGTGTGGGGGCTCTCGCGTGTCTGCGATCTCACGTAGTCGACGAGCATCTCGTCGGCGTCGGCCGGGATGAATCCGGTGGACTCGATCTTGGTCAGATCGAGTGCGCTGTTTGTTGGGCGCGGGGCGACGGGACCTTGGGTCTTGCCGAAGTATTCGGCGGTGGACACCCCGGTCACCCGGGTCGGGTCGTGACCGGCGAGGGAGAACGTGCGACGCGCCACGTCCGCCCATGACCCCACGGGCCCCGAACCGCTCACGTTGTACGTGCCGTATGGCGCGTGCGTCTCGACCAGGTGCCGGATCGCCCGAGCCAGTTCGGAGGTGAAGGTCAAGCGTCCCCACTGATCGTCGACCACGGAAGGGTTCACGTCCCGGTCGGCCAGCGACAACATGGTGCGGACGAAATTGCGCCCGTCCCCGATCACCCAGGACGTGCGCAGAATGTAGTGGCGCGGCAAGGTGGCCACGATCTGATCGCCCGCCGCCTTGGTCTGTCCGTATACGCCGAGCGGCGTGAACGGGTCGTCCTCGCGGTACGGCCGCGTGCTCGTTCCGTCGAAGACATAGTCACTCGAGATATGCACAACGGTGAGGCCGCGCTCGGCAGCGACCCGCACGAGTGCCGCCACGCCGGCGACGTTGGTCGCCCACGCTGCCGCCCGCCCTTCGGTGGTCTCAGCGTTGTCGACAGCGGTGTACGCCGCGGCGTTGATGATCGTGTCGTAATCGCCCCAGCGGCGAGCCGATTGGAGGTCACCGGCAACCAGATCGATGTCGGCCCGGGTGGGGAACTCGACATGCGACGCGTCCCCGTAAGCCGCGCGCAGGGCGCGCCCCAGCTGCCCGCCAGCGCCGAGCACCAAGATCTTCGGCGGCGGCACGGGGTCGATGTCGGCCAGCCGGGGCTGGGCGCGGTCCTTGTCAGACAACACCGCTCGGTCCAGCGGGATCGGCCAGCTGATGGCGACGCTCTCGTCGGCGGGGTGTACCGATGTGTAGCTCGCATCGGCGGAGTAGTGGTCGTTGACGAGGTAGGAGTAGACCGTGTTCGGCTCGAGCGTCTGGTATGCGTTGCCCACCCCGCGGGGCACGAACACGGCGCGCGACGGATCCAGTTCGACGGTGAAGACGGTCCCGAACGTCGCGCCCGCGCGCAGGTCGACCCACGCCCCGAACGCCCGCCCGGCCGCGACGGAAACGAATTTGTCCCAAGGTTCGGCATGGATGCCGCGCGTGGTGCCCAGGTGTTCGTTGAAGGCGATGTTGTGCTGGACGGGACCGAAGTCCGGCATACCCGCGGCGAGCATCTTCTCGCGCTGCCAGTTCTCCTTGAACCACCCTCGGTTGTCGCCGTGGACGGGCAGCTGCCAAACCGTCAGCCCGGGAATAGGCGTGTGCTCAGCCTCCAAGGTCTTGCCGTACACCGTCATCGCTTGGATTCTCCGTCATTGCCCGAGTTCGGCATAGAACGCTTCGGTGGCTCCCTTGGTTGACGCCCACCAATCCTCGTGATCGCGGTACCAGTCGATGGTCGCCGACAGGCCTTCTTCGAAGTCGCCATACCGCGGCCGCCACCCGAGTTCGTCACGCAGCTTGGTCGAGTCGATTGCGTACCGCAGATCGTGTCCGGCGCGGTCGGTGACGTTGTCGTACCCAGCAGGGTCATGGCCCATCATGGTCAGGATCAGCTCGACGACCGTCTTGTTGTCCTTTTCGCCGTCGGCGCCGATGAGATAGGTCTCGCCGATTCGGCCCTTCTCCAATATCGCCAGCACCGCCGATGAATGGTCTTCGGCATGAATCCAGTCGCGGACATGGCGACCGTCGCCGTACAACTTGGGGCGGATGTCCCACAACACGTTCGTGATCTGTCGGGGAATGAACTTTTCGACGTGTTGGTACGGACCGTAGTTGTTGGAGCAGTTCGAGATCGTCGCCTCAACGCCATACGATCGCACCCACGCCCGCACCAGCATGTCGCTGCCGGCCTTGGTCGCCGAGTACGGTGAGGACGGCTGATAGGGACTGGATTCGGTGAACCTCGCCGGATCGTCGAGCGCCAAGTCGCCGTACACCTCGTCGGTCGAGACATGGTGCAGGCGGACGCCGTGCTTTCGAACTGCCTCGAGAAGAGTGAAAGTGCCGATCACATTGGTGCGCACGAACGTCTGCGGGAAGTGCAGGGAATTGTCGTTGTGCGATTCCGCCGCGTAGTGCACGACCGCATCGACTGATGCCACCAACTCGTCGACCAGCTCCGGGTGGGCGACGTCGCCATGGACGAATTCCACCCGGTTCTCCGGCAGGCCGGACAGCGACGCGCGGTTGCCGGCGTAGGTGAGTTTGTCCAGGACCGTGACGTGGTGGGCGGTCTGGTTGACCAGGTAATGCACGAAGTTGGATCCGATGAAGCCCGCACCTCCGGTGACGAGAATCCGAGCCACTAGCGGCCCCGTTCGAGCAGATCCAGCAGGTACGTTCCGTAACCGGACTTGATCAGCTTCGTGGCGCGGTCACACAGCTCGTCGTCGTTGAGAAACCCTTGGCGCCAGGCGATTTCCTCGGGCACGCCGATCTTCAAGCCGGTGCGTCGTTCCATGGTGCGCACGAAGTCGGCCGCGTCGGTCATCTGGTCGAACGTTCCGGTGTCCAGCCATGCGGTCCCGCGGGGGAGCACCTGAACCCGCAATCGGCCCTGCTCCAGGTAGGCGCGGTTGACGTCGGTGATCTCGTACTCACCGCGCGCACTGGGGGCGAGGTCGCGCGCGATCGCGACGACGTCGTTGTCGTAGAAGTAAAGCCCGGGCACCGCGAAATTGCTCTTCGGCTGCTTGGGCTTTTCCTCCAGAGACACCACCACGCCGTTGGCGTCGAACTCCACCACCCCGTACGCGGAGGGCTCGCTCACCCAGTAGGCGAATATCGTGCCGCCGTCGACATCGTCGAAGCGGCTGAGTTGGCTACCCAGGCCCGGCCCGTACAAGAGGTTGTCACCCAGAATCAGGGCGACTTTCTCGGTGCCGATGAAGTCCTCGCCGATCGTGAACGCTTGGGCCAGTCCGTCCGGTGAGGGCTGCTGGGCAAACGTGATCGAGATGCCGAACTGTGAGCCGTCGCCCAGCAGGCGCTCGAAACTCTCCGCGTCGTGGGGTGTCGTGATCACCAAGATGTCCCGGATACCCGCCAGCATCAGCGTGGACAGCGGGTAGTACACCATCGGCTTGTCGTAGACGGGGATCAACTGTTTGGAGACCCCGAGCGTGATCGGATGCAGGCGCGTTCCCGAACCGCCCGCCAGGATGATTCCCTTCATGACGAAATCGTTTCTCCGCCAGCCCCTTTAATGCGCAGCCACCCGGTATCGACGTTGCCGACTATGCGGCTGCCTTGCGGGTATCGCTCGGATCGCTGTCGCCGGTGTTGGCGTCGCCGCCCGATGTTTGCTTGGAAACGGTCCCCGACGGACCTGTCGATGCGGGAGCGACACTCTCGGCTGCGCCGTCATCCTCTTTGGTTGCCTCCACGGTGTCGGTTTCCGTGTCGGGATCCACGTCGGTGTCGATGTCGATGTCGATGTCCGTGTCGGTGTCGGTGTCGACGTCCACCTCGATGTCGGTCTCGTCGATCGCGGCGTCCACTTCGGTGTCAACGTCAGTCTCGACGTCCGTCTCCTCGACCGTCGTTTCGTCAGCCGCATTCTCTTCTGTCACGGCGTCCGCGGCCGGCGCCTGTTCGGCTTCCTGCTCGTCTGTGCCACCCGGTCCGTCGACGTCGAGAGCAGCCGCCGCCATCTGCCGCGCGGCGAGGGAAACCGACTGCTGCGCAAGGTCGTCATCCCCGGCCGCCAGAGCCGACGCCTCGGGTTCGGGTTCGGGTTCGGGCTCGGGTGGCGGGGGCGCCGGGATCACTCCGATGGCCTGCAGGATGTCCCTGAGCCCGTTGGCAATCCACTGAAGCACATCGACCAGCGGTTGGAACGGCCACAGCGTGTAATCCAGGACGTTCACGGCGAGGGCGAGGAAACCCTGTGCTGCGGCGTAGCTGTTGCTGTAAAGGTTGAGAGCGGCTGTGCCGATGAAACCGGCAACAGTGTTCTGTGACCCGTCGCCCCAAGGCGAGATACCGAGTGCGGCGTTGCCGATGCCGATCGCCGAGGCACTGCCCGGCCCTAGTTGCAAAACGATGTTGGCCCCGCCGGAGGCGCCGGCATTTGCGGCCGCGTTGCCGAGGGGCGAGGCGCTGATGACGAGATTGGGTCCGCCGACTGCCGCGGCTGTTCCCGGCCCGATCTGGGTCGCCATGCTGAAGAAGGAGAAGATCGCCCCTGCTGTCGCGTGGTCGCCGAACGCGGTGACGGCGGTGAAGGCGCTCAGGGCAGCCGTGGCGTTGGCACCGGCGCCGATCGCCACGGCGCTGCTGAAGAATCCCATCGAGGCATTCGCGGTGGCACCGGGGCCGATCGCGATCGCGATCGATGTGATGTTGCTTGTGCAACCGTTGCCGTTGTTCAGCCCGAAGGCCGAGAAGCAAGTCGCGTTGGCGGCCGGAACTCCGCTGAAGGTGCCGGTCGCAAGCGCGGTGGAGACGGCCATCGCGCCGACAAACGCGCCGCCCCTCTTCGCTCGGTGCTTTGCCATCGAAACCCTAGGTGCTCGTAGGGCATTGCCAGTTCGGGACGCTCACGTCGCGACACACTGGTCTGGCCCTCGTTTCTGCAGATAATTTACTTTGCGGACAATAACCCAAACACACCCACGATAGCTAGCTCTTGCTCCGAAAAGTCCGTTGTCGGGTCGACAATCCTTACTTGACAACCTCGAGCTGGTCTGTAACTGCGTCGTCTTCGTCCTTCGGCAGCAGCAACGCGCGCACCACCGGCCGAGGTCCTTCGGATCGAAGCATGAGGCTGGCCGGGCGCGGGCGCACTATTTGCGGCCACCAGAACCACCGACCGAGCAGCGCGGCGATCGACGGTGTCAAGAACGCCCGCACGACCAATGTGTCGAACATCAGGCCCAGCGCGATGGTGGTGCCGACCTGACCGATGATCCTCAAGTCGCTGACCACCATCGCGGCCATGGTGAACGCGAACACGAGCCCGGCGTTCGTCACGACTTTGCCCGTGCCGCCCATGGCACGGATGATCCCGGTGTTTATGCCGGCCGAAATCTCCTCTTTGATCCGGGATACCAGCAGCAGGTTGTAGTCGGACCCGACGCCGAGGAGGATGATCACGGCCATCGGAAGCACCATCCAATGCAAGTTGATGCCCAGAATGTACTGCCAGATCAGAACGGCCATCCCGAAGGATGCGCCCAGCGAGAGCGCGACTGTGCCGACGATGACCAGCGCGGCGATGATGCTGCGAGTGATGACGAGCATGATGATGAAAATCAGGCAGAGCGCGCTGACCGCCGCGATCCACAGATCGTATTTCGAGCCGTCGCGAAGGTCCTGGAATGTCGATGCGGCGCCGGCGATATGAATGCTGGCGCCCTGCAACGGGGTTGTCTTCAGCGCCTCCTCGGCCGCCATTCTCATCTGATCGATGTTCGCGATGCTCTCGGGTGATCCCGGGTCTCCCTTGTGGGAGATGATGAATCGGGCCGCTCTTCCGTCCGGGGACAAGAAGGAATCCATCGCGCGGCGGAAATCGGGGTTCTGGAAAACCTCCGGAGGCAGATAGAAAGAGTCGTCGTTGTTGGCCGCGTCGAATGCCTGACCCATGGCCGTCGCGTCTTCGTTGGATTCGTTCAGCACGTCGAAAAGCCCGGACATGGTGCTGTGCATGGTCAGCAGCATGTTCCGCATGGTTTTCATGATGTCGATCATTTGCGGCAATGATTCAAGTAACTGCGGCAGCAGGGCGTCGACCTTTTCCAGATCCGCTACGAGTTCGTCCATCTTGCCCGTGAGGATGTCGACGTTGTCGAGTGCATCGAAGACACTTCGAAGTGCCCAGCAGACTGGGATGTTGAAGCAGTGTGGCTCCCAGTAGAAGTAGTTGCGGATCGGCCTGAAGAAATCGTCGAAATTCGCGAGGTGATCTCTGAGATCGGCCACCGCTGCCGACATGTCTCTCGTGATGTTGACCGTGTCATGGGTGATGTCGGTCATCTGCCGTTGTATGTCGTACATGACTTGGGCTATGGCGATCTGCTTGTCCATCAGATCGGCCTGCGTGAGCATGTCGTCGACGCGGGCCCTCATGTGCTTCATCATTTGCACCTGGCCGGCGTTCTGCAGGCTGATGAGAAACGGAATCGACGTTCGTTCGATCGGTGTTCCTTCGGGACGGGTTATGCCCTGCACCCGCGAGACCCCTGGAACTTGAAAAATTGCTTTGGCCAACTTGTGCAGCACAAGAAAATCGTCGGGGTTACGCATGTCGTGATCGGTTTCGATCATCAGGATGTCGGGCATCATTCGCGCTTGAGAGAAGTGCCGATCAGCCGCGGCATACCCGAGATTGGCCGGAACGTCTTCAGGTAGGTACTGGCGGTCGTCATAGCTTGTTCGGTAACCCGGCAGTGCGATCAGACCGACCAACGTAACCGCCAACGTCGCAACGAGTATGGGGCCGGGCCAGCGGACAATCGCCGTGCCGAGCCGGCGCCATCGACGGGTGCCGATCCACCGCCGGGGGTCGAACAGCCCGACCCTGCTTCCGATGGTCAGAACCGATGGGACAAGCGTGAGCGCGACGACGACCGCGACAACCATGCCCACCGCGCATGGCACGCCAACGGTCTGAAAGATCGACATCCGGGTAAAGCTCAGGCACAACAGTGCGCCGGCGATCGTCAAGCCGGAACCCAGGACCACGCGGGCCACGCTGCGGTAGGTGGTGTAGAAAGCCGTTTCCCTGTCTTCGCCGGCCTGACGCGCCTCTTGGTACCGGCCGAAAAAGAAGATCCCGTAGTCGGTTCCGGCCGCCATCGCGAGCGCCACCAACAAGTTGACGGAGAAGGTCGAGAGCAGAACCAAGTCGTGATGGCCGATGAAGGCAACGATTCCGCGTGCCGCGAACACTTCCACGCCGACCGTGACCAACAGCAGTATCACGGTGGCGAACGAACGGTAGACGATGAGCAGCACCACGAAGATGATCAGGGCGCCGACGAAGGTCAACTTCAGAATGGATCGTTCACCGCTGTGCGTCATATCGCCGACAAGCGCTGCCGACCCGGTGACATGGACCTCGACGCCGGCCGGCGGCGGAGTCCGGTCGACGATGTCGCGGACAGCTTCGACGGATTCCTGCGATTTGGGCGTGCCTTGATCGCCGGCCAAATTCAACTGCACGTAAACGGCCTTGCCGTCGGGGCTTTGGGCCCCTCCCGCCGTCAGGCGATCGCCCCACAAGTCCTGGACGTGCTCGACATGCGGGTCGTTTTTCAGCGCGCGGACCAACCCGTCGTAATATGTGCGCGCCTCATCGCCGAGAGGTTGCTGACCCTCCAGCACGATCATCGCCGTGCTGTCGGAATCAGATTCTTCGAATACCTGCCCCATCCGCGCCATCGCCTGAACCGCCGGTGCATCCCTTGGGCTCATCGGCACGGCCTGCTCGCGGCCGACCTGCTCGAGGGACGGGACTGCAAAGGTGACGAGCAGGGTCAGCGCCACCCAGGCCAGGATGATGAGCGGCGCGAACTTGCGAATCGTCCGTGCCATCAAGGGGATTCGACGGTTCTCGGGGCTCATGGGGCCGCCAGCAGGCAGCGGCGCCCGAGGTTGTTACCGCCTTGTACCACGATGCGCTCCGCCGTTGCCGGCACCCGCAGTGAAGTCGACCCCTTCGGGCGGCGGGCTTTCCAACAGAGCGCGCACCAGGGGACGGGGGCCGGTGGCCCTCAGCAACGAACTCGCGGGCCGCTGCCGGACTCGCTGCGGCCACCAGAACCACCGTCCCAACAAGGCCGCGATCGACGGCGTCATGAACGCGCGCACGATCAACGTGTCGAACATCAGGCCCAGTCCGATCGTCGTGCCGATCTGCCCGATGCTGAGCAAGTCGCTGATCGCCATCGAGGCCATCGTGGCGGCGAAGACCAACCCCGCAGTGGTGACGACCTTGCCGGTGCCGCCCATCGCACGGATGATCGCGGTGTTGATTCCGGCGCCCAGTTCGTCCTTTATCCGTGCGACAAGCAACAGGTTGTAATCGGAGCCCACTGCCAGAAGGACGATCACCGCCATCACGAGCACTGCCCAGTGAATCTGTATGCCAAGCAGATACTGCCAAACGAAGACGGATACCCCGAAGGCCGCACCCAGGGAAACAAGAACCGTGCCCACGATGACGAGAGCGGCCACGACGCTTCTCGTCATGATCAGCATGACGATGAAAATCAGGCAGATCGCCGACACGACCGCGATCATCAGGTCGAATTGCGACCCGACGACAATGTCTTTCGTCATGGCGGCGGTCCCGCTGAGATAGATCGGAGAGCCCTCCAGGGGCGTTCCTTTGAGTGCCTCCTCGGCGGCATTGTGGATCGCATCTACCCGCGCGATACCCTCTGGGGAAGCCGGATCGTCCTTTTGCGTGATGAACATCCGAACCGACTTTCCGTCCGGTGAGATGAAGATATCCATCACGCGTTTGAAGTCTTCGTTCTTGAAGATGTCCGCCGGTATATAGAAGGAATCGTCGTTCTGTGCGGCATCGAACGACTTGCCCATGGCGGTCGGATCGACGTTGGCTTCGTCCATTTGACCGAAGACGCCGGACATCGTGGCGTGCATGCTCAGCATCATCGACCGCATGCTCTCCATGATCGCGATCATCTGGGGGAATTGGACGAGCATCTGGGGCATGAGAACGTCGATCTTGTCGAGGTTCACCACCAGCGCGTCGAGCTTTTCGGTGAGCACATCGACGCCGTCAATCGTGTCGAATATTCCCCTGATCGACCAGCAGAGAGGAATGTTGTAGCAGTGCGGCTCCCAATACAGATAGTTGCGAATCGGCCGGATGAAGTCGTCGAAATTCGCGATGCTGTCCCGTAGTTGTTCGGTGATTTCCTGCACTTCATGAGTGTTGGCGGTCATGTCATGCATCGTGGCGACCATCTGTTCCATCAATCCGTACATATGTCGCATGATTCCGACCGCTTGCTCGAGCATTTCAGCCTGCTCGAGGATCTGCTCCATCTGCGCTTTCTGGAAGGCCATGTACTGCTGCTGGCCCGCCTGCTGCATGCTGAGCATGTACGGGATCGTGGTGTGCGGGATCGGGGTGCCCTCGGGTCGAGTCACCGCCTGCACCTTCGAAACGCCCGGAACGGCGAGGACGGCTTTGGCGAGCTTGTTGAGGACCAAGAAATCGGTCGGATTGCGTAGATCGCGATCGGTTTCGACCATCAACATTTCCGGCGCCATCATCACCGACTCGGGAAAGTGCCGGGCTGCGGCCGCCATGCCTTGATTGGCCGGAATGTCTTTCGGTAGATACTTCTGATCGTTGTAGCTCGGTTTGAATCCGGGCAGGGCCAGCAGTCCGACCAGCGTGATCGCCATGGTGGCCGTAAGGATGGGCGCGGGCCATCGCACGATTGCCGTTCCGATCCGCCGCCACCCGTGCGCGTGGAGATTCCGCTTCGGGTCAAGCAGCCCGAACCGGCTTCCCACAGCGATGACCGCGGGGAAGAGCGTGAGAGCGACCGCGATCGCGACCAGAACGCCCACGGCGCACGGGAGCGCCAGAAGGCTGAAGAAGCGCAACCGGGTGAAGCTCAGACAGTAGAGGGCCCCGGCGATCGTCAACCCGGAGGCCAGCACAACTTTGGCGACCCCGCGGTAAGTGGTGTAGTAGGCGGTCGCTTTGTCCTGGCCGGCCTGGCGTGCTTCCTGATAGCGCCCGAAGAAGAAGATTCCGTAGTCGGTTCCGGCGGCGATGCAGAGAGCGACCAGCAGGTTCACGCCGAAAGTCGTCAGGCCGATGACCTCGTGTAGGCCAAGCAACGCGACAATTCCACGGGCGGCCTGCAATTGGATACCGACCACCAGCAGCAAGAGCAGAACGGTTGCGATCGAACGGTATACGAACAGCAGCATCACAAAGATGACGCCGATGCTCACCACCGTGATCAGGATGACTGTCCTGTTACCGCTGACGCTGATATCCGCGGCGACCGCCGCAGGGCCGGTGACATACGCAGTGACGCCCGGCGGCGGTTGTGAACGGTCGACGATGTCTCGAACGGCGGCAACCGATTCAAGGATCGTGGCCTGGTTCTGGGTGCCGACGAGGCTTATCTGGACATAGGCAGCCTTGCCATCACTGCTTTGCGCAGCCCCCCTGGTGAGTTCGTCACCCCAGAAGTCCTGAACGCTCTGCACATGTTTCTGATCGCCTCGAAGCTCACCGACCAATTGGTCGTAGTAGTCGTGAGCGTCCTGGCCTAGCGGTTTATCGCCTTCCAGAACAATGATTACGGCGCCACCGGAGTCGGGTGAGTTGAAAGCCTCGCTCATCCGTTCCGCGGCTTGAAACGACGGCGCCTCTGTTGGGTTGAGTGAAAGTGCTTGTCGCTGTTCGACTTCCTCGAGAGTCGGCACGGCGACGGTCAAGACACCAATGACCACCAACCACGCCAAGATGATCGGCAGCGAGAACCGGCGAATGGCTCGCGCCGCCAAAGGCTGAGTGTCGTACAGCTGGTGGTTGCTCATGCGGCCTTCAACATGCAGCTGGTGAAGGTACTGACCGCGTGGTGTTTGATGTTCTCTGATTTCACGACGTTGTCGACCAAGATGCGGCAGCCGAGCCTTTCGCTGTCCCCGTTCGCAGCGATGCTGCCGACACCCGCGGCGGTGGTGATGGGGAACTCGAGCGACCACGGCAGGGGTACATCGGTGAGGAACTTGGGGTTGCCGTTCTCGTCGAAATAGCTGATTTGAGCCACCGTTCCCGGCGGCCCGAATATCTCGTACCGCAAGTACTTGGGATTGATGGGAGTCTCGTCCGCCTTGGTGTCGCCGTAGGACAAAGAGTTCACCGTGCCGAAGATGTTGTGCAGGCGCGAAACCGTGAACCCGCCGGCGACGACGACCGCCACGATGACGAGCGGCAGCCACACGCGCCTGAGGAGCCGGAACATCGCCGATGCCGGGGTTCGGCGACGTCTCCGAACCCCACCGTTGACGCGGGGATCCGGCGAAGGTCGACGTTCTCGTCGGTGATAGAAACGCCGGCGCGCGGGGCGCTGGGGGGTTTCGGGGGCGTCTTCGACGGCGACGTCGGATCGGGCCGGCCCAACGTCGTGCGTGCTGCCGTCGACCACCGCACCCATTCCTTTCCCCTTCCGACGGTTTTACCAACGGGCCATGCCAGCCGAACAGCGGCTTTTCGTCACGCCCACCGTCTTGAAGACCGCGACCGATCTTGAGGACACCCAACCATGCAGGTGACCACATATTGACGTTTCCGTAACGGATCGTAAAGCATCAGCCTGTGACGTATCGGGGGATCTGGCACCGCCCTGGGATCCGTTCTCGACTTGCGTCGTCGCAACCAGCAAATCCGCTGATCTGTAGACGTCGTTGCGTTTCGTCGGTGTCAGTCGATCTGGGCTGACAGCTCGAATTCGGCCAGCGTGTCCGCGACCAGCTCCCGCAAAGCCGACTTCGTGGTGACCACCCCGGGCTGGTAGCCCTGGATGCTCATCGAGATCTGGCCCACCGAGGGCAGCCGGCCGAACAGCACCTGCAATAGTCCACCGGTTCGCTCGAGCCGCTCTTCGCTGATGTGCTGATTCGTTCCTCGTGCCCACGCGCTCTGGCATTGGGTGCCGTCCGGGCAGGTCACCGCTGAGCCGACGTCACCGAAATTCGAAATGACCGTCGGTTGATCAGGGTCGTCCATCGCCCAGTCCATCAGCTGTTTCCACGTCCGCCTCGGGGTGAACGGCGTCAGTGGAAGTAGCGGTGAAGCTTCGTCTGGCGTATCGCGCAGCGTCTTCAGCGCCTCTTTGATCGCTCCGCGGGCAGCGCTCAGGTCCTTCCTCACCTGTGTCGGGTCGATGCTCACCCGGGCAAACGACACCGCGACCGCGCGCGTGTCGTCCTCGGTGCGGTCGCTGACAATGACCTGCATCTTGACGGTGCCATCGCGATGTCGGCGCCCCAACCGTTCCCCGAGCCTGGCGGCCAGCCCGGTGGCCAGTGTGTTGCTCGCACCGCCAAGAGCTTTCGCGCGGGCATCCCACTCCTCTGCGTCGATCAGGATCCAGACCCCGGGGACGACGACGTGGCGATCTCCGCCTTCTCGGACGGCCGTTGTCCTCGGTGTGCGTCGGGCGTCGTCGTTCTGGCGCCGACGCGCTTCCTTGGCGGCGGCGACCAGCGCCCGGGCGACCTCAGGCAAGTCGCGCGCCGTTTGACCGGCATCCTCGACCAACGCACGCAGGCGGCCGCGCGAGCGGGGCGGCGGATAGTCGTAATCCCGGGACAAGCCCATCACCGCCTTGGCCACTTCGACGACGCTGCCGAGGCCATCGAGCACATAGTGCGAGATCACCATGGTGATCGCGGTCGAACCGTCCGTCAGTGGAAGGACGCCGATGTGCCAGGCCGGCCCCTGCTCCGGATCGACCGGAACCTGCGCGCGCTCGTCCAACCAGTCGCCGAGTTCCGCCCGCGGGCGGGTGGCGTCGGCGATATCGACGGGTGCGGGCCGCTGGTCCGCCACCCATCGGTACCGAGCGAACGGCAGCGGGGAACGCTCGATCAGCCGGCCCCACAGGGAGCGGCTCATGCTCTGGTGAAACCGGCCCAACCCATCCAGATCGATGGCGCGGTCGTAGAGCCACACCACCTGCATGACTTCTTTCTGACCGGTCGCGCGATGTCCTGCATAGAACGCTTGGTCCATCAACGCGAGCCGATTGTCCCGCTTCGTATCACGGCCGGATACGCGTACAGGGTCCTGAGTGGTCACGGATGGCCTCCGATGGTCGCGCGTGCTTCCGCTACGTCGTCGGCGTCGACGAGTCGAACATATTTGACACGAGCGTCAGAATATCCGGGGTGCTTTCGCGATCTATTGGGTCTCGGTCGGGGTAGTTCGCCGGGGTGGACAACGCTGCCCGGCGACTGAGCCTGGGCCTTGAGCCCGGCGCTTTGACGTGCATAGCGCCAGCACGCGGAGGAGGGTGGAAAGCGACCGATGAAGTTCGTGCTGGCCTTCTACGGAACCCGTGGGGATGTCGAGCCCGGCATCGCGCTCGGCCGCGAGTTGACGCGCCGCGGTCACGAGGTGTGCATGGCCGTTCCGCCTGACCTGTTGGACTCGGCGGAGTCGGTCGGCCTCACGGCGACTCCTTACGGACCTGAGACAAAGGCATGGCTGGAGGACACGCGTGACTTCTGGGGCTACCTGTTCCGCAACTTCTGGAAGGTCCGCGATGTGCAGAGGTACCTGCGGGAATCGCGGGAGCCGGGCATTCGCGCCTGGAAGGAGATGACCGAGACCCTGGTTTCGCTCGCGAATGGGGCCGATCTGCTGGTTACCGGGATCAGCTATGAAGAACTCGCCTTCGATGTCGCGGAATCTCGCGATATCGCGCTGGCCACGGTGTTGTGGTTTCCGATGCGGGTCAATGGCCGGTTGGTGCCGAATCTGCCTGCGCCGGTGATCCGCGCCGCGATGCGGGTGTACGAGTGGTTGATCTGGCGTGGGGTGCGAAAGGTCGTTGCTGCGCAGCGGCGTGAACTGGGCTTGGTCCGCGCGACGGGTCCTGTGCCGGCTCGGATCGCAGAACGTGGGCTGCTGGAGATCCAGGCCTATGACGAGGTGCTCTTTCCGGGGCTGGCGACCGAATGGGCGAAATGGGATGGTCAACGACCCTTCGTCGGCACCTTGACGCTGGAGTTGCCGACGGACGAGGACGAGGACGTCATGTCCTGGATTCATGCGGGGACGCCACCGATCTGCTTCGGGTTCGGCAGCATTCCGGTGGAGTCGCCTGCCGAGATGGTCGCCATGATTGCGGGTGCCTGCGCGCAGGTCGGCGAGCGGGCGCTGGTGTGTGCCGGTTGGACCGACTTGAGCAACGTTCCGCAGTTCGACCACGTCAAGGTGGCGGGGGCGGTCAATTACGCGACGGTCTTTCCGTCCTGCCGTGCGGTCGTCCATCACGGCGGCGCCGGTACCACAGCGGCGGGTCTGCGGGCTGGAGTTCCCACGCTGGTGCTTTGGATGGCCGATGTTCAGCTGATCTGGGGGGCCGCGGTCAAGGGCTTGAAGGTGGGCACATCGCGGCGGTTCTCTGCGGCTTCCGAGAAGACGCTGGTTGCCGACCTGCGGACCATCCTCGCCCCAGACTACGTCGACCGCGCCCGCCGGGTCGCGACCCGGATGACCAAGCCCGCTGACAGCGTCGCCGCCGCTGCCGACCTCATGGAGAGTTACGCGCGCCGCAAGCGTGTCGGCTGAGTAGCGCCGGATCCCGAAATTTACAAATATTGACGACAGTGTAAGTCTAGACTCAGCGCCGATATTGCCGCTGTGCGAGAGTGGGCCATCTTGACCGTTACCGACTACGACGTGCGCTATTTGTACCTTGATCTGCTTCGGCGCAACCTGACCCGGTTCGGGATGCACGAGCGGATGCCGTCGGATTGGCCGTTGCGGCGCCGACTGCTTCTCAAAGCGGTCAATACGGTCGCCCCCAAGCTCAGAGGCGCCGGCGTGCGGGGCCAACACGTGCGCGATGCAGGGCTGGACTGGCCGCCCGAGGCCGAGACGATGATCGGCATGAAGAGGCTCACCAGCTTGCAAGAATGTGTGGAGACCGTACTCGCCGATGACGTGCCCGGCGATCTCGTCGAAACCGGAGTGTGGCGGGGCGGTGCGTGCATTCTGATGCGGGCGGTCTTGGCGGCATATGGGGACACGACCCGCAACGTGTGGTTGTGCGATTCCTTTCAGGGTGTCCCGCGCTCCGACACCCAGAACTACAAGGCGGACAAGGGGATCAGGGCAGAGTTCGCGGCCGGCATCTTGGGTGTGTCAGAAGCAGACGTCCGAGCCAACTTCGAACGTTACGGGTTGTTGGACGACCAAGTTCGGTTCCTCCCAGGGTGGTTCAGAGACACCTTGCACGACGCCCCGATCGAACGTATCGCGGTGTTGCGACTCGATGGCGATCTCTATGAATCCACGATCCAGGCCCTGGATGCGCTGTACCCGCGGCTGTCGCCCGGGGGGTTCTGCATCGTCGATGACTATCTGGCGGTGAAGGCTTGCGAAAAAGCCGTTACCGACTACCGCGAGAAGCACGGAATATCCGCGGAGATCATCGACATCGACGGAACGGGCGTGTTTTGGCGAAAATAGTTGCAGTTCGGCGGATGTCGCCATCGCATCGAGTGTATGTCTGACAGCGCCAACCTGGTCCGCATCGGCATTCTGGGTGCAGCCCGCATTGCGCCTGCGGCACTGATCAAGCCGGCGAAGCGGAATGCGGAGGTCGCCGTCGTCGCGACGGCAGCGCGTGATGTCGCACGTGCTCAGCAGTTCGCCACCAAACACGGCATCGCCCGGGTCCACGGAAGCTACGAAGCGCTGATCGACGACCCAGACGTGGATGCGGTGTACAACCCGCTGCCGAATGCCTTACACGGCAAGTGGACTCGGGCCGCACTTGAAGCCGGTAAGCACGTGCTGTGCGAAAAGCCTTTCACCGCCAACGCGGCGGAAGCCCGCGAGATCGCTGAGCTGGCGGCGAAGTCGGACCGCGTCGTGATGGAGGCATTCCACTACCGCTACCACCCGTTCGCCGCACGCGTCGAGCAGATCATCGCGTCGGGCGAGCTGGGCACGCTGCAGCGGGTCGACGCGGCCGACTGCTTCTGGTTGCCGAAGTTCTCGGCGAATGCCTACAACTACACCCTCGGCGGCGGTGCGCTGATGGACCTCGGCAGCTACGTGGTCGACATGCTCCGGACGTTCGGCGGTTCCACGCCGAAAGTCGTCTCCGCACAAGCGAAACTGCGAAGTCCTCAGGTAGACCGCGCCATGACGGCTGAGCTGCAGTTCGCCGACGGTCATGTCGGGCGGCTCCGCTGCTCGCTGTGGTCGGCCGATTTGCCACACGTCACCGCCAGGGTGGTGGGCGACCGCGGTGAACTGCGACTGCATCCGGTGATTCCCTTTCAGCAGTTCTCGGTCCGATCTGCCGACGGCAGCCGTGTGGAGCGCTTCTTTCGCGCCCGCACGACCTACGACTACCAGCTGGAAGCGTTCGCTGCGGCGGTGCTGCGCGGCGAGCCGGTCAAGACGACATCGGCAGAAGCGGTCGAGAACATGACCGTCATCGATGACATCTATCGGGCTGCCGGCCTGTCGCCTCGCCAGCCGGTCTAGACGCTGAATCCAGCGTTCGGCTATGCAGCGAAATGCAGCCCGTTGATGTGGTCTGCGACGCGTAAGGCATTGGCTGCGACGGTCAGGCTCGGGTTGAGGCCCGTGCTGGACGGGAAGAACGACGCATCCGCCACATAGAGGTTGTCGACTTCATGGGCACGGTTCTGCGGGTTCAGGACGCTGGTCGTGGGATCGGTTCCAAACCGGCACGTGCCGCAGACGTGGCCCAGGGTTTGGTTGTTCTCGCCGTGGCGCAGAGTGAGCGTGCGGAACGGCTGCAGCACCTCTTTGATCTGACGCAGAAACACCTTTCGGCGTTCGATTTCGCTGGGGTGGAACCGGTACTGAAGGCGCAGACGTTGGCGTCCGTCGAAACTGGGCTGATCGCTCGGCAGCACACGGTTGTCGAGATATGGCAGGTCCTCCATCATCGCGACGAGTATCAGCCCGCCGTTGAGGAGCACGTTGTAGACCGGCCGCACGGCCGAGTTCGCCAGGCGCAGTGCCTTCGATGCCCAGCGGGGTTGGTTCATCATCATGTCCAGTGGCGCCAACGACGCCATCGAGCCGGCCGATTGCACCGTGCCGTACTTCTGGCCATCGATGAAATAGAAGTCGTTGAGCCCGATTTCCTTGTTCTCGGCGGTGATCTTGCTGCCGCGGTGCGGCCAGACCTCGATCCAGTCCATCAGATGACGCATCAGGTTGCGGCCCACCATGTCCGAGCCGTTGGCCAGCCCACGCGGCCAATCCCCGGAGCGCGAATTGAGCAGCAGGATGGGGGTAGCCAGCGCTCCCGCGGCCAGCACCACCACCTTTGCCTTGAGCGCGAGCATGTCGGAGCCGCGCTGACAAATCACCTGTTGCACTCGGGTTCGGTCCGCCTCGAGCCGTACGACCCGGCACTCGTCGAGCAGGCCGGCGCCGTACTCGACGACGGCGGGCAACACACCGCTTCGGGCGCCGTCGTTCTTGCATGCCTTGGGGCACAGATAGGCCTGGCACGTCGGACAATCGTCGGTGTAATCACAGGCCATCGGAAGGCGATAGGGGTGCAGGCCGCGCCCGGTCAGATAGTTGACCAGCGGTTGGTTGTCCACGGAAAAAGGGGGTCCGGCGGGGAGGTCGACGTCAGCCACCTCGGGGCGTAGCGGATCCCGTTGACCACGCACCCCGAGCAGCTTCTCGGCCTCCGAATACCAGGGCGCCAGCTGTTCGTATGAGATCGGCCAGGCTTCGGGCACGGTCGATTCGCCCGGGTTGGCGAAGTGTTGGCGCGGGCTGAAATCGTCGGCGAAGAACCGTTCGCACACCATGCCGTAGAGCGCCGACGATCCGCCCGTGCCGCTGCCGATGAACGGCACGAACCGTCTGGGGAAGCGGCCGGTGATGTCGGTGATCTCGTCCGTGCTGCGTCCGCCGCGCGCCAGCGTGTCGAAGTAGGTCTTCATCGACCGGGCTGACAGTGGCTCGGCCATTTCGGGCATCGTCGAGCGGATCGTTCCCGGCGTGCCTGGCAGGGTGGAGCGTCCTTTTTCGACGAAGAGCACCCGCCGCCCGGCTTGTGCCAGCCAATGGCCGAGCATTCCTCCGCCCATGCCGGCGCCGACGACGATGACATCCCATTCGACGCGCTCTGCCTCACGCCCCGTCAAGTCGCCGTCAGGCACAATTGCGCTCCTCAACCTGATGGACCAAAACTGGCCTGGTCCGGGCCGATTCGGGATCGTATCAACGATGAGAAGCGCCCATGGCAAAACGCTTACGTGAACGTCAAAAAGGTCGGGCTTTCGGACGTGCGACTGAGGTGCCCGCACGGGCGATCCGCGTCATGACAGGTCGAGGATGGCGATCAGCCCGTCGTCGTGATTGCCGCGTTGAAAGCGTTGCGAAGTTTCCAGCGCCCCGTTCGCCAGGTCTCGGCGCAGATCTTCGTCTGCTTCGAGTCTCATCAGGTTGGCTGCCAACGCGGTCGCGTCACCTGGCGGACTGAGGAGTCCGGCGGCGCCGTGTTCGACTATCTCAGGGGTGCCACCTGAGTTCGTCCCGCATACCGGCAGTCCGGCTCTCATGGCCTCAACGGTGACGCGGCCGAACGCTTCGCTGTGGCTACACATCAGGCCGACGTGGGCGGAGGCCCAGAAGCGTCCGACATTGTCTGTCGGTCCGTGGATCGTCACCAAGTCGTCCACCTCCATACGCTGGGCGAGGCTGTGAAACGGCTCGCGTCGTCCGGCGCCGACCAGCGTCAACTCGATGTCGACGCCGGCTCTGCGGGCGATCGCTATGGCCTCGATGGCCAGGCGCTGTCCCTTTGCGGCGGAGTAATAGCCGACAAGGATGGTGCGCATGCGTTCGCCGGGTTGCCTTTCAGGCGGCGTGCCCAGTTCGGTGTCGACCGCGGGGTAAACGACGTGTGTTTTCAACGTGGGATCCAGCGCGAGCATCGCCTGCTCGACGGCGTGGGAATTGCAGATCACCGACTTCGACAACCGGCCGATCAAGCGGACGGATCTGCGGTACCCGAACAGGAACCAGAGCCGGTGGTCACCTCGACCGAACTCGCGAACCATCCAGTGGTGGGGAATACCGAGGATTTTGGCGGCGATGGCATGCGATGGAATGGTCATGGTGTTGGTGAGAACCATTGTTGGGCGTTCACGTAGGAAGAACACCAGTGCTTGCACAATGCCCGGGAGAAGCAAAGCGGTGTAGGGCAGCCAACCGATGAGCGCGTGAGGGTCGACGTGTGGGGAACGGCTCCATCTGCCAAAAGCCCACCACGGTGTCCAGGCGATCTTGGTTCGGATACCGTCGTCGGCACAGCGCTGTGCGACGTCGCCCTTTTGCGGGACGATCGCGACGAGACCGACATCCGGCCGCTTGTTGCGCACCGCCAATAGCGCGTCATGAAAATCAATCACGCCGCCACCGCCGAAGCGGCTGACATTTGAGACCACCACAACGCATGGGCGGGTTGGACCGTCAGGGGGTGAATTCGTGTGCACGCGCCGTCGGGTTTTCATCCGGCCCAATGACCCAACGGCGAACACGGGCCACAGTTTATGCTCAACCCGCACACCTTGATCCGCAATGGTGCTGTGCAATGCTCGGTTGGCGTACCCTCATCATGGCCACCGGCCTGCGGCGGACTGCGAGTGCGTACGGTCGGTCGGCTAGGCAAGGAGCACCTGTGCGATATCGGCTTCGGACCGTGTGCGACGGCGGCCGGCCGCAGACGCCGGCCGGGCTCGCGGTACCGCCGGACGCAACGAACGGATTCGTCGGCTAGTGGTGAGTCGCGTGCGGATCGGTGTCTTGGGGGCCGCTCGAATCACGCCGGCGGCGTTGATCGGCCCGGCGAAGGACAACAACGAGGTCGTGGTGGCGGCAGTCGCTGCGCGCAACGTCGCGCGTGCTGAAGCTTTTGCGGCCAGACACGCCATCGGTCGGGTGCACGACAGCTATGAGGCTCTGATCGCTGACCCGGATGTGGATGCGGTGTACAACCCGTTGCCGAATAGCTTGCATGGCAGATGGACTCGAGCCGCACTCGAGGCCGGCAAGCACGTGTTGTGTGAGAAGCCGTTCACCGCCAATGCCGCCGAGGCTCGCGAGATCGCGCAGTTGGCTGCTGAGTCGGGCCAGGTGGTGATGGAAGCGTTCCACTACCGCTATCACCCGTTTGCGTTACGTGCCGAGGAGATCATCGCGTCGGGTGAGCTCGGTACCCTACAACGGGTCGATGTCGCTTTCTGCTTTCCGCTGCCGAGATTCTCCAACATCCGCTACGACTACGCACTCGCCGGCGGCGCGACGATGGATGCCGGATGTTACGCCGTACACATGTTGCGGACGTTCGGCGGTTCGACGCCCGAAGTTATTTCGGCGCAAGCGAAATTGCGCGACCGTTTGGTGGACCGGGCGATGACGGCCCAGTTGCGGTTCCCCGAGGGCCACATCGGTCGGCTTCGCTGTTCGATGTGGTCGTCCAATCTGTTGAAGATAAGCGTCAACGTGGTCGGTGATCGTGGCGAGCTGCGAGTGCTGAACCCGGTGCTGCCCCACCTTTTTCATCGGTTCTGGGTACGAGCTGATGGCCGCAGCCGGGTGGAGCGCTTCCCGCGACGGGCCACCTATGCCTATCAGCTCGATGCATTCGCCGCGGCGATCTTGCGGGGAGAGCCGGTGTCGACCACGCCCGAGGACGCGGTCGAAAACATGTCGGTCATCGATTCGATCTACCTCGCCGCGGGGCTTCCGATTCGCAAGCCGAGCTGAGCGCGGATTGACTGGGGCCCATCCACAGGTCGTTGTGACCCACGGCAACGACGGTAAACGGACTCGACGACCCAGGCCATCCGGTACGCTCTCCGCGATCTCACCTGGCAGGGGCGTAGATATGAAGGATCGGAGCCTGGGATGGTAGTGGGGGTACACAAAGATGAGTTGGAATTCACATCACACAACATTCGTCTCGACGACGGCACTTTCACGAAACCTGAGTCGGCGCGTTCCATCGCGGAGAATCCGTGGTTCATATCGGCGCGTGGACTCCTGGAAACGGTGTTCCCCGGGGACAAGAGTCAGGTCCGCCTGGCCGATGTGGGCTGTTTGGAAGGTGGATACGCAGTCGAGTTCGCGCGCATGGGATTCCAAGTCCTTGGCATTGACGTGCGTGAGCTGAACATAGCCGCATGCAATTACGTCAAATCGAAAGTTGATCTGCCGAATCTGGAGTTCGTCCAGGATAACGCTTTCAACATCGCCCAATATGGAGAATTTGACGCTGTGTTCTGCTGCGGGCTGCTTTATCACCTTGATCGCCCCAAGGAATTCCTCGAAACACTGTCAGCTGCGACGAACAAACTTCTCATTCTGCAGACACATTTTTCAGATATTGATACGAGCCACGGACCCATCTACCGGAAACTCGCCGATTTGAAATTCCGAGTCCCAGTCGTCGCGCGATTCGCGCTGCCGGGGTTGCGATGGGCATGGGACAGGTTGCGGCGCAAGCCCAAACCTGAAAGCTTCTATCTTTCGCTGCCCAGAAACTTGTGGCTGTCCCCGGTGAGTGAAAACGAGGGGCTCCCTGGGAGATGGTTTCCCGAGTTCGCCAGCGATAAAAGCGGATCTTGGTGGCTTCCGTCATTGCGCGATCGGGAAACCCGAAAGTGGTCCTCCTGGGACAATTATCGATCCTTTTGGGTTCAACGCGAGTACCTGCTTCAGACGATCCGCGATGTTGGGTTCGATCTTGTGATGGAACAGTATGACAGCTTGGAGCCAAGCATCGCGGAGTCTTTGGTTGGGGGTTCCTATCAGGCGAATCTTCGAGGGACCTTCATTGGGATCAAGACGGGTTAGTTTGGTCGTGTCCGGCGGGGTTTCTGGTATCGCATCGGTGCGGTGCGCGATTGCTTCTTGAGGAGTAGACCCTGTGCCCGTGGTTGGTTGGTACCCTGCGTACCACCTATGGGTCACCTGCGAACTACTCAACGACAAGGGGACTAGCTTTGCCGCCTGGCGCGGCGTGACATAGAAGATAGAAGAGAGAAGCCCATGTCAGACAGAAGGGGCCCGGTCCGGATCGGCATCTTGGGCGCTTCGAGCTTCGCGCCGACGACCATCATCAATCCGGCGAAGGGGAATACCGAGGTTGTCGTGGCGGCGGCGGCATCACGTGATGTGCCGAGCGCAGAGGCCTTCGCCGCCGAGCACGGTATTGAAAAGGCATACGGCAGCTACGAGGAACTGATCGACGATCCCGACCTGGATGCCATCTACGTCCTCGTGCCGACCAGCATGCATGGAAAGTGGACCAAGGCGGCCCTTGCGGCGGGCAAGCACGTGCTGTGTGAGAAGCCGTTCACCGCCAACGCCGCTGAGGCGCGTGAGATCGCCGAGTTGGCTGCGAAGTCAGACCGCGTGGTCATGGAGGCAATCCAGTTTCGTCATCATCCATTGACAAGACGGGTCGAGGAGATCATCGACTCAGGGGAGTTGGGCACACTGCAGCGAGTAGACGTCAGCTTGTGTGTCCTGCTGCCGACGTTCAAGGCCAACTGCTACAACTACGAGCTCGGCGGCGGCGCGATGATGGACGCCGGGAGCTACGTGGCCAATATGGCCCGCACATTCGGCGGATCGACCCCCGAAGTTGTTTCGGCACAAGCCAAACTGCAGAAGCCGCAGGTCGACCGGGCGATGTCGGCGGAGTTGCGGTACGCGGCCGGCCACACCGGCCGGCTCCGATGCGCGCTGTGGTCATCGAACCTGTTTTGGGCGACCGCGAGCGTAGTCGGCGACGCCGGCAGGCTGCGGGTGATCAGTCCTGCGGCACCTCATCTTTACCCGCGACTCTCGATCCGATCAGCCAATGGCCGGCGCGTGGAACGCTTCCCGAAACGGGCCACCTACGCCTATCAGCTGGACACGTTTGCAGGCGCGGTGCTCCGCGGCGAACCGGTACGGACTACGCCGGAGGATGCCGTCGAGAACATGACCCTCATCGACGACGTCTATCGCGCCGCAGGGCTTCCGATCCGCGAGCCGAGCTGACCCAATTCCGGCTAGGCCGAGTCACGCCGAGCGGTGTCGTCGATGAGAATCGGACCGTGGACACCCTAGGTTGTGCAGCTTCAGCGGCGCGGGCGCCGAGGTTGAGTCCTCGGGTTCTGAGCGGCCCCACCGCGGTAATCTGCGCCATCGCCAAGCAAGCGCTTCGCTTAGAACCACTCCACGTCATGAATCAGGAGCTGCACACGATCGCAGCATCAGGAGATGGCCAAACGCTCACTGTGCCTGCCAACGACCGGCGATACTGGGTGGTGTACCCGACCCTGCGCGCGTGCATGGCTTGAAAGGCTAAGTCTCCGATGAAGGTAGTGCTGGCATGCCACGGTGTCCGTGGGGATGTCGAGCCCAGCGTCGTTATCGGTCGTGAGTTGCTGCGCAGAGGTCATGACGTGCACATCGCTGTGCCGCCGAACGTGGTTGGCTTCGCCGAGTCGGCAGGGCTCACGGTGAAACCTTGGGGGAGCGACTCGCAAGTCATGATGGACGCGCAGCGCGACTATTGGACTTGCTTCTTCCGGTTCCCTTGGAGGCTGAAAGAGCTGGAAAGACTTGGGCACCAGATTGGTGAGATCGTCACCCAATGTTGGACGCAGGACGCGTTCGCGACCCTGACCTCGATGACCGAAGAGGCAAACCTGATCGTCGCCGGCAATGGGTTCGAGCAGTTCTCGGCCAACGTTGCCGAGTATTACGACATCCCACTGGTGACGGTCGACTTTTTCCCAATGCGAGCCAATGGACAGGTTCTGCCTTACCTGCCTGCGCCTCTGGGCCGTGCTGTGATGAAAGCCTACGAGCGGATGTCATGGGCAGGTCCGGTGAAACAGGTTGAGGATGACCAACGGCGTCAGCTCGGATTGCCGAAGGCGAAGGTTCCATGGCCGAACCGGATCGCGCAGCGTGGCGCCCTGGAGATCCAGGCGTACGACGAAGCGGTGGTCCCAGGGCTGGCAGCCGAATGGGCGAAATGGGGTGGTCAAAGACCCTTTGTCGGCACGCTCACACTTGAGGCGCCAACGGATTTCGATGACGAGGTCGTATCGTGGATCGACAGTGGGACGCCGCCGATATTCTTTGGATTCGGCAGCGTACCTGTTGGCTCCCCGGCTGAAACGATCGCCATAATCGGCGCCGTATGTGAGCAGTTAGGTGAGCGGGCGCTGGTTGGGGCAGGCTCCACCGACTTCGGTGCGATCTCGTACCCCGAACATGTCAAGGTGGTCAGTCAGGTGAACTTCGCGCAGGTCTTCCCCCTCTGCCGGGCGGTGGTACACCACAGCGGCGCGGGTACGATCGCCGCCTGCCTGCGAGGGGGAGTCCCACAGGTGGGCCTGTGGACACTGCCCGATCAGTGGTTGCGGACAACTCAGCTCAAACGACTGAGAGTCGGCACGGGGCGCCGCTTTTCGACGACTACCAGCCAGACATTGCTGACGGACCTGCGTCGGGTACTTTCACCCCAATACCTCACGCGGGCACGCCGATTCGCCATGCGCATGACGAAGCCTGCCGAAAGTGCGACCGTTGCGGCAAATCTCGTGGAGAGCTTTGCGCAAACCGGTCGTGGTGCTGATCGGCGAGGGCAGGCGTTATAGGTGTTTCGGCTGCATCAGTTGCGGACCAGGAATCCGTAGGGTGCGAACGACCATCCGAATTTGGTTTCGCGAGCCGTGTCATGGGTGTAGTCGTCGGGGAATTCCGCCTCGTACTCCTCAATAGCTTCATAGGGGCCCGGCCCCCACTCGGGCGCGACCGGATGTCCGTTGAGCAGTGAGTCTTCCACGACGAGGTAGTCGCCCGCCGACAGCAAGGGTCGTAGAAGTTTCATCTCAGCCAGCACATGATCCTTGGAGTGGTCGCTGTCCAGGATGGCCCAAACCTTGCCGGGATACTCATTTCTGAGCTGTCGAATGCGCTCAGCGACTTGCGGAGATGCAGAAGTTGATTCGACAAACTCCACATCAGGGTCGCGCCGTGCCGTTGGCCTCAGCAGGTTATGGCTGACATCGACCGAAAGTACCTTGAACGGTTCGCCGATTTGGCGCATCACGGTTGCCCAGAAAACGGCTGAGCCACCGAAGGCCGTGCCGAATTCGATGACCAGTGAGGGTTTCAGATCCACCAAAATTTCTTGGTAATTCCACATATCGCACGGCGACTTATACGTCTCGATCCCCATCCAGGTGGTGTCCTGCCATACCAGATTGTTGAAATACCACTTGGAGTACTCCTCAGGCTCTGAGCCCGTCGAGCGGTAGAAGAGCTGAGAAAACAGCCGAGGATCTCGTCTGTAGAACAAGAGTTGGTTCAGGATCCTCAGCTTGGTTGACAGGGTCGACCGTTTTTGTCCCGAAGTTCGTTGACTCACCATGCTATTCCCATTCTCAACGCAGCGGCGTCGGCCACGGCGGTTCGTCGGAAGAACCGATCAACCTTTGACGAAGTAGTACAGCCGATATGACATGCGACCGTTTGCCAGATTCTGGTAGATCCAAGATTCGCGCACGGGTGCCCCCTTCCGGGCCACCCGCCGCATGAATTTGGGTACCAAACTGTCCATCACCCGGCCACCCCAAGGGGTGGGATTGAGCTCCAGCCCCCGCAGCACCTCTGTGTTGATCTCCCGCCATGAGACGAGTTGCAGCGCCGGTGCGCTTGCCAGTCCCGCTTCCCATCGCGGGCACTCGTAGCGCTGCCGCACGTCGGTATACAGAAACGCACCACCCGGCCGCAGCACCCGCTCAACCTCACCGAGGAACCGCTCGAAATGTGGGTAGCAGTGTGACGATTCGACATTGATCACCGCATCAAAGGACGCGGCGGGAAACGGCAGGCTCTCGGCGTTGCCCTGCACGAACTCCAAACCCGGCACCTGATGGTTCCGACGACAGAACTCGATACCGGCCGGGTTGAGATCCAAGCCCACATAAGATGCCGGCCCCAGTGCGCGAGTGATATACGACGCGCCACCTCCGTGCCCGCAGCCGACTTCGAGCATGTCCTTGCCGTCAAGGTCACCGGCCTGGGTCGCGGTGCTGTGGTACAGCTGAATCGGGTAGCGGTGCGGTTCATCCGAGGTCTCCAGCGAAATGGCCATCGGCGGGTCTTCTTCGTAACCCCAGTTCAGAAAGAAAACGTCGTCGCTGACCCGGCGGGTCAGGTACGGGTAGAGCCGTTTGTTGACGCCTTGGACCGCATTCCGTATGACCGGACCGAGTGCAACGTCCGCGGTGATGATCCGCGCAATGGCATCAGCGCGTGGCGTTGAGGGTCGTGTCATGGCAGGCATGATATTCCCCTGGGACCAAATTTTGACGGGCTTGACAATTTAGCCTGCTTGCTTTGTGCTTAGCCATGGCCGCTCGCGGGGCGGAGGCTTGCGAAGCGCGCTGTAGCGACGACGCCGCTGTCCACAGCGATCGGTTGGGAGTTCTCTTGGCCTGGATTGACAGCCGATGTAGCGGCGCGGAGGTGCGCGGGTGACCTCTGCTTCGGAAGACGGGACCGTGGCACGCCCGGTCCTCTTGTTCATCATCGGATTCGGTCGATCGGGCACGTCGGCACTCACTCGAGTCCTTTCACTGTGTGGAGCCGCGCTCCCCAAGGGACTTTTGGGTGCCACCGGAAGTAACCCACGTGGCTACTGGGAACCGCGTGCAGCCATTCACCTCAACGAAGAGATCTTGCGCCGCCAGGGCAGTGATGGCTACGACGTGTCGTTGCCGCTGCCGGGGGAAGGTTCGCTCGACGCCGGGGCGAGAGCTAGCGCCATCGCCAAGATCCGCGCCTATCTCACCACTTTGCCTGCTGCGCCGTTGGTGGTGATGAAGGAGCCCAAGACGACGGCGCTTACCGACTTGTGGTTCGAAGCGGCGCGCCAGGCGGGTTTCGACACCGCGGTGGTGATCGCGGTCCGGCACCCGGCCGAAGTCATCGCGTCGATTGGAAAGCGTGCCGGCCGCCAGTTATACGTGAAGTCCTCGCCGGAACTGGTGAGCGCATCGTGGCTCAGGTACACGCTGCTGGCTGAAAGAGGGTCCCGGGACATTCCTCGCGTGTTCGTTGAGTATTCCAACCTGCTCGAAAGTTGGCGACGGGAGGTGAAGCGCATTTCCACGACCCTCGGCGTCGATCTCGACATCCAGGACGAAGACGTTGTCGACGAGTTCCTCACCTCCGATCTGCGCCACCACCGAAATCGTGGCCCAGTCGCCGAACCCTTTGGAACCGACTGGGTCTCGGTTGTATATGACGCGCTCAGCGCGGCCTCGCGAGATCAACCCTGGGACCAGGCCGAGTTGGATCGCGTTTTCGAGGAGTATCGCGTGTGCGAACGCGGATTTCGTACGGTGTTCACCGAGGTTCAGCGGTACCACAACCTGACCCGATTGATGCCGCTGCCTCTTGTGAAACTGGGTCTTTCGGCGCTCGCGCTGGCGCACCGACGCAGGGAGACATGGGCCTGACCTGGTGGCGATCCGCCGGACGGATTCACCCTCCCAAGCCGTGATTCAGCATCGACAGTCCGGCCACCAGCAACATGGCGGCCAGGAGTTTCTGTCGGTGCGTGGCCGCCCATCCGTGCAGTCGTCGCAGTGCCGCCTGGGTTTTCGTCGGTGTGACCAGATAGCAGACGAGGATGATCTCGACTGCTCCGAGTACCCCGAGGACGTAGGTGACCGCACCGATGATCTGTATGCCGATCGCTGCGCCCGAGGCCACGATGATTGCGAGGGCAAAAAGAACCACGTCAGGTGCCGGCCCCGTCAGAAACCCGATGGTCCATGACACCCACAAGGAACCCTTCTCCCACGCTGCGTGGGCGCGTGCGAGTAGTTTGCGGATCGCAGATCTGCTCTCGGGCAACGGATCTTGCGGAGGCGCCAAGGTTTCGGGCGGTGGTCTCATGTCCGGCACCAGAACCGGGCGATCGCCGTCGGCCGCCGCTACGCGTGCCGGCCGTCTCCGGTGCGTCAACACACCCACGATGATCAGTGCAGCGCTCGTGAGGGCGACCGCCCCTATGCCGATCTGGATGTACCGAACGGTCGGACTCGACTGAGGGGCGGCCCAATCGTTGGTGAACGACTGAAACGCCGGCGTGAAGTGCAGCACGATCAGCGGAACAACGAGGGCCAGAATTCCCATCGTCAGGCTGCCGAGCCAGTACGCGAAGAGACTATGCCGCGGGCGTGGCCGGGAGCTCACCAGCAATGTGGCTGCCAGGCGCACCGGATTCAGCGAGCCCACCAGCGCCAGTGCCAGCAGCGACCCCCACACTGACCGGACACTACCGCGCGCCGACAGCGCGCGTCAGAGAGATGGTTCATCACCACGTACGGATCTTGGGCTCGGCCTAGTCCCTAATAGGGAGACAGGTCAGCTGGTGAAATGCGCTTGGTCCACATGGGCCGCCACCCGTAAAGCGTTGGCCGCGACGGTCAGGCTGGGGTTCAAGCCTGCGCTGGACGGGAAGAACGAGGTGTCGACGACGTAGAGGTTGGTCACTTCGTGAGCTCGGTTCTGCGGATCCAGCACGCTCGTCGTCGGATCGGTCCCGAACCGGCAGGTGCCGCAGACGTGTCCCATGTTCGAATTGTCTTTGCCGCTGCCCAACCTCCTTTTCCGGAACGGCTTGAGCATCTCGAGAAATAGACGCTGGAAGTCTGCATGCCGCGCAGAGTCGTTGGCGTGCAGTCGGTACCGAATTCGCATTCGCTGGCGGCCGTCTGAACGGGGGCGCTGCGAGGGCAGCACGCGGTTGTCCAGGTAGGGGAGGTCTTCCATCATCGTGGCGAGGATCAGTCCCCCCGTGAAGAACCTCTCGTAGATCTGGCGCACCGCCGGGCGCATCAGGCGCAACGCTTTGCCCCGGGCGTCCGGGCGGTTGACGAGCCATTCCATGGGCGGCACCGCGCCGAACGACTGGACGGTGCCGTACTTCTGGCCTTCGAAGAAGTAGAAATCGTTGAGCCCGATCTCCTTGTTGGCGTCTGTGATCGCGCTGTCGGGCTGCGGCCAGATCTCGATGGGATCCAGCAGATGACGCATGAGGTTGCGGCCCACCATGTCCGAGCCGTTCGCCAATCCCTGCGGCCAGTCGCCCGATCGAGAATTGAGGAGCAGTACCGGGGTGGCCAGCGCGCCCGCGGCCAGCACCACCACATTCGCCGTCAACTCGACGCGCCCCGACGGATGGTCGCAGATCACCCGTCGGACCTGGGTGCTGTCGGCGTCCAGACCCACCACGCGGCATTGCGTGAGCAAGCCGGCACCGTGTTCCGACACGGCAGGCAGCACGCAGACGCGGGAGGCGTCGTTCTTGCATGGCTGTGGGCAGAGATAGGTCTGACACGTGGCACACCCGTCGGCGTAGTCACAGGCCATCGGCAGGTGATAGGGGTGCAAGCCGAGGCCCGACAGATAGTCGACAATGGGTTTGTTGTCGTCCGAAAACGGCGGAGCAGCAGGCAATCCGACGTTAGCCGCCTCCGGGCGGAGCGGATCGGCTTCGCCGCGAACCCGCAGCAGCTTCTCTGCTTCTGCGTACCAGGGCGCCAACTGGTCATAGGTGATTGGCCATGCGTCCGGCACAGTGGAATCGCCAGGGTCGGAAAAGTTCTGCCGAGGTGAGAAATCGTCGACGAAGAACCGTTCGCAGACCATGCCGTAAATGGCCGACGACCCTCCCGTTCCACTGCCGATGAACGGCACGAAACGTTTGGGAAAGCGCCCGCTGATGTCTTCGACTTCGTCGGTAGAGCGCCCGGCCCTCGCCAATGCGGCGTAAAAAGCCTCCGCAGATCGGGCCGCCGTCGGCTCGGCCAACTCCGGCATGGCCGAGCGGACAACCCCCGGCGTTCCCGGCAGTGTCGATCTGCCCTTTTCGACGAACAGCACCCGCCGGCCCGACCGCGCCAGCGAGTAGCCGAACATGCCCCCTCCCATGCCGGTGCCCACGACGATCGCGTCCCACACGATGCGCTCGGCTTCGCGCGGGCTCAGCTCGCCGTCAACCAAAACTGAACTCCTCAGCGGCATGGCCCAGCTCGGCCTGGTCGGGTCTGGGCGATTGGGGAGCCTACCAACGAAGGGCACAGCCCAGCGATAGAACGCTTACGTGCGCGTCAAAAACTGGTAATAATGGCCCGTGCTCCTGCCGGTGCGTTGCGCGGGGCGGACTGAGAGGCCAATCCGACGATGAGATTTGTGCTGGCGAGTTACGGCGGGCGTGGCGACGTCGAACCCGCCGTCGTGGTCGGCCGGGAGTTGCAGCGTCGAGGTCACGATGTGTGTCTGGCCGTTCCGCCCAATTTGACCGGCTTTGCTGCCGCGGTCGGACTCGAAGCGGTGGACTACGGCTTGGATTCGGCGCCGATCCTCGAGCTGCAACGCAAGTACTTCACCTGTTACTCGCGCACGCCGTGGAAGCTCAAAGAGCTCAGAAGCATGGCGCGCGAGACCGAACAGTTTGCCGCCGAATGTTGGTCGCACATGACGACGTCCCTGGCGGCGGCCGCCGAGGGCGCCGACCTGCTCCTCACCGGGCTGATCTTCGAGCAGCCAGCCGCCAACGTCGCCGAGGCTCTCGACCTGCCGTTGGCCACGCTGCACTACTTCCCGTGCCGTGCCCACGGCCAGCTCATGCCGTTCCTGCCGTCGCCGCTGAGCCGCATGGTGATGAGGGTGAACGATTGGTCGGCCTGGCGTGGCACGCGAAACGACGAGAACGCGCAACGCCGCGAGCTGGGCCTGGCCGACGCCGCAGCGCCCGCGCCGCGGCGGATCGCCGACCGTGGTGCGCTGGAGATCCAGGCCTACGAGCAGGTGTGTTTTCCCGGGTTGGCGACCGAATGGGCGAAGTGCGATGGAAAGCGACCGTTCGTCGGCGCCCTGGCGCTGGAGTCACCGACAGATGCCGACGAGGAGGTGGCGCAGTGGATTGCCGAGGGTACGCCGCCGGTCTTCTTCGGATTCGGCAGCGTACCGATCGGCTCGCCGGCAGAAATGGTCGAGATGATCGCGTCCGCCTGTGCGCGGCTGGGTGAGCGCGCCCTGGTGGGCGCGGGTGGAACAGATTTCGCAACCGCTCCCCGCTTCGACCACGTCAAGGTGGTGGGTCAGGTGAATTACGCGACTGTTTTCCCATTGTGCCGCGCGGTCGTCCATCACGGGGGTTCCGGCACCTTGGCGGCATGCCTTCGAGCCGGGGTTCCTCAGTTGATACTCTGGACCTTGCCTGACCAGCCATTCTTTGCAGCCCAGCTGAAGCGTATGAAAATCGGTGCCGGGCAGCGTTTTTCGACGACTACCGAGAAATCGCTGTACACGGGACTGCGCCGTGTTCTGGCCCCCCGGTACCGGGAGCGTGCCCGTGATATCGCCCCGCGCATCACCAAGGCCTCCGAAAGCGCTTCGAGCGCTGCCGATTCAGTAGAGCGGTTCGCCCGGTTGCGCTCCAGAAGTTAGTTGCGGATCAGAAACCCGTTGGGGGCAAAGGTGAAACCGAATTTGTTCTCCCGCTCCACGTCATGTCTGTAGTCATCGGGGAACTCGCGCTCATAGGCTTCGATGGCTTCGTAGGGTCCTGGCCCCCAGCCGGGGAGGACGGGATGTCCGTTGACCGTTGAGTCCTCCACCAGCAGGTAATCGCCGGAAGAAAGAAGCGGCCGTAACAGTTTCATCTCGCCGAGCACATGGTTCATCGAGTGGTCACTGTCCAAAATGGCGAAGATCTTGCCCGGGTACTCGTCCTTGAGACGTCGGATCTGTTCGGCGACGGCCGGGTCGGTGGACGACGATTCGACGAACAAGATGTCGGGATCTCGACGGGCCTTGGGGTCGAGAGGTTTGTGGGTGACGTCCACGGACAGCACCTTGAAGGGGTGACCGATCTGTTTCATGGTGTTGGCGAAGAACAGGGCGGAGCCGCCTTGATTTGTGCCGAACTCGATCACCAGGGCCGGTTCGAGTTCCGCCAGGATCTCCTGGTAGTTCCACATATCGCTGACCGATTTCCAGCAGGTCACCCCCATCCAGGAGGTCTTCCGCCAGACGAAGGTGTTGTAGTACCACTTGTGGTACTCCTCCGCCTCTGTCCCCCGGGGCTGGTAGAAGAAGACCGACCGCGCGGAATTCACCAGGCTGCGCGCGCCTGCAAGGTAAGCCGCGACGGTTCGGGGGACCTTCGCGCCGTTCGTATAGTTGCTGATCATCGCTCCCGTGCCAGTCGCCTGCGCGCCGGCTTCTCGATCTGCGGATTCCTGACGTCGCCACTGCACCGCCGGATGCTAGCAAGAGATGCGGGCCCATATTGTCGCCTGCGAAAAATGCGGGCGGAGACCCGCCGGGGTTAACAGTTCGTCCCGCTGTTGTAAATTCTGAAAGTGCGGGTGATTGACGCGAGCGTTAGTTAAACTGCGGCCGTCAGCGGGGGCCGGGGGGTACTCGCTGACATCTCAACCGGACGTGCACGAGCACTGGAGGGCTTGGTACCGCAATGGCAAGAGGTGCGTTCGGGCGGAGCGACTCCGAGGTCGACCTGCTGGTCCGCGGCATGCGGTCCGGCATCGCGATCGTGGGCTTCGGGTACATCGGCACGGTGATCGGTGCGGTACTGGCCGATCGTGGTTGGCCCGTCACCGGAATCGATGTGCGGCAAAATGTCGTCGACGAGATCAACCTGGGCAAGACCACGGTCCCCGAGCCCGGCCTTGACGAGCTCGTCGCCAACAGTGTCCGAATGGGCCGGCTCCGCGCGACATCCGACTTCGGAGCCCTCGCCGACAACGATTTCGTCATCGTGACGGTCGGCACGCCATTGGGCCCGGATTACGAGCCCATCGTCGATGACATCAAGGCGGCCGCGCGGGCCGTCGGCGAACATGTGCGGACCGGCCACCTCATCGTCCTCAAGAGCACGGTGCCACCCGACACCACCGAAAACCTCGTGCGACCCATCCTCGAAGAGGCCTCTGGGCTTCGCGCCGGGGTCGACTTCGGGCTGGCGTTCTGTCCGGAACGGATCGCCGAAGGCCAAGCCATCCACGAACTGACGTCGATTCCCGTCGTGGTCGGTGCTGTCGACGAGCGCAGCGCCCGCGCCTGCGCCACCCTGTGGCGGCACGCGCTCGGAGTGGACTCCGTTGTCGTCGACGACCCCCGGACCGCCGAGATGGTCAAGCTGGCCGACAACCTGTGGGTGGATCTCAACGTCGCACTGGCCAACGAGCTGGCCAAACTGTGTGACCAGCTCGGGATGGACGCGCTGCAGGTCATCGAGGCGGCCAACACCATGCCGAAAGGCGGCGCCCCGGTGAACATCTTGCGGCCGAGCATGGGCGTCGGCGGCTATTGCCTGACCAAGGATCCGTGGTTCCTCAATCACCTGGGCCAGTCCGTCGGGCTGGACCTGGCCATCCCTCGGACCTCCAGAACCGTCAACGACACCATGCCCGCCTACACCTACGGGTTGCTCACCGAACTCCTCGCCGCACAGGGCAAGACGATCGAAACCAGCAAAATCGCCGTGCTGGGCATCGCGTTCAAGAACAACACCGGTGATTGCCGGCTCACCCCGACGAAATACATCGTCTCGATGCTCGAGGAATCCGGTTGTCAGCTCTCCGTTCACGATCCGTGGGTCGTTGACGAGGAGGCCCACGCGGTGACGAAGATCCCCCTCACGCCCGACATCGAGTCCGCGGTCAAAGATGCCGACGCCCTGATGGTGCTCGCCGGACACCGCCAGTTTCACCAGATCCCGCTGACCAAGTTGGCTGACCTGACCAGCGTCGAATGCGTGTTCCTCGACGGACGGAACAGCTTCGACCCCGCGGCCGTGCGCGCGGCCGGCTTCGTCTACAAGGGCGTTGGCCGGTAGCCGGCCGGTCGACAGCCCTGCATCGAACAGAAAGAACATTATGTCCAATGTCGTCGTGACGGGCGGATACGGCTTCGTCGGTTCGCACCTGGTGACCGCGTTGCTGAACCGGGGCGACACGGTCACGGTTTTCGACTTCGCCAAGAACACCCGCGACACCAGCATCGACTTCGACCGGCATCCCAACTTCCGGTTCATGCAAGGCGACGTCACCGACCGAGCCGCTCTCGAAACGGCCATCACCCCTGACGTCGACAAGGTCTTTCACCTGGCCTCGGTTGTCGGCGTCAACAAGTATGTCGAGGATCCGCTGCGGGTCGTCGACGTCAGCGTGATCGGCACCCGCAACGTCTTGGAGTTGTGCCATCGGCACGGGGCGCGGGTGGTGTTCACCAGCACGTCGGAGGTGTACGGCAAGAACCCGAACACACCATGGGCCGAAGACGACGACCGCGTAGTCGGTTCGACGAGGACCGCCCGCTGGAGCTACAGCACCAGCAAGGCCATGGCCGAACACATGGTCTTCGCGATGCACGAGGCCCACGGGCTGCCGGTGACGGTGGTGCGGTTCTTCAACGTCTACGGACCCCGGCAGAACCCGATCTTCGTGATTTCCAAGAGCATTCACCGCATCCTCAACGGTCGTGAGCCGTTGCTGTATGACTCGGGCAACCAGACACGCTGTTTCACCTATGTCGATGACGCGGTGGCCGGCACGCTGCTCGCCGCGGACGGCGACGCGGGGATCGGTGAGGCGTTCAACATCGGCAGCATGACCGAGACGACCATGCGGGACGCGGTCGATCTGGCCATCAAGATCGCGAAGGTCGACTCGGTGTCGAGTACCGAGGCGTTCGACACCGCGGTGAGCTACGGGGATCGCTACGAGGACATCCCCCGTCGTGTCCCGGATTCGACCAAGGCGCAGCGGTTGCTGGGTTGGCGCCTGCAGGTCGACCTGGAGGAGGGCCTACGCCGCACCATCGAGTGGGCCCGGACCAACCCGTGGTATCTCGAAGAGCCCCCCGGCAACGGTCAGGACCAGCGCCGCTGATGAAGTTCGTCCTGGCGAACTGGGGAACTCGGGGTGAAGTGGAACCCTACGCCGCCCTCTCCCGGGAACTCGTGAGCCGAGGGCACGACGTACACCTGGTGGTCGGGCCTGAACTGGTCGATTTCGCCAAATCCTCGGGCGCCGAGGCCGTCGCCTTTGGGCCGACATTGGACGCAGTGATCGAGCCTCACCACAAGTACTGGAGCCTGTTCTTCAGCAAGCCCTGGCAACTCCGGGAATTGAACAGGTTGTTATACGAGTTCGCGGCGCCCCTGAGTGAATACCGAGAACAGGTCAGAGAGACGCTGTCGGCGCTCTGCGCCGGAACCGACCTGCTGCTCACCGGGATGAACTACGAGGAAGTCGCATCGAATGTCGTAGAGTGCTGCGGTACCCCGTTGGCCACGCTGCAACATTTCCCGTTGCGCATCAACGGTTATCTCGTGCCGTTCCTGTCACCGCGTCTGGGCCGCTCGACAATGGCTGCCGCCGAGTGGCTGACCTGGCGGGGGCACAAAGCCGAGGACGACGCCGAACGTCTCGCCCTCGGCTTGCCGAAGGCCACCGGCCATTGGGCACAACGGATTGACGCACTGGATGCGATGGAAATCCAGGCCTACGACGCGCTGTGCTACCCGGGGCTGGCGGATGAATGGACGCCGTGGAATGACCAAGAGATCCCCAGACGACCGTTTGTCGGAGCGCTGACGATGGAGTTGCCTGCCGACGACGACACCGAGATCGCGTCATGGATCGCTGCGGGAACGCCGCCGATATTCTTCGGCTTCGGCAGCATGCCGCTCGATTCCGCTGCTGCCGACACGATCGCGATGATCGCCGGCGCGTGCAACCAACTTGGGGAGCGAGCACTGATCGGCGCGGGCTGGACAGATTTCGGCAAGGTCCCGCAGTACGACCACGTCAAGATCGTTGGCGCACTGAACTACGCGGAGATCTTTCCGGCATGTCGCGCGATCGTTCACCACGGTGGCTCGGGCACCACCAACGCGGGTCTGCGCTCCGGACGACCGACGATGATCCTCTGGATGCTGCCCGACCAGGCGTGTTGGGCGGCTCGTCTCAAGAAACTCAAAGTCGGTACCGGGCGGCGCTTCTCGGCAACCACTGAGAAGACGTTGGTTGCAGACCTGCGGACTATCCTCGCTCCGGAATATCTCGTCCGCGCCCAGCAACTCGCAGCGAAAATGACGAAACCGGCCGACAGTGTCGCCGCCGCGGCGGACCTGGCGGAGAGGTTCGCGCTCTCGCGTCGCGGCTGAAATCAGCCACGCACCCCGCCGGACTCGGCAGCCGTCCGGTAATTCCGGATAGTCAGCGGCCCGATTATCGCGCCAAGGCCAACGGTCCAGACGACGCCCCAGAACAGGGGCCACAGCGGCAGACCACCTTGAGCAAGCGTTCGCATCGACTCCACGATCGGATCCATCGGCTGGAATCGAAGAAGCGGCCACATCCATGAGGGCAGCGATTCGACGGGCGGTGAGCCGGAGCTGGCGAACACCGCGGTGATCGCGGGCAGCCCCAGCCAGATCAGCACGGTGCCGTCCTTGGCGCGCACCGCGAGTGCGATCACCGCCATCGCAAACACCACCACCACCATCACCGGCACCAGCAGGTACAGAAGCAGTTCGAGTGGGCCGCCTTGGAACCGAAGCCCCAACCCGATACCGACCACGGTGATCAAGGCCGTGCTCAAGAGCGTCCGCGCCGCTTCGGCGATGAGCCGGCCGGTCAGCGCGCTGGCGCGGTTCACCGGCAACACCCACAATCTGCTGAGCAGGCCTATGTCGCGTTCGAAGGACAGGGTGAGGCCGACCGCGATCGCTCCGGAGAATGCGCCAGCGATCGCGCAGGTGGGCACCAAACCGTAAAGGCTGTCCGTCCCGGTGATGCGCAATACCGACTTGCCGATGAGCAAGTAGTACGTGATCAGCAGGAATGTCGGGAACACCAACGCCTGGATCGGCACCAGGGGATCGCGACGCCAATGAGTGAATTGCTGTCCCGCGAATACCAGGCTTTCCGAGAGCAGCGAGGTACGCACCGGCGCCTCTGTGGTCATAATGCCCGCCTTTGCACCCGTACTGCGATCACCCCGAAGATCAGAAGCAGGCCAAGGCACCACGCCACGCTGCTCATCAAGCTGCTCACCGCGACGTGGCCCGCGGCAAGTCCGCGCAAGGCGTCGGTCACCTGCGAGACGGGCTGGTGTCGAACGAAGCCATGCAGCCACTCGGGAAACGAATCGACGGGCGCCATTCCGGTCGACAACATGATGAGGATCATCTGGGGAACGAGAAGAATCTGACTGGCTCCGCCGCTCCTGCCGATCGAGGCACCCGAGATGCTCACACCGGTCGCATCCGCGGCAAGCGACAGTGCCAGTGTCAAGACGAGCACAAGAATCGTGAAAATCGCCAAATGGCCGAAACCACCGAGCATTCGGAAGCCGAACGCGTAGCCGACACCGATCGTGACGACAAGGGCGATGGCGCCGCGGATGAGGCAGTACAGCATACGAGCGACCAACGGCGTCAATGTGGAAAGCGGCATCGTGCGGAACCGAAGTCCCAACTCGGAGGAATGGTCTCGGGCAGCCCGGTCGACGGTGGTCAGCGCGCCGAGCAACGTCACCTGGACGATGATGACGGGCAGCAGGTACTGGGGGTAGCCGATACCGCCGGTGTCGATCACGTTGCGCAGCGCGAAATTGAACACGATGAAGATGCCCGCGGGTGCCAACACCGCGAACGGCATGTCGCTGCGCAGGGTCTCCCGCACCATGCGTTCGGTGAGAACGGCGACTGCGGTCACGCGGTCATACTGCCTGTGAGATGTAGGAATACCTCGTCCAACGACGGCTTGCGCAACGAGATGTCGGCGAGTTCGACGTCGAGCTGGTCGACCCGCCGGAACACCTCGCTCAGCGTTGCAATACCGTTGGGCGCCAGCACCGTAACGGTGTTGGCCTCTTCGTCGGCTTGGGCGTCCTCGAGATCTGCCACCGCGGCGAAGACCTTCGTCAGGTCGGCGGGGTTGACCGGACTTACTGTGCAGTAGCTGATTCCGACACGGCTCTTGAGGTCTTCGGCGGTCCCGGTCGCGATGACACGACCGTGGTCGATGACGACGATCGAATCGCTGAGCACGTCGGCTTCCTCGAGGTACTGCGTGGTGAGCAGAACCGTCACACCCTCGGCCGCCAACGACGACACGAGGTCCCACACACTGCGGCGGCTACGGGGGTCCAAGCCGGTCGTCGGCTCGTCGAGGAAGAGCACCTTCGGGGGCACCACAAGGGCGGCGGCGATGTCGATGCGCCGGCGCATCCCTCCGGAATAGGTGACCACGCTGCGGTCCGCGGCCTCGACCAGGTCGAACTGTTCGATCAAGGCGTCGGCTCGCGCGTTCGCCGCTTTGCGGCGCAGTCCGCGCAGCCGACTGAACATGACCAAGTTCTCCCGTCCGGTCAGCTGCCAGTCGATGGCGGCGACCTGCCCGGTCGTTGCTATTGACGCGCGCACCCCGGCCGGGTTCTTGACGACGTCATGACCGGCTACGACCGCTTTCCCGTACGTCGGTCGCATCAAGGTGGACAGGATGTTGATCGTGGTCGTCTTGCCCGCACCGTTTTGGCCGAGCAGCGCGCACACCGACCCTGCGGCAACGGAAAAGCTGACGTCCTGCAGGGCAAGTATCGTCCCGTCGAACGTCTTCGCGATACCGTCAAGCTCGATCACGAATATTGACCATAGCGTTAGCGGAGATGCTCCGGGCGAAGTAGTGATGTCTTTGTCCGGTCGGCGCTGCAGGGTGTTTCGTCATTCGCCGATCCAGTCGAGGAGTGCGCGCGTACCCTCGCCGAGCGACCACTTCGGGCGCCAGTTGAGTTCCCTCATCGCCTGCTCGACGTCGCATTTCGCGGCGCGAACGTCGCCGTCGCGAAACTTCGCTACGACAACCGGTTCGGGGGCGTCGCAGAGGGTCGCGAGCTGTCGGGCGAGTTCATGGATGGTGGTCGGGACGCCAGAACCGATGTCGACGCAGCGGGACTGCGCCGCGGGCTCCTCGATCGCTGAGAAGAGGGCCTCGACGACGTCGTCGATGTACACGAAATCGCGCACGATACGGCCGTCCTCGTAGACCTCCAAGACCTGGCGTTGCCGGCCCAAGCGCGCGAAGAGCGCAACGATTCCGGTGTAGGAATTCGTCAGCGACTGTCCCGGCCCGTAGACGTTCTGCAGGCGCAGCACGCTGAGCCTGGTGTCGTGGGCGGCTGTCCAGGCGGCCAGGATGTGTTCCTGCGCAAGTTTGGTCGCGGCATAGACGTTGGTGGGTCGAGGTTCGGTTCGCCCGGCACTGCTCGCGAGTGCGGTGGCGGGTTCTCCTGTCGGCCCTTGGGGATCCCAAACGCCCGCGGCCAGCTGGGCATGACTGCGTGGCGGTGGATAGAAGACATCGGTCCCGGACTGCCAGGCTCCCTCACCGTAGACGGCACGTGAAGATGCCAACACCAGCTGGTCGGGCACGTGCCCGCAGCGGCTCAATGCGTCGAGAAGCTGGGTGGTTCCGACCACGTTGACCGAACCGTGCCGGCTGGCCTCCGAAAGTGATTGCGCCGTCCCGGTCTCTGCCGCCAAGTGCACGATCTGCGTGGGTTTGAACAGGCGCAGGACCACGTCGCAATCAGGCGCATGGGTGACGTCGCCGGTGAAAAGCCGCACTGGTGACGGCAGATCGATGGCCGTGTGTTCGGCGTGTACCTGGGGATGCAGGATGTCCATCACCGCGACGTCATAGCCGGCTTCGACGAGACGACGCGCAAGTGCCGACCCGATGAATCCGGCCCCGCCGGTGATGAGGATGGACGTCATGCTGTACCGATTCTTGGTCGGAAGGGAAATGCGGCGGACGAATATCGCATGACGGCTGACTAACGGTTCCGGTTCAGTTCACCGAGGCCGGTGATTTCGAGGCTCACGGATTGCCGTTGTCCCGCGGCGCCCAGCAGAAAGAGGATGTCTCCTAAAGGAGCGCCCAGCCAGAAGCGCCAGAACCGGGGACGGAAAAACTTCCACAGGAAGCGGCCATCCAACCAGTAAACCCCGATTGTGCCCAGGTAATAGAGCACGCGCTTCCAGCGCGCGGTGACCATCGCAAAGTTCATCTCCCAAATCTCGAGACCCCAAGCGCGATAACGCCATTCCAACCCATAGCGCTTCTGGAATTCATAGAACGCCCGCATCTCGCTGTTCGTGATCAAGTACTCGTCGAAGACGAGGATCGAGCCTTCGGTGAAGCGGTCCTTGCAGGTTTCCAGCGCGTGCAGACAGCTCTCGTACGAATCCAGATCCATGTGGAAGAGCCGGATGGGTGCCGTTGGCCGATCGGCCAAGAACGGCGCCAACGTCTCGTACGTGCTTCCCCGGATGAACTGCACATCGCGTCCGAGTTCGGTGGGCGTGCCGTCATGCAGGCTCACGCCGGTATCGCGCATCACACGCTTTGCAAGTGGGTCCGACAGCGAGAAGGTGCCCCGTTTGATGAGTACCTGCTCTTCGATCAGCCAGTCTTCGACAAGGCCCTCGAAGGTGTCGAAGCCATACACCTTGCGTCCGGAGAAGTCAGAAGTCAGCCTTGTGGACCAGCCGATCCAGACACCCAAATCGAGGAGCAGTTCGGAGTCGGGGTCGCTCTGTTTCGGCAGACGTGCTGCCTCCCACAACAATGTGTGTCCACGAATCCTGCGTCGACGCAGTTCCGAAAGTGAATCTTCAATAAAGGTGCGATATTCCGGGTCGTATTCGCCAATGTCTTTGCTGTACTGGGTCGGCACGTAGCGGCCACGGGCGCGATAAAGCAACCGACCGATCAGCACCGACAGAATCAATATGCCGATGACGGCGAGCAGAATGGGCAGGAAATAACAGGCGACCGCCAGGGCGATCGCGATCCCGGCAAGGACCGCTTTCCAAATCCGATGAATTGTCGTCCGGTCCGTGATGAGCCGGTCTGAGGCTTCTTTGTGTCCGGATTCTGACGCCGAGCGCACCGGGCCGATCTCAGGCATGAGCGGAAATCCAGCTCGTGGTGAAGCGCAGCACCTCGGGGATGCTGTTGGCCAGGCTGCTGCCGATGACCTTCTCGAGTTGGCCTCCCGCAAAAGGAATCTTGACGTCGACCCTTACCGCGGAGCGCAGTTGAGAAGCGGTGCCTGCCGGCGCCAGCAGGTTCTCGGCGCGGCTCGATCCCAGCCCGCCCGACGCCGAAGCTTCAGCCACCCCACTGACCCTGCCGTCACCGACCGTTCGCCAGGTTTCGCGGTACTGGAGCTTCAGATCTCCGGGCAGCACCCTGGCAACGGCCGCCGGCAGCACCTGGCGACCGAGGTGCTGGGTGATGCGCACGTCGACCACGCCGTCCTCGTCGACGAGCAGCGACTCCAGTGCGGAGCCGGCGCCGTCGGCCAGGCGGGCCTGCCAGTAGTCCTCGCGGCCGAACGCAGCATGGATTTGCTCAACGCTGACAGGTGATTCGGTCACGATGTCGAAGGAATGCGACATAGCAGACCATTCTTACCGCAGCCCAGACGGGCGCGGACAGTTTTCAGCCTGCGGATTTACCCCCTTGTCAATATTTTGCTTTGTGGGCAGTATCGTCGCGTGGGCTTCAACAGCGGGCTGGTGACGTTCGTGGACGCGCTGCCCGGTATGAACCGAATCAGGGCTGTGCAAAGGGCACTCGCGATGCGGTCGGAGCCCGTGTATCTGGAAATCGGTGTGTCGCGAGGACAGGCGTTCCAGCGGATCAGCGCCGATGTGAAGATCGCGGTTGACCCGGCCTTCAAGCTCACCGACCGTGTCCGCGAACGCGCGGACGCCAAGGCGAGGATCACCCGCTACTTCGAGACCACCAGCGACGCCTTCTTTGCCAACGAAAAGACCCTTCTCGAACAGCATCCCGTCGACGTCGCCCTGATCGACGGCCTCCACACCTACGAGCAAGTGGTCCGAGACGTCGAGAACACCGTGCGCTACCTCAAGGACGACGGCGTCATCTTCCTGCACGACTGCAACCCGCCGTTCGAGCTGGCCGGGCGCCGCGCGGAGTCCTGGGAGGAATTCATGGCGCAGCAGAAGGGGCCGCTGGTGATCGGCATCTGGAACGGCGACGTCTGGAAAGCGATCGTGCAGCTGCGCAGCACCCGACCGGATCTGATTGTCGGGGTGTTCAAGTGCGACCAGGGCGTCGGCTTCGTTCGGAAGGGCACTCCCGAATCGACGCTGTCCTACTCGGTGGACGAGGTCCGGGCGCTCACCTATGCGGACCTCAAGGCCGACCGCAAACGTCTGCTCAACCTGAAGCCACCTCGGTATCTGAACGAATTCCTCGCGGCCAGTGCGGCATCTCCGCCCAGGTAGCCGCAGTGCGGTGAATTGCGGTCGCCGCGACCGCAGGACCCCGATGCAAAGCGAAAGGCCAAACCGTCTGCGATGAAATTTGTGCTGGCGACGTGGGGTAGTCGCGGCGATGTCGAACCCAACGCCGCGGTCGGACGCGAGCTGATGCGTCGGGGTCACGACGTGTGCATCGCCGTGCCTCCCGACCTGGTCGGGTTCGCCGAGACGGCTGGGCTCCAGGCTGTCGGGTTCGGGCCCCACTCACGCTCCATCCTCGATTCCCATCGCGACTTTTGGACCTGCTTCTTCGGTGCTCCCTGGAAGCTCCGAACGATGCTCAAGGCGCGGGTCGAAATCGGGGGACCGCTGTTGCGGGGTTGGCAGGACATGAGCACGACCTTGAAATCGATGGCCGACGGTGCCGACCTGATCTTCACCGGCATCAACTTCGAGGACGCCGCCGCCAACGTCGCCGAGTACTACGACATTCCGCTGGCGACATTGCACTACTTTCCGCTGCGCCCCAACGGTCAGGTGCTGACCTTCCTGCCGGCGAAAGTAGGCAGGGCCGCAGTGGCCGCATTCTGGTGGTTGTCCTGGCGGGTGATGAAGACGGTCGAGCACACACAACGTCGCGAACTAGGCCTGCCGAAGGTGAAAGGGTCCGCGCCGCAGCGGATCACCGAACGTGGCTCGCTGGAAATCCAGGCCTACGACGAAGCCTGCTTTCCCGGACTGTCAGCCGAATGGTCCGAATTCGGGGACCAGCGGCCTTTCGTCGGCACGCTGACGTTGGAACTGGCGACCGAAGCCGACGAGGAAGTCGCGTCCTGGATCGCCGCGGGCACCCCTCCGATCTTCTTCGGGTTCGGCAGCATTCCGGTCGAGTCCCCGCGCGACACCCTCGCCATGATCGCGTCGACGTGTGCCCGGCTCGGCGAGCGAGCGTTGATCGGCGCCGCTGGGACGGACTTCACCGGCGCCCCGGAATCCGATCACGTCAAGGTCGTGGGCACGCTGAACTACGCGACGGTCTTTCCGGCGTGCCGTGCGGTCGTGCACCACGGAGGCTCGAGCACCACGCCGATCGTCATGCGAGCCGGGGTTCCGCAGCTGATCCTCTACTGGGACATGGTGCACGCCATCTACGGGGCTGCCGTCAAACGTCTGAAGGTGGGCACCGCCCGGCGGTTCTCCACCGCCACCGAGGAATCGCTGGAGGCGGACCTGCGCACCATCCTCGCGCCGGATTACGTCGCTCGAGCCCGTGAGCTGGCCACTCGTATCACCTCACCGGCGCAAAGCGCTGCTGCCGCCGCCGATCGTCTGGAGGAACTTGCTCGTAGCCGCTGCATTCGCTGAACGGTTCACAGCCAACTCCATGACAGGGTTCGCGCGGGCGAAGTATGGTTTACAAATTCTTACAGGAACGTCAATTAGTGAATCTGGAGAGCTTGGGTGAGGAATTACCCGTCTGACCACGGCCGCAGCCTGGGGTCACCAGTGCACGAAACCTCCAGATGAGAAGAGCGTCTGAGTTCGGAGATCGGATGGGGCTTGTCGACACCGCGCCGCCGCGGACGCACGCACAGCTGGATTTATGCATTCAAATCCCACGCCTCCAGGTTCCGCCCGGCCCGACCGGCGCCGAAAGCTTTCGAAATCCGCCCGTAGAGAGGACAGCCCCGTGACCACCATCGCAGACCTGATGGAGCGGGTACCGACGGCGATCGCCGAGGCCACTGACCGCGCACGCACGTTCGTCGGCGGTGATCGGAAATGACGGACCTTCAGCAACCGGCCACAGCGCACAACGAAGGCTTTGCCATCGTCGGCTACGCCCTGCGTGTTCCTGGCGCCGCCGACGCGGACGAATTCTGGGATGTGCTGCACGAAGGTCGGGATGCGGTATCGGAGGTACCTGCAGACCGGTGGGACGTCGACGAGTTCTATGACCCCGATCCCGATGCGCTCGGAAAGATCGTCACCCGGCGCGCAGGCTTCATCGACGACGCGACGGGCTTTGACGCGCCGTTCTTCGGGTTGTCCAAGCGGGAGACGATGCTCATCGACCCGCAGCATCGGCTGCTGCTGGAGACGGCGTGGCAGGCCGTAGAGCACTCCGGTACCGCGCCGTCGGATTTGGCGAACACCAAGACCGGCGTGTTCGTGGGGATCGGGACCCATGACTACCTGCAGCTGATCTCGGAAGAAATCCCTTACGCCGAGATCGACTCGTATCAGGCGATCGGCTCGTCGGCGGCCGCGGGGGCGGGCCGGATCAGTTACGGGATGGGGCTGCAGGGCCCGGCGGTCAGCGTCGACACGGCGTGCAGCTCGTCGCTGGTGGCAGTGCACCAGGCGTGTCAGGCGTTGCGCTTGGGGGAGTGCGATGTCGCGCTGGCCGGTGGCGTGAACGTATTGCTCAGCCCGAAGAGCGTGATGTCCTTCGCGCGCGCGAAGATGCTGGCTCCCGACGGCAAGTGCAAGACCTTCGACGCGTCCGCCGACGGTTATGTGCGCGGTGAGGGCTGCGGTGTCGTCGTCGTCAAGCGCCTCGCTGACGCGATCCGTGACGGTGACCGGATCCGGGCCGTCATCCGGGGCAGCGCGGTCAACCAGGACGGCGCCTCGGGTGGTTTGACAGTGCCCAACGGTGTTGCGCAACAACGGGTCATCAACGAAGCCCTGGCCAGCGCAGGCGTCTCCGCAGGCGATGTCGGATACCTGGAGGCGCACGGGACCGGGACCTCCCTCGGTGACCCGATCGAAGTGCAGGCCGCCGGTGCGGTGCTCGGCAACGGACGCGACCCCGACCATCCGCTGTTGATCGGCTCGGTGAAGACCAACATCGGGCACCTGGAGGCCGCCGCCGGGATCGCGGGCCTGATCAAGGTGGTGCTGTCGCTCGAGCACGAGGAACTGCCCAAGCAACTGCACTTTCAGAAGCCGTCGCCGCACATCCCCTGGGATCGGCTCGCGGTGCGGGTGGTGGATGAGAACGTGCCGTGGCCGCGGGACGGACGCCCCCGTATCGCCGGAGTCAGCTCGTTCGGGTTCTCCGGGACCAACTCGCACGTCATCCTCGAGGAAGCCCCAGAGGTGGCGCGTCGGACCGTAGAGGTCACCCAGGCGCCGACCGACGACCGGCGCTTCACCGTGTTGCCGTTGTCGGCCCGTAGCCCGGCTGCCCTGGTGGAACTGGCACAGCGATACGGAAGCTGGCTGGCCGAGCATCCCGAGGCCCCTCTGGCAGACGTGTGTTTCAGCGCCGGGGTCACGCGATCGCACTTCGAGCACCGCGCCGCCCTCGTGGTGAATTCGGTGGAGTCCGCCCGTGAAACCCTTCGCGCGCTGGCCGAAGACCGACCGGCGCCGGGACTGATCCGCGGCGAATGCAATGACAAGCCGAAGACTGCCTGGTTGTTCACCGGCCAGGGCAGCCAGTACGCGGGAATGGCTCGCGAGCTGTACGACACCGAGTCGGTATTCGCCGATACGTTGAACCGGTGCACGGCAGCCGTCGCCGACGTACTCGAAAAGCCGTTGCTGGACGTCATTTTCGGCGACGGCCCCGAGGCCCAGGACACCCTGCGGCAGACAAGCTATGCCCAGCCCGCATTGTTCGCGGTGGAGATGGGCCTGGCCCGCCTCTGGCAGTCGTGGGGCTTCGAACCGGATGTGGTGATCGGGCACAGCGTCGGCCAGTACACGGCGGCCTGCGTCGCGGGGGTGTTCAGCCTCGAGGACGGAATGCTGCTGATGGCCGAGCGGGGCCGGTTGTTCGGCAGCCTGCCCGACGGTGGCCGGATGGTCGCGATCTTCGCCGCCGCCGAACGGGTGGAGAGCCTGACCGACGAGTTCCCGCGGTTGTCGGTCGCCGCCTACAACGGCGCCAACACGGTGCTCTCCGGGCCAGCGCAGGATCTGGAGTCGGTGGTCACCCGCCTGGAGGCCGACGGTGTTCGTTGCGATTGGCTCGACACCAGCCACGCGTTCCACTCGGCGCTGCTGGATCCGGTCCTCGACGAGTTCGAAGCGTACGCGGACCGGTTCGAGTTCCGCCCGCCACGAAAGACGTTGATCTGCAACCGTACCGGCGCGGCCCTGGGCAGAAGCGCCAAACTGGACGGCGCCTACTGGCGGCGCCATGCCCGGCAGCCGGTCGAGTTCGCCAAGAGTGTGCGCACCCTGGCCGATCTTCGCTGCTCGATGCTGCTGGAAATCGGCCCGCAGCCGGTGCTGACCGCCGCTGCCATGCGGGCCTGGCCGGACCCGGCGACCGCGCCGCGCGCGATCGCCTCGCTGCGCCGCAACATCGCCGACCACCGGCAGATCACCGAAGCCCTTGCCAACGCATACGTCGCGGGCCACCGACCCGACTTCGCGGCGCTGGCCGGGCCGGCGCGCAAGGTCGACCTGCCCACCTATCCGTTCCAGCACCGCCAGTACTGGTTCCGTGAGCAGCGGGTCCGGCCCACCCAGACGGTGGATGAGACCCAAGCCGCGCGCACCGAGACCGTCCGGCTTCTCGAGGACGGCCGGTTCGAGGAACTCGCTGCGCTGTTAGGCGGCGCCGACGGCGACCAGCAGGCCGTCGATATGCTGAAAAAGCTTGCCGCACAACATAACCAACAGCGCAAAGCGCTCTCGATCACGGACTCCCGCTACGAGATCCGCTGGGAGAAAGCCGCGGGCGGGGCGGCGCAGGCCGACAGCGGTACGGGTTCGTCCTGGCTGCTGGTCTGCGATGACCCCGATGCGGTCGCGCCATTGGCCGACGCGCTGACCGCACGCGGGCACCGGTACCAGACCCTCGACCTGCCCATGTCCGACGCCGACGAGGAGCGGCTCGGGGCCACGTTGCGCGCCGCGGTCGCAGACGACGAGACGACACGCATCCTCAACCTCGCAGCACTGGATCCGCAGACCGCACCGTCGACGCAGTCGCTGTTGCGGATGCAACACCAGGTGCTGAGCGGGACGAGGCGACTGTTGCGTGCCGCCGCTGCGGCCGAGCTCCGCACCCCCATCTGGCTGATAACCCGTGGCGCACAACGCGCTGTCGGTGCGGATTCCGTGTCGCCCGCACAGTCCTCGGTGTGGGGCTTCGGTCGCGCCGCCTCGCTGGAACATCCACGGCTGTGGGGCGGTTTGGCGGATCTGTCGGCGACGGGCGCCTCGGACGGCAGCGACTGGTCGCTGCTGATCGACCATCTGCTGACGGCGCCTGCCGGTGAGGACCAGATCGCGCTTCGCGACCAGGCGGTCTATGTCCCGCGGCTGACCCGCCGCGCAGGGCAGCCGAGCGCGGCACCGCTGAAGCTGCGCGACGACGCGACCTATCTGGTGACCGGCGGGCTGGGCGCGATCGGGCTGGAGGTCGCCGGCTACCTAGCCGCGCACGGCGCGCGACACCTGGTGCTCACCAGCCGCCGCGCGCCCAGCGACAGCGCGCAGCAGCGCATCGACGCGATCCGCGAACAGTCCGGCTGTGAGATCCGGGTCATCGCCGCCGACGTGGCCAACCCGCACGACGTCACCCGCGTGCTGACCACGGTGCGGGCCGAACTGCCCGCGCTGGGCGGTGTCGTACACGCCGCAGGTGAGATCAGCACGACGCCGCTGCAGACCTTGGACGACGCCGAGATCGGTCGCGTGTTCGCCGGCAAGGTGTGGGGCGCTTGGAATCTGAGCGAAGCGACAGCGGGCATGAAGCTCGACTTCTTCCTCAGCACCTCCTCGATCGCCGGGGTGTGGGGCGCCGGCGGCCAGACCGCGTACAGCGCCGCGAACGCCTTCCTCGACGGATTGGCCTGGCACCAGCGCGAGCGTGGTGTGCCGGGGATCAGCGTCAACTTCGGTCCCTGGTTGAACGCGGGGATGGCAGACGATGCCGCCCGCGCCGAATTGGACAAGCGGGGGGTCCGGCCGCTGACGCCCGCCGATGCGTTGGCGGGCATGGCCGAGCTCATGGGCTCGTCGAGCAAGGGCGCATCGCACGGCGTGGTGGCCAAGATCGACTGGGCCGGCTTCCTGCCGCTGTACCAGATGGCCGGCAAGCGAGCCTTCTTCGCCCAGTTGCAGCGCGAGGTCCCCGAGTCGGTGCCGGCCGCGTCGGACGGTGGCAGCACCCAGCTGGTCGAGCGGGTCACCGTCGCGCCGGCCGGTCAACGGAAGAAACTCGTCGTGGACTACCTGCGCGACGTGGTTGCCGACGTGACCCGCATCGACCCCGCCGAAATCCGCGACGAGGCCGGCTTCTTCGACGTCGGCATGGATTCGCTGATGGCCGTTGAGCTTCGGCGCCGAGTCGAGCGGGCCGTGGGCAAGGGGTTGCCGTCAACCCTCGCGATGGACTATCCGCGCCTTGTCGACGTGGCGGACTTCTTGCTCAGCGACGTCCTCAACATCGACACACCGGCGCCCAGTGCCCCCGCACCGGTACAACCGGCCGCGGTCGCGCCGGCGCGCAGCGATGAACCGATCGCGATCGTCGCGGTCGCCTGCCGCTTCCCGGGTGCGCCCAACCCCGAGGCGTACTGGGAGTTGTTGTCGGGCGGCGTCGACGCGATCCGCGAGATTCCCGACGACCGCTTCGACGTCGACGACTACTACGACCCGGACCCCGAGGCGCCGGGCAAGATCTACACCCGTTACGGCGGCTACCTGGACAGCGTCGACGGGTTCGATCCGGAGTTCTTCGGCATCTCCCCGCGCGAAGCGGTGTGGATGGATCCCCAGCAACGGTTGATGCTCGAAATCGCCTGGGAGGGGCTCGAACGCGCCGGCTACGCACCATCCTCGTTGCGGGGCACCCGAAGCGGCGTGTTCGTCGGGGTGGCCGCCAACGAGTACTCGCAGCTGTTGAACGCCAACTCGGTCGAGACCATCGAAGCCCACTTCATCACCGGCAACGCGCTCAACGTGATCGCCGGCCGGGTCGCCTACGCACTGGGCCTCGAGGGTCCGGCGATGGCGGTGGACACCGCGTGCAGCGCCTCGTTGGTGGCCGTGCATCAAGCCTGCCAGGCGTTGCACTCCGGAGACTGCGACATGGCGCTGGCCGGCGGGGTGAACGTCTTGGTCAGCCCGGCGTCCATCGTCGCGACCTCACGCGCGAGAATGCTGTCGGCCGACGGCCGATGCAAGACGTTCGACGCCGCGGCCAACGGTTACGCGCGCAGTGAGGGCTGCGGCGTGCTGGTGCTCAAGAGGCTCAGCGACGCGGAGCGCGACGGCGATCAGATCTGCGCGGTCATCCGGGGCAGCGCGGTCAATCAGGACGGTGCTTCCAGCGGTTTGACGGTGCCCAACGGCGGTGCGCAGCAACGGCTTATCGCCGCAACGCTGGCCCGCGCCGGTCTCGTCGGCGGAGATATCGACTACCTCGAGGCCCACGGGACAGGCACCTCGCTCGGCGATCCGATCGAGGTGCAGGCCGCCGCGGCCGCCTACGGCATCGCCCGCGATACCGACCGGCCGCTTCTGATCGGGTCGGTGAAGACCAACGTCGGCCACCTCGAGTCGGCAGCCGGTATCGCCGGCCTGATCAAGGTCGTGTTGTCCCTGCAGCACGGAATGCTGCCGCAGAACCTGCACTTCCAGAACCCGTCACCGAACATCCCGTGGGACTCGCTGCCGGTACGGGTGGTGGACAAGGCGATTCCTTGGCAGGCCAACGGCCGTCCGCGCCGTGCGGGAACGAGCTCCTTCGGGTTCTCCGGCACCAACGCCCACGTCATCATCGAAGAGGCACCGTCGAAGTCCGCGGCCCCAGAAGCTGTTTCGGAACCGGTTACCGGTGACCAATCGGTGAGCGTGCTGCCGCTGTCGGCGCGGTCACCGCAAGCCCTGGCGGCCTTGGCGCGGCGCTATGCGGACTGGCTCGACAGCCATCAGGACGCCGACATCGCCGACGTGAGCTTCACTGCGGGCGCGGGACGTTCGCACTTCGAGCACCGCGCCGCGATGGTCGTGGATTCGGTGCAGAATGCGCGCGACCTGCTGTCCGAGTTGGCCGAGAACCGGCTGGGACCCGGTGCGGTGCGCGGCGAGTGCGGTGACCCACCGAAGACGGCGTGGCTGTTCACCGGGCAGGGCAGCCAGTACCCCGGCATGGCGCGCGAACTGTTCGACACCGAACCGGTATTCGCCGAAACCGTGACCCGCTGTGCCGAGGCGGTCGACGGAATGCTGCCGCGCCCGTTGCTGGAGGTGCTGTTCGAAACCGACGGCGACGCCAAGTCCCTGGGGCACACCTCATTCGCTCAACCGGCGCTGTTCGCCGTCGAGATGGGGCTCGCGCGGTTGTGGCAGTCGTGGGGCGTCGAACCCGACGTGGTGCTCGGGCACAGCGTGGGGCAGTACGCGGCGGCGTGTGTCGCAGGCGTGTTCAGCCTCGAGGACGGGGCACGGTTGATGGCCGAACGTGGCCGGCTGTTCGGCGAGCTGCCCGAGGGTGGCCGGATGGTCGCGGTATTCGCGGCTGCGTCGCAGGTCGAGCGCGCGGCCGACGACTTCCCGCAGGTTTCGGTCGCCGCCTACAACGGCCCCAACACGGTGTTGTCGGGTCCGGCTGCGGACCTGGAGCAGATCGTCGCCAAGCTGAGCGACGAGGGCATCCGGTGCACCTGGCTGGACACCAGCCATGCCTTCCATTCCGTATTGCTGGAGCCCGCACTCGACGAATTCGAGTCGTACGCACGCGGGTTCGAGTTCGCCACGCCGACCCTGCCGCTCGTCTGCAACCACACCGGCGCGGTGATCACGGCCGAAACCCCGCTGGACGCCGAATACTGGCGGCGGCACTCCCGCCAGCCGGTGCAGTTCGCGGAGAGCATCCAGACGGTGGCTCAGCTGGGCTGCTCGGTGTTGATGGAGATCGGACCGCAACCGGTTCTGACCGGCGCCGCGGTACAGGCCTGGCCGGAGTCCTCGCCTTCCCCGCGCGCCGTCGCCTGCCTGCGCAAGGGCACCGATGACCGACGGCAGATGGCAGACGCGCTGGCCGCTGTGTACGTCGCCGGCCACCGGCCCGACTTCGCCGCGGTGCACCATCAGCCGCGCCGCAGGGTCGAACTGCCCACCTACCCGTTCCAGCGACGTCGCTTCTGGCCCAAGACCGTCGACATCCGAGACATCGACGGCCAGGGCATCTTCGAATCCGGAATTCTGGGCAGCATGAAGGATCTCGCGTCCGGCGAGACCGTCTACACCGGCCGGTGGTCGGTCAAGACGCAGCCGTGGCTGTCGCATCACGTCATCTACGGCACCGTTGTCGTTCCGGGCGCGACGTATGCCGCGATGGCCCTTGCCGCGGTCGGAGTGCCTGCGCAGGTGCGTGAGGTCTTCTTCTACGAACCGATCATCCTGCCCGAGAAGGCTTCTCGTGAGGTTCAACTGACGCTGCGTCCACTCGAGGACGGCAGCGGCTCTACCTTCCAGGTGCACAGCCGCCCGTACGGGGAGCGCGACGCCGAGTGGGCGTTGAACGCCGACGGCCGAATCGTCACCAGCCTCGACGACGTGCCCGCCTCGGATACGTCGGAAACCATCGAGGCCGCTTGCGAACGGTTGCGGCGGACACGACCGCAGCAGCTGTTCGACACCTTCGCCGACATGGAACTTTTCTGGGGTCCCACCTGGGCCGGTTCCCTCAAATCGCTGTGGGCCGGTGACGGTGAGGCGATCGGCGATGTCGCGATCGGCGAGGAACTCGCCGAACAACTCGGCAGTGAGCCGATCCACCCGGTGCTGCTCGACCTTTGCACCGGTGTCGCCTTCCCGGCATTCCCCGCGGTGTTGGCCGCGACGGAGGAAGGCGGACCGATGGCGGATCTCTTCCTGCCGTTGCGGTACGGGCGCGTCGTGATTCGGGAGAAGATGCCGAAACGGTTCTACTGCCGTGCGCGGTGGCAGACCGGAAGCGCCGAGAGCGAAACACAGGTCTTCGACCTGGAATTCGTGGACCGAGATGGGCGCCTGCTGGGTGAGATCCGCGAGTTCGCGGTCAAGCGCGCCCCCCGCGAGGCGTTGTTGCGCGGTCTCGGCGGCGACGCCACCCGCAACCTCTACACCATGGGCTGGCAAGAGATGCCGACGCCGGTCGAAGGCGACGCCGGCGGGGCGTCCGAGGGTACCTGGGTGGTCGCTGGATTCGACGAGTTGTCGGCTGGCCTCCCGGGTTCGGTCGCGCTGGACCGCGACTCGCTCTCCGATCCAGAATCCTGGAAGCGGCTGATCGCGCAGGCCCAGGATCGCGGCGCTCCGGTCGCCGGGATCGTCTGGCGCAGCGCCGGACAACCCGGATCCGAGGAGTCCGCCGGGGAGTTCGCCGCCCGCCTGGAGAACGAGATCGAGCAGTTGCTCACCGTCGTGCGGATGTTGCAGGCACACGAGGACGTGAAACTCACCGGTGGGCTGTGGCTCATCACCGAACGGGCGGTGGCCACCGAATCCGGCGAGCCGGTCGATCCGGCGCAGTCGGCGCTGTGGGGACTCGGACGAACGATCATCACCGAACAACCGGCGCTGCGCTGCAAGCTGGTTGACTTCGATGAACTCGACGACGTCGTGCGCACGCTGCCAGGCCTGCTCGCCGCATCCGTCGATGAGCCCGAACTCGCGCTGAGACAAGGGAAGTACCTGGTACCCCGGGTACTGCCGTGGTCACGCGGTGGCCCCCTCTCGGTGCCCCGTGCGACCGACTACATCCTGGAGCCGACCGAACGCGGCGCCATCGACAACCTGCGCCTCGTCGAGATCGATGTGCCGCCGCCACCGGCGGGCCAGGTGCAGATCCGGGTGGAGGCCGCGGGCCTCAACTTCCGCGATGTGCTGAATGTGCTCGGCCTCTACCCCGGCGATCCGGGACGCATCGGCGGTGACCTTGCCGGCATCGTGACCGAGGTCGGCGCCGACGTGACCGGATTCGAGGTCGGTCAGCGCGTCTTCGGCTTCATGCAGGGTGGATTCGCTTCCCGGGTCAACATTCCGGCCCAGTTCCTGTCGCCGCTGCCGGACGGGGTGAGCGCCGTGGGAGCGGCGACCATCCCCGCTGGGGCGCTCACGACCCGGCTTGCGTTCGACTGGGCCAAGATTCGTCCGGGTGATCGGGTGCTGATCCACGCCGCGAGCGGCGGCGTCGGGCTGGCCGCGATCCAGCTGGCCCGGCAGGCCGGTGCGACCGTCTTCGCGACCGCCAGCACCTACAAACGTGCGACGCTGCGCGAGATGGGCGTGAACTATGTCTACGATTCGCGTAGCACTGCGTTCGCGGACCAAATCCTCGCCGACACTGACGGTGCCGGTGTCGACGTGGTGCTCAACAGCCTCACCAACGAAGGGTTCATCGAAGCGACGGTGCGGGCGACCGCCAGGGATGGCCGGTTCGTCGAAATCGCCAAGCGAGACATCTGGACGCCAGAACAGATGGCCGAGGTCCGGCCCGACATCGCCTACGAGATCGTGGCGCTGGACGCCACCATCGAACAGGAGCCCGAGCGGGTGGGCAGCTTGCTCGCCGAGTTGGCGGAAAGCATGGGACGCGGTGAGCTCTTGCCACTCCCTGCCGAGGTTTATCCGTTGACGGAGGCCAAGATCGCGTTCCGGCGCATGCAGCAGGCGCGGCACATCGGCAAGATCGTGCTCCAAATGCCGAAACCACTGCAGCCGCGGGCAGACCGGAGCTACTTGATCACCGGCGGTGTCGGTGCGCTCGGCCTGCACACCGCGGCCCACTTGGCGCAGCTCGGGGCAGGTCACATCGTGCTGACCAGCCGGCGCATGCCCGACGCGGAGGCACAACGGGCGATCGCGGACATCATGGAGCGCCACCGGTGTCAGATCGACACGTTCACCGCGGATGTCGGCGAAGAGGCTCAGGTCGTCGAGCTGTTGCAACGGATCCGCGCCGAGCTGCCCCCGCTCGCCGGGGTGATACACGGTGCGGGCGTGCTGGACGACGCGCTGCTGACCCAGCAGGACGTTGAGCGTTTCCGAACCGTGTTGGCACCCAAAGCGTTTGGTGCCCACCACCTGCATCGACACACCGAGAACGACGCACTCGAGTTCTTCGTCGTGTATTCGTCGGCAGCCAGCGTGCTCGGTTCGCCCGGCCAGGCCAACTATGTGACCGCCAACGCGATGCTCGACGGGCTCGTCGCGGCGCGCCGCGCGCAGGGCCTCCCGGCGACCAGCGTCAACTGGGGTCCGTGGGCGCAGGGCGGCATGGCCACCTCGCACGCCGCGCGCGCAAATCTCAGCGCGCAAGGGCTGATTCCGTTGGATCCCACTGCCGCTCTCAACGCGCTGGATGAGATCCTCGCCCACGGAACCGGACAGGTCACCGTTCTCAAGGCCAACTGGCAGCGTGCCGCCAAGGGCCTGGGTGGATCTCGTCCGTTCATTCTCGACCATCTGCTTCCGAGCTCGGTCGCGGCCACGCGCGGCGACAGCGAGTTGCTCCGGCAACTGCACGAGGTGCCTGAGGAGGAACGTGGGAGCTTCCTTACCGAGTACCTGCGGTACGAGGTACAGAACTTCCTGCGGCTTGCGCAACCACCGGCGGCCACCAGCAGGTTCCTTGAACTGGGCACAGATTCACTGATGGCGGTCGAGTTCAGCAACCGGTTGTTGCCACAGTTCGGTGGCGCGGTCACGATCAGCGCCACCGCGGTCTTCGACTATCCGACAATCGGGTCGCTCGCCGAGTACCTGGCCGCCCAGATGCCGGAGATGAAAGATTCCGATACCGTCGGTTCGCCTGAGGGCACACAATGATCGCGGCCTTGATTGGGATGGCATAGATGGCTCACCCTGACGAAACGTCGGTCCACGTGGAATCGGAAAGTGAGTCACGTGTGGCGATGTCGGCGCACCTGGCCGATGATCTGCTTTCCACGACCGCCGGTGGATGGCGCAGCTTCTACAACAAACTGAGCCGCCGGCTCGAAGAAGTCGGAGTTGCCGATTCATCGTTTTTCCTCAATTACGGATACCTCCCGACGGACGGGAATAACGAGTCCGCCTTCGACATCCGCGAAGGCACATTCAATGCCAATTCGGTCCGATTGGTGCTTGAGGTTGTCGGACCCGTTGATCTCAATAACCGCACGATCGTCGAGATCGGTTGTGGCCGGGGTGGAAACTCGGCATTGGTCGCGGAGAAATTCGACGGCGAGGTTGTCGGCATTGATATGTCCTCGGAAGCAATCGCGTTCTGCAGCAAGGCGCATACCAAGCACCCGATCGACTTCAAGGTCGGCGACGCGTTGGACCTGCCCCTGCCCGATGAGTTCTGCGATGCGGTCCTCAATGTGGAGTCGTCGCATTCGTATGGGAACTTGCTGAAGTTCCTCAACGAAGTTCGCAGGATATGCCGCCCCGGCGCATGGTTTCTGCACACCGATTTCTTGAGCCCTGATGACTGGGACTACGTCAGGATGCGTTTAGCGACGTTGGGTTTCGTCACCGAAAGCGACCGTGATATCACCGCCAATGTATTGGCCTCACGCGATCAAGCGAGCGACAATTGGGCACAGGTTTACGGCGACGGGAATGCTCGTGTTGCCAACTTTCTCGCACTTCCCGGTTCTGCCATCTACGAGCAGATGCGGGCCGGGTTGTTGGAGTACCGAATACTGAGATCTCAATTGCGCGCAGCGGCAAAATAGCTGTGGGCTAGGAATCCGCCCCACGGCCCCGGGATCTGGTGTCCGGCCCTCTGGATGGCCGTCGCGGACGGCTCGGCGCAACGCGACTACCGGATCGGCCAGTGAGCACTTCGTTCGACGTGCCCGGTGTGCAACGCAACTTACTGACGAGTAACCAATTCGCAAGGGGCACAAGGGCAGTACCTAGCTAACTACGCGCCAGAGCTCACCAGCGTCATGGGAGACACCAAAAAATTGCACCAAAAGACGCTGTGGCACAGTCGATCCCTCGTCGAAGCTTGCAAACGAAATGAATCCATAGCCCTGATTTCGTCGCCGAGCTAACCACGTCGATGCCGGGACTGCGCGCCAAGACGTTAAGCACTCCGCTCAAAATCTCGGTGCCGCAGGAAAACTCGTTTGGCGGTCGGAGAATAGGTGGCCGGGTTCACCTCCAACTGGGTGACAGGGCCCACGCGGGGAAGTATGGTTTACATTTTATTGCGGAAGCGTCAATTAGCTGGGATCTGGAGAGCCGGGGTGAGCAACAACCCTTTTGATGATGACAGCGGAACCTTCTATGTCTTGGTCAACGGCGAAGAGCAACACAGCCTGTGGCCGACATTCGCCGACGTGCCTGCCGGTTGGTACATGGCGTACGGCGAGGCCGACCGGGCCTCGTGTCTGGATTACATCGAACAGAACTGGCCCGACATCCGGCCGAAGACTCTGCGCGAGAGGCTGGTAGCGGGTGGAGCTTCTGATCGTAAATAGCGTGTGGGATCGGGGATCCGATGAGGCTTGACGAAGGCGCGCGTCCTCTGACGCGGGCACAGCTGGACATTTGGCTTGCCGAGGAAACGGGCCACTCCAGCACGGACTGGCAGCTGGGTGTGCTCGCCCGCTTCGACGGCGTCATAGATCGCGAACTGCTCGGACGCGCGATCCGTCACGTGATCGGCGAGGCCGAACCGGTCAGGGCTGCGATCTTTGAGACGGATGGTCAGGTCTTCCAGAGGGCAATCGCCGACCCTGACATCGAGATCACCTTCCACGACCTGAGCGATTCCCGCCATCCGGTGCAGGAGGCCCGTCGGATGGCGCGGGAGATCCAGCGCACCCCGATGCCGCTCACCGGCCCACTGTTCAAGTTCACGCTTTTCCAAACCTGGGACGACGAGTTCTACCTGTTCGGCTGCTTTCATCACATCGTCATCGACGGAACCGGAATCACGCTCCTGGCCCACCGGATTGCGACCGTATACGGCGCAATGGTCTCCGGTGAGCCCTTTCCTCCCGCCTTCTTCGGTTCCCTGCAAGACCTCGTCGACTGCGAATCGGCTTACGAAGCGTCTGCGGAGTACCAGGCAGACCAGGCCTACTGGGCCGAAAACCTGCCGAGCCAGAATGAACACGGCCACTGGGCGGCACCGTCGACCGACAGCGATGATGGGGATCAGCCCCCGACACCGGTCCGGTTGGATCCCGCTGTCCTGCGGCAGGTTCAAGAGTTGTCACAGGCGTGGAACCTGCCACGATCGTCGGTCATCACCGCGGCGTGCGCGCTCTTGGTGCGGGGATGGTGCACCGGCAATTCGGAGGTAGTGCTCGATTTTCCGGTCAGCAGGCGAGTCCAGCCGGAGTCAAAGACGCTGCCCGGGATGCTTTCGGGAGTGGTGCCGTTGGTTTTGCGGATGTCGCCCGACTCGACCATCGTCGACTTCTGCCGATATGTCGACGCGCGGATCCGGGAAGCCCTGCAGCATCAGCGGTTCCCGGTGTACGCGCTCGAACGCAGATCCCGCGCGAACGGCACGGACCAGCCGGCCGATCGGGTGAGCGTCAACTTCATGCCGTCGGCCCTGACCCTTGACTTCGCTGACGTCGAGGCGTCGGCATCCTTCACCAACCCCGGTCAGGTAGGCGATTTCGGTCTGATCTTCTCTGGCGCCGGCGACCAACTCTTCTTCAGCACGTCTGGCACCGGGGGACCACTGTCTGCTTTCGAACTTCCCGAGCTCGCGAAGCGGTTGGAGCGGGTGTTGGTGGCGATGGTTGACGATTCCTCGCGGCGGCTGTCGTCGATGGATGTGGTTGATGATCTTGAGTTGTTGCGGCTCGAGGGGTGGGGGAATCGGGCTGCGGTTGTTGACGGGGTTTTGGGGTCGGGGTCGATTCCGGCGTTGTTTGGGGCTGTGGTTGAACGGGCGCGCGATGCGGTGGCGGTGTCGTGTGAGGGGCGGTCGCTGACGTTCGGTGAGCTCGATGTGGCTTCGGATCGGCTGGCGGCGGTGTTGGTCGGCCGGGGTGTGGGTGCCGGTGATCGGGTGGGGGTGTTGTTGCCGCGCTCGGTTGATGCTGTGGTGGCGATGTTGGCGGTGGTGAAGGTGGGCGCGGCTTATGTGCCTGTGGATCCTTCGGTGCCGTTGGCGCGGTTGGAGTTTGTGCTTGCTGATGCGGCTCCGGTGGTGGTGGTTACGACGGCGGTGTTGGCTGACCGGGTGGCCGGCCGGGGGGTGGGGGTGGTTGATGTCGCTGAGGCGGTTGGTGTTGAGCCGATGTCGGGGTTGGTGGGGCCTTCGCCCGATGATGTGGCGTATGTGATTTACACGTCGGGGACGACGGGTAGGCCGA